>CBFHSD010000001.1:0-130639 GCA_965658375.1 Salibacteraceae bacterium
TTCACCAAAAGTTTCAAAAACACTGTTCACATAGTCTTCTCCATCTGTGGTAAATGCCGTACCAATCATATTGTAAGAAACGGAGTAATTTCCGGTACTTACTGGACTTTCTTGATTCCAAAAATCTGTTTCAAATGTCCCATCATCAAAGAATAACGTATCATACCAGCGGTAAAATTCTGAGTATTGCGTGCTATGCTGTCTTTGACCTGTAATTTCTATTCTTAAATCATTAACTGGTTGAACAGATACTCTAAAGTTGAGATTTTCATTGGATGTTTTACTCCAAGGCGTATTCAGGTTATTTTGCCTTACTAACCAATCTTGAGAAGAAGCATACTCGATGTATTCTTCAAAATCTCCATAATTGTTCTGCTTACCAAAAAGAAATTCTGTTCCTGGTGAACCTAAAGATGGGTACGCTCCAACGAAATTGACACCCGCTGCGTAACCCGGCACTAATAAACCACCATTTAAACTGTAGTTTCCTGAAACGGTTTTAACCATCATTAAGAGGCTTCCAAAATGATCGAAGACTGTCATTTTATCTTTGTCTTCTTCTTCCTCTTCTTCCTCCTCCTCGTTACTCGCATTTTTAACTTGAGACTTACCTTGTTCTTTTTGGTTTACTCTAGATGAAGAACCTCTAGATTTTAAGCGCTGTTTTCGCTGTATTTCTTTGAACCAAGAGAGTTTGTTGTAGAGTGTGTTCATGGCTAATGAAGAATTGAACTGCCATGACTGTGTGTTTTGAATGGTGTTCCCTAAAGAATCTGCCGCAAATGATGCACGTTGCCAGTTGTAAGTGGAACCGTATCTCACAGATGCAGAAATCCAATCTGTGATTGGTGATTTATTGAGAGGAACTGTCCAAGTAGCATTGAAAGCATTGTTAAACTGCATGGGGGTTCCACCCTCTCTAATGCTTGACCTCACAGAGTCTTTCCAAAGCTCATATTGATCGGTATAAACATCTCTATCTACCGCGCCCAAAGGTTCTGTGATTAAGGCTTGCGTACCCGCAGCAAAGTCAAACTTTATTGCGCGAGAAAGGTCGTAACGGATATTGTAGTTTCTATTCCAATTAAATGTTTTGTCATAAAATGGGCGAATATCTGCTGTGGTTTCTGGGTAGTTATTCCGAACCTTTCTTTCGTTGTACCTGCGGTTAAAATCTGTAGTTATACCAAAAGATTTTGGCAAAAGGTAGAAGTTGAAATCGCGAATCAGTCTTAAATGTTTGCTCGAACGCACGGGTTTCCACTTAGAGAATGGACGGTAATTTTTTGGCGAACCAGAATAGGCGTAAGTCAAACCACCTCGGTGTTGTTTGAGGTTGTCAAATTCCGTTTCAAAATCGCGAAACTCTGTGGTTGAAAACGAGTACGAAGCAGAGAAGTTAGAAATATCATAGAAGGCAGGTTTCTTTTTCGTGTTCCCGCGCTCTTTACTGACATTGGTAAAGTTGACACTTTTTCGCACTGTTTGAGTGGTACTAACCTCTCGAATTGAATCTTGTTGCCCTTCGTCTTGATAATTCTCTGTGATATAAGGTTCAAAAAGAATATCAGGATCTAGTGGATTGAACTGTGGTTTTATTTGGTTAATGCCGTAACCCACATACATTGGTATGCGTACTTTTGGTTTTTCTCCCAAAAATTTACCTAAATCCATACTTGCCGAAATGTCAAAAGACTGATTGGTTTCTCGTTGTCTTTCACTCACTTTCTTTTCTATACTACCCCAACCAGGAGTGCTTATGCTCCCTGACATAGACACAGATGCAAAATCTGCCAATTGGGAGTTGATTTGAGCCATAGCTGCCCAACCGCCCAAGTCGTCAAAATCTGTTAAGCGCAATTCGTTAAACCAAGCTTCTACGCATTTTGGTTGTCCATCATCCCCAATATCGTTAATGGTCTTTTTGGGGTTACGGATCCCCATCATTACGGTTTTGAGTGTGCTTAAGTTTGGATTCCCTACCACATAAATGGTGGCTTTACCTGCTTGATAAGCGTAGCGACTTGAGTTTGAAACATCGCCATCTGTAAGCACTGCATTGTTTCTTGCAATTTTTGCGTCTTGAAGTACAGAAAACTCAATAACCATGTTATTGGCATCTGGCCATACTTGTCTTCTAGAGTTGTCGCTATTGTTGTTATAGGTGCCTGGTTCGGTAATTTCTAATGGAATCTCATATTCGTAGTAGTTGTTTGTAAAGTCGGTACCAAGGCGAACAAAAGCAGTTAACTCTCCATCTTCTAAAGGTTGATCTGGATCGGCAGATTCTCCGTGAACAAACATTCTAATCTTCTTGTAAGAACGCACATCTAAATCAAAGTTTCTGTAAGCTGCTTTCGCTTTACCATCTCCAAGTCCACAAATATTTAATGAGATAGACTGCTCATTTCTTTGTGCATTATTGGTAGTTCCTACGTTAATTTCTCTTTCAATCTCTGGAGGTAAAACATAGTTTACAGGCTCTTTACTTCCGTTCTCTTCAATGTTTACTGCTCCAATATCAAAGCTTGTTTTGTCTTCTTCTACCAAGAAATCACCTGCATCATCAAGTGAGCCATTGTACGCGCGCCACTCTCCTCTTACCAACTCTAATCTTGCAAAACGCATTACGGCAGGATTATCGAACCCGGTCATAAACATTCTCATGAAACGAATGGTTCTGAAATCTGAAATACCACCAATGCTTTCTCCCGCCTCTCTTACCGGAATCTTAAACTGATACCATTTGATTGATCTTGTTCTCCCATCAGCAGTTGCAACGTCTCTTTCAATCACATCGGTTATGTAGTTTCTACCAACGTTGCTCAGGGCTTCTCTAGAGATATCTACTTTGTATTGCCAATAGCTCTCATATTCATCAAGAACATTATCTCTGTTTAGATCTTCTGCATTGGGTAAGGTAGAGCCTACGCGAGATGCGGCATCAGATTCTGTAGCTACTGGAGAGTTGTTTTCGTAATTATTAAATTTAGAGTAACGCGTCAGGATATCGGCATTTTGAGCATCCCATGTTTCATCTGTATAAAAAAGGAAATCATCGTTTGATGGATCCGCGGCTCTTTCTGGAGAAGCCCCTGAAATACGACTTACAAAATCTTGGTGGAACACTTGCTCTTGAGCATTTTGTAGACCATCTATTCCTACATCTTGAAACTGACGATTTTCAGGATCGTTATCAAAACCATTTACAATAGGAGCGGTAAGTGAAGTTCTTCCCCAATTGGTCATGTCTTGAGATGTGAGATCTGCTGCATCTTCAGCATTGGTAGGCAATACGTTTTCATATACAATACGCCCATCTCTCATTACATCTTCAGACAATGTACCTAAGTTGAAATATAGGGCTCCATCATCATTCCCGTATTCATAATCAGCATTAAAGGGATCCATCAACCAAAATTGGATATACTCAATATTTGCTGCTTCAAAATCTTGTGTTTCAATTTTTCGCTGTACCCCACCCCATCTCGATTGTGGGTTATTCAATTCACCTGTATTGGGGTCTACACCTGCTGACACTACATTCCCTTCTGGGTCTACACCATCAACATCATAGTTGTACGGTCCTCTTTCTTGAGGGTAAAAGGCCAAGTCTAAAACTGGAATATTAGAAATTTGATTGTTTGCTAATTGCCTATTGGGGAACACCTCGTTTACCAGTACTTGACGCTGAAAGTGATTTGACTGCATGGTCAAATCATTCTTTACATTATCTGGTGTTCTGGCATCGTTGGTATGGAATAAAGGGTCAATTACATACCATGATAAACGTGCTCTATTGAATCCGTGTCCTAGGTTATTGATTAAATCAGCTTCTGGAAATAAGCGGGGTTGGTTTTGAGGCACACTTGCTAAAGACCACGCGTTGAACGTTCTAATGTCAATAACACTTTGAGAGCCTTCAAAATCATCGATATAAGAGGTTCCTTCATCGCCAATGGCCTTGTTATGACCAGGGAAAAGTTTAGCCACTTCTCCAGTAATTTCCAGTGAGCTTTCTTCTTTAGTTGAGATAACCGGCAAGAAGTCAACTGCTTTGGTTAAAAACGGAGCATCTGTTATCCAAGAACCATCTAAACCAACAACGGTGTTAGACATGGGTTCTTCTCCAACATTGGTTTTTTGAGTTAACGGACGCTCTCTAAAATTCATGATGGTACTTCCCAAAATGAGGTTCTCATTTGCCCGGTAATCAAAGCGCGCTCCCATTAAGCTTTTTTGCTGTACCCCAAACATGGAGTTGCTCTCTAACGAAACTTTAATGGGTGTCCCCGACTCTAGCAAGCCAGCATTCAAGATTTTTACCCTTCCTAAAGTATAGTCTACGGTATAGTCTACATTCTCTTGCAAGTTTCTTCCACCTGCAGAAACTGTTACAGAACCTTGTGGAACATTAATGGCATTTAAAGAAATCTCACTCCCAGATTCTGAACGGTACTCCCCTTTGATTCTAAATCGATTTTTATCGGGGAATTTTACCTGAGCATCCATCTGTGTATTGGTATACAAAGAATCAAACGCATATAAATCTCCCAGTTCACTATCATCAAAAGCTTCTCTTAGGTGAGAGCCAAAAGGTTCAAGCACAGGAAAATACACGCGCCCTTTCTTGGGATCTATGGTAATTCTCGGGTTGTCTAAAAAGTCAAAACGCCCATCTGCAGAAGATTGACCATTTACAGTTAATGTATCTAGACCCATTACCTGAAGCAGTGGCGTATTATCAATTTTACCTTCTGGAATGTAATTGAGTTCAATTCCTCTTTCACGGTCTAAATACCAAATACCCAGCTCAAATCCTTCTCTACTCACCTGATAAGCCCCAAGAGAATAAACGTTTTTCATCATCAAATCCCACATTGGAATCTTGGTGTTGAGCTCCTGACTTTTGATCATTTTTAAGAACAATGCATGTGAACCATCTACACCATCGGTAGAAAATTCCCCAACTTGAAAAGTCTGCCCTCTGAAGGTATATTGAAAAGCAACAGCCAAAACTTGGTTTGGCTGTACTTCTTGATTCAATGATATATAACCCAATTGGGGGTTAAAGTAATATTCCGAAGGTTGGAGCCTTCTTGCCAAACCTACTTTGGCGTAGTCAAATCGGGCTTCTAGGCCTTGATTGTCTAAATATTGTGAGGCATCATCAAATTCCCTAACCTGAGAAACCGACCGCAAACCTTCATACAAATTATTCGCATAGTTGTCTGGGTAACTTTGGTAGGTAGGATCTACAATAATCCCTCCATCGCCACCAGAATTATAGAGTTGATCTGGTATTGCTGTACCTAAATCTTGAAAGGCGATAATGTTTCTTGTGTCTTGCGTATTGAAATTGGTGTTGGTTACCCAAACTTCAATTTTGGTAATGTTTACACCTGTGTTTAACATAGGAGGGGTCTCAACCGCGGGTTCATAAAGCTCTCTAAACTGATAATCGAAAAAGTAGTGACGGTTGGCATCATAATTATCAGCTTCAAACTCAAATTCTGTAACCTGTGCTCCCCCTTGAACTTCAATCTCTTGTTTTTGCCCTTCTTGCTGAGAAACTACCGCAGTTACATCAAGCTTACCAAAACGCAATTTGGTTTTAATCCCAAACAAACTTTGTGAACCTGTGATGAGTGAACTATTTAATGGAAGAGCTACATTACCCGCTTCAATGTCTTGAATGATATCATCTTCACCCCCTTGAAAATCTACCTTAATTTGATTTTCAAAATTGAACATAGCCTCGGTATTGTAGTTGGTTGTAAGCGTTAACTTGTCTCCAATTTTACCAATGACATTCAGTTGAATTTTTGGATCAAAATCTAAAATAGTGTTTCTTCTATTTTGAAGAGGAATGGCAGGATTGTCTGTTCTAGAAGTAGAAAAACCGAGATTCAGTTCTGCAGAACCGCTCGGTCTAATTTCAATTCTATCCGATCCGAAAATGTTGGAAAATCCTTCGCTATTTACTTGGAACCCTGGAAGCTTTAGGTTGCTGCTGTTGTTGAATTCATCTTCCGTAGTGACCTTCGACTCCCAATACTCCGAAATACCTCTATCCAATTGGTATTGCTGGTACTGATCAAACGTCATGTAATTAGGAGGCCTAAAAATGGTAGAATCTCCTAAAGTTTGGATGTGTCTGTAATTCCCTGTTTTAAAATCGTATTGAAAGGAAGATTGAATGTTGCTCGGAGCTCCCATTTGAAATGGTGTATAGCCACCTTTCGTAAAGGGAGTATTGGAACCGTCTTTCATGGGGTATACCAATGAGTCTCCAACATTTCCGGTAGTATCACTTCCAGTTTGAGCCATTGATATGTAGGAGGCCACCAATCCAAAGCAAAAAAGCAATGAACCTACCTTGAACTGGTATTTGATCAACAGCGAACTCAACTAAATAAACAATTGATTATAAACTCTTTAACGCAGATTTGACTAGTTCCTCCACCTTTAAATCAGGTGAATTTGTCATTATTTTTTCCAACACTTTATTACTCGCTTTTCGGTCAAAACCTAGAGCAATCAGTGCTGATAACGCCTCATCTTTACTGGTATTGTGCGCTGTTGCAAATATTTCTACAGGTAAATCTTCTTTTTCCAATTTGTCTTTCAAGTCAACAATAACGCGCTGTGCCGTCTTGGCTCCGATTCCTTTAATTGACTTTAAAAAATTGACATCTTCATTAATAATTGCACCTACAATTTCTTGAGGATTATAAGCGCTCAACATCATTTGAGCGGTAGAAGCACCAACCCCAGAAACTGAAATGAGTTTTAAGAACAGCATGCGTTCTTCTTTTTGAACAAATCCATAGAGCACTTGAGCATCTTCCCTCACCACAAAATGCGTGTAAATGAGCTGCTGATCTGATGTGATTTGAGAAAAGGTATTCAAAGAAATATTTACCATGTATCCTACTCCACTGCACTCAATCACTAGATAGCTCGGTGTTCTCTCAACAATATTTCCTTTCAAGTGATGAATCATTCGGCTTGCTTTCTTGTTTGCGCATCTGCTGCGGCTATGGTTACCATATTTACAATCTCTCTCACAGAACTCCCCAATTGCAAGACATGAAATGGTTTTTTCATACCCAACAAAATCGGCCCAATGCTTTCACTTTGGGTAAGCTCTTGAATCAACTTATAAGCTATATTTCCTGAAGATAAGTTCGGAAATACCAGTGTGTTAATCCGTTTTTTTGCAAGGTGCGAAAATGGAAAAATTTCATTTAATAAATCCTTGTTCATTGCAAAGTTTGCTTGCATTTCACCATCTACTTGAATCTCGGGGTAATTTTCATGCAGAATAGTTGTTGCCTTTGACATTTTCCTTGCCTCTTCTCCTCTTGAAGATCCAAAATTGGAATAGCTTAAAAGAGCTATTCTTGGGGTAATACGCAACCTTTTTACCGCTTTGTGAACCATTTTTACCACACCGACAACTTCTTCTGCCGTTGGATTGAAGTTTATGGTAGTATCGGCAAGGAATAATGGGCCATTATCGGTGATGATGACGAACATACCTGCCAATTTATTTACCCCTTCAGATTTACCAATAAAGTCAAGTGCAGGCTTTAATGTTTGGGGATAGTTTCTCGTAAGTCCAGAAATAGCGGCATCAGCATAATTATGGTGAACCATTGCTGCAGCGAAGTAGTTTCTTTCTCTCATGAGTTTTTCAGCCTCAAAATGAGTCACCCCTTTTCGTTTCCTCAATTCGAAATAGGTATCAGCAAACTTGCCTCGTAAATCTGCTTGAGCATCTTCTCTCGTATCTATGATTTCGCAATTGGAAATATCTAAGTGATATTCATTGGCAATATCTTCGATTCTGTTTCTGTTACCAAGTAAAATTGGCTTAGCAATTCCCTCATCATTTACGATTTGTGCCGCTTTCAATATTTTAAAATGATCCGCTTCTGCAAAGACTACGCGTTGTAACTTTTTCTTTGCACGTTCTTCGATAGACTTTACAAGCTTATTATCTTTTCCAATGCGTTCCGCTAAGCTTTCAATGTAGGCATCCCAATCTGTAATTGGTTCTTTAGCAACACCAGATTCCATTGCCGCTTTTGCAACAGCAGGAGCTACGGTGGTAATTAATCTAAAATCTAAAGGCTTGGGAATGATGTAGTCTTTTCCAAACACAAAATTGCGCTCGTCATATGCATCGGCTACTTCATCTGGCACAGGCTCTTTTGCCAATTCTGCCAAAGCCTTAACCGCTGCAATTTTCATTTCCTCATTTATTTGAGCAGCTCTTACATCTAACGCTCCTCTAAATATAAATGGGAAGCCTAACACATTATTCACTTGGTTAGGATGATCACTTCTTCCAGTTGCAAGAATCACATCTTCTCGCGCATCAATGGCATCTTGGTAGTCTATTTCTGGGGTTGGATTGGCAAGTGCAAAAACAATAGGTGTATCTGCCATAGATCGAACCATGTCTTTAGAAAGCACTCCTCCTTTAGACAGACCCACAAATACATCTGCATCTGCAATAACCTCTTCCAGTGTACTATGCTCAGTGTTTCTTGCAAAAAGCTTTTTATGGGCACCAAGATTATCTCTCTTTGTAGAAATAACCCCTTTACTATCTAACATCAATAAATTTTGCTTCAAAACTCCCAATGAACAATACAGCTTAGCACAAGAAATTGCAGAAGCTCCAGCGCCATTGACAACCACCTTCACTTCAGAAATTTTCTTCCCTGCAATTTCTAAGGCATTTAAAAGAGCTGCAGCAGAGATTATTGCTGTTCCATGCTGATCATCATGCATTACTGGAATATCTAATTCCTCTTTCAACCTAGCCTCTATTTCAAATGCTTCTGGAGCTTTGATATCTTCCAAGTTAATTCCACCAAAAGTGGGCGCAAGTACTTTAACAGTTTCAATAAATTTTTCAGGATCTGTAGCATCAAGTTCTAGATCAAATACGTCTATATCGGCAAATATTTTAAATAGAACGCCTTTCCCTTCCATAACAGGTTTAGACGCTTCTGGTCCAATATCTCCCAAACCTAAAACAGCTGTTCCGTTAGAAATAACCGCTACTAGGTTCCCTTTTGTCGTATATTTATAGACATCATCTTTATTCTCTGCAATTGCCAAACATGGTTCTGCAACTCCCGGAGAATATGCCAACGATAAATCTCTTTGTGTATGATAAGGTTTAGAAGGTATCTCCTCAATCTTTCCCTTTCTTCCTTCACTGTGGTAGTCAAGCGCTTCTTGCTTTCTAATTTTTATCATAAGGTCGCAAAATTAAGAAATCATCAAGGCAAAGAATTTAGTTTTGATATTTAACAAATCCTCTATCAAATGACAAAAAAACACATCGTCTTCTTCACAGGAGCGGGAATGAGTGTAGAAAGTGGTCTCAAAACTTTTCGAGATAACGATGGGCTTTGGGAAGAGTACAACGTGTATGAAGTTGCTACACCCGAAGCATGGCAGGCAAATCCAAAATTGGTACTTGAGTTTTACAATAAAAGAAGGAAACAGCTTCTGAGTGTTTCCCCCAATACAGGACATAAAGCCATAGCCGAATTACAAGATGTATTTGATGTTTCGGTGATTACCCAGAATATTGACGACTTGCACGAAAGAGCTGGACAAAAGAATGTACTTCACCTACATGGTGAACTCATGAAGGTGAGAAGCAGCAACAATGAAAACATGATTTATAAGACGAAAGGTGAGGAAACCAGCATAGGAGATTTAGCAGAGGATGGTTCTCAATTGCGGCCACATGTTGTTTGGTTTGGAGAAGGCGTGCCTCTCTTGGAAGAAGCCTCTAAAATTGTTTCTAATGCAGATGGGTTGGTTATTGTTGGAACCTCATTGCAAGTGTATCCCGCTGCTGGCCTAATACATGCCACCAAGGCGCATACTCCTATATATTATTTAGACCCTGCAGCTGAAACGGTTCCCCATTTGCCACAAATTAAGCTGATAAAAGAAAAAGCCAGCAAAGGAATTCCTCTACTGGCTCATCAATTAGTTTCTGAAGTTGGCTTAGCCTAGTGCTTCACTATTCTTTCTGTTCCCAAAAGAACTCCTTCGCTCTTCACAGAAACAAAGTAAATTCCATTTTCCAAGGTGCTAAAATCAATGAAACCACTTGCATTAACGGTGTTTATAAAAAGTTGCTTTCCAGATAAATCTGAAACAAGCACCTCAACAGCTTCACCATTGTTATTATCTATTCTCAATTGGTTTTGAACCGGATTTGGATACATGGTAATACCAAACTCCTTAATTCTATTACTTACAGAACTTGGTGCGGTTGTGATTAAAGTAACTGTATCTTTTCCACCATTCATCATATCTTCAATCTCTACTTTGAAAATCTGTGTAGAAATGGCGTTCCCTTGAGGATCTACTTGCAACTTCCAAAATTGATTTGAATTTGGGTCTAAGTCACAATCTCCAGAATCTGGAATTGGAGCCGCATAACAAGCAACACAATCGCAAAACTGAATCAACCAACTTGGGTTCAAGTCATCTTCAATAACCCTCCACGTT
Source organism: Salibacteraceae bacterium (assembly GCA_965658375.1). Lineage (GTDB taxonomy): Bacteria > Bacteroidota > Bacteroidia > Flavobacteriales_G > Salibacteraceae > CBFHSD01. The sequence continues at coordinate 10,555 of CBFHSD010000001.1, forward strand.
AAATCAATAGAATTGTTGAGAGATGTGTTTCCAACAGAGAATTGTCCGTCTACAAATTCTCCATCTATCAACTCCATGTAAACAGTGTCAGAATTTACAACAAGTTGCGAAAAACTGATAAAAGCAGTAAGCACTGCAAAAAATGTAAAAATGTATTTCATAATTTATTCGATTGGTATTTGCCAAAATAAATGAATATTTCTTTACCATTCCAGAGGAATGCACGAACAAAAGTTTTCTTTGAATAGAATTCTTTAGTAAATTGCCCATCTTAATTTAAATTTATATGAAAAAACTATTACTCTCAGGAATTTCCGCGCTAATCGGAACGAGTGCATTTGCACAGCTACCAGTTAGCCAATCTGCGGAAAACAAAAACGTGGTTCTTGAAGAATTCACAGGTATTTATTGTCAGTTTTGTCCAGATGGACACAAACGTGCGCAGGATCTGAAAAATGCAAATCCTGGTGATATTGTATTAATCAATATCCATACAGGTGGTTTTGCTAACCCTAGTGGTGGAGATCCAGATTTCAGAACAAATTTCGGGGCTGGTATCGCAGGTCAGTCTGGATTAACAGGTTACCCTGCCGGAACAGTAAATAGAGCAGATTTTACTGGGAACGGATGGACTCAAGGTGGTGGTACAGCAATGAGCAGAGGTGATTGGACAAGTGCAGCAGGTGTTGTTCTTGGTGAGTCTTCTTACGTAAATGTTGCTTTAGAAGCTGATGTAGATTTAGCAACTAGAGAAATGACTATTGATGTTGAGGCTTATTTTACAGGAAATGGAGCAGCAAGTGTAAACTTGAACGTAGCTATTTCTCAAAACAATGTTGAAGGTCCTCAAACAGGAGCAGCAACTTGGTATCCTCAAAACATTCTTTCTAATGGGATGTACAATCACCAACACATGTTGCGTGACATGCCAACGGGACAATGGGGTGAGGTTATCACAACAACAACTCAAGGTAGCATGGTACAAAAGCAATACACTTGGGTTGTGCCAAACGATATTAATGGAGTACCTGTTGCTTTAGGTGATTTAGAAGTGGTAGCATTTATTGCTGAAGGTCAACAAAACATCATTACTGGTGCTTACGGTCCAGTTTCTTTCACAGCACCTCCGGGAACTACGATCATCGATTTAGCTGCTGGTGACAACACGACAATCCCAACAGATTTGTGTGAAAATTTAATTACACCTTCAATCAACGTTGAAAACGTATCAAATGATGATGCAACTGCTTTTGAAGTAAGCTACAGCATTGATGGTGGAACTCCAGTTACTGAAACAATCAACCAAGCTCTTGCAGCTGGCGCAAACATGAACCATGATTTCGCTCAAGTTGGAGTTTCTGGTGGAGCCCATACAATTAGCTATAATGTAAGTACTATCAACGGTGGTTCTGAAGTAGAAATTGTTACATCAAACAACTCATCTTCTTCTGATGCGTTTGTAACCATTCCTCAAAGTGCAGAACAAACATTATTGATGGAAGACTTTGAGTCTTACAGTGCCGGTGATGAAACTTGGAATAACACTGCAATGTTTGCCAATGGTGATTTCTTTGTAATCAACCAATCAATGTTTACAGGTATTCCAAATGCATTGGGTGGATATGCGAACTCAGATAAGAGTTTCCGTCATAGACTTTATAGCATGAATGCTGGCCAAGTAAATGAAATCATTACTTTCAAGTATGCAGTTGACAACCTTTGGAACCTTAGCCTTGATTTCGATCACGCGGCAAACGGTTTAGATGCAGCATTTACTGATAAACTTGAAATCTATGTATCTGAAGATTGTGGTGCTACTTGGACTAGCGTATTTAGTGCAGCTGGATCAGCTTTAGAAACAGGTCCTGCGAATAACCAGGCTACTTTCTATCCAACAGGACAGCAATGGGCTACAAACAATGTAGATCTTTCTGCATATAATGGGACTACTGGAGAACTGACTTTCAAATTTGAAATTACTGGTAGTGGACAAGGAAACTGCTTGTACTTAGATAACATCATGTTAACTGGTCAAACTTCATCTACTGAAGAAGTAAGCTTTGACGGTGACGTGAAAATCTATCCTAACCCATCTAACGGAAACACATTTGTAAATGTGAACCTGAATGATGATGCTCAAGTAAACATTTCTATCATTGACTTAGCTGGTAAAACTGTAGCAACTTCAATTGCTAATGGAAATGGAACGCACGAGCTTCCAACAGCTGGTTTGTCTAAAGGTGTTTACATGGTAAATATGGTTAGCGGATCTCAAGTTCAAAGAGAAAAACTTGTGATTGAATAATTACTTAAGTTTCAAGACTAATACAAAGGCCAGCTTTTTAGCTGGCCTTTTTTTATACCCATTTCTGGGTAGAAAGATTCACTATTTATGGTCTAGTATAAGCATTAAAAGCTCCTCATATTTGTCATATACAATTCAGGTTGATTGGAACACACCCCCAGATAGTAACAACCTACTTAGTTATCTCCACTAAGCGCCAAAACCAATCAATCCGCATGTATAGCACTTGAACACAACGCCTCCCTGTTGAGTTCAAGTGCATTTAAAAACAAAAAATGCTGAGTCATGAAATTAAAAATCACCTTCGCTGTTTTAATCTACGTCCTATCCACTTTGATATCCATTAACCTATATTTGAATCCAATTCTCTAAATCTAGAAGTATCATGGCCGTAATAAACATAATGGTAACAGATGACCACCAAATGTTCATAGATGGACTAGAAAGTTTATTAAAGTCAAATCCAGAATTCAAGATACTTCCCTCAGCCACTTCTTGGACCTTGCTCAAAATGGAGCTCCAAAGAAACATCCCAAATGTGCTCCTTTTAGATATTAGCATGCCAGAAATGAACGGAATAGACATCGTTCATAAATTGAAAATCACCCATCCCGAAATCAAAATTATTTTGCTTTCTATGTTTGATGATCCCTACCATATCCGGGAAGGTATAAGCGCGGGGGTGAATGGCTACATATTAAAAGAAACGAGTAAAGAAGAACTTTTCAATGCGATTAAGACCGTTCACGATGGAGGTTCTTTCTATAGCCAAAGCGTTACTGAAACTTTGATCAAAGGAATGCAAACGGTCAACAGAAAAGAGGTGAAGCTTTCTGAAAGAGAAAAACAGGTTTTACAGCTTCTTACAGAAGAAAACACTACCCAAGAAATAGCGAAAATATTGAAGTTAAGTCCTTATACTATTGAAACTCATAGAAAGAACTTACTCAGCAAATTAGACGTAAGAAATACCACTGGTTTAGTAAAGTATGCATTGAATGTAGGCTTGGCTAAGCTTGACTGACACAACAACCCTAATCGTTGGCTTGCGAACCGCCTCAAACAAAAAAGGCACTCATTTCTGAGTGCCTTTCTTTATTTCTGATGGTATGATATTATACCAATCCTTGATCGATCATTGAGTCTGCTACCTTCACAAATCCAGCAATATTTGCTCCTTTGATGTAGTCTACAGATCCGTTTGCTTCTGTACCAAATTTCACACATTCTTGGTGAATATCTGCCATTATGGTTTTCAATTTAGCATCAACCTCTTCTCTCGTCCAGTTGAATCTCAAAGAGTTTTGAGACATCTCTAAACCTGAAGTTGCAACACCACCAGCATTAGATGCTTTACCTGGGGCAAACATAATACCTGATTCATGCATTACTTCAATGGCTTCTGGTGTAGAAGGCATGTTGGCACCTTCTGCGATTGCTTTCACTCCAGCTTTCACCAAGTTTTTAGCGTTGCTTTCGTCTAATTCATTTTGGGTAGCACATGGTAAAGCAGCATCTGCATTTTCAACAACATCCCATGGGCGTTTCCCTTCAAAGAAAGGAACTCCAAATTGGTCTGCGTATTCTTTTATTCTTCCTCTCTTCACGTTCTTCAGCTCCATCAAGAACGCAAGTTTCTCAGCATCTATACCATCCTTATCGTAGATGCAACCTGATGAATCGGAAGCTGTAACCACTTTACCGCCAAGTTCATTCACTTTCTCAATAGCATATTGAGCAACGTTACCTGAGCCTGAAACAGCCACTACTTTATTGGCAACAGAATCTCCAGCATACTTTAACATGTTTTCTAAGAAGTAAACCGCCCCATATCCTGTAGCTTCTGGACGAATCAAAGACCCACCCCAGTTGATGCCTTTTCCCGTGAGCACACCGGTAAATTCATTTCTAATTCTTTTGTATTGACCGAACATATAACCGATCTCTCTTCCTCCAACACCAATGTCACCAGCTGGTACATCTGTATTAGGTCCAATGTGTCTTGAAAGTTCTGTCATGAAGCTTTGGCAGAAACGCATTACCTCTCTATCGCTTTTTCCTTTTGGGTTAAAGTCAGAACCACCTTTACCACCACCCATTGGAAGGGTAGTTAATGAGTTTTTAAACACTTGTTCAAAGCCTAAGAATTTAAGAATTGACAAGTTCACCGTAGGGTGAAAACGCAAACCACCTTTGTAAGGCCCAATGGCAGAGTTGAACTCAACTCTAAAACCTCTGCTCACTTTTACGTTTCCTTGATCGTCTTCCCAAGGAACACGGAACATAATTACCCTTTCCGGCTCAACCATACGTGCCAATACCTGGTAGGTATTGTACTTTGGGTGTTCCTCTATAAAAGGGATTACACTTTCAGCAACTTCTTGAACTGCTTGTAAGAACTCAGTTTCATGTGAGTTTTTTGCTCTTACTTGATCCATGAAAGCATCAATCTGAGCTTGGAATTTATTAGATGACATGTTTGGATGTTTGTTTAAAAATCGCAACAAATGTAATCTAATATTCACACAGAACTACTCCGCTTTTAATCAGATTAGTGCGTAACAGTTGCCCGGTTTTCCCTCTATGATTCCATTCATTTCTAGAGTGAGTAAATGCATACTCATTTCGCTGTTTTTCATTCCGGTCTTCTCCATGAGCGAATCAATATGCATCTTGCTTTCATCTGTTAAAACGTCTACAATTTTTTGCTCATGTACATTAAACAGTGCGAACATTTGGGTTTGCCTTGCGGTAATCTTCTTCTTTTCCCACCTCTGGTTCGCCACAAGATCACCACCATCTAGAATAAGTCCTGCTTTGTTGTTCTTAATAAGCACGTTACAGCCTTTAGAAACATCATCCGTTGCTTTGCCTGGAAAAGCTAAAACATCTCGATTGTAGCCCATAGCTAACTCAGCGGTAATCATGCTGCCACCTTGCAATCTGCTTTCTACAACAACCAAAGCATCTACCATTCCTGCCACTATCCGGTTTCTTTTGGGGAAGTTCTCCCTATCAGGTATGGTTCCGTGGTAAAAATCACTTACCCAACCACCTTCTTCAAGCATGCTTTCGGCTATTCGCTTATTCTCTGTTGGGTATATGCGATCCAAACCGGTTCCAAATACACCTAAAGTAGATAAGCCTTGCTCGACAGCACAGCGATGGGCAAGGCCATCTATACCCGCTGCCAAACCACTTACAATTTGAACATTGTAATTCTTTAATGTTTCTACCAACTCTTCGGTTTGTCGTTTGCCATAGCTGGTGCATTTTCTGGTTCCCACAATCCCCACAACTCTCTCGGGATTAAAATCTATTTTCCCTTTATAAAAGAGAACTACCGGGCCATCGACACATCGCTTTAACCTCCTAGGGTAGGCATCACTTTGAAACGATAGCATTTGCACCTGATTCTTTTCAGCCCATTCTACCTCCTTTTCTGCCTTTTGCAAACAGGAATGACCAGAAACTGCATTGGCTAGAATATTTCCAATGCCTTTGAGCTTTCTTAAGGTGGAAGGTTTTTCTTCAAAGACCAACTCGGCAGATCCAAAATGATCGATAAGGGTTTTGGTTCTCACTGGTCCAAGGCCATCTACGCCCGTAAGGGCTAGCTGGTAAATAAAATCGGTCTGAAGTGACATGGGCGATGATTTATGCCCGATGAAAATAATTGAAATAAATGAATTAGCGGTTCACTTTGCGTTTGCTATTGATGATGGCCACACCAAAAAGAATCACACCTACAAATAGAAACTGAAAGCCATTCATTTGATCTCCATCTATCAAGCCCCAAGCAATAGCCACAATAGGAATGAGGTAGGTAACACTGCTGGCGAACAATGCGCTGGTTTCTTTGATTAACATATTAAAAATCCAAACTGCTAGTGCGGTTCCCACCACTCCAAGAATACTGATGTAGCCCAAGCTTTCCCAACCCTTCGGGTTGTCTACCAAGTGAGGTACAAAATCGGTAAAGAAAAACAAGTATATCCCTGCAAAGGGCCCAACCCAAAGAAATGCGAGGGCTGTCATAGACATGGGGCTTACGTTCTGCAAGTACATTTTAATAATGTTGACATTAAGTCCATAACAAGCAGACGCGACAATGGGCATAAAAACATAAAGCGAAAACGACTCCCATGTAGGTTGACTCTCTGAGAAATAGATCAAGCCCGCGGCTCCTACAAAACCTAGAAAAACCCCTATAATACTGTTCCGTTTAAATTTTTGCTTAAAAAATACCAGGGCAAAAATTAAAGTGAACATGGGTGTGAGCGAATTCAAAATACCGCTCAAACTGCTGTCTATCTGGGTTTGTGCCTTTACAAATAAGAAGTAAGGTAAGGCACTGCCCAACAGCCCAACACTCAATAAAGCAAGCCCTCTTTTCTCCAAAAGAAGATGAATGTCTTTCTTTACAAAGGGAATTAAGGCCACGAAAACGATAAACAAACGGTATGCGGCCACTTCATCTGCTTGAAATGAATCAAGCCCGCGATGCATTAAAATAAAAGACGAGCCCCAAATGAGCGCAAGGAAGGAAAGTGTTGCAACTTGGACCTTCTTAGATGAGAAATTGATCGATTTCATGAATAGTCGGCAAAAATGACACAATAAGCGGTTGGAAACACCGTACTATTTTAAATAGTTTAGCCTACTTAAATAAACGACTCATGAATAACCCAAAGAACCGCAAATGGTTTATTGTTTTAGCCGCATTGATTGTATCTCTTGCGCTGTATTTTATTTTTGCAGGAGAAGAAGGGGAGGTTCAACTCACAAGCACTGTTCAAAAAGGAACACTTGATATTCGGGTAATGTCTACAGGTGAACTTCTCGCAGAAAACTCAGTAAAAATTCTGGGGCCCTCTAATATGAGAAGAGCCGGGGTTTGGAACACTAAAATCACAGATCTTATTCCAGAAGGAACATATGTAGACTCTGGCGACTACATTGGAACTCTTGACCGAACTGACCTTGCCAATAAACTAAAAGAAATTGGTACCGAGTTAGATAAAATCACATCTCAGTTTAGAGCTGAACGTCTTGACACCGCCTTGACTCTAAGAGAAAGTAGAGATAACTTGATTAACCTTAGGTACGGAATGGAAGAGAAAGACCTCATCCTACAACAATCTAAATACGAGTCGCCAGCTGTAATTAGACAAGCAGAAATTGATAAAGAGAAAAGTCAAAGGGCATATGATCAAGCCTTAGAAAACTATCAAATCAAAAAAGACCAAGCCGAAGCCAAAGTTTCTCAAGTAGCGGCTACACTTAAACAGCAAGAAATGCGCTACGAGTTGGTAGAGAAAGTATTGAACGAGTTCACCATTCTGGCACCCAAAAGTGGAATGTTGGTTTACCATAGAGATTGGGATGGCCAAAAAGTAGAAGTTGGTTCTGAAGTTAGCGCATGGGATCCCACCGTGGCAACATTGCCAGACTTAAACTCCCTGCTGTCTAAAACCTATATCAACGAGATAGATATTTCAAAAGTTAAGAAAAACCAAAAGGTTGAAATCAAAATTGACGCCTTTGCAGACAAAACCTATTCTGGGAAAATTATTGATGTGGCAAATGTGGGAGAACAACTTCCAAATTCTGAAGCCAAAGTATTTGAAGTGAACATTCTTTTAGATAAAGTAGATACTACACTCCGCCCAGCTATGACTACCAGTAACAACATTCTTATTAGTGAATTTGAAGACGTGCTTTACGTTCCAATAGAAGCCATTCAGGTAGAAGACTCTGCCAAGTTCGTATACTTAAAAACGGGATTCGGATCTGAAAAGAAGCCTGTAGAAACAGGTGACGCTAACGATAACTACATCATTATTGAAGAGGGGCTAAAAGAAGGTGAAAACGTTTTTCTAAGCGATCCTGAAAAAGCGAAAAAAACAAGCCTTTAATGAACCGCCTCGAATCGTTCACATTAAGAAATAAACACAACTTCCTTTCTGCTTTTGAAGCCGTATTGGCCAATAAAGTGAGGAGCATGCTCACCGCACTGGGAATAATTTTTGGTGTTGCTGCGGTCATTACCATGATGTCTGTTGGTAAGGGAACTGAGCAAGAAGTGCTGGAACAGATTAAAATGGTTGGTGTAAACAACATCATCATTTCTCCGCAAAGCGTGGTAGATGATTTAGAATCTTCTAGCCAAGGAAAACAGTCAAAAAAATACTCGCCAGGCTTAACCTTAAGAGATGCCAATAATTTAGAAGAAGGGAACCCATATGTTGCGGCCGTTTGTCCAGAAATTAGTTACGATGTGCAAGCCATTTCTAATGGTAGAAGAACCTTGTGCGAAATCAAAGGCATCACCTCCAATTACTTTTCAGTCTTCAATATCACAACAGAGAATAACACTTATTTCACCTCTTCTCACAGAGTGAAGCGCGACCCTGTTTGCATTATAGGTAAGGGAATTAAATCAAAGCTCTTTCCAAGTTCGAGCCCCATAGGCGAATACCTGAAATGCGGAAACATATGGTACAAAATAATCGATGTGCTTTCTGAAACCGGAACTGTAAGCGAAGAGCTTGAACAAATGGGCATCAACCAAGCCAATGATTTGGTTTACGTACCCATAGAAACTTTGCTTCTGCGTTACAAGAACAACCAGCTTATTACAGAAAGCTTAATCAATTCTGGTCATAGCTCTTGGGATGATGATGAGTCAAAACAAAACGCAGACGAAGAGCGAAAAAGAAGAGCACACCAACTCTCAAAAATCACAGTTCAACTCAAAGAAACCGAAGCTCTAAAAGCATCGGTGGAGCTCATCAATAGAAAAATGTTGCGGATGCATAACAATGTTGCAGATTACAGCATTCAGGTTCCAGAACTACTACTCAAACAGCAACAAAAAACCAAAGAGACTTTCAAATTTGTACTCTTGGCTATTGCTGCAATATCATTAATTGTAGGCGGTATTGGCATTATGAATATCATGCTCGCTTCTGTTATGGAGCGCATCAAAGAAATTGGTTTGAGGCTTGCCATAGGTGCGCAAAAAATTGACATTAAAATTCAATTCATTTTCGAAGCGCTGGTCATTAGTGTTCTTGGTGGAATCATAGGAATCATTCTAGGAATTACACTGGCATTTTTAATAGAATCTTTATTTGAAATTAGAACCATCGTTTCTGGTCTTAGCATCATTGTTTCATTTGGTGTATCGGCTCTTGTGGGCGTCACCTTCGGCTTTTTCCCAGCCAAAAGAGCCGCTGATGAAGACCCCGTAAATTCACTCAGGTATGAATAGAATTCTCACAACGCTTTTTGCCTTTTTCGTTTGCTTGATTAGCCACGGACAAGACTCAATGCTTTTAAACCTTGAACAAGCCATTCTTCAGGCTCAAGACTACAGCCAAGTTTCTCAATTGGCCAAACAGCGGTATTTAGGAAGTTACTATCGAAATCGCTCTTTTTGGAAAGGCTTCTACCCTGAAATGTCTTTGAGTGGTACCCTGCCAAACATTAACAGATCATTGCAATCTGTGGTTCAACCCGATGGTACCGAAGAGTTTGTTCAGCGTAGTTTAAACACCACAGATCTTCGCTTAAGCCTTTCGCAAGCCATAGCGCCTACTGGCGGGCGGGTATTTCTTTCATCTGGTATTCAAAGAATAGACTTGTATGGAGATAACCCAAGCAGCAGCTACTTGACTACACCGCTTGCTATCTCTTTGAGTCAGCCCATTTTTGGTTACAATAGCATGCGTTGGGATATAAAGCTGCGAGAAGTACAGCAAGACCAGTTTGAGAAAACCTATCAAGAAGATTTGGAAGAAGTTGCTCGAGTTACGGCCAACCTCTTTTTCAGATTGCTGGAAGCAGATATAATGGAGCGCACCGCAAAACGCAACAAAAGCTATAACGATACTTTGTATAGCATTTCAGAAGGACGCTATGAAATGGGGAAAATTGCAGAAAATGAATTGTTGCAAATTGAACTGGCACTGCTCAACTCTCAACTGGCATTGCAAAGAGCAAGCTTAACTAGAAAATTGGCAGAACTGAGATTAAAAAACCACATTGGCCATATGGGTAACGAACGGTTCACTCCCTTCTTTGCAGAAGAGATCCCTGCAGTTAGCGTAGACATGCAAAAAGCCATGGAATATGCATTTCAAAACAACTCATCACAAATACAATGGCGCTACAACAAACTCAATGCAGAGCGAAATGTAGCCCAAGCAAAGGCAGAAAAAACTCCAGAAATGGATTTGTTTGCTAGTTACGGGAGAAGCCAAAGTGCCGATAACATTCCATCAGCTTACCAGAACACAGAGAGTCAAGAAATGGTGAGTCTAGGCTTCTCAATTCCTATCTACGATTGGGGAAGCAACAAGTCTAACTACCTCGCTGCATTAGCAGATCAAAAAGCCAATGATGCCAATTACAATATTGCAATGTTAGAGTTTCAAGAGGCCATTATCACGAGCGTGCAAGAATTTGAAATGAAATATTCAGAGCTTGAAATTGCTAAGAGAGCTGAAGAAATTGCAACAAGAAGGTACCGTGTAAGTCAGCAGCGTTTTAGCATTGGTAAAATTGGAATGACTGATATGAATATTGCCATGGCAGAAAAAGATACTGCTAGGCGCAACTACATCAGCTCGCTTCAAGCCTTTTGGAACAGCTACTACAACATTCGAAAAATAACCCACTACGATTTTGAAACCAATACAGAAATCACCCACCCAACACCAACACCACGCTAACCAGAATTAAACCCTTCGTACCATTTCAAACAAATGGCGATGAACTAAATGTATATTTGAAGCGCATGGCAAACATTATTGAAATAGAGAATATTGCTAGAGAATACCAAGTGGGTAACCAATTGGTAAAAGCACTCCAATCCATCTCAGTGAACATTCGCAAGAATGATTATGCAGCTTTGATGGGCCCATCAGGTTCTGGAAAATCTACCTTAATGAATATTTTGGGATGTCTAGACACCCCAACCAGAGGAAAGTATGTGCTCAATGGCACTGATGTAAGCAGGCTGAATGATGATCAATTGGCTGAAGTGCGCAACAAAGAAATCGGTTTCGTTTTTCAAACTTTCAACTTACTTCCCCGCTATTCGGCATTAGACAATGTTGCGTTACCGCTTATTTATGCTGGATGGAGTAAAGAAGACAGAGACAAAAGAGCTACCGAAGTGCTGCATCAAGTAGGGTTGGCTGATCGTATTGATCACAAGCCGAATGAACTTTCTGGTGGGCAAAGACAGCGTGTGGCGGTTGCAAGAGCAATGGTAAACAACCCATCTATCATTTTGGCCGATGAACCTACCGGGAACCTGGATACAAAAACATCGGTTGAGATAATGGCACTGTTCAAAGAGATTCATGACAAAGGGAACACGGTAATTCTGGTTACACACGAAGAAGACATTGCCCAACACGCCCATAGACTCATACGTTTAAGAGATGGTTTAGTAGAAATTGATAGCGATCCCGCTTAATCTATCTTTTCGTTTAAAATCTTATTGATATTTCTCCAGTGGGTGCGGATCATGAAGTGTCCAGCTCCATCTATCATTTGTCCTTTAAAATTTTTAGGCACTGGAATCAAGCGGTCTTTCGCACCGTGAATTCGAATGTACTTGGTTTTGACAAGTCTGTTTTGCCACAACACAATAGCTCCCATTGCCCAGGCAAAAAACTCAGGATCTATATCATCAACAATGTGATGAAGCACTTTCGCGTGCCTTGGCTTCGTTACCCCAAAAACATAGCGAATATACCCTTTGGGTTTAAGCATTAAAGACATCGGCACCCATTGGTGTGCCTTCAATCTTCTCCCCAACTTTAAGGTGAATGGAAACTCACATTCTCCCAATAAGGTAGAAATTAGAATAAGCTTTACAGGTGTATACTTTTTGGCAGCTTCAATGGCCAGCATTCCACCAAAAGACACACCCATAAGCATAAAAGGAACCTCAGTATTTTGGTCAGAAAGTAGTCGTACAGCGTAATCGCCTAGGTTTTCATTGCGCCTGGGTTCAATCCAGTCCAAAGCTTTCAATTCAACCCCATCAATCCGAATGTTTTTAAACACTCTTCCATCGGCTCCTAATCCACTAAAGCAATAACAAATCATTGATCTTTGAATGCTTCTATAATATCTCTCATTGTTTTGTGGGGTCTTCCCATGATATGCTCAAAATCGCTTGGCTCATTGAAATGTCCCAATTGGATAGATTCATAGATTCCGGATACGACTGTTCCAAAATAATCTCCCAATCGGGCTTTGCAACTCCAAAGAAAATCCTGAACAGACACTTCACGGTATTCAACGTTCTCATCGTACACTTCGGTAATAATTTCTGCCAATTGACTCTGTGTAATGGTTTCTCCAGTAAGTGTATACGTTTGATTTTTAAGGTGGTCTTCCATCACCAATTTGGCGTAGGCTTTTGCTAGTTCATCTCTACTCGTATAGCTGCATAAGCCTTTACCTGCAGCATTCACTATTTCTCCTTCAACCACATAATGTTCCATGTACTCCAAATCGGCATCAATATAAAGTCCATTTCTACCAATAACCCAATCAAGACCAGAATCTCTAATATCAGCCTCTGTTTTTCTATTACTCACAACTATTGGCGCAAAATCAGATTCATCCTCTTTTCCAATAATACTGGTGTAAATAATCTTAGATACTCCATTCGCCTTGGCTGCCTGTATGATATTTCTATGTTGATGGATTCTTTTATGAGGTTCATCATTACCAGAAATGAGCACCACTATATCCACATCTTTCATCGCCACGTCAAGCTCATCAGGCTTTAAGTAGTCTGCAGGCCTTATTTCTAAGTGAGTCATTTTTACATTTTCGGGTGTTCTTGCCAGCGCAATTAAACCAGAAGCACCTAAGTGTTGTTCAAGTTCTTGTAAAATGGCATTCCCTAATTGACCAGAGGCAGATGTAACAGCTATTTTCATAATTCAAAATTAATGGAATAAGGGCATCAAGCACTTGGATGTATTCAAGTAAACTTCCTTTTATGTCCAAGTAAAATAACAATATTGCAAACATGAAAGTGTACACAAAAACTGGAGATCAAGGCACCACATCACTACTAGGTGGCACACGCGTATCTAAGTCAAATTTGAAACTAGAGGCTTATGGTACTTTAGATGAACTGAACAGCATTGTTGGTCTTGTTAGAACCGCTTCTGAAGACTCATTGAGCGCAGATTTGGTGAAAATTCAAGAAACACTATTCACCTTAGGCTCTTTATTAGCAAGCGAACCTGAAGCTGCCACAAAGTTCAAACTTCAAACCATAGAAGAAGAAGACATTCAACACCTAGAACAATCCATTGATGAAATGGAGAAGTCTCTGGATCCCCTTAGAAACTTCATTTTACCTGGTGGCGACATGGCCAATGCATACGCCCACCTTGCTAGAACCGTTTGTAGAAGAGCAGAAAGAGGTATCATTACGCTTCAAAAGCAAGAAGAAATTCCTGAAAACAGCTTGCAATACCTCAATCGGTTAAGCGACTATTTTTTTGTACTGGCACGCTACCTTGCCAAATTGAACAATGCAGAAGAAACCCCTTGGATGCCCCGTAAATAAGGCGAAGCAAGTGTTTTTACATAGCACTTGCATGTGTACAATAAAAAATTACTTTTGCGTTCAACTGAAGGGAAACTTACTAAAAGAGAACCGATTATGTACTGGACATTAGAATTAGCTTCGTACTTAGAAGATGCGCCTTGGCCAGCAACCAAAGATGAGTTGATTGACTTTGCGCTACGTACGGGTGCACCTTTAGAGGTGGTAGAGAATCTTCAAGAAATTGAAGATGAGGGAGAGATGTACGAAAACATCGAAGAAATTTGGCCGGATTATCCCACCAAAGAAGACTTTTTCTTCAATGAAGATGAATACTAAGAAAGGCAAACGATAAATCTATAACCCTGGCAAGTTTTTGCCGGGGTTTTTTTATGCCCAAGCTACCGAATTCACTAATTTTGGCATCCTTTCCTATATACTTCTGCCAATATACCATTGGGGCCCATTGTGGAAAGAAATTTGACAAACTGAACGAAAATTCCAGCTATGCTAGGTTCTATATCCAAAACATTACAAAAAATATTCGGGAGCAAATCTGATAAGGACATTAAAATCCTTCAGCCCAGAATAAAGCAAATCAACGAGGCCTATGCGAAACTCACTGCAATTAGCAATGATGAACTTCGCACAAAGACCGACAGCATAAAGACTCAGATTCAAGATCACATTTCTGATGAAAAATCTCAAATTGATGCTCTTAAGCAGCAAATTGCAGAGAATCCTAAAATGGATATTCAGGATAAAGAGAACATCTACACAGAAATTGATCAAATAGAAGAGGGCATCACAGAGAAGCTTGAAAAAGTTCTTGATGAGGTTTTGCCTGAGGTTTTTGCCATTGTAAAAGAAACAAGTAAGCGCTTTGCAGAAAATTCAACCATTACCGTAACGGCTAATGAAAAAGATAGAGCATTCAGTGAATCTAGACCCCATATACAAATTGATGGAGACAAAGCACATTGGGCCAACACTTGGTTAGCTGCAGGGCAAGAGACTAAATGGAACATGGTACACTACGATGTTCAGTTGATTGGTGGTATGGTCTTACACCAAGGTAAAATTGCAGAGATGATGACTGGTGAAGGTAAAACTCTTGTGGCTACCCTTCCCGTATTCCTCAATGCCTTAACAGGTAGAGGCGTTCATGTGGTTACCGTAAATGATTACTTGGCTCAAAGAGATAGTGAGTGGATGGCTCCTATCTTCCAGTTCCATGGAATGAGCATTGACTGTATTGACAAGCATCAACCCAATAGTGAACAAAGAAGACAAGCTTACAATTCTGATATTACTTACGGAACCAACAACGAATTTGGTTTTGATTACTTGAGAGACAACATGTCTTCTACTCCAGAAGAGTTGGTGCAACGCAAGCACAACTATGCTATTGTAGATGAGGTAGATTCTGTTTTGATTGATGATGCACGTACGCCATTGATTATCTCTGGACCAACACCAAAAGGTGATGTGCACATGTTTGATGATCTCAAACCAAAAGTAGAACGCTTGGTTGGTGAACAGAAAAAATTAGCCACAAAACTCCTTACAGACGCCAAGAAAAAACTCAACACCACAGATGCTGAAGTGAGCGATAAAAAGAAGCTTGCTAAAATTCATGAAGATGGTGGTTTGGCCTTATTAAGAGCACAACGCGCATTGCCAAAAAACAAAGCACTCATCAAGTTTTTGAGTGAACCAGGAATGCGTCAGCAGCTTCAAAAAACCGAGAACCATTACTTGCAAGATCAAGCGAAAGAAATGCCTTTTGTAGACAGCGAACTCTTTTTTGTGATTGAGGAAAAGCAAAACTCAGTTGAATTGACCGAAAAAGGACTTGAACTTGTTTCTTCAGCTACAGAAGACAAAGACTTCTTCGTTCTACCAGATATTGCTACCGAACTCACGAAAATTGAGAACAAAGAAGGAGATATCAACGAAAAGCTCAAAGAGAAAGAAGCTTTAATGAGCGACTATTCTATTAAAGCTGAACGCGTTCACACCATTGATAAACTGCTAAAAGCATACTGTATGTTCGAAAAGGATGTAGAGTATGTTGTGATGGACAACAAAGTGAAAATTGTTGATGAGCAAACTGGTAGAATCATGGATGGCAGACGCTACTCTGACGGATTACACCAAGCCATTGAAGCCAAAGAACGTGTAAAAATTGAAGCTTCTACACAAACTTACGCTACAGTTACTCTACAGAACTACTTTAGAATGTACAGCAAACTGTCTGGGATGACAGGTACGGCAGAAACGGAAGCGGGCGAATTTTGGGAAATCTACGAATTAGACGTAGTAACTATTCCAACCAATAGACCTATTGCAAGGAATGACGATCAAGATCTCGTTTTCAAAACAGCCAGAGAAAAGTACAATGCTGTTATTGATGAAGTGGTGAAATTGAAAGATGCAGGTCGCCCAATCTTAGTAGGTACTACCTCTGTAGAGGTTTCTGAATTACTGAGCCGCATGCTGAACATACGCAAAGTAAAACACCAAGTGCTCAATGCGAAGCTTCATCAACAAGAAGCAGAAATTGTAACATCGGCAGGTCATCCTGGTGTAGTTACCATTGCAACCAACATGGCGGGTCGTGGTACAGATATTAAATTGACAGAAGAAACAAAAGCCGCTGGTGGTCTTGCCATTATTGGTACAGAGCGCCACGATTCTAGGCGCGTTGACCGTCAGTTGAGAGGGCGTTCAGGACGTCAAGGAGATCCAGGTTCATCTCAATTCTTTGTTTCACTTGAAGATAACTTAATGCGCCTCTTTGGATCCGAGCGAATTGCAAAGATGATGGATCGCCTAGGACACAAAGAGGGTGAGGTGATTCAGCATAGCATGATCACCAACTCAATTGAACGTGCACAGAAAAAAGTAGAAGAAAACAACTTTGGAATTCGTAAACGTCTATTGGAATATGATGATGTAATGAACCAACAGCGTGAAGTGATCTACAAGCGCAGAAAACACGCATTGTATGGCGAACGCTTGAAAGTTGATGTGGCCAATGCCATTTACGAATTGTGTGAAAGCATTGTAGATGATTACCATTCTGTGAAAGACTACAGCGGCTTCCAATTGAGTCTAATTGGAGCTTTACACATTGAATCTCCTGTAAGCGAAGAAGAATTCAATAAAGAGAATCAAGCAACTTTGGTAGAGAAAGTCTACGAAGAATCATTGAAGAATTACACACAACGATTGAATAAGACTTCAGAAATTGCCTACCCAGTAATCAAACGTATTCACGAAGATGAAAGCGCAACATTCACCAACATTGTAGTGCCTTTTACTGATCAGAAAAGAAACATCAGAGTAGTTGCCAACCTTGAGAAAAGTTACGCATCGGAAGGAACTGAAGTGGTAGACGCTTTAGAACGCAATGTGATGTTGGCAATGATTGATCAATATTGGAAAGAGCATTTGCGCGACATGGATGACTTGCGTCAACAGGTACAATTTGCTTCACATGAGCAAAAAGATCCTTTGTTGATTTACAAGTTTGAGTCATTTGAATTGTTTAAAGCGATGATTGCTAAGGTGAGCAGAGAAGGCATTAGCTTCTTGGTAAAATCTGAGATCTCTCAACAAGCTCCTGCACAAGTGCAGCAACAAGCTCCTGCTCGTACAGACATGAGCAAGTTGAAAACACAAAAAGATGAGCTTCCATCGCAAGCGAGTGGCGGTCAAAATTACAATGACCCATCTGCCAACAAACCTCAAGCCAAGCCGGAACCTGTGCGTGTAGAACATAAGTTTGGAAGAAATGACCGTGTTACCATTGTAAATACAATGACGGCAGAAACTAAGGAATTGAAATACAAACAAGCCGAGCCCATGATTCAAAGTGGTCAATGGCGCGTGAAGGAATAACGTACAAGGCGAATCCTTGGATTCGCCTTTTTTTGACTAATACATCCTACGATTGTCTTTTAATTTAAATCGAAAATTCTTCCGATTTTTCGGGCAATACCCTCAGCATTTAATCCTAAATCTTCGTATAATTCGCTTTGGGTCCCATGTGCAATGAAGACGTCTGGTAAAGCAAGCGGCTCAATTTTACCTGTATACTCAGCAATTGCAGCAAGGCTCAGAACCTCACTGTACAAACCACCTTTCATTGTTCCATCTTCTACAGTGATGATGTGAGTATGAGACGTGAATACGCTGTGCAGTGCTCTTTGGTCAAGCGGTTTTAAAAAACGCATGTTGATCCACGTTGGGTTCACACCCTGTTTTTTTAAAACCAACAAAGCATTTTCTACTTCGATACCAATTGTTCCGATAGACAGAACTGCTACTTTTTCTCCTTGGTTTCTCAATTCAGACTTTCCAAAGTGCATGGAGGTTCCTTCTTTCCAATCTGCATCATTTACTCTACCTCTAGGATAACGAATGGCTATTGGTCCTTGCCATTCTTCAACTGCTGCTTTTAGCATCGCCCAAAGCTCTTTTCCATTCATTGGTGCGGCAATGGTCATATTGGGAATGCAATTCAAATATGCCAAATCAAATGCTCCATGGTGCGTTGGACCATCAGCTCCTACCAATCCGGCACGGTCAATGGCAAAAATTACTTTTAAGTTTTGCAGCGCCACATCATGAATGAGTTGATCATAGCCACGCTGTAAAAAGGTGCTGTAAATAGCTACAATTGGAATGCCTCCTTCTTTTGCAATACCCGCACCTAATGTAACTGCATGTTGTTCTGCTATCCCAACATCAATGGCTCTCCCAGGAAACTTCTGCATCATTGGTAAAACTGACGACCCTGTTGGCATTGCTGGAGTAATAGCAAAAAGCTGATCGTGTTTCTCTGCCAACTCTACGAGGGCTTCTCCAAAAACCTCTTGAAACTTGGGCAGTTTGTTGGGTGAACTCGCAAGTACCTTTCCTGTGGATTTATTAAAAAGACCTGGAGCATGCCATTGCGTTGGATTCCCGTATTCGGCAGGTTTGTACCCTTTACCTTTTGTGGTTTTAATATGCAGTATTCTTGGGCCAGATTGATTCAATTCATGCTTTAAGCACTGTTCAACCAAGGCTATATCATGCCCGTCTATAGGTCCAGAATAAGAAAAATTGAACGCTTCGAAAAACGATGCCGATGAATGTTCGTGATTCTTTGTATTGAAATAATGGTTTAATGCGCCAACACTGGGATCTATGCTCATATGGTTGTCGTTTAAGACAACAAGAATATTTTTCCCAGCTACCCCAGCATAATTCAATGCCTCAAGCGCCATACCTGCTTGTATGCTTGCATCTCCAATCACAGCAACATGCTTCTTGTTCACTTTTCTACTCACCAAAGCCATCCCTAATATGGCTGAAATACTTGTGCTGCTATGGCCTGTTCCGAAATGATCAAATTCGGATTCTATGATGCTCGGGAAACCACTCAAACCTCCTTTTTGGCGAATGCTTGAAAAGCGATCACTGCGTTCTGTTAAGATCTTGTAACCATACGATTGATGACCAACATCCCACACCAAGTTATCATCTGGTAAATTAAGTACGCGCAATAAAGCAACCGTCAACTCCACAACACCCAAACTTGCCCCTAAATGACCACCCTTTTCCGCCACTATCTCAACAATAAAATCACGCAACTCATTTACCAACTGTTTGGCTTGAGAAGCACTCAGAGCTTTCACATCCGTTGGAGATGATATTGCTTTTAAAAGAGGTCTATCGCTCATTTATACAAAAGGAATATTTAAAAGGCCCAAGCCTAAAAGTACTTTCAAAATGTTATTGGCTATGGTGTACTTATTAGGTTTACCACTGAGTAGAACAAACACTGCTATAATCAATAAAGTGATGTAACTCAATACAAAATAGTAGATGGCTGTTTCTTGTATAGCATAGGTCAAGTACAGGCCTATTACGGGCAAAACGGACAAAACACCTAAGCCGAGGAACAGGCGTTGAGTGGTAGTAATTCCATGAACAAGCGCGAAGCTCCTATACCCAAACTCTTTATCTCCAGGTAATGAAATAAGGTCTTTGAGAAACTCTCTCATCAATACAATAATGGCCAAATAACCCATATAGAAAAACAATGCGAAATTAACATCGCGGTATAAGACAGATAAGGCAGCAAAAGGAGCAAGACTTAATAAAGTTGCACTCAAATTGCTTGTAAAGACACGCTTTTCCAACTTATGTGAATAGAACCAAAGTGCAGTTCCAAAAAGGAAGTTATAAAGCATCACTTTTTTACTCACATAAAAAGCAAGAATCATCCCTATAAGATTGAATATGAAATAGAAGTTAAGAGCAGATTGTTGGCTGATGAGCCTTTTAAAAACCACGTTTTGCGGTCTATTTATAATGTCTCTTTCTAAATCGTAAAAGTTATTGATGATAAATCCTGAAGCCACAAGGCAAGCTGTAGAGTATATAGTGAGGTGTAGCTCTATATCTTTGATTGTTGCCCACCATGCGATTGGTTCGTTCAACAAAAACACCGCAATGAGGTACATACCTGACACCACAGTAAGAATACTCCACCACCTGACTAAAGAGAGAAGAGCAAATACCTTGAATAGTCGGTACTTCTGCCTTCTGTTGAGCAAAGGACTCAAAACTTATGAATCACCTCTAAATTGTGATCCTTCAGAATATGCTTTGCTTTATTGAGGTCTTGTGTAAACCCAAGAACAAATCCGCCACCACCAGAGCCGCAAAGCTTCAAATAGTATGCATTAGATTCAATTCCTTGTTGCCAAACACTTTTAAAGCCTTGAGGAATCATTGGACTAAAATGATCAAAAACTAATGATGAAAGACTCTTCATGCTATTGAAAAGAGGTTTTACATCACCTTTCAAGAAACTTTGAATACACTCATCATTGTATTTCTTGAACTCTTTACGGAGCATGTTTCTGAACCCTTCTTGCTTCATTTTCTCCCAGAAGATGTTGACCATCGGCTGAGTTTCTCCAGGTTCGCCAGAGTTTAACAAAAATATAGCGCCTTCTCCATTGCCTTCTAGAGGCATACCTACTGTACCCAGATCGGATTGACTTTTAATAAGAACCGGTAATTTCATGTAGCAAATCAACGGATCAATTCCGCTGGAAGTGCCATGGAAATAACTCTCCATTTGAGCAAAAATCTTCTTTAGTCCAGCAATTTGTTCTTTTGGCAATTCACTTGATGCATGAGCATTCTCAAGATTGTATCTATCATAAATTGCAGCTACCAAAGCGCCAGAAGAACCAACACCATAACCTTGTGGAATGGTGCTATCAAAGTACATTCTGTTAGAAATGTCTTTTTCCAATTGGTTCAAATCTAAATTCGCCATCAAATTACCATGCTCTTCGAGCTTGATTAAATGCTGTGCAAACTTGTTTAAATGTTGATTAGATTGTTCTTGCTCCTGGCTTAGGTTCTCTTTGGCAAAATTCAATTCGCCTCTGTAAGCCCCGTAAGGAATAGACAAACCCATTGAATCTTGAATAATTCCATATTCACCAAACAATAGGATTTTGCTGTAAAAAAGCGCGTCTTTAATCATGGGTTAATACAATTGGGTTGGGCCTAAGCCTAAGGCATCAAAAATAAACTTTCTTTCTGCACAATACTCAGCCAATGTTTCTTTAACAAAAATGTTGACTTTATGTTCTTCATGTGCCGGATATAAGAGGTGTACATTAGCTCCTGCGTCGAGCGTGAACCATACATCCATTCCTCCTTGACGTGCTTCCCAAATAGCTTCTATAATGGCAAGCGTATTGGGCTTCATCAAAATAAAATAGGGGTCGCTTGTCATCATCAAAGCGTGTAGCATCAAGGCTTCACGCTCCACAATATCTCCAAAAACTTTTAGGTCTCCTGTTTTGAGCGCACCTAATAATTGACTCAGGTGCGTATGCGCTAAATCAAATCGCGTTTGCGCAAAAGGATGATTTTTGAGCAATCCATGGCCTACCGTACTTGATACTTTTTTCTGACCTTCATCTACCAATAACACAGCATCTTTGAAGGTAGAATAGACTTCATGCACGTTATTCTGATAAGCCACAGCGAATAAATCTGACGAGTTCTCAATGTCCTTATGCGTCCCCCAATTTACCAAGCCACCATATACAGATCTGCTGGCAGAACCGGATCCCAAGCGTGCTAAGAAAGAAGCTTTTTGAAGAAAATGATTCTTTTCAATGAATGGATTGAGCTGCTTTTCAATGCTCATTAGGCCAAGAGCTAAAGCACTCATTCCTGAAGCTGAAGATGCAATACCTGAAGAATGTGGAAATGTATTTTTCGTGTCAATTTCTAATTCCAGCTGATTGATAAAAGGAAAATAGGCTTTATTATTTTCTAAGAAATTAAGGGCTTTGGTTCCGAATTTCGGGTTTTCATTTCCCTCAAAAAAAAACTTAAACCCAAATTGATCTGATTGCTTGAATCGAATTTCGGTTTGGGTGTTGCATGCGTCTAGCGTAAAACTGATGCTTGGGTTGGAGGGTAGTTGATTTCCATGTTTTCCCCAGTACTTTACCAGTGCAATGTTTGATGGACTTTGCCAGGCCACTTTGCCACTGAATTGACTAGGCACATGGTGTTCTTGATCGTCAAAAAGGAATTGCGTTTCCAATAGTTTGTTTTATGCAAAGTAACGTCAATCTGTAAAATGTGTTTTATAGATTGTCAGCAAATAATACAAATATCCATAATATACTCATAAACAAGCATGTCAAATTTGTGTTTACCTTTAGTGTCAATGGAAAATCAGCAGTTCTTTATTATGAATTCAGGTGTTTCGGTGAATTTGACCGAACATCTAAAGTCTTGCTTGGAGCAACATCCTGAAATTGAAATCTACGTAGGCTGTGATAGCCAAAACACAAGAGGCATTACTCTTTATGCAACAACGGTTGTTTTAAGGTACCCAAATAGAGGGGCTCATGTCTTATACCAAAAAGAAAGATTGCCCATTGTAAGAGATATGTGGTCTCGTCTTTGGAGGGAAATCGAATGTTCTTTGGAGGTGGCAAGATTTATACAAGAAGAATTGAAAATAAAGGTCAAACAAATTGATTTGGATTTTAATGAGGATCCCGAATATCCCAGCCATAAAGTGCTGAAAGCTGCGAGAGGTTATGTAAGTTCTATGGGCTTTAACCCCAAAGCAAAACCCGAATTATTGATGGCTACTTGGGCGGCCAATGTTTTGTGTCAATAGCTTTTCATCATTTGACGAAAAGGAATCACCGTATCACAGCCTTTGAATTGAAAGTAAGCTGTAGGGTCTATTTCTGCAGTGGCCAAAACAAAATCACCACCCCATGCACCCAAAGACTTCACTTGCCCTTTAAAATCCATGAACCAACGCTGTTTTACTGGCTCTGCTTGAAGAATACCGCTCATGAGTTGTTCATGCTCTAAGATAAGACCCTCGAATGCTGAGAAATTTTTAACCCTCAACATTTCTTCTGTTATGGCATTGATATCATAAACTGCTTTTTCTCTATCAAAACTCAAGTCTTTGTAGCGCTTAATTTCTTGAGAACTCACTTGTTTTTTACCCAAGTAAACCAACCATAATTGATCAAGAAATGGAGGAGAAAAGCTCACTTCATTGAATTTCGGTTCCCCGTTTTGAAGCTGATAAATAAGAGCTTGATCATGGCTTGCACAAGCAATGTCATAACCGCTACCACCAAATGCACCATTCAACAATGGGTATGGATTCACATTAGCCCACTCAGCCAACATGGCAATAAGAGTTGAACTGCTTCCTAAACCCCATTCTCGGTTAAACTCCAATTGGGTCTCTACATATAGGCTTTGAGCATCTAATAAAAATTCGGGATTTAAGTGAGTGGCTTCCAACAGTAGTTTCACCAATTGTTTGGCAACTGCATCATCTGTTGCAGTAAGGATATTGTTCTTTTTTCCAAAACGGCCTTCAAACCACACAGAGCCATCTTCTAGCTTACTCACCCAATGAATTCCAGGAGGTGCATCTTGCTTGGCATTAATCTGCATCCGTTGGCCAAGCTTGGTAGGAAAAGCTAAAGCTTTTGCCCCATCTAGCACCAAGTATTCGCCCGAAAGCAACAGTTTTCCGTTAGCTCGAAACTGCATTACAGTTCGTCTACAGATTGAACACCCCTTAGCTCTAAAAACTTAGAAACAACCTCATTGTGATGTGGAACTTTATTCTCAAAATAGTTTTTGACTTGGTCTTTCTCTCCTTGCGTAGCTCCTAATTGATTTAAAATATTCAATAGGTGCATTTTCATATGTCCTTTTTGAATTCCAGTTGTAACTAGTGCACGCAGAGCCGCAAAATTTTGAGCCAATCCAGAAACTGCTACAATCTCCATGAGTTCCATTGCAGAAGGGTTTTGCAAGAGTTGATGTGCAAATTTCACAATGGGATGAAGCTTGGTTAATCCACCAACGGTTCCCAAAGCCAAGGGAATTTCTATCCAGAATTTAAAGGTTCTTTCAGAAACAGAAACATCCGTTAAACTTCTGTACTGTCCAGAGCGCGATGCATAGGTATGGCAAGCTGCTTCTACAGCTCTAAAATCATTCCCTGTAGCAATGATTACGGCATCTACACCGTTCATAATTCCTTTATTGTGAGTGGTTGCACGGTAAGGCTCAATACGCGCCACATGAATAGCCCTTTCAAACTTTTGAGCGAACTCTTCTCCGGACATGCCCTCCATCTCCAATTGGTCTGTAGAACACTCTACGCTTGCTCTAACAATACATTCTGGCGTATAATTGGATAAGATGCACATGATAATTTGCACCTCTTTTTCTTTCTGGGAAAAAGACGCATCATTGGCAATTTCTCGTTTAAGCGTTTGAGCAAACTGCTCTAAACACGAATTGATGAAATTGGCCCCCATGGCATCTTTGGTTTCGAAAGTTGCCTTGAGTTGGTAGTAGTTTGCCTCTTCAAAAGTTTTGTTGATGAGAATAATATCTTCTATACCTCCACCTCGTTTGCGCATGCTTGCAGTAATGGCTTCAGTATCGTAGAAAAACTTCTCCTTAATTTTTCTAAAAAAGCGCAGCAACTTGTCGTAATCGCCATAGTAAGCAAAATGGACATGCCCTACTTTTTTAGTGCTTATAACCTCAGCCTTAAACCCACCGCGCTCTAGCCAAAAAGAAGCCGCTTTAGAAGCTGCTGCAACTACAGAACTTTCTTCTATAGCCATGGGAATGGTGCGCATTGACCCATTGATTTGAAAATTTGGAGCTACACCGAAGGGAATGTAAAAATTGGTGATTGTATTCTCAATAAACTCATCATGAAGCTTTTGCAAGGCTTGATCAGAATTCCAATACTGTGCTAAAGTGCTTTTCGCTTCCTCTTTATGTTCAAAGAATGACTGTACTATCCAATCAATTTTCTCTTGTTTGGTAAACTTTGAGAATCCTGATACCTTTTTCATCTGCCCATTTAAATTTGAACAAATCTAAAAGGAAATGTTCATTGGATTGACGATAATTGCAGAAGACTATGCTTGTTTTAACACTTTATTGGATCATCCTCTTCGGTTTCTTCTATCAACTTTCATGTTGGCTGAAGTTCAACACCCAACACGTATATCCTTACACCCTTTCTTTTTTAGCTGTTTATGGTCTTGGCGCCTTTGCAATGACAGTGTTTAGCCTTTTTGCTGGAACACCTTTTTGGGCAGACTATTTTTTGGGAGCAATAGGGATTTTCGGAACCATTCAATTCTTTAGAAACGAGAAAAAACACATGGACTTTTCATCTTGGGATCTCTCTCATCTGTGGATAGTTCTTTTGTTCTTAGGCTGGAGTAGCTTACACACAAAAATACCCGATGAAGGGCTGTATTACAACCAAGCAGTTAAGTGGTTCGAGGAAATGGGGTTGGTAAAGGGCTTGGGGAATTTTGATTTCTTTTTGATTCAAGGTTCAGCCTTACATGCATGGTCGGCTTGGTTCAACTTTGATGAGATGTACAGCTTAAATGACATCAACGGTTTTTTCGCTTTGACCTTTATCCTGGAGACATTCAAGAGTTTTAAGAATAATACTTGGATAAAACTGAGCACCTTACTGTTACTGCCCATTCTCCTTCTCTTAAGTACTTCTTTGTCAACAGATATTATTCCAATTGTTGGTGTGGCATGCCTTACGCTTGTTCTTTTTCGCGAAGAAGAATTCAAAACATGGATGGCATGGGTAATTGTTGGAGTGCTTTTGACAAAAGTGAACGCCATTGTTTTTGCTTTTTACCTTTTTATGTTGGCTGTAATGCTTTGGAAAAAATGGAAAGCAGCATCGATTATTGCCTTGGGAACAGGTTTGCATTTTGTAAAGTTGTTTCAAACCTCCGGCTACTTGTTAGCTCCTTTTTCGCATACCTTCACATTACCCAACCCGCATCATATTCCCGTGCTGAACGCAAAATTTTCCTCTATTGCTGGAGCTCAAATAGGCTTCAATCAAGTGGATTATGATAAAGTAGCTCAATGGACAGCCATAGATAAATTGATTCACTTTTTCTCTATGGGGAAACTGGAAATTATTTCAACCTTAATGGTTGTGAGTCTTGTAATCTATGTTTTGTTCTTTAAAAAAGAACTCAAACACAAGCTGTATACCTTGAGCGCATTAGTTTTTGCCTTCATTTGGTTCTTTACCTCTCCTCAATTTCGATTGGCTATACCAGTGTTTTTTGGCTTAGCTATTTACGTTTTCGGGTTCATTCATTATTCTATTTCAAAGTGGATTACAAAAAGCATGAAATACACGATCCTTATTCTAATGAGTATGTTACTACTCATTCCTTTAGGGAAGTTGAGCTTTATTTCTGAGAATGATTTCATAGCAACTTACGATGGCTTTTCTTGGAAGCAAACATTGATTCCTGCACCATTGTATAGGGCTTCCGGGTATGAAGAAGCAGTGTTTGAAGGCTTTGCATACATAAAGCCAGACACTTTTGCATATTGCTTTGATGGGCCTTTTCCCTGTCAAGCATCTATGCTAAGAACCTTTAATAGTGATTCTGTCTATTACCCTGTACTTTTAGGCGAGGATTTACAAGATGGCCTAAGCTATGGCACCATAGCTCTTGAAAGCTTTGACACTTTAATTGTAGAGCAATTCAATGCTTACTCGATCAATTATTGGAAAGATTGAGAAACCTCTGTAGATACTTTTTCAATGGGTTCCATGATAATACGCAAGTGACTTTCTGAATTCAAGGAAGAAACATAGAAGCGCTTTATTTGCTCTGAAGTTTCTGATGAATTGGAACTACTCATGAGTTTTATTTCGTGTAAATAATCAAAGGCGAAAAAGTTTGAATACTTTCCTTCTGCATCAGTTACTCCCAAAAGACGATTGTCATTTCTCACATCTAATAGTTGAACTCCCTTCAAAGGGTTCCCTAGTTGATCTGCCACCTCGACTGTAAGATTATTTACTTGTTGTAAGCCGAACTTATTCAATAAAAACTCCGTTTCTCCGTGATTATTGATTTTGGCAGTGGCAATAGCAAAACCTCCTTTTATCGCTTGTAACTCAACTACATCAGCACCTTCACCTTCTATACTTATGCTTTCTATGTGCTTTCCTTTTGCCAAACGGATGGTATCAAGTTGAGATCCAAGCCCTTGAAAATAACTTCTCACCAAAACAACATTCTCGTTGGCTCTTCCCGTAAAATGCAAATCAATACTTTCAAACCTGAAACCTTGTTTCTTTAAATGTGGCATTAAAGAAAAAGACATCACTTCTCTGTCAGACACCCAAGCTTCTTCTTCCAAAATAAAAGGATATCCTCCCACACCCAATTGATAATTGAGCTTTTGTGGTGTTTTTGGGTTCGGCATTATATAAGAAACGTGCAACCCCGTGGAGTGACATTTTAAGAATTTAGAATGTTTGATCAATCTTCTATCACTCTGCTCTTCTGATGAAGAAGCCTTCTGAAAAACGAAGAAAGAGCTTTCTGCCTCATTATTGTCTATCCTTAAATCGACTTTAGGATCTACAAACTGACCGTTTTCTTGAAATCTCAAAGATAAAAATGGGCTATTGTTTTGACCCTTTGAACTCAGTGTCATCAAAATAAAGGCGATGACCACACACACATTGATATAATTTTTCACGATGCAAATCTACAAAATTTGAATCAATAGTGAAAATATATGAATCAATAGTGAAAATACTAATTATTTAAACAGAGGTGTTTTCTGCTTTTTCTTGGTTGGCGTTTCCTTTTTCTTTGCGTCATCAGCACGCTCAACTTCAATCACAAAATATTTTGTATCTCCATCCCAAAAATATTTCAAGTAACGCTCCTCATATTTAAGGTTTACCCTTTCTCCAGAGAGGGATGCCTCTTTAAGTGCATCAAAAATATCCTGTCTATCACTATCTACAGAAAACTGGAAGGTTTGAGAAAAATTATTCTGATCCCTAACTGCCCCAAACGTCTCTACGTTCAATTGGCCTTCAATGGTTTTAAATAATATGCCCTTTGTACTTATTTTTACAATGGTTCCTGCCCTGTAGCCTTCGCTGTATACACCGAAATAAAAGAAGGCAAAAGTTCCAACAAGTAATAGTAATAGAATGAGTAAAATTTTCTTCATCATTTTTATTCAAGTTTAAACTGTGAAAAGTACAATTGAAAAGGGAGATTAACCGTTTTCTAATTCGGAAAGTTCCAACCAACGCAACTCTTTTTCATCAATTGCATCTGAAACTTTCTCAAATTCTCTGCTCACCTTTACAAGCTCCTCATGGCTCAAAGCACCTGATTCAAGCTTGGTTTGTAAGTTCGCCTTCTTCTCTTCTAATTCTGGAATTTCGCTTTCTAGTTGCTCAAACTCTCTTTTTTCATTAAAGCTAAATTTCTGCTTTCTTTCTGCTTGGCGTTCCATTTTTGGCTTGGAAATTTTCTTCGCTTTTTCCATTTCGGCCTTTTTGGCTTCCGCCTTTAAGCCAGAACGGTAATCGCTATAATTTCCAACAAAATCTCTCCACTTTCCTTCTCCTTCTAAAATGAAGATATGGTCTACCAACTTATCCATGAAGTACCTGTCGTGAGTAACCACTAAGAGGCAACCTTGGTAGTCTTGAAGAAAAGCCTCTAGCACATTTAAAGTAAGAATATCAAGGTCGTTAGTAGGCTCATCAAGAATAAGAAAATTAGGATTGTCCATCAAAATGGTTAGCAAATACAATCTGCGTTTTTCCCCTCCACTCAGCTTAGAGACAAACTGATAGTGTTGGTCTCTGGTAAATAGGAAACGTTCGAGCATTTGAGCAGCGGTAATGGTTCTACCTTTTGGCCCAGGAATATGTTCAGCAATATCTGTAATGATTTCAATGACCTTTTTGTCAGGAGCAAACTCAATTCCCTGTTGTGCATAATACCCAAGCTTCAGGGTTTCTCCCCAAATTACTTTTCCACTGTTGGGCTCTTCTAGTTTATTAATTAAGTTGAGTAATGTGGATTTTCCACTTCCATTGTTTCCAATAATTCCAACCTTTTCACCTTTCAAAAATTTGTAGTGGAACTCTTTGAAAAGAAGACCATCATCGTAGCCTTTAGAAACGTGGTGTAACTCAACTGTTTTGTTCCCTAAACGTTCCATGTTCACATTAAGCTCCAACTCGGTATCGTCTTTCTTTTTTTTGGCTTTGCTTTTTACATCGTAGAAAGCATCAATGCGAGATTTAGACTTTGTTGTTCTTGCTTGGGGTGTTTTACGCATCCACTCCAGTTCTTTCTTAAATAAGTTCTTTGCCTTTTCTAATTCTGTTTTTTGCGTTTCAACACGCTCCGATTTTTTCTCAACGTAGTAAGAATAATTCCCTTTATATCTGAAAAGCGATTGATCATCTAGCTCATAGATTACATCACATACATTATCCAAGAAATACCTGTCGTGTGTAACCATGAATAGGGTTTTATGCGATTGAGATAGGTATTTTTCTAACCACTCAATCATATCTAAATCTAAATGGTTGGTTGGTTCGTCTAGAATTAAAAAGTCTGGTTCTTCAATGAGGAGTTTCGCAAGAGCAATTCTCCTTTTTTGCCCTCCGCTCATCTCACTCAACTTTTGAGTAAGCCTAGTTATTCGTAGCTTTCCTAGAATCTGTTTGATGTTGCTTTCATAATCCCAAGCATTTAACCGTTCCATTTCTGCAAAAGCTTTTTGCATGGCATCGGTATCTTCTTTTTCAATGCTGAGCTCGTAGTCTTTTACCGCTTTTACGAGAGGATTGTCTGCTACAAAAATGGCTTCGTTTACCGTATGGTTTAAGTCAAAAGTCGGTTCTTGAGAAAGGTAACCTACAGAAAGGTCATTTCTAAACGTAACCAAGCCACTATCCGCTTTGTCAGAACCTGATAAGATTCGAAGCAAAGATGTTTTTCCAGTTCCGTTTTTAGCAATAAGCGCCACTTTCTCACCTTTACTTACTCCAAATGTGATTTGATCAAAAAGCAATCTCTCGCCAAATCGTTTGGATACATTTTCTACAGACATCAAATTCATTCCGCAAAAATGAACTTTGCAATTGGACTTTCCCTAGTTTCGCTGAAGATTGATTACGAACAAATCCGAAAACAAGTTGTACTAATACTAAAGAAACATTATGAAACATTTTTTCATCCTTTTCATCTTTGGGTTTAGTCTTCTGGCGTTCAACTCAGACCAAAACAGTATTTACTCTTACACTGTAGAATCAATTGATGGTAAAAAAGTATCGTTAGAATCATATAAGGGCAAAGTCATTCTAGTAGTGAATGTAGCTAGTAAATGTGGCTACACTCCTCAATATGAAGACCTCCAAGCATTGTACGAAAAATACAATACCAAAGGGTTAGAGATTCTTGGATTCCCTTCTAATGATTTCATGGGTCAAGAACCAGGCAGCAACGAAGAGATTTCTTCTTTTTGTAAAAAGAATTACGGTGTTACCTTTCCTATGTTTTCAAAAGTTCAGGTGAAAGGAAAAGAAATGGCTCCTCTTTATGAATTTCTCACGAAACAAACTTTGAATGGTGTATCTGACTCAAAGGTAAAATGGAATTTTCAAAAGTATTTAGTAGATAAAAACGGCCATTTAGTGAAGCATTTTACTCCTGGAACCAACCCATTTGATCAAGCGCTGATAACTGAAATTGAGGGTCTTTTAAAGGATTAATAGCCGCAACATTTCCAATTATTTATGTGGCGGTGTCTTCGTTTTGTTCTTATACTTGTACTTTTATTACCAATAACGATTTTATAACGGTTCCACTACCAGTATAAACAAAGCTATGAAGGCCTTACCAACTCGCAAAATTCAAATCCTTTCCATTACGCTTATCGCAACTATGCTGAGTATGCTTACTGCTACAGCACAGGAATCGGTTTATCAATTCATTTTACACCCAGAGTCAAGAGGGCATAAGGTGAAGGACATTACATATCACCTTGATATTAATGACGGAGAGGAAACTTTTGATATTACAGAAAAGAAAGGTAAATTTCAATTTACTATTCAAGCCATTGATGAAAATATTGTCTTAACAATTGAAAAATCTGGATTCATAACCAAAGAGATTATTATGAACCCACAAACATATCCGTTTGAATTTGATTATGAAATTCAGCACTTGGATATAGAAATGGTTCCAGTGAGCGAGGAATTGCCTGTGAGTTATGCGGGTGAATTGAAGTATGACATTTTGAACGGTGGATTCTACATGCAAAAGGATGGCGGAGATATAGATGCCTTGAAAGCTGAGTTGAAAGGCAGTCAAGAGAAATTAAAAGAGATTTACGATATAGCGATTAAAAACGCTGATGGTCTAGCCGCAATTGAAGAGTATGAGTATGCAAAGTACTTCTATGATTTGGCCTTAAATATTTACCCAGAACAGTCTTATCCTGCAAAACGCACTTCAGAAATGGATGTGTTGGCTGCTGAGAAGAAAGAACAAGAGGCCTTAATGGCTGACGAAGTTCAGATGCCAGAGGAACAAGTAGAAGAAATGGCTCGCGAGATGGCAAACAAAATGTTCGAAGAACGCATGGCGAGCCCCGGACAAGAGGTTGTGAACCCAAATACGAGTTATACCAACAATACAAGCAATTACAACAGTAACGATATGGATGCCTCTGACTTCAGTGGTGGCAATATATCTGGAACTTATTACAGTGTTCAAATCGGAGCATTTAAAGGGCCTATCAATCAATCCGTTTTTGCATCTGTACCTGGTTTTAGAG
This sequence comes from Salibacteraceae bacterium, assembly GCA_965658375.1. GTDB lineage: Bacteria > Bacteroidota > Bacteroidia > Flavobacteriales_G > Salibacteraceae > CBFHSD01. The sequence continues at coordinate 42,741 of CBFHSD010000001.1, forward strand.
TTGTTCAAAACCCGAATTGGAAAAGAGCATTTTCTGGTGAATTTGCTTCGAAATCAGAAGCAAGAGCAAGACAATCAATGCTAGCAAACCAAGGTTTCAGTGATTGTTTCATCGTGAGAATGAAAGGAAACAATAGATTGAATTTCTAGACAAGATATTTTCAGAAAAAGGCCATTCAGCAATGAATGGCCTTTTTTTTGCTCTAGAAAACACATTTAATGATTCATTATTATTTCGCTAAATTGCACATCTTTAAATCTGGAACTATGAAAATAATCGGACTTACACTCAGCTTTATCGCCCTTTACTTTATCGGATTCAGTCAAATACAATCTATTCCTTCCACCCAAATCAAGACGATGGACGGTTTACCATTTGACACGAAAAACATCTCAAATGATGGACAGCCGATCATTATCAATTTCTGGGCTACCTGGTGTGGGCCATGCAAGAGAGAACTGAATACAATTGCAGATTTATATGAAGATTGGCAAGATGAAACTGGTGTAGTGCTTTATGCCATCTCAATCGATGATGCTCGCAATATGAGCAGAGTAAAACCATATGTAAATGGTGTTGCATGGGATTATGAAATCCTTCTTGATCCAAACAGTGATTTTAGAAGAGCAATGAATGTGAATAATCCACCTCACACCTTTCTTGTTGATGGTAATGGGAAAATTATTTACCAACACAATTCATATTCACCAGGAGACGAAGACGAACTTTATGATGAACTTCTTAAACTTGTTGAATAGTTTGTTTTTTACGTCATTCAAATTTTAATCCAAACTTTTCTCATGATTAATAAGCACCTTCTGAGCGCTTTATTCGCTTGTAGTATGGGGTATGTTTTTGCCCAAAACACCCCAAATATTGGACAGGTAAGTGGAAACTTTGAAGTGCGCGCTCAAAGCTATCGAACAGATACGCTTATTGGTGCTCCTGAAGTACCCGAGTCATTATTAATGAATGGCTTTGCTAATATCAATTATAACTACGGAAAGTTTTCGGCTGGTATGCGCTATGAGAGTTATCAAAATGCGCTGCTAGGATATGCCCCTGAATATAAAGGAAACGGCATCCCTTATAGATATGCAAAGTATTCTGGAGAGAACTTAGAAGTAACAGCTGGTAATTTTTACGAGCAATTTGGGAATGGCCAAATTTTGAGAACCTACGAAGAGAGAGGGCTGGGTATAGATAATTCTATTGATGGATTCCGAGTTAAATATTACTTGAAAGGAATTGAGTTGACAGGATTGATTGGTCAACAGCGTTGGTACTTTGACCAAAGCCCAGGTATAGTTAGAGGTGGAAATGTAAACGTATATTTAAACCAGCTATTTGAGAGTTTTGAAAGCTCAAAACATCGTTTAAACCTAGGTGCCAGCGTAACTAGTAAGTACCAAGACGACAATAACCCATTGCTTGTTTTACCAGAAAACGTATTAGCTTACGATGTTCGTTTCGATTATCAGTTCGGTAATTTTTCTTGGAATGCAGAATACTCATACAAACACAACGACCCATCAGCAGATAACGGATTTATTTATAAAAATGGGCAAATGCTCTCTACCACTTTAGGCTACTCAAAAAAAGGTCTTGGTATTACCGTTGGAGCACACACGCTTGACAATATGTTCTACAGAAGTGATCGAAAGAACAGTAGCCAGTTCCAAGATATGGTTATCAACTTTGTGCCAGCATTGACAAAACCACATACCTACAATTTGATGGCTACTCTTTACCCATATGCCACTCAGCCCAATGGCGAAATAGCCTACCAAATAGATGTTGTCAAAAAAATCAATAAAAAGAACGGGGTTTCATTTAACCTTTCATGGGCCAATAGCATAGATACAACCAACTTAAACGATCTTGACACAGATAGACAAGGATATGAATCTAATCTATTTAAACCTGGAGACACAAAGTATTGGCAGGATATAAACATTTATTGGAAACATAAATTTGACCGTAACAACAAGCTTACAGTTGTATATCAAAACTTGTTTTACAACAAGAATATTATAGAAGGAAAAGTTGGAGCAGATGACGTAAATGCAAATGTTGGGATCATCGATTTTCTCCACAAAATTGACAGAAAACACTCGATCAGAACTGAATTACAAGCCTTATTCACTGAGGAAGATCTCGGAGACTGGGCGACTATTTTATTAGAATACAACTATTCTCCGCATTGGTTTGTAAGTGTAATGGATCAATACAATTACGGAAACCCAGACGAAGCTAGACGCGTTCACTATTTTAATGGATCTGTTGGATACATTAATAACTCTACTCGAATTACGGCCAGTTACGGACGTCAAAGAGAAGGTTTGTTTTGTGTAGGCGGTGTATGTAGAATTGTACCTGCATCGAATGGTTTAACTTTAACCATATCAAGTAGTTTTTAATTCAAGCGTATGAAAAATACAGTTTTTGCAGTTTTAGGATTGTTTGCATTTTTCGTTGGATGTGATATTGTTGAGGATCCTTATCCAGCGAGAGAAATTATTGGCGATTGTGATCAAGCATTTAACGACACCGTTTATAATGATACCAATTACATTGGTAGAAGAATTATGTTGGAAGAGTTTACAGGCCATAAATGTCCCAACTGTCCAGCGGGTCAAGAAATAGCCGAAGATATTCACGATCAATATCCAGATGATTTTTTCTCAGTAGCTATTCATAATTCAGGTTCCTTTTCCTCTCCTGATAGCAAGTACCCTGCAGATTATGAAACAGAAACAGGCGAGAAATTGAAGATAAACTATGCTGTAAATGCTTTCCCTTCAGGCTTAATCAATAGAAGTGAAATTAACGGTCAAAATGTAGTTGATTACCGCGTTTGGGAAGCTGAAGTTTCTTCTTTACTTCAAGACCCTATTTACAGTGCACCGCGCTTTAATGTAGTACTTGAGAACATTTATAATCCAGATTGTAGAGTTTTAAGAGTTCGTGGAAACATTAGCACCTCGCAATCACTTTCTGGCGAATACTACATTACAGGCTATGTTTTAGAGAGCGGTATCATCTCTAAACAAACAGATAATCGAGTTGCTGAACCAATTGAAGACTACGAGCACAATCATATGCTTCGGGTTGGGTTCCCAGATAACGGAACGGGTAAATTTATCTTTAGCAATCCTAACGAAGGTGAAAGCTTTGATATGACTGTTTCAAGAGAGGAAGAAATTGCAACAACGCTAGACGAATCTTGGGTAGAAGACAATCTCAAAGTTGTGGTTTTCATTTACGAATTGAACACAGGTGAAGTTGTATTTGCAGAAGAAATGAAGCTTAAGAATTAAATGCGTGTTTTTTGCATTCTCATTTTCTCATTTTATTCCATTCTTAGCCTTTCTCAAAACCGCATTTTTGATCCTTATTTAAGCATTGGTGCAGTTACTTCTCAAGTAGATGGAGATGGCTTTGGTGGTTACAATAAACTTGGGGGAACCATAGCTTTTGGCATTCATGCCAATTTAAGAAAAAGAAGTGGTTTCAATCTTGCACTAGGGTATACTATGAAGGGGTCTTACGATCCACTTGTTCCTGATCAGGGGGATTATGAATCATACAAAATCAGTATGAATTACCTCGAAATTCAACCAAGCTATACCTACACATTGCATAAAATCAGGTTTGATGCCGGAACTCCTATAGGTATATTGCTAAACTATAATCTAGAAGACCATAACGGAACTCTACCTAATGATCCTTATCAATTTAGCACTCTTGAATTCCAAATCTTACTTGGAGCATCCTACCAAATTGCTGATAAGTGGTATGCAGGCATACATTTTCAGCGAAGTGTTTTTCCCATTTCTGACTTCAAATTTGATACTACACGGGGCTTTCAAGGGGGATCTTACAATCGCTTATTGGCTTTAAAGATTTCATATTTTTTCACAAATGAGAGTGGTCGAAATTAGTTACCTTAGACTTCCCCTTTAATGGAAGCACATGTTAGAATTAACTAAAACAGTACTTGATAAAGTAAGCTTTGACAAATCTCTCTTCAAAAAGGAATTATTGAAAGCAACGAAGTGGCTTCATAAAGAAGACCTTTTATTGCTTCAGGCATGGTGCGTAGCAAAATATGCCAGTACTCACCAAGACCTAATTTTAGAAGCTTTCCAAAGCATTTCTTAATGTTAAACTTTAAAATCTAGAAAGGCGAAATCGAATTGGTTTCGCTTTTTTTTATTTGGATTGGGCTTCTATGTTTCTTTTTAAGCCTGCGTAACCCGTCCGTTTAACCGGAGTTCCCGCAAAGACTTGATCAAAAACGTCTTCTGTTAGTTCTTCCCAGTCTTTTTTAGCCCACTCTTTGAGCTCATCTTTTAACTTAAAAGAGGTTTCCTCTGTTGGTTTTGATAGTCTATTCCAAGGACATACATCTTGGCAAACATCACAACCAAAAATCCAATCGTCAAAGGTCGCGGCAGTCTCTTTCTCTATAGCGTCTTTCAACTCTATGGTGTAATAGCTGATGCACTTACTTCCGTCTATCTCATAAGGCGCATTTAAAGCTCCAGTAGGGCAAGCATCTAAACAGCGAGTGCATGTGCCACAATAGTCTTTTACTGGGCCGTCATAAACCAATTCAATATCTAAGACTATTTCGGCAAGAAAGAAAAATGAACCACTCTTTTTATTGATGATGTTTGTGTTTTTTCCCATCCATCCTAAACCTGATTTTTTCGCCCAAACCTTGTCCATGATTGGCGCAGAATCTACGAATGCTCTTCCAGAAATATCCCCAATTTCACTTTTAATATCATTCATCAAATGCTTCAACTTCTTTTTAATCACCTTGTGGTAATCTCTTCCATAAGCATATTTAGATATCTGGAAAGTATCTTGGTTTTGGCGTTCTTCTGGATAGTAATTTAAAGCGAATGAAACTATGGATTTAGCTCCTGGAAAAAGTTTTGTAGGATCCATACGAAGATCAAAGTGATTCTCCATCCAGTTCATTTCTCCATTCTTTTGAGATGTAAGCCACTTCTCTAGATATAAGGCTTGTTCATTGAGCGGTTCAGCTTTACTAATACCGCAGTAAAAGAAACCGTGGTCTTGGGCCAATCGCTTAATGAAATCGCTGTTCTTTTGAGTGTCCATCTAAAAGAGCCTTTGCTGGTCTTTTACAGATAAGGTTCTTCCCAAATGTTCGTAAGCCAACTGTGTTGCTTGTCTTCCTCTTGGAGTTCTGGTTAAAAATCCTTCTTGAATCAAAAAGGGTTCATAAACTTCCTCTAGAGTTCCTCCATTCTCTCCTACCGCTGTAGCGATAGTGGTTAAGCCAACAGGACCTCCATTGAATTTATCAATAATTGTGGCTAGAAATTTATTGTCCATTTCATCTAAACCATGCTTGTCAACATTCAAAGCTTCTAATGCATACTGAGCGATTGATAAATCAATATTTCCGTCTCCTTCTATCTGTGCAAAATCACGCACTCTTCTTAGCAATGCGTTGGCAATTCTTGGTGTTCCCCTGCTTCTGCGAGCAATTTCTTGTGCTGCTTTATGATGAATAGGAATATTCAGAATATCTGAGGAACGCGCTACAATAGAAGCTAGCAAATCACTGTTGTAATACTTCAATCTTGCATTGATTCCAAAACGCGCTCTCAGCGGAGAAGTCAAAAGTCCTGATCGTGTTGTTGCACCAATTAAGGTAAAAGGGCTCAGTTCTATTTGAACCGTACGCGCATTTGGCCCAGAATCAATCATAATGTCAATCTTGTAATCTTCCATTGCTGAATACAAGAACTCCTCTACAATAGGGCTTAAACGGTGTATTTCATCAATGAAGAGAACATCGTTCTCATCTAAATTTGTTAATAGTCCGGCTAAGTCTCCAGGCTTGTCTAATACAGGACCTGAGGTGATTTTAATTCCAACCTCCATTTCATTGGCAATAATATTTGCCAAAGTTGTTTTCCCAAGACCTGGAGGTCCATGTAATAAAACATGGTCAAGAGCTTCACCTCTCTGCACAGCAGCTTTCACAAAAATCTTCAAATTCGCGACCACTTGATCCTGACCCGAAAAATCTTCAAATTGAGCGGGCCTCAATACTTTTTCTATATCTCTGTCGGTTTGAGATAAATGATCTTCACCTGCCTGTAGATTTTCATTCATACCTTACAAATTTAAAACAAACCATCGCTTATGCCTACCTGAACGTATACATCACCCAAATATTTAATCACGGAGTTGTTGTATTCAAAGCCGCTCTTAAGTCATCTAAATACAGGGCTGCTTTTAAAACATATATTGGCGAATTAATACGCTGCTTGGTATACCTATCACCAATTAATGCCAAACGAAATCCAATTCCTCCACCTATCCCAAAGTACTTTAGCACCCTTCTTTCTGCACTCATGTATGGCTCATACAAGAGTAAGAAATGACTCTTATAATTCTCGCCTTCGTAGCCGAAATGTGTAACCCCCGCACCTACCATCGCTAAAATTGAGACTTTCCATTTATCATCTAAATAGTAAACCCAATCTGCATACGGAGCAACATAGTTCAAACGGTATCGTGCATAAACCATTGATTGGTCATCGATTCTAATAGAATCATTGATTCGAGAACTGAGCCAATTGTATGATAGACCGACTTTAAAGGTTTGATCGAAATTACCGCCAATGCGAAGTGCATTGATACGAGCGTATTTACTTCCAATAAAAGAGTTTCTCGTTTCGTACTTTAAATCAAGACTAGGTGTTTCATCTTGAAAGGCATTCTCTATTGGTGTAAAAAACTGAGCATAACTAGTAATACAGGAAAATACCATTCCAACAAAAAAAATGCCCTTCACTTTCATGAAAGGCATTCTTATAAATTTTGTATTCTTCGAATTAATGCTCACCATCCACTTCACCTTCTTCCAAAGGTACAGTTTGCGGAACAAAATCCTCTTCTTTTCCAGGCTTCGAATAATCGTATGCCCATCTGTACACTTCAGGTAAAGCCCCAGGCCAGTTTCCGTGAATATGCTCTACCGGAGTAGTCCATTCCAAAGAGTTTGCTTTCCATGGGTTTTGCGGTGCTTTTGGTCCTCTCCAAATTGAATAGAAGAAGTTGAAGAAGAATATTACTTGTGCTAATGAACCAATAATTGCAAAAACCGTCATCAATACTTGCATATCAACGAATCCGTCAAATAACGGGAATTCTGTATTTGAATAGTAGCGTCTTGGTACACCTGCTAGTCCCATGAAGTGCATTGGGAAGAATACCCCATAACCACTTACAAAGGTCAGCCAGAAATGCGCATATCCAAGCTTCATATTCATCATTCTTCCATACATTTTCGGGAACCAATGGTATACTCCAGCAAACATTGCCAATACTGCTGATAGACCCATCACAATGTGGAAGTGTGCAACTACAAAATATGTATCGTGTAAGTTGATATCCAAGGCTGAATCAGCTAAAATAATACCTGTTAATCCTCCAGATAAGAAAGTAGAAACCATTCCTATAGAGAACATCATGGCAGGTGTAAATCTGATATTTCCTTTCCATAATGTTGTAAGGTAATTAAACACTTTAACCGCTGATGGAATTGCTATGAGCAATGTTGTGAATGTAAACACACTACCCAAGAATGGGTCCATACCCGTAACGAACATGTGGTGACCCCAAACTATGAAGGATAAGAATCCAATAGCCAGAATAGAACCTACCATAGCTCTGTAGCCAAAAATTGGTTTTCTAGAGTTGTTTGCAATCACTTCCGAAGTTATCCCTAATGCTGGAAGCAAAATAATATAAACTTCTGGGTGACCTAAGAACCAGAATAAATGTTCGTACAAAATCGGTGAACCACCACTGTGCTCTAAAGCTTCTCCAGCAATGTATATATCCGATAAGTAAAAACTCGTTCCGAATCCTCTATCAAAAATCATCAATACTACTGCAGATAGTAATACTGGGAAAGAAAGCAGCCCTAAGATAGCGGTTACAAAAAGTGCCCAAACACTTAATGGTAAACGCGTCATGGTCATTCCTTTTGTTCTTAAGTTTATTATAGTAACAATGTAGTTTAACCCTCCAATCAATGAAGATGCGATGAAGATACCCATCGCTGTAATCCATAGGGTCATCCCCATTCCAGAACCAGGCATTGCTTGTGGCAATAAACTCAATGGTGGATATACTGTCCAACCACCTGATGCTGGACCCGATTCAACGAAAAGTGAGCTTAACATGATTACCGAAGCCAAAAAGAAGAGCCAGTAAGACAACATGTTTAAGAAACCACTTGCCATGTCACGTGCTCCAATTTGCAATGGAATAAGTAGGTTCGCAAACGTTCCACTTAGACCCGCTGTCAATAGGAAGAAAACCATAATGGTTCCATGTATTGTACCCAATGCCAAATACATATTTGGATCTAGTACTCCACCTGGAGCCCATTTCTCTCCCAAGAAGAAAGACAATATTTTAAAGCTTTCGCCTGGGTAAGCCAGTTGTAATCGGAATAGTACCGACATTATCATACCAACTGTTGCCATACTCATACCTGTAATTAGGAATTGCTTCCCAATCATCTTGTGATCTTGACTGAAGATATACTTCGACACGAATGATTCGTGATGATGCTCTGCCGCGTGTGTTTGACCTGCCATTTACAGTGCTTTTATAGTATTGTTATTGACTAATTGTTGCTAGATCCGAAGTTGTTTTATTAACAGCGGCAAAAGACTTTTGTTCCCCTAACCATTTGTTATAATCTGCTTCAGATTCTACGATAATATCCATCTGCATATTGTAGTGCGCTGCACCACATACTTTGTTACATAATAGTATGTAATTGAAATCTGGATTTCCAGTTTTTAATTTCATATCTGCTGTTGTAATGGTAGGAGTAAACTTAAAAGAAGTCACTTCTCCTGGCACTGAATTCATTTGCGCTCTAAAATGAGGCATATACGCTGAGTGAATTACATCTTGACTTCTGAACTGAAAGAATACTTCCTTTCCTACAGGGATATGAAATTCAACCTTTACCATTTTGTCATCTAAGCCAGCATTGTAAGGTGCTGCATTTTGCTCATACTTGTACTGATGTACATAGATTTTGGACAGCTGTCTTTTTCTTAAGTCTAACTTTTCAGAAGCCTCTTCTTCCTTTAAACCGCCTTCTGGTGCTTCAGCAACCTCAGCTTCCAAACCAGCAATTTCTTCTTCCAACTCAGCAATACGTGTTTCAATAGACTCTTTTGTTACAAGACCAAGAGCATTGATGCCGCCAATGAAGTTGAAATTCGCTTCGCCCAATTGATTGTCAGAACCCGCATATCTCGCTGTCCAATCAAACTGTTTAGAATACAATTCGATACGAATCGCATCTTCTGATGGTTCGCTTGTAATCTCATTCCAGGCTGTTAAACCATATATAATGATTACCGCTAGCACTATTGCCGGAACAGTTGTCCAAAGCAATTCCAGTTTGTTGTTATGTGTTACAAACTCCGCTCTTTTACCCGGTCTCCAATAATACTTCCCAGTGAAGTAAGCGAGAATAAGGTGCGTGATTACAAATACAGCGATAATAATCAAGAAATTGAAATTCAAAACCGTATCAATTACAGCTCCATGCTCACTTGCTGCTTCTGGCAACATAAATGGGCTGTACTTCTGAGCGATGTAAATAAAAAATCCAAAGTACGCAAGTACAAATAGACCCCACAATCTTCCACGCGTTCTATTCTCTGCAAAATCAACCGATGTTTGATTATCTCCTTTCAGTTTCCATGTCAATTCAAATACGCGAACCAACTGTACAACTCCGGCAACGGCTGCTAAAACTGCTATAATCGTTAAAATGATCATATCTTATCTGAGTTATTAATCTTAGTTAATATGGTGATGTTTACTTTCATCAAGAAGCGGTGCTGCTTGAGGTACCAAAGGCGCTTTTGCCATTTGTCTGAAGGTTACAAACAAATACAGTCCTAAATAACCCATAAACATTCCAACTTCAATAAATCCAAAGCTTCCAGTATCTTGCATAGCACCCGGCACAATTAATAGGTAAGTATCTACCCAGTGACCAATCATTACTATGAAACCGATGATCATCAAAAGTTTGGTATTTCTCTTTGTCTCTTTGGACATTAAGAACAACGTTGGCACAATAAAGTTGATGATAATCATTCCCCAGAATGGCCATGCATAGTCTTGAACTCTTGGCAAGAAATAAGCTACTTCTTCTGGAATATTCGAATACCAATATAACATGTACTGACTAAAGAATAAGTATGTCCATAATATAGAAACGGCAAACACCCATTTCCCGATGTCTTGAATATGGCTTTCATTTAATACTTTTAAGTACCCCTGAGATTTCAACCACAATGTGATCATCATCACCATTACCATACCTGTTAACCAATAACCTGAGAACAAGTACCATCCGAATAGTGTGGAGAACCAGTGTGTATCAATTGACATGATCCAATCCCAAGAGAATGCCATTGAAGTAAAACCAAAGAAAACCAAGAAACCAGCGTATGGAGTTAAGCTTCTTCTGTAGCTTCTTGAATCTGTATATGTGCGTTCTCCCGCGTCTTCTTGTAAAGAATACTTACGGAACAAACGAGCAAATAAAATGTACACTCCTAAAAAGACTACTGCTCGCCCTAACCAAAACGGGATGTTCAAGTAAGGCTCTTTTCCCGCTATGATATGATCGTAATGATGACTTGTAGGATCCATGATGCCTTCATGCAACCAATGATAAATATGGTTCCAACCTAGTGCGGCTCCAACGAATACAATCATTAACAATAAAGACCCTATTGGTAAAAAGCCCATTGATGCTTCAAAAACTCTTCTTACAACAACACTCCATCCCGCTTGCGAAACACTATTGAATGCAACGAAGAACGTTCCAGCAAGAGCAATTCCAAAGAAGTAAAATCCATCAATTAAAGCATTCACCCAGGTACGATGTCCATCCGTAAATGCACCGTAGGCTACTGCCGCAACACCTACTAACATCAACCCCATGAAGAGTTTTTTATGCTTATCGGTAAATTCAAATTGTTCCATCTTATCCCTTTTATCCGGATTTATAAAGCAGCTACCTCTTCAGCAGCATCAATTTCATTATTCATTTCCTCTTCAACCAACTCCTCTGTTGACTCTGCTACTTTACCACCGTAAAGAGCATCTAAGTCTTTACCTTGTAATTTCTCAATGTAGTAAGTCAATTTCCATCTGTCTTCCTGAGAGATTTGGCTGTAATGCGCACCCATCAATCCTTTTCCATACGTAATAGAGAAGAAAATTTTACCAGCGGGTAAATCTTTAATTCTTCCGTTGTAGGGAGGAGGAGGACCAGGCCATTTTGGGTTGGTGGCTACAGGACCATCTCCTTGACCATCTTTACCATGACACTGCGTACACATTTTATCGTAAACCACCTTTCCCTCTTTCACAATTTCAGGTGAATAAGGCAGAGGATTGTTCATTGTTGCAGACTTTTCATAGTCTTCAGGTGTGTTCTGTAACATATAAGGCATGTGACCTCTGGCAATTGTGCCTTCAGCTGGGAGTCTAGAAGCCATGCTGTCTGCATATAAACCATTCCCTGAGTATGCCTCAAAAGCCGGTGAACGGTACATGTCTGGCATGTACTCTAATCCTGGACTATTCGGATCTGAAACACAAGAAGTGCTTCCTATGGCTAATCCACCAACTACGGTGAACAGCACTGATATTTGTTTAAGCGTTTTCTTCATGCCTAGATGAATTTAACGATTCGTTCTTTTTGAAAAATTTCAACAACTCCAGTTGCTTTCATCTTCTCTTCGAGTTCGCCCAAATCCATGTTTTGGCTTTTAGGCTCAATCTCAATTGCAAAGTGATCATCTGTTGTTCTTGGGTGCGGATTACGCGCTGGTAAACCTGGTAACGTCATGTTTCTAAAGAAATATGTAATTGCCATACCGTGCGCAGCACACAAGACTGTAAATTCAAACATAATAGGAACAAAGGCAGGTAAGTTTGCCATAAAGCTAAAGTTCGGCTTACCACCAATGTTCATTGGCCAATCAACAATCATAAAATAGTTGATTGCCATAATAGACAGGAATAACCCTGTTAAACCGTACATGAAAGCTGCAATTGCAATACGAGTCCATTTAATTCCCAATACGTTCTCTAAACCGTGAACTGGAAAGGGAGTGTATGCATCATTCACTTTAATTCCATCTGCCTGTAACTGCTTGATGCCCGCGATCATCACGTCATCATCATTGTACAGACCGTAAAGAAACTTTTGTGTAGTCATATTCTTTTATTCGTTCAGTGATTGATTAATGAGCTTCCGAATTTCCACCAGGTTTGTTCCCATCTCTGTAAGACTCACCTGAGGATTTCAAAATTGATTTCAATTCATTCAATGCCAATACTGGGAAGAATCTTGTAAACAACAAGAACAATACGAAGAACAATCCAATGGTTCCAACATAAACACCTATGTCAACCCATGTAGGGTGGAACATTGTCCAGCTTGATGGAAGGTAATCTCTGTGCAAAGAGGTAACGATAATCACGAAACGCTCGAACCACATTCCAATGTTTACGAAAATGGACAGGATGAAAGAAAGCACTAAGCTTCTTCTTAATTTACGGAACCAGAAGAACTGCGGTGTAATTACATTACAGCTCATCATTGACCAATATGCCCACCAGTAAGGACCAGTTGCACGGTTAATGAATGCATATGATTCATACTCCACTCCTGAATACCAAGAGATAAATAACTCAGACAAGTAAGCCACACCAACCATAGAACCAGTCATTACGATAATGATGTTCATCATCTCAATGTGTTGAATGTTGATATACTTCTCAAAACTCAACACTTTACGTGCTACTAAGAGTAATGTTTGCACCATGGCGAACCCTGAGAAAATCGCTCCAGCAACAAAGTATGGAGGGAAAATCGTGGTATGCCAACCTGGAATTACTGATGTTGCAAAATCCATTGATACGATTGAGTGAACCGAGAATACCAATGGAGTAGCCAAACCAGCCAATACCAATGACACTTCTTCAAAGCGAACCCAGTGTTTTACACTACCGGTCCAACCGAAGCTTAACAAGCTGTAAACGCGTTTAGCGATTGGCCCTTGAGCTCTATCTCTAATGGTTGCGAAATCAGGAATTAACCCAATGTACCAGAATACCAATGAAACTGAGAAATACGTTGAGATCGCGAAAACATCCCATAAAAGAGGTGAGTTAAAATTCACCCACAATGATCCAAATTGATTAGGAATAGGCATTACCCAGTAAGCCATCCAAATTCTACCCATGTGAATCCCTGGGAACAATGCTGCCATCATAACGGCAAAAATTGTCATCGCCTCAGCAGCACGGTTAATTGCCATACGCCATTTTTGACGGAATAATAACAATACAGCAGAGATCAGGGTTCCTGCGTGACCAATACCTACCCACCAAACAAAGTTGGTGATATCCCAGGCCCAGTCAACAGTGTTGTTTAACCCCCAAACTCCAATTCCTCTACCGATGGTGTACATAATACAACCTAGACCCCAAAGGCCTAATACAAGGGCAAATGAAAATACCATCCACCAAAGTTTCCCGGCTTTACCTTCTACAGGTGCACATACGTCTTCCGTAATCGAATGGTAGGTTACATCCTTACCAATAATTAACGGTTCACGCACTTGAGCTTCTCTTACCATGCTTATTTATTTAGCGTATTGCTTGCTTGTTATTAATGAGATTCGTGTGTTTCATGTTCGTCACTGTGTCCAGCGTCTTCTCCATGATGCCCTTCAGAATGACCTCCGCCAGCATGAGCTGCTAGAGCTTCATGAACGCGTTCTTCATCTAGGTTACGCACCTTAGTTTGGTAGAAGATATTTGGTTGTGTACCTACTTCTTCTAACAAATGGTATGAGCGATCTTCTTCCGATTTCTTTGTTGCGCGTGTTTCTGCGTTCAAATCACCAAAAGTAATTGCACCGTTTGTACAACTTGCAGAACAAGCTGTTTGAATTGCACCATCTTGAACAGGCTCTCCAGCTTTCTTAGCTACTAGTTTACCCGCTTGAATTCTTTGAACACATAGAGAACACTTCTCCATTACCCCTCTTGAACGTACAGTTACATCAGGGTTCAATACCATACGAGAGAAATTGTCTTTCCCTGTTTGAGATGGATCTTGCGTTGGATTAATTCCTTCGAACTTCGTATCAGCTTGGTAGTTGAACCAGTTGAAACGTCTTACTTTATAAGGACAGTTGTTCGCGCAATAACGTGTACCGATACAACGGTTGTACGTCATTTGATTCATCCCTTCGTTGCTATGCGTTGTTGCAGCAACGGGACAAACTGTTTCGCAAGGTGCGTGATTACAATGCTGGCACATTACTGGTTGATACACCGCTTCTGGATAAAGTGATGGATCTTCCATGTCAAGATACATGTCAATTTTCCCGATGCCTTCTTCTTTTGCTCTGACTTTCGTCATATCACTAGAGAAATAGCGGTCAACACGCAACCAGCTCATGCTTCTTACTCTTCGAACCTCATCTTTACCAACTACTGGCACGTTGTTCTCTGAGTGACAAGCTGTAATACATGCTCCACAACCGTTACATGCATTTAAGTCTATAATCATACCCCAACGGTGACCCACTGGAATATCTTGATCGTTTTTACCGTCTTTGTTCCAAAGGTCTAATTCCTTTAAAACCGTTTGCTCACCATAGGCATTTGGAATAGCCATCTTAGGGTTCCAAGTGTCTCTATCATGAGATGTATAAGTCTTTAATGACGTTTCATTCACAATCTTACGACCCATCATGGTGTAAGAACTTTGCAGTGTTGCAATTGGGAATGTTCTATCTGTTGCAGTTACTGTTGCATTGCTATTTGTATAGCTAACACTACCATTTTTAGCTGTTAATAATGGATAAACATCTGCTCCAATCGATCCTTCAGAATCTCCTTGAGCTACCACTTTACCCGCTTGCTTTCTACCGTAACCAAGCGCTACACCGATGGTGCCTACTTTTTGACCGGGAACCGCAACAACTGGCAAATCAACAGACTTTCCATTCACTGTTACTGTAGCTACAGTAGCTGGCAATTCTTGTCCTAAATCTATGTTATATGTATCCTTCATATCTGCAGGATTCATAGTAGCATAGTTGTCCCAAGTGATACGTGTAACCGGATCTGCCAATTCTTGTAACCAAGGGTTATTGGCTGCAGAGCCATCTCCCATAGATACTTTGTTGTAGAAGGAAACTTCCCAAGCACCGCCTTTGGCTTGTGCTACAACATTTGCTGCTACAGAATTGTCAGCCGCAGTAAATGATATTTCCATTTCTTCAGAAACAGTATCGAGCACCATTACTCCGTCATGCACGGTAGCATTCCAGAATGCATCAGCAAATGTGTATTTGCTTTGCATGCTCAACATATTATTCGTCCAATTCTCTCTAACAAAATCGTAGTACGATGCATTAGAACCAGACCATCTCAACAAACTCTCTTGAGATTGACGTGTGTCAAAAATTGGCTTGATAGTAGGCTGTGTAATGCTGTATTCAGAACCAAATGCATTCATGTCATTCCATGACTCTAAATAATGGTTCTCAGCAGCAACATACTTCGAAGCTTCTGCTGTTTCTGTTAATGCAACAGAAGATGATACCGTTGTTTTCACTTTAGCCATTGCCTCAGGGAAACCAAAACCAGCTGCATCGTATGCAGGGTTGCAACCCATCATGATCAACGCATCTACACTCCCTGATTTCATTTCTGAAACCAAATTTTGCATCGCCTTGTCATCCCCTTTTCTAAGATTATTCGTGTTTTCGAAATCTATTGTAGAACCAACGTTCATCAACATTTGGTTGATGTTATTGGCTACCATTTGCATGTCTTTGTTGTTCGCTCCAACAAGCACTAAACTGTGCCCTTTAGCTTTCAACAAGTCTTTTGCAGCTTCTTTCACTTTCTCGTGAACGTTGTTGTCACTTTCAAACTGCTTCGTTGTCAGTTTAGAACCTCCAACTTTTGCAGCAATTTCATTGTGTAATTCTAACAATGCCAAGCCCATTTCAGATGGCTTCAATGCTCCGCGAACATCTGCATTGGTACCTGTTAATGAGAAGTTTGTTTCAAACTGGTAGTGACGGTTCATCCATTCACCATCAGGATTTCTGCGAGAAGCATATCCAGAAGCCAAATGTTGTGCTCCCGTCCAGCCATTCAAGAAATCTGCATCAAAACTCACAACTACTTTTGCCTGGTCCATATGGAACATTGGCACTGCGCGTTTTCCAAAGCTTGCCATATTCGCATCTAACATACCGCTATACGATCTGCTATCATACATCACATGTTCTACGCTTGCACCACCTTCAGCACCGTAAGCTGCTTTAAATGCATCAACCGCTGCCATTGTAGATGGCGATGCGATAGAATTTGAAAGAATTCTAATGTTTCCACCTTTTGCTTTCGCAGCTTCCAAGTCAGCTTTAATCGCCTTATCAAATTCACTCCAAGTTACATCGTTGCCGCCCATTTTAGGAGCCATGTAACGCGCACTGTCGTATAAGGAAAGTACCGATGAATTGATACGTGCATTTAAAGCGCTTCCATATTTAGACTGCTTGTTAGACTCAATGTAAATTGGTCTCCCTTCTCTTGTTTTCACCAAGATGTTGGCAAAATCAAAACCGTCATAAAAAGAAGAAGCGTAATAATTTGCTACCCCTGGAGTGATTTCTTCAGGTTTAGAAACGTAAGGTATTGACTTGATTACAGGAGCCTCACATGCTGCCAAAGAAGCAGCTGCAATACTAAAGCCCATAAACTTCAAGAAATCTCTACGTGAAGTACTGCTTGACCCTAAATCAGTGTTCCCTAAAAACTCATCAACCGGAAGTGGTTCTGCAAACTCTTTTGCAGACTTCTCAGCAAATCCAGCACTATCCTCTAGTTGCTCATTGCTATTCCAGTAAACTCTTGAATTACTCATAGTATGTTGTTCTGAATCTGAGTTCGATTAATTAATAGTGGCACTTAGCACATTCAATTCCACCAATGTTTTTCACGGTGAACTTCTCAATTCCTTCATGCTTATACTTCTCTACAAGCTCAGCATGCAGTTTTTCGTAATATGCATTTCCTGCCATTTTCACTTCTGTATCTCTGTGGCAATTGATACACCAACCCATTGTCAACTCAGCATATTGCTGCATTGGATAATCGTAGGTTTCAACCTCACCATGACATGTTTGACATTCGATTTCACCAACAACTACGTGTTGAGAGTGATTGAAATACACGTGATCTGGGAGATTATGAATACGAATCCACTTGATTGGCTTCTCTGGCTTGGTATACGCTTGTTCGGCTGGATCCCAACCTACTGCCTCGTAGATTTTAGCGATTTCCTCTTCTCCATATAAACTACCTTCATTAATTCCCTTGTGACAGTTCATACAAACGTTCGCTGAAGGAATTCCTGAATGTTTCGACTTTTCAGCCGAGCTGTGACAGTATACACAGTTTACACCGTTGTCGCCTGCGTGAATTTTGTGAGAAAACTTAATTGGTTGCTCAGGAGCATAATTTCCATACTCTCCACCACCATACACTCCAATTCCGAAGATGAAGTGCCATACAAACGCCAGTAAAACAACGTTACCTATTACGAGCAACAAAATCACTGACTTTTTATGATTGGCTGTCCAGTATGCTAATTTTTGCCCTGAAGTCCAATTTGTGTCATCTAATTCACCCAGCTCATTCAATTCTTCTGAACGCACCTCGGTAAGCAATGACTTCAAAGATTTCTTTACATCAAGAAGCACCTTGGTAATTACCAACATCACCACTGCAAAACCTAGCAACCAATACATGGTGTAATCTTCTGCAGGCGCTCCAGCAGGAGCAGGAGCCTCAACTGGCACTTCAGCCACTGGAGGATTGGCGATATAACTTAAAATAGATTCTACCTCTTCGTTAGTCAACGCCATTGCTGGCATGATTGATTTGTTGTACTCTTCGAAAAGTCCAGCTGCGTAAGAATCCTCCGGATGATTCTTCAAGTAGTCTTGAGAATTCTTAATCCATTCGATTAGGTTCTCGCGGCTTTCCCAGCGATCTTCTACCCCGCTTAGGGCAGGACCAATCAATTTAGCGTCTAACTTGTGACAAGATGCACAGTTTGCTTTGTACAACTTTTCGCCATCCTGTGCGCTGCTTGAGAAAGCAGAGACGACTAAAAACAAAGAAAGCACGCTAGCGTGCATCCAACTCTTCATACGTCTGAATTTGTTTGTCTTTATGCTCATTATAAGTGAGTTACTCCGTAATTTCTTACTGACTCATGACATTTGTGTGACATAAATCGGGAGCAAAAATAGAACAACTCATGACTTTCGGTTAACAATCGTTAAAAAAATGAACAGGAATAAATCAATTTAGAATTGTTCTAAATAAACCCTCATTTAATTGATTTTCAATAATTTAAACTATACTCAGAAATTGGTACAAGTCATGCTTAATGGTATATTTGTCAACAAAACGAAACAAAAATGAAAGGTTTGATTTTGGTACTCAGCATGTTAATGACCTTCCCTGCATTTTCTCAGATGTCTGCGAACCTTGAGGAAACGGATGCTGTTAAAAGCGCTCCTTCTGACTCGTTGTTCATATCATGCCCATCGAACATTGTTAACCTACATGATCAATTTGTTTGGTACAACAAAAAAAAGCCAGGTATTGAGGGATATCGTATTGAGTTGTATTCTTCAAGTGGAGCCAATAGCAGAGCGAAGGCAACGCAAATTGCCGCGAAGCTGGAAAAGGAATTTGACCACCTTAAAACTTATGTGGTTTGGGAGTACCCAAATTTTGAAGTAGAAATTGGCGATTACCGCACCCCATTAGAGGCTGAAAGAGATTTACAAACTATTTTGAAGGCCTACCCGCAGTCTTTCCTTAAAAAATCGTCCATCAATTTACCTGAACTCAATCGCGTGCCGATTACACTTAAGTCTAAGTCAGAAAAGAAGTAACTCATCTGAAATTTAGAGCATAAAAAAAGCTTCAGATTTATCTGAAGCTTCAGTAGTCCGTACGGGAATCGAACCCGTGTCTCCACCGTGAAAGGGTGACGTCCTAACCCCTAGACGAACGGACCAAAATATTGTTTTAACAACCCCACATCGGTATTGGGAGCGCAAATGTATAAAGCTTTATCGAATTAGCGTGCAAGAAATTTTTAAATAAATAAGATTCTCTTCCTTTTACACTGACTTAAAGCCAATTACGAGAAGTCCTAATATGCTTTCGCAAACAATACCTTATGCTTTGCAGGGTTCCCCGAATAAACACAAGGTCCATCAGGTGTATCACCTTCTAGAGGAATACAGCGTATGCTTGCCTTTGTCTCTTTCTTAATGGCATCTTCACTCTCTTCCGTACCGTCCCAATTGGCAATTACAAAACCACCTTTATTCTCTAACACATCCTTAAACTCAGCATAGTTGCTTACCTCAGTTGTATGTTCAGTTCTATGTGACTTTGCGCGTCCAAACAAATTCTCTTGAATAGCCTCCAAAGTTTTTACTACTGTTTCTGCTGCACCTTCAAATGAAATACTTGCTTTCTCCTTGGTATCTCTACGTGCCATTTCCAAAGTACCGTTCCCTAAATCTCTTTGGCCAATAGCCAAACGTACTGGAACACCTTTGAATTCATATTCGGCAAACTTAAATCCTGGACGGTGCGTGTCTCTATCATCAAACTTCACAGTAAGGCCTTTGTCTTCTAGCTCCTTCTTCAAAGGGGCTATTGCTTCGCGTATGACCTCTAGCTGTTCTTCTCCCTTATATATAGGAACAATAGCTACATGAATGGGCGCCAGGTTTGGAGGAAGCACCAATCCTTCATCGTCTGAATGCGTCATGATTAAAGCACCCATTAAACGAGTAGAAACACCCCATGATGTTGCCCACACCAATTCTTCTTTTCCTTCTTTACTCGTGAATTTCACATCAAAAGCCTCAGCGAAATTTTGCCCTAAGAAGTGCGAAGTTCCCGCCTGCAAAGCCTTTCCATCTTGCATTAAGGCTTCTATGCAATAGGTATCAAGTGCTCCAGCAAAGCGTTCACTTTCAGATTTCACTCCTTTAATTATAGGAACCGCCATAAACTGCTCAGCAAACTCGGCATACACTTCAAGCATCTGCTTTGTTTCTGCTATTGCCTCGTCTTTTGTGGCGTGAGCTGTATGACCTTCTTGCCATAAAAATTCTGCTGTGCGTAAAAACAGGCGCGTGCGCATCTCCCAACGCACCACATTTGCCCATTGGTTGATTAAGATTGGAAGATCTCTGTAAGACTGTATCCAGTTTTTATAAGTGTTCCAAATAATGGCTTCTGATGTTGGACGAACCACCAACTCTTCTTCGAGCTTGGCATCTGGATCTACCATCAACTTACCAGGGTTTTCTGTATCGTTCTTTAGTCTGTAGTGCGTAACTACTGCACATTCTTTTGCAAAGCCCTCAGCGTTTTTCTCTTCTGCTTCAAACAAGCTTTTAGGCACAAACAGCGGAAAATAGGCATTCTCATGACCCGTAGCCTTGAACATTTTATCGAGCTGTGCTTGCATCTTTTCCCAAATGGCATACCCATAAGGTTTAATTACCATACAACCTCTTACTGCAGAATGTTCTGCTAAGTCAGCTTTTACAACCAATTCGTTGTACCACTTTGAATAGTCTTCGCTTCTTTTGGTAAAGTCTTTTGCCATGCCTTTAATTTAGGAGTACAAAAGTAAAGAAGAGAAGGAAATGAGTTACCTTTAATCGCTCCTTTAGTAAGATGTTGCCCCTTATTGATTTACGGCATGCATTTTGTAAATTTGAATAAATCAAACGTTTTACAAGATGAAGAACTACGCATACCTTTTTTACCTTTTAGCCCTAGCTACTGCTTCTTGCACCACTTCATCTCAATTAAGCTACGAACCAGACGAGGTTTATTTTACAAATTCTGATTACGCTCAATTGGCATCTGCCATTAACGAAGCTAAAAACCCAGTAGTACAAAGCCAAACCAATACAGAAACCGCAGCCACTTCTGCAGATTTTGATTATTACGATCCCAATTACGCAACAAGTGGAGCTGCCCCCGCACAACAAGCTATACCAACAGAAACCAATGGCAATTACACGTATTCTGCTCCAACAAACACTATTTTTTGGAATAGAATGAGCAGCAGCGCAAGTATTGGAGTAGGTTTTGGAACTTCCTTTATGTCACCCTACGCTGGTATTTCTGGCGGCATGGGAAACTGCATGTGTGATCCATGGAGCCCGAGTTACTCGTTTAGCCTCACAAGCAGATATTGCGATCCCTTCAGCTTTCCATATTACCCAGGGTATCAAAATTCACTCAACCCATGGAACCAACCTTGGGGTTCCCCATACTTCAACAACTCAGTAATGGGAAATCCATTTGTTACTTATGGTTCTAGCTTCGCTTCTGTTCCAGACAAAAGCCAAGTAGGATCTAGAAGCAGAGCGGCATTTGGCTCTTCTGCAGCTATTGGCGGCAAACGCGTGGTTGAAGAGAACGATTACAAAGAACAACTCAGAGGTTCTCGCGGGAACGCCACGTCAGGTGCTTCAGGCAAAAGAGATGCTTCTACCAACAACCTTCGCAAGCCGGTTTATCGCACGAATAGATCAACAGCTTCTAGAAGTCAAACAAGCGGTGCACGAACAAGTACTGGGTATTCTTCTTCTAGAACTGCTCGCACTCCTAATAACTCGGCCAGTCAAATGATTGAACGCACTGCAGCAAGAACTGCTGCTAAGAGCAGAAATAGAAGTTCTTCTGTAAGCAGAACATCAACCAGCACCAAACCGAATACAAATTCATACAGACAACAGGTGCGTCAATCTTATGCGGGCTCTTCTAGCAGCCCTAGCAGATCTACGTCATCTTCATCTTCTGGTTCTAGTTCTTCTTATCAACGCTCAAGCAGTAAACCTGCCACGAGTTCGTATAGAAGTCCCTCGAGAAGTTCATCTAGCAGCTCGCGTCCATCAAGCAGTGGAAGCAGCCGTTCCAGTTCACCAAGAAGCAGTTCTAGTAGACCACGATAAAGACAAAATTCATGTTTAAAAAACTCGTTTTTCTATGCTTCATTACTGGCATGGCTGGTAATGCTGTGTTTGCTCAAAACATTAACGACTTGGTGCGGGCCTCTCATTTGCAGTTCAGCGGCACGGCACGCTACAATGCTATGCAAGGTGCATTTGGTGCATTAGGTGCAGATCCCAGCGTAAGTGCAACCAATCCAGGTGGACTAGGTATATTTAGAAGATCTGAGGTTTCTATAACTGCTAATCTTGCGGTTCCTCAAAGTACAACAGAGCTTTACAACAGCAGCGCTAGCGATGCGAGTGCGCATTTTCTGATTGACCACTTCTCGGCAGTAATCACCAACCCAACCAACAGGCAAAGTGGTGTAATGCAGCAAACTTTTGCCTTTGGGGTGAACCGCTTGCAAGATTTTCACCAAACACAAACATTCAACGGAGTGAACAATGAAAGCTCTTTGCTAGATGTGTATTTGTATGACATCAACTATCCCACGGCCATACACCCTGATGATATTAACTTGTATCCCGAACTGGATTTTGGAGCCGCTTTGGCTTGGAATGCTTACGCCATAGATACTTTAATGATAGACGGTGTACCAGAATACTTCTCGTACAACATGAACTATGGAGCCACTCAAGAAAAAGAAGTGGTGACTTCTGGAGGCTTGAATGAATGGTATTTGAGCTACGGAGCTGACATTAACCACCGTTTCTTTGTGGGTGCTACGGTGGGTATTGATGTGATGAATTACTTTCAAACCACAACGTATACCGAACGCATTTCTGAAAACGATGTCTTAAACCCATTGGATTATTTTACTCAAATAGACAGCTTGGAAATAAAAGGTTTCGGAATTAATCTGAAAACAGGGGTGGTATACCGTGCAAGCGATCACATTCGAATAGGTGCTGCGGTTCACACTCCAACGCGCTACAGCTTAAGAGATACTTGGGGTTCTGATTTTAAAACTTTATTTGACAGCACCGAAGTGTACACGGCCCAATCTCCCTTGGGTGAATACAGTTACACCCTTACTACCCCATGGCGCTACTTTGGAAGCTTCGCTTACTTTTTTGGCGACAAAGGACTGATTAGTATCGATTACGAATACCAAAATGTACCCAAGGCCAAATTAGGACCAGGAGAGGACGACTACCTGTTTCAGCAAGAAAATGAGCAGCGCTCTTTGCTCAATCCATCGCATTGCATACGTGCTGGTAGTGAGGTGAGATCTGGCCGTTGGAGTTACCGCGCGGGTGGCATGTGGCGCAATAAAGCTTATATAGATGATTATGCCAGCAGTTCTTGGGGTGGTTCTTTAGGGGCAGGATTTAGAGACTCTGATTTTTATGTTGACATGACGTATGCTTTGAACTACTCTTCTCAAACAGATGCCATTTACGACCCCGCTTTTGTTGCTTCTGGCGATACGCGTATGTTTGCGCACAGGTTAATGGTAACGGTTGGTTTGAGGTGGTATTAACAAAAAAAGGCCCCGCTTCCCAGCGAGACATTTCTTTTCGAGTGTAGTGTAAATTTCACTACTCGATAATAGACCTTAACAACAAGACTAAAATGAGTCACATTTTTCTAACTGTTTTTACGGTATAGTGCTTATCCTTATAAATATAGATTCAAATTTAAAAGAACAGGCCTATTTGTGAAGAATGCTATATTTGCGCCCTTCAATGGGGCCATAGCTCAGTTGGCTAGAGCGTTTGACTGGCAGTCAAGAGGCCGGGGGTTCGAATCCCCCTGGCTCCACTTTGAAACTTCTTCTTTCTCTTTTCCTCTTTACAGGATCATATGAAATTTCAAGATTGTTCGGGTTGATTTTGCTTACTAAGCAAAGGGCGCAATTTCCGTTTCGTGTGGGAACATTGCCGTGATTTTAAGGCGAAACGAAGTTCAGCGGAGCTAATCCTTTCGCGTGAGATCTCAAATCTAATACGAAAAAGTAATGTTTAACAAGACATGAATTAATTCCAGAATGACTGCTTTCATAGGATTATATAAGCTGAAAAGATACTCACTTTGCTTTAAACTAAAAAAGGCTATCATTTTCATGACAGCCTTTTGCGTTACCGTAGGTTAATTTTTTCTGCTTACAGCGTAGAGAAATCCAAGTTTACAAACTCAGCATCTTTCATTGCTTTAGCCTTCAAAGAAGCATCTTTGCTAATGGCAGTTTTTAAGTTTTTCACTACATCAGATGAATTATCTGCTCTTGCTGCAATAATCGCTTTCAAGTAAAATGCCTCAGCAGAGTTTTTATCTTCAGATGCATCAATAGTGCTTGTTGCTTTATTAGCATCTCCACTTAACAATTGCGCCAATGCAGCATTGAATGTGTTGTTAGAACCAAAGTTGGTTACAGCGCTTTCATATTCTCCGTTTTGGATATCTAAAATAGCCATGTTGTAGTTTACATCAGACCCAGCACCAGCAGCTTGAGAATAATACTCCGCAGCAGACTCTCTGTCGCCATTCAAACGTGCTACCACACCTAGGTTGTTGTTTACGGTTGGAGTAGTCATTACGCTAGCTGATTTTTCAAAGTTTGTTTCAGCATCGTTCACTTTGTTTTGTAACAATAAGATGTACCCAACATTGTTGTGGCCTCTCCAATCGTTAGGATAGATAGACTGAACGCTTTTGTACACATCCAATTTGCCATCCATATCGTCAGTCAATGTAGCAGCATAAAGAAGCTCTTCTACTGTTAACCCTTCTGGGTTTGTTGTAGCCATTTGAGCAATTTCTTCATCGCTTTTTCCAACTTTATCAACGTTTAAAGCAATTTGAGCTCTTCTTAAGCTTGGAAGAATGTCTTCTTTCAACACTTCGTAAGTCTCTGCCATGTTTTTGATTTCTTGCTCACGCTTAGCAACATCATCATACATTCCAAGAACTCGAACAATTAAGTCTTTGTCTTCAATGTTAGAAGATTGCATTGCAGATTTAAATCCGTTCCAATCTTCACCTTTACCAGTAAATGTGCTGAAGCCTTCTTCGTCAGAACCAGAAACTTTAGATTTCTTCAATTGACGCTCAACAGCAGAACCTGCAGATTTTGCGCGGTTATCTGCCAACTTATCGTTTACAGCCAACTCCCCATCTGGAGATGCATATGCTTCAATTGCCAATGATTTGAATACGTAAGTAGAATCGTCAGCCCATCCTTTGATGCTGTCCATCATTCCCATTACGTCTTCATTTTTCAATTCAGAACCTCTTACTTGAGAAGAGTTGATGGTATAGAAAATTTCTGCTTTCAAGTTAGAAGGCGTAATTCTCACAAACTCATCTTTACCAAGAATCGGACGGTCATCGCTCATTACCATGTAAGGAGTAATGATTGTACCATCAGCAATTTTTACTCTTGCTAATTCTTTAGATTTTGTTTTGTAGGCTCCAGAAATAACAACCCACATTTCTCCTCTTTCTAGTTCAGAAGAATAAGGTACTGTTAGTTCATATTCAAAGTTTCCACCTTTTTCGAAGTTGATGATGGTTCCCTCTACGTCAGAGCCTTCACCAACAAAGGTTTTAGAATCAAATTCTTTTACCACTTCACCACCGCTCATAAAGATTGGTTTTACCGTAACAGCGGCTTTTTTATTGAAATAATCTGCAGGAAACTTGCCGCTTACCTTTACAATTACTTCGTCTGCATGCATTTCCATTGGATCTGGAGCTGCATCATACTTCATTGTTTCAGCGGTTTTGGCCATTTTGTTTAATGGGTTACAAGCTGCCAATAATGAGGCAGAGGCCAACGCCAATGAGATGTTTTTTAGTTGCTTTGAATTCATCGTTTGAATAGTTAATTAACCTTTGTATAGCTTAAAAGCCAAAGCAAAACTATTTAATGTTTTCGATTCGCAAAAAATACAAGATGCTTTCATTGAAATATTTAAAGATTATTTCAACTCAATTGGTCTAAATCTTACACTTTACTCTCTTTCTTCTTTCGCATCAAGAAGCTTTAAAATCTTCTCAACCCTCCCTTTATCCTCCGTTTTTTCCAATAACTCAGTTTGGGTCAACCCTAGTTTGGGATGGATAAAACTTGGAGCAATCTCTGTCAAGGGCATCAAACAAAATCTTCGATCTTGTATGCGCGGATGGGGAATCACTAGGCTCGGCAACTCAATAATGTGCTGGTTCATGTAAAGAATGTCTATGTCAATGCTTCTAGAAGCATATCCACCTTGCTCTTTTCTTTCTCTGCCTAATTCTTTCTCTACCGCCAAGCAATACATAAGCAGTTCTTCTGGGTCTAGCGCACTGGAAAAGCAAATCACCTGATTTAAAAAGTCGGGGCCATCAAATCCCCAAGAAGGGCTTGTGTAAAGGCTAGAGGTCGTTTTTATGTTTCCTATGCGTTGCTTGAGCAATCGTGTAGCATGGTGAAATGTTTCTGCAACATTTCCTGTATTGCCCCCCAAGAGAATATAAATGTGCTCTTCTGCCTTTTCTTGCATTGCCTTTTGTGCCGTTAGTCTAGTGTAATTACCACTAATGTAGCTTCGGCAAAAGTGAGTTAAAGTTGCTTTAATTTTGTAAAAAACTGAGTCAATGAAGAATTTTTTAAAGTACATGTTTGCCTCGGCCTTGGGCACAGTAGTAGCATTAATGGCCTTTTCATTTTTAAGTGTTGCAATTTTTGCTGGTATAGTAAGCAGCATGGAAGACGACAAAGAAGTAACAGTAAAAGACAATTCTGTTCTCCGTTTAGATTTCAGCAGCGCTATTGTAGATCAATCGAGTAAAGATCCTTTTGAAGGTCTTGATTTTGGTCCTTTTGGTGGTAGCTCATCTACCAGCTTGCGCGATGTGATCAAGTCTATTGAAAAAGCAAAGACTGATGACAAAATCAAAGGAATATACTTGCGTTTAAGCGGTATACCAGCTGGCATGGCTAGCGTTGAAGAAATTAGAAATACATTACTAGACTTCAAAAGTTCTGGTAAATTCATCATTGCATACTCAGAAAGCGGGTATAGCAAAGGTGCCTATTATGTAGCCTCTGTGGCGAACCAAATTTACCTCTACCCAGAAGCAGAAATGGATATGAGCGGTTTGGCCAGTGAGCTTACATTCTTTGCAGGCATGCTAGAAAAACTAGGTGTTGAAGTACAAGTAATTCGCCCAAGAAACAACAAATTCAAATCTGCTCTTGAACCGTTTATGTATGATAAAATGAGTGAGGCTAACAGAGAGCAAACTCGCACTTATTTATCTGCTTTGTGGAACCAAATGGTAACAGGCATTGCTGCCGAGCGCGACATGAGCGCAGATCAAATCAATGCTTATGCAGACAGCCTAAAAGCTGGAAACTCTAAAATGCTTCAAGAGCTTGGATACATTGATGGTACACGTTACCATGATGAAATGCTTGCTGAGCTAATGGATTCTGTGAATGTAGAAGATGAAGATGATTTCCACTTTGTGAAACTTGGAAAATACATGGATTACATGCCAGAAGGCAGCGCAGATAAGAATGACTACAAATTGAAAGAAAAAGTAGCCATTGTTTATGCTGAAGGTGAAATTGTTTCTGGTAAAGGAGGAGATGGCGAAATGGGCTCAACCACTATCATGACTGCCATTAAAAAAGCAAGAACAGACAGCAATGTTAAAGCCATTGTTTTACGTGTGAACTCACCTGGTGGAAGTGCTTTAGCATCAGACATTATGTGGAGAGAAACGCAATTGGCGAAATCTGAAAAACCATTTGTGGTTTCTATAGGTAATGTAGCTGCTTCTGGCGGGTATTACATCTCTGCCGGTGCACACCGCATTTTTGCACAACCCAATACCATTACTGGTTCTATTGGTGTGTTTGGAATGATACCTAACCTGCAAGGCTTCATGAGAGATAAATTGGGAATTACAACAGATACCGTAAAAACCAACTTGCACTCTGATTGGGGAACAACTTCAAGACCAATGACAGCTTATGAAAGAGAAATCATTACAGGTTATGTTGAAACGGTATACGATACCTTCTTAACACGTGTTAGCGATGGTCGCGGAATGGAGAAAAGCGCTGTTGATGCCATAGCTCAAGGTAGAGTATGGGCTGGAACAGATGCATTGGAAATTGGTTTGGTTGATGAGTTAGGCAGCTTACAAGACGCTATTGATTACGCAAGTGAAATGGCGGAATTGGAAGACTACAAAATTGTTGAGTACCCAGAGCAAAAAGATCCTTTCGAAGAGTTTACGAAAAAGCTTTCTGGAGCCGAAGAGAAAATTGTAGAAAAGAATCTTGGGCACTTATATCCTTACTTACAAAGAATGAAGCAAGTAGAAAAAATGAATGGCATTTACACAAGAATGCCTTACTACTTAGATATTTACTAAGCACCCACAATTCTCATAATAGCAAAGGAGCAGCTTTTTAAGGTCGCTCCTTTTTTGTTACACCGGTAAATGGATATCTATGATGGTTCCTGCGTTTTCTTTGCTTTTAAAGTCAATGGTGCCACCATGCATTTCTACAAACTGCTTGGTAATAACCAGGCCTAAACCGGTTCCTTCAATATCTGCTGCATTGTTTGCTCTGTAGAACGACTGAAAAATTTGTTCTTGTTCTGCTTTAGGAACCCCAATTCCAAAATCCATCACCTCAACGCGCAATTGACTCTCTGAAAAGGTCAACTTTAACTTAGGGTCCGGACGATCGCGGCTGTATTTAAAGGCGTTAGAAATGGTGTTGTTCATTACCTGCTGCATCAATCCAGGATCTATCATCACCTCTCGTTTGTCTCCAATTACATCCATCTCAATGGTTCTCTCGCCTTCACGATAGGTAAAGTTTTGCTCTATCAAATCTTTACAAAAGAGAACAAAGTCTGTTCTTTCTGCATCAAAAGGCATCTTTTTAGCTTGAGATTTCCCCACAACCAAAATATCTTCCATCAAATCTGTTAAGCGGTCAATTTGTACAGAAATCTTACCCATGTGGTTGTACATAGGGTTTCTGAGCTCGCTCGAAATTTCATCAGCGTACATTTCAAGCAACTGCACCGAAGATTTAATGGAAGTAAGCGGTGTTCTAAACTCGTGACTGGCCATGGTAATGAACCTCGAACGCAATTCACTCAACTCCTTTTCCTTTTTCAAGGCTTTTTGCATTTCAATTTCTGCGCGTTTACGTTCAGAAACATCTCGCGATACTGAGAGCAATGAATCTATTTGACCATCGGTGTACATGGGTTGAATCACAGATTCAATCCAGAGGTAAGAACCGTTGCTGCGCTTTACCCTCATTTGGCCCGTCATCTTCTTAATTTCTCCCTTAGACAAGGGTTTGATTACCCCTTGCAAAAACTGACTTAAGTCTTCAGGATGAACAAAATCTTCGGGGGTTTTACCCAACATCTCTTCTGGCTCAAAACCCATGAGATCTTTGATAGAAGGTGACAAATGGTAAAAGCTCCCATCCAGTTTATGAAGCGCAATAAGGTCGCTCATGGTTTCACTCATTACTCTAAAACGCTCATCACTCTGAGCATGTGCAAGCTCAGCTTCTTTTCTTGAGTGAATATCAATGAGGGTTCCATACAAGCCTGAAAAATGGCCTAGGCCATCAAACTCAACCGTACCGTACATGTGCATCCACACAAAAGGCTTGGTCATTGATAAAAAGCGCACTTCGTAATTGATGCTTTTAGACTCTTCGTTGTTTTTGATAGAACTATTTAGAAGGGCATCCATCAAAGGCTTGTCATCGTAATATACGTAGTCTTTAATCGAAGTTTGCAGACACTGTTTGTAGTTAAACCCTGTTACTTGCTCCCACGCAGGGTTAAGAAAGCTGATGACTCCTTGATTGTCGGTTTTAAAAATTACTTCGTGCACCGAATTGACTAAACTACTGTACTCTTCTTCTTTTTGTTCTAAACTCTTGCGGTAAGTTACCCTGCTGGTAATATTAATGTTTGTAGCCATTAATCTAGAAGGTATTCCGTTACCATCTAAACCTACGTAGGCTTGGGTCAAAATCCAACGGTAACCTCCAAGTTTATGCCTTAGCCTATACTCACATTGAAATGGGCCATCATTCATGCGGGCTAAAGGGTCTAGTTCAGTGAGTGTCTTACTGCGATCATCTGGGTGAATAAGTGCTTGAAATGTTTCGAAGGTATTTTTGAGTTCACTGTCTTGAAAACCCAACATACTCTTCCACTCTTCGCTAAAGAATACTTTGTTTTTTTTGAGGTTGATGTACCAAAAACCATCAGAGCTTGACTCAATGGCAATCTCTAGCTGCTTGTTGCGCTCTACTATTTTACTGTCTAATACTCTCAGTTCGGCCTTATCAATCAATCGGTCTAGCGCAATTCTAAAAGTAAGGTCTTCTCTAAAAGACTGAGCACACAAATAATAAATGCCACTATTGGATCTGTGATACACATGGCTTGTAAACTCGCCCGCTTCTAAAATAGATTGTTTAGAACCCTTTTGCTGAGATGCAATGATTTGTCCTAGTTCTAACTCAATCTCATGGCTTTTTTCGTCTTTTTTTGTGGTTGTATAGAAACCAACACTGCTTATTTTTTCAGATTGCAAAGGCTGAAAGAAAACCCCAAAAAGATCTGACTGACAAACATATGCGAACACCCGGAGCAAAGACTCAAAGCCAGAAGCACTGTTCTGAAATTGATCAAGACCTTCTTGCAAAACCTTCAACTCATTCGAAGGGTTTGCTTGTTCCTGTGATAATTGATTATTTTTCGGCTCTGAAATTGTCACGACCATTCAGTTTTAGATTAATAAGCCTATTGTAATACATTATGTCAACTGTACTCATTGTTGAAGACGACTTAGCTGTAAGCGAGAATTTAATTGAACTCTTCAAATTTAAAGGATATTCTGTCCTAAATGCCAAAGATGGTGAAGCAGGTTATGCCGTAGCCGTAAAACGCATGCCGGATATCATTATTTCAGACATCATGATGCCTAAGAAAGATGGCTATGAATTGCTGAAGATGGTAAGAGAAAACCCCACCATTACCAATACCCCTGTGATATTACTCACTGCAAAAACCATGACTGAGTCTAAAATAAAAGGCTTGGAATATGGTGCAGATGACTATGTTACAAAACCGTTTAATGTAAAAGAGCTTTCTGCTCGTGTGCACAACTTGCTTGAGTTAAGAAAGAAACTGAAGACTACATCATTTCACGATAGCACTAAAAGTGAAGTGGAATCGGTAGAGAATGTTTTTCTAGGAGAATTACTCGGAATTTTTCAAGGTAATATGGAAAATTCAGAATTTGCTATTGAAAATGTAGTCGAGATTATGGGCTTAAGTAAAAGCACCGTTCAAAGAAGAGTAAAAGATGCCACAGATAAAACGTTCAATCAATTGTTAAGAGAATACAGGCTAGAACAAGCTAAGAACATTCTTTCTCAAAAAGGTGGAAACGTATCTGAAGTGGCTTATAAAGTTGGCTTCAACAGCGTGTCTTACTTTTCTTATTCCTATAAAAATTACTTTGGGCACCCCCCAACGGAAAAAGCATAAAAAAAGGGGCTTTGAAAGCCCCTTTTATTGTTACATATTCTTCAGCATCTGTATTCGGTTGCGCAGCGCGCTATCGCTTATCACAACCTTACATGTGCTTTTGATAGTTTGTTTTAATTCAAGTACAGAAAAAGTATTACTCCTTAAATACTCGAGAATAATTTGGTTGAGCTTGCTTGAAGCTCCAATTGTCATATTCACAAGTCCTCCCGTTTGGCGTAAAAATAAGTACGAAACTTCTCCAAAACTTTATCTTCCGTGTCAAATCTTTTAAATATTTGTTAATATCTCAAAAATTAACACCGCCCTATCATGGGTTTTCAACCATCTATCATTTGAGTATATTTACCTCATTGCCGATGGTATCCATTTTACAAAAACTTCATTCTAAAAAAGTCCTTTGTTGGCTCTTACTTTCTATACCGCTGGTGGGTCTTCCTCAGAAAGAACACCAGCATTTAAGCTGTTCTCATGCCAAAACAGCACTTGCTCATCAGTACAAATCTTCCGATGCCCGCTTCGAGAAATACGACCTGGTTTTTGCCCACTTAAAAATTAAAAACAATCCAGCTAGCAGCTTCATCGAAGGAAGTGTTGACTATCGCATTCTTTGTCTCCAAATTTTGAACGAAGTGGTGTTTGAATTGGCTGAAAATATGACGGTTGACAGTGTGCTATTCGAAAATCAAAGCATTGGATTCCAGCATGATTCTTTATTGGTCATCACCTTGCCGCAAACAAAGCAAACCGGAGAAGAAATAGAACTTGAAATCATTTACCAGGGAAGCCCAGAAAGTGGCGGCTTGGGAACCTTCCAGCAAAATGAGCACAATGGAGTTCCCATGGTATGGACCCTTTCTCAACCCTATGGCGCAAAAGCTTGGTGGCCTGTGAAACAAAGTTTGAATGACAAGTTTGATTCCGTTCGCATCTCTATCAGCACACCAAAACAGTACACCGCTGTTTCAAATGGGCTTTTAGTAAATACCACAGGAAACAACGCTTGGAAAACGCATACTTTCCAGCATGGACATAGAATTCCAACCTACCTTATTGCATTTGCAATTACCGAATATGCCTATTCTACCTATGAATTGCCTTTAAGCTTGGGTAATTTAACCATGGAGAACTACTTATTTACTTACACAGAAGAAGAGCTCTTGGGTGAAGCGAAAAAGGTAGATGGTGCCATGCGCTACTTTGATAGTCTTTTCCTACCTTACCCTTACATGGACGAAAAATACGCGCATGCACAGTTTACTCGTGGTGGTGGCATGGAACACACCACTGTGAGCTTCATGGGAAATTTTCACCTTAACCTAGTGGTTCACGAATTGGGGCACCATTGGTTTGGCAACTACACAACCTGTAACTCTTGGAGCGAAATATGGCTTAACGAAGGATTTGCGAGCTATTGCGAAGGTTTGTATTACGAAGTGTTTGAAGGTGGTGCCTATTGGCAAACGTGGTTGGGACACACTTTAGAGAACGCAACCACCTATGATACGGGTTCTGTTTACGTTTATGACACGACCGAAGTAAGCCGGGTTTTTGACTCTAAACTCTCGTACACGAAGGCAGCATATGTATTGCATCAATTGCGCTATCAAATTGGCGATGTCGCCTTTTTCGAAGGGCTAAGAACATACCTAAGCGATCCTGAAAATGCTTTTGGATTTACCTCTACAGAGAACTTAAAACAACATTTAGAAAATAGCAGTAGGCAAGATCTAAACGCATATTTCGATTACTTCATTTATGGAGAAGGGTATCCAAAGTTTACCATTAAATGGCAGAGAACAAACGAAGGGGTTCGTGGGCAAATCACTCAAAGCAATTCTGCCAAGAATGGAAATCTAGCCTCGTTGAAAATTCCACTTCACCTTGTAGGCTATGAACAAGACACCATTGTTCATGTAGAAAGCAGCGCTACTTCGCATACTTTTCAGCTCCAAACCACTTTTAGAGTCAACGAAATCTCCTTTGATCCAGAGCATTGGATATTAACAAAAGAAACTGAAGTGATAAAAGACCCGAGAGGTAGCACTATGGTAGTTTATCCCATTCCGGCTAAAAATCATGTTCATTTTACTGCTGAGAATAAAGATGAATTCTTTTCTCAAATCTATATTGTGAATGGCCTTGGTCAAGAAGTGTTCGCCTTTGAATCTGAAACTGCCGATGGAATCAACTACGTAAAAGTAGCCACCTCTCAATGGGAAAGCGGTATGTACTTTGCACAAATTCATACTGCCGATGGAGGTCTCTTTCAACGGAAAATCAGCATAGAACAGTAAACAAGAGTGTTTACCTCTTGTTTGATTGCTTAAATAGTACATTCGCTCAGAATATCGAAAAACAGTTATGCGTCAACTCATTCTATCAGCCTTTACCTGCCTACTCCTTGGCAGTGCGTTTTCACAACAAACCAGTAGGCCAGCATCGTCAGAAATCAAGCAAGAGTTAGAAAAGTTGCTTGTGGTGGGCAATGTCATGTACTTTGCTGCACATCCAGATGATGAAAATACCCGCTTAATTGCTTGGTTAGCACAAGGCCAGAAGTACCGCACATCTTATTTCTCTTTGACAAGAGGTGGTGGTGGCCAAAATCTTATTGGAGATGAAAAAGGCGAAATGCTAGGGATCTTGAGATCGCAAGAATTACAAATGGCACGCAGCATAGATGGTGGCGAACAGTATTTCTCAAGAGCTATGGATTTTGGCTATTCAAAATCTGTAGATGAGGTTTTTGAAAAATGGAATAAAGACAGCTTGGTTGCCGATGCAGTAAGTAGAATCCGTCAATTTAAACCCGATGTAATTGTTACCCGGTTCCCTCCAGATGAAAGAGCTGGTCATGGACAACACACAGCCAGCGCTATTGTGGCAGAAGAAGCGTTTGAAGCTGCTAACGATCCCAACAAATTTCCAGCATCTGCCAAGAAATATGGCATTTGGAAAGTGCACCGCTTATTTTTTAATACGCACGCTTGGTTTGATAAATCAATTGATGAAAAGAAAGATAAGCTCATTGTGGTAAACGTGGGCGATTTTAACCCATTATTGGGGGAATCGTATACAGAAATAGCCTCTAAGGCCAGAAGCCAACACCGTTGCCAAGCCTTTGGAACAGCCTTGCAACGGGGCGACAGACCAGAATATTTAGAGTTGGTTAAAGGCGACCCTTTGGTAGACAAGAAAATTTTTGATGGCATTGTTCCCAATTGGTCAAGAATTAGAGGTGGCTATGAAGTTCAAGACCTCTTGGTTGAGATCAATAATAACTTCGATTATTCAGACCCCTCTAAGTCTATTGAAGGTTTGGCCTTAGTGCTGGAAATGATAGATGCAATGCCCGATTTTCCTTGGAAAGAGCAAAAGCAAAAAGACGTTGTAGATATTATGAAATGGTGTGCTGGAATTCACACTTCTTTTACTACGTTAAACCCTAAACTGGTTGTTGGATCTCAAACTCCTGTAGAACTTGAGGTGGTGGTACAAGGCCAGAAAAAAATGTTTTTAAAAGAAATTCGTGTGCATGGAAAAACACTTGAAGCCAATCAATCTATTTCAAATACCATTACTACTTGGTACGATACTTTGGCATTTGGCAAGCGTGTTTCACAGCCTTATTGGTTAGAAGATGCAGTGGAAAGCGACATGTATCAAATAAGCAACAAAAACCTGCTTGGTCTTCCTGAAAACCCACCCATAGCTTACGCTGAGTTTGTTTTTGAAACACCGTATTTGCCGCTGATTATTCGTGAACCCATCCAATACGCCTGGGTAGACCGATCCATTGGTGAATTGCAGCGTCCGGTGGCCATTATTCCTCCAGTATCCTCTCAAATCACGAATAAGGTATACCTCTTTGCCAATGACAGTACTCAAGAAATTAAAGTGCGCATCAAAGCGCATCGAGATATGGCAGAAGTAAAAGTATCTCCCAACTTGCCAAAAGGGTGGAATGCATTGGTTCAAGACACCACCATAAAAGAGCTGAAAAATGGTCAAGTGTATGAAGTGGGCTTTCAAATTGCACCGCCTAAAAAAAGCAGCCAAGGTTACGTGAGCATCGCGTTGCAAGTGGGTAGTGAAGTATACACGCAACATGTGCAAGAAATAGCCTATGATCATATCCCTACGCAAGTAGTTTTGCCGCCAACAAAGGCAAAATTGGTGAAAGAAGACATTCAAATTGCTGGCGCCAATATTGGTTACATCATGGGGTCTGGAGATGAAATTCCGCAGGCCTTAAGTCAGCTTGGTTATGCCGTAACATTGATTGAACCCAAAAACGTAACACTGGCCTATTTGCAAGAATTTGATGCTGTTATTTCTGGAATTCGCGCATACAATAGGCTAGATGAGATCACAGAAATTCACGAAATGCTACTCGAATATGTACGCAAGGGTGGTAAGTATGTGGTTCAATACAATACCAGTTATTCATTAAAAACTGAAGAACTTGGACCTTATCCCTTAAAAATTGGCCGAGGCAGAGTAACTGATGAGTTCTCTGAGGTTCGCTTGCTTCAAAAAGACCATCCGATTCTCAATTACCCAAACAACATAAGCCATGCTGATTTTGAAGGCTGGGTGCAAGAACGCGGTCTATACTTTGCTAAAGAGTGGGATGAGCAATATACCTCGTTGATTTCTTGGAATGATAAAGGCGCTAATCCAGAGCTTGGTGGTCTTCTCGTGGCTGAATATGGCGAAGGTGCCTTTGTGTATACAGGCATCTCCTTTTTCAGAGAATTACCTGCTGGTGTACCAGGAGCTTTCAAGCTGTTCGCCAATATTATTGCTCAAGTGCAAGCAACAGAAGAAGAAAATGAATAAAGAAAAGGCCGTTCAGTGGAAGCGTATGTACCTCTTTGTAATTGGCATGCTCATTATTGAAATTCTTGTCTTCTACTATATTTCAACCCTTTGGTAATATGGAAGCACTAGACTGGCTTGTTTTAATATTAACCCTTGCGGCTATTGTGGGTTACGGAGCTTGGAAAACCCGCAAAAACAATACGCTAGATGGCTACCTCAAAGGAGGCAACTCCATGCGCTGGTCTACCATTGGACTGAGCATTATGGCTACGCAGGCAAGCGCTATTACCTTTTTAAGCACACCTGGCCAAGCTTACGAAGATGGTATGGGTTTCATTCAGTTTTACTTTGGTTTGCCAATAGCCATGGTCTTAGTTTCTGCATTTTTTATTCCTAATTACTATAAGCTTAATGTTTTTACCGCGTACGAATACCTAGAAAAACGCTTCGACCAACGCATCCGCTTATTCACCGCATTTTTATTCTTAGTTTCTAGAGGTTTAGCCGCTGGTATTACCATTTACGCTCCGGCCATTATCTTAAGTACGATCTTGGGTTGGAACCTCAACCTCATGAATGTAGCTGTAGGAACCCTGGTGATTGTGTACACCGTAAGCGGTGGAACCAAAGCTGTAAGTCTGACCCAAAAATGGCAGATGGCCGTCATCTTTACGGGAATGATCATCGCTTTTGTCTACATGGTTTCTGGAATTCCAGAACAGGTTTCTTTCATGGATTCCATTGAAATTGCAGGTGTTTTAGGCAAAATGGAAATTGTAGATACTTCGATAGATTTTTCAAATCGCTACACCTTAGTAAGTGGTTTAACGGGCGGCTTATTCTTATCTCTTTCTTATTTTGGAACCGATCAAAGTCAGGTGCAGCGTTATTTAGGCGGGAAAAGCCTTCAAGAATCGCGATTAGGCTTGATGTTTAATGGCTTGCTGAAGGTTCCCATGCAGTTTTTCATCCTTTTGATTGGGATTATGCTTTTTGTGTTTTATCAGTTTCAAGCACCTCCCGCTTTCTTTAACCAACAAGGGTTAGCTGCGGTGAAAGCAAGTGCTGAAGGCAAGAACATTACCCAGCTAGAAAGTGAATTTCATCTGGTTCACGAAGAAAAAAAGGAGCTGCTTACAGCCTACACAGGCAGTAGTGAAACAGAAAGAAAAAGCATAGAACCTCAAATTCAAGCGTTACAAATAGAGCAACGAGCCATCCGCAGCGACATCAAAAAAGAGATTGAACGCATTGACGATCGTATAGAAACAAAAGACAGCGATTACATCTTCCTCACCTTTGTCCTCAAATACTTGCCCCACGGCCTTATTGGTTTACTGCTAGCAGTAATATTTAGTGCAGCTATGAGCAGCACTGCAGGAGAACTTAACGCTCTAGCAAGCACTACCATGGTAGATTATGTACAAACCCTCAGCTCCAAAACATTTACAGATCTAGAGCAGGTGCGCATCTCTAAGTGGATTACCGTAGCTTGGGGTGTTGCTGCCATAGGCATTGCATTGAGTGCCTCTTTGTTCGACAATTTGATACAGTTAGTGAACATTCTTGGTTCACTCTTTTATGGAACTATTTTGGGTATTTTCTTAACAGCCTTCTTCTTAAAAAGAATACAAGCCTTTGCCATCCTTATTGCGGCATTTATTGCAGAAGCAACTGTTCTCTTCATTCATTTGGGGGTAACCCTAGAGTGGTTTAAATTCAGTTATCTCATGTACAATGTTATTGGCTGCCTTGCCGTTGTTCTACTGGCCATTTTAATTCAGTTTTTTAGTAGGGAAAGAATAGTAAACACCAATTAAAAGGCGTCTTAAAATGTCTTGCTTCATTTATATAATGCATGACTGTTAGCCTGCCTCTTTTCAAGCTAACCGAGCTGACTTTTAGCCTTGGCAAAAAGAAGAAGACTTAGCCGTTCTTTTTTCGATCTATTTTCATACCTTTTTGACATCTAAAAAGGTTTCCAAGAATACTCTGTATGAAAGGCTTATCACTCTTCATGACTCTAGCGTTATTGTTAAATATTCCAACAATTTTCGCCCAAAATATTTCTTACAATCAAGCTTTATAATACAACAAAAAATGCATGAGCCTGGCTGTTACAGGTCAAAAAGACAGTGCATTATACTACGGCAATACAGCCATTGCACTGTTTTCGACTCATGATTCTATGTACGCTCAATTAGAAGAGAGCTACCAGCGTTTAGGTATAGCCTATGCCGTGATTAGAGAATATGACTCCTCAACTATTTATAATGATAGTGCATTGAAATATGCAGAGCTTTCTCATGATACCTTTCTATGGGCGTACACTTTAAGAAATGAAGGGATAAATCATCAATATCAAGGAGACTTAAACTTCGCAACAATTCACTTTTATAAATCTCTAGAGCTCTTTGAGCTGATTGAAGACCCCAAATTCTCAGCCCTTTTATACTTACATTTAGGAAATCTTTTCTATGAATTACAAGGCTATACGGAAGCGGAGGAGTTCTTTTTAAAAGCCATTTCTACCATAGATGAATGTGCCTGTCTAGAAAGCGAGCTTGGCAACGCCTACAATGGTCTTGGAAATGCACTAAATGGTCAAGGTTTAGACTCCGATTCTGTTTTAAGAGTGGCTGGAAATTACTTTCTTTCTTTAGAAAACCCTTCAGGTTACGGGATTGTATTAAACAACCTCGGGAATAATTTCCTCCATATCAGAATCGAGAATGACTCTGCTAAGGCTTACTACCTCAAAGCGCTTTCTATTATCAATTCTAGCAGGTTCAAAAACTATTTACCTGGCATTTATGTTAATCTAGGAATTCTTTACCGGAGAGAAAAGCAAATTGACAGTTCTCTGCATTACTTGGATAAAGGAACCAAGCTAGCCGTCAAATACAATCAAAACAACATACTTAGAAACGGCCTCTTCGAATACGCGGAGTATTACAAATCTATTAACGGCTACGATCGCACACTATTCTATAGCGATTCTGCATATGCAATTTCTATGAAGTTGTTAGGAGAAGATAATCTTATTGCAGCAGAGCTAAAAAATATAAGGTTCAACATTGCAAAAACAGAGAAAGAAAATGCTGCCTTGAAAAAGATTCAAGAGCTCAACGAAAAATGAAATTGAAAGAACTATCAGAACAGGTTGGCGTTTCTACAGTCAACCTATCCATTTTGAAACAAGGAAAAGTGAAAGCCATCCGTTTTTCAACCTTAGAAGCCATCTGCAAAGTATTAGACTGCCAGCCTGGAGATATTTTGGCTTACGAGCAAGAAGATAATGCTGTGTAAAACGATTAAAAACCATTTCATTTGCAACAAGAATCTAAATAATTATGGAGAATAAAAATATCAACGCTTCCAAAGCTCCAAAGCCGGTAGGACTTTATCCACATGCACGTAAAGTGGGAAACCTTCTTTTTCTTTCTGGTGTTGGACCCAGAGTAGCAGGTTCTGATTCCAATGACTCGGGTGTTCCTGGGCTAGAATTGGATCACAACGGAAACTTCAAAGCTTTTGATTTTGAAGCTCAGGTACACAGCGTTTTCAATAATGTGAGGCAAGTGCTTGAAGCTTCAGGCTCTAGCTGGGATAAACTGGTAGATATTCAAGTGTTTTTAGTAGACATGAAACGTGATTTTCAAACCTTTAATCGCATTTATGCGGAATATTTTAAAGATGTAGAAAATAAGCCATGCAGAACAACAGTGGCCATCAATGCCCTGCCAACACCAATTGCCATTGAGTTAAAGTGTGTAGCAGAAGTGAGCTAAGCCAATAAGAAATTAGATGCCGTTCAAAAGCTGATGTTCCATTAAATATTCGGCTATTTGAATGGCATTTGTTGCTGCACCTTTTCTTAAGTTATCTGAAACTACCCAAAAATTCAATGCGTTTTCTCGTGTAAAATCTCTACGAATTCTTCCTACAAACACATCATCTTTTTCATGAGCAAATAATGGCATGGGGTAGGTATTTGTATCTGGGTTGTCTTGCAGCTTAACGCCATCTGTATCATGCAAAAGCTTGCGCACATTTCCCAAATCAAAAGCTTTCCCAAATTCAACATTTACAGACTCGCTATGCCCACCACTCACCGGAACACGAACTGCTGTAGCTACCACTTGCACCCCATCATCTCCTAAAATTTTCTTGGTTTCGTTGGTCAGCTTCATCTCTTCTTTGGTGTAGTCATTCTCTAAAAACACATCGCAATGCGGCAAGCAGTTTTGATCTATCGGATACGGATAGGCCATTTCGCCCTTGTCTCCTGCTCGCTCATTATGCATTTGCTCTATTGCTGCCTTTCCGGTTCCAGAAATGCTTTGGTAAGTGCTCACAATTACCCGTTGAATGTCATAGGCCTTGTTTAAGGGGTTCAGCACTATTACCAATTGAATGGTGCTGCAATTTGGATTGGCAATGATTTTATCTTGAGCCGTTAACTCGTGGGCATTAATTTCTGGAACTACCAATTTAATGTTGGGGTCCATTCGCCAAGCCGAGCTATTGTCTATGACGGTTACACCTTTTTCTGCAAACTTTGGCGCCCACTCTTTAGAAGTATTCCCTCCTGCAGAGAATAAGGCTAGGTCTAAGTCTTTTTCCAATGCTTCTTCCAACGTGAGCACAGTGTACTTCTTTCCGTTGAATTCAATTTGAGATCCCGCACTTCTTTTTGATGCTACGGGAAACAACTCACTTACAGGAAAACCACGCTGTGCTAATAGCTTTAACATTACTCTGCCTACCATACCGGTAGCGCCAACCACTGCAACTTTCATAAAGCAAAAATGAACAATGCTAGAGAGATAATAATGAATGAATCCATTTTTAACGGAATCGTCCAAATAAAATTCAATTTTAACCTAGTTTTGAAGCAATTATACGCAACATGAAGCACCTCTTTTTATCCTTCTCTTTTCTCTTTAGCCTTAGCGGAATGGCGCAGGTAAACGATGATTTTAGCGATGGAGATTTTACCAACAACCCCACTTGGATTGGTGATGCACCCGACTTTACTGTCAACACAAACTTTGAATTGCAGCTAGACGCACCAGCGGTTTCTTCAGAAAAATATCTGGTAACGAGTTCGCAGGCCATTAACAACACCTCTTGGGAATTTACAGTAAGGCTTACTTTCAATCCCTCTTCCAGCAACAAAGCCAATATCTATTTGGTCTCAGATCAGCAAGATTTGAACGGATCGCTCAATGGCTATTACGTACAAATAGGCAATACGAGTGACGAAATTTCTCTTTATAAACAAAATGGAACAAGCAGGTCTAAAATTATTGATGGCACAGACGATGTGGTTGACATTAACCCTGTAGAAGCTCGTATTCGTGTTACAAGAGATGCTTTAGGGAATTGGGAATTGCTTCACGATGTAGGTTTCGCAGGAACATTCACTTCAGAAGGAAGCACTTTTGATGATGATCACATGATTACCAATTGGTTTGGTTTCCACTGCGATTTCACTTCTACCCGATCCAACCGTTTTTTCTTCGATGATGTTTCTGTTCAAGGCATCCCTTTTTCAGATACCATTCCTCCCAGTCTTGATTCCATTGCCACCATTACCAATCAATATTTGGTTCTTATCTTTAATGAAAGGCTAGACTCTGCTCTGGCAGTAAACCCAAATATGTATTCGGTAGATCAAGGCATTGGTAATCCCAATACTGTTCTTGTAAGCCAAGGCGATGTTCTTTTAGACTTCGGCCCTGTTTTCTCACCATTAACGCCTTACATTTTAACCATAGATTCGGTGCAAGACACTTCGGGAAATGTTTTGAGCACCACCGTTCCATTTCAGTTTTTTACACAGCCGCAAACTCAATTTGAAGATGTCATCATCAACGAAATCATGGCTGATCCTGCCCCTATTGTTGGCTTACCAGAAGCGGAATATATAGAACTGCACAATACCACTGCCCAGCCCATTAATTTAGAAAACTGGACTTACACCGATGGTTCTACAACAACAGCCACTTTACCTGAATTCTTTTTAGGCTCAGATGCCTATG
Source organism: Salibacteraceae bacterium (assembly GCA_965658375.1). Classification (GTDB taxonomy): domain Bacteria; phylum Bacteroidota; class Bacteroidia; order Flavobacteriales_G; family Salibacteraceae; genus CBFHSD01. The sequence continues at coordinate 85,381 of CBFHSD010000001.1, forward strand.
TGATTTTATGTAAAGATGATGATACACTTAGTTTCCAAGGTTTTAGCGATGTGATTGGGCTTTCAAGCTGGCCAACGCTCAACAATACAGGAGATGAATTGGGCCTGAGAAATGAGAACAACGACTTGATAGATACCTTAGAGTATACCGATGATTGGTATCAAGAGTCTGACAAAAGTGATGGTGGCTATAGTCTAGAGCGCATCAATCCTGCTCACCCTTGTAGTGATCCACTAAATTGGAAAGCGAGCTCAAACACTTTAGGGGGAACCCCAGGTGTAGTGAACAGCATTTACAACAACGCTCCAGATAGCATCATTCCAGAAATTATCGATTTTCAAATCATCAACCTACAAACACTCAGGTTCACGTATAATAAAGGCCTCGATGCCAATGCTTCGCAAATCATTTGCGTCATATCTCCAGTTGTGAGTATAGACTCTATTGCCTTTGTCCGCAATTATGAAATTGATGTTTTGTTGAACTCTAGTCTTGATTCTGGCGCTGTTTATACTGCAAGAATTGCAGGTGGAGAAGATTGCTTTGGGAACCAACAAGGTATTGACACCATTGAGTTCGCCATTGGTAGAATTCCAGAACCTTATGAAATCATTATTTCCGAATTGTCTCCCAACCCAGACAATGAAATCACCAATTTGCCAGAAGCCGAATATGTAGAAATTTACAATTCTAGCACAGAGGCTTTGCTGCTTCAATACATGTATCTGCACGATGAAGGAGACTCAGTAATTATTCCCAACGGCACCATCTTACCCAAATCCTATTTGATTCTTGTAGAAGACCAATACGAAGATTTGTTTGCTTCAAATACATATGCGCTTACTTCTTTCCCTTCTTTAAACAATGCGGGAGATGATATTTCCATTCGTTTTTCTGATGGAACAATCATGGACAGGGTCGCTTACACTGACGATTGGTACCAAGATGAAGAAAAAGCCAAAGGTGGATATTCTATCGAAAAATGGAGCCTTGAAGCAAAATGCTTAGGTGCCATCAATTGGTCTGGTTCTGAAGCAGCATTAGGCGGAACTCCCGGAACAGAAAACAGCATTGACCTCAACATTTCTGTAGATACACCAAAAATTACTGCTTGGCAATTTGTTGATGAAAACACCCTATTAACAGTTTGGAACCGAGACATTCTCTTTGATTCTAACCTGAGCATCAGCAGCTCTCCAAGTCTTGTTTGGAACGATAGCATTTCATCTACCACGAATGAAATCACCTTTTACAGCAAATCAAACATAAAAGAATCTCTCATCTATGAACTGGAGATTAGTGGCGTAAACCAATGCGATGGGAGAAGTATTTCAACCCAAAAGTTCCAAAGTATTTTACCAGGAAATCAAAGCCTTGTAGTTAATGAAGTGTTGTTTAACCCATTGAGTGGAGGAAGTGATTATGTAGAGCTCACCAACAATGAAGAAATTCCGGTTAACATCTACAACTATCAATTGCGATATATCAATACCAACAGAGAACCGGCATACAAACCAGTGAGCGAACAGCACCTTTTCCTTAATCCAGGAGCCTATATCTGCTTTACAGAAAATAGTATAGCTACAATCAATGACTATCCGATTTCTGCACCAGAAAACATATTTGAAACAGACTTACCTACTTATTCCAATGAGAGCGGTCAAGTCATACTTACACGTGCAGACAGTTTAGTAGTCGATAGTCTTAGTTACAATGCAGACATGCATTTTGGCTTGGTAAAAGATCCTGATGGAGTGGCTCTAGAAAGAATCAACCCCTTTGTAAATACCAATCAAACACTCAATTGGACCAGTGGAGCAGAAAGCGTTTACTGGGGAACCCCCGGCTTAGAAAACTCACAATACCTAGAGAGCCAAAATGGCACCTCTACCATTTCTCTAGAACCTAAAACCTTTTCGCCAGATAACGATGGTTGGAATGATGTGCTCTCTATCAATTACCAGGTAGCCCAAAATGGATTTACAGGATCAGTTTGGGTATATAACAAAGCAGGTGTAATGGTAAAAGAATTGGTAAACAACGAATTACTTGAAACCAAGGGCTCTTGGTATTGGGACGGCACCAATGACGATGGAAGCATGGTTGAAACCGGACCATACATCATTTTTGTACGTATCCTGGACTTAGAAAACAACAATTTCGAGTTTAAAGAAGTTAGCATAGTTGCTATCAAAAATTGATAATTAATAATCTCGTAAAGTAGATACTCAAAAGCTTGTGTACTTTTGCGCTCGAAAAATCAATAATTATGAAAAAAATTTACACGTTTTTATTTGCCGTGTGCCTCACCTTAACAACTGTTGCACAAGGCATTAGGATTACAGAAATCTCCTACAACGGCCCAGAATCTGGAGCAGATTCAACAGAATTTGTAGAACTTTACAATTCTGGAACTTCTGCTGTAAACCTTCAAGGTTACTCTTTCACACAAGGCTTTGTGTATACTTTCCCAAATGTTTCTATTGGAGCTGGAGCCTACTTCGTTGTAGCAGTCGATTCAGTAGCATTGATAAATACATTCGGTATTAGTTCTTCAATTTGCTATCAATGGTCAAGCGGTGGTTTGTCTAACGGTGGTGAAGATATCGTATTGGTTGACAATAATGGTACAACAGTAGATAGCGTAGATTATGACGATGGAAGCCCTTGGCCAACAACTCCTGATGGTAATGGCCCTACCTTGGTTCTTTGCGATTTGACACTAGATCAAAACTTAGGTTCTAGCTGGAGCGCATCTACAAGCCCAGCAGGTGTCATTGTGAACGGTAATGCTGTTTTCGGCTCTCCTGGTGCAGCAGATAATGTTTGTGGGTCTTCTTCACCTGCTATTCCAGAATACGATTTGGCAACAGTTACTTCAAGCGATGCCAACGGATCAGCAGATTCTCTTGGTGTGCAATGTGTTGTGCGCGGAGTTGTTACTACTATAGATTTTAGAGGTGGAACCGGTCTGGACTTCTCTATGCAAGATGCAACAGGGGCGATCACTATCTTCGATTTTAACGATGTTTCTGGATACTCAGTAAACATGGGAGATTCTTTAAGAGTTGTTGGTACTGTTGCTCAATACAACGGTTTAACTCAATTCTCTCCAGACACCATTGATTTGGTTCAAACAACATCAACTCCTGCAGCAGATACTGTTGCAAACTTCATGGAGTCTCAAGAATCTTACTTGATTGCTTTGAATCAAGTTTATTTAGCAGATCCAACACAGTGGCCATCTTCTGGTTCTAGCACCAACATGGATATTGTAACAACAAATGGTGACACATTGAGAATGCGTTTTGATTCTGATGCAGATATCTGGGATTCTATTCCAAATGCTCCTTTAGGATACTTCAATGTATACGGTTCTCAACGTCAGTTCGACAACTCTTCTCCATACACGAGCGGATACCAAATTCTTCCTCGAATGGATACGGATATTGATACCGTAAACGTAGTTCAACCAGCAAACCCATTGATTTCTTTCATCGGAAATTCAACTTCTGTTTTAGAAACAGATGATTCTGTGATGATTGATGTTGTGTTTACCAATCCGAATGCGTTCCCTGTTTCTGTAGATGTCATGTATAACCAAAGTTCAACCGCTATAGATGGTGGGGTTGATGTAGACTTTACAACGGTAACTCTTACTGTTCCTGCATCTACAGCAGATACACAGTCTGTTACACTTTATATCATTGACAACTCTGTTCAAGATGGAGACAAAGACGCGATTATTGAGTTAATGAACCCTGTAAACGGTCAAATCGTAACAGGTACATACACAGTAACGATTTTTGACGATGAGTTTGTAATTCCAACTTACAACATTGACGTATTAAGAACTGTTGATACTGACGGTATTCCAGATAGCTTAGGTGTTTACTGTGCCATTGAAGGTATAGTTTACGGTAAAGACTTAGATGGAAACAACGGAATCAGCTTTCACGTAATGGATGAAACGAATGGAATTAATGTCTTCAACTTTGATGATGTAGATAACTATGTGGTTACAGAAGGAGACGAGCTTCGTCTTATTGGTGAAGTAGATTTCTACAACGGATTGACTGAGTTTGTTCCAGATTCTATCATGATCTTGTCTACTGGAAACTGTATTCCTTTCCCAACAGTAGTTACTGATTTGAATGAAGATACAGAGGCAAACTACATTGAAATTAGAGGTGTTTACTTGGTAGATCCTTCTCAATGGCCAGCACCAACATTCAATGCTAACCTTGACTTTGTTACTCCAGCTGGAGATACATTGACAATGCGTATTGATAAAGACACTTATTTGCCAGACAGCATTGCTGCTGCTCCAACAGGTACGTTTAACATCATTGGTATTGGTGGTCAGTTTGACACTTCAGTTCCTCATGATGAAGGTTACCAAATCTTCCCAATGTTTGTAAAAGACTTTGATGAAGAAGATCATTCTATTCCTGCCGGTTTAGTAATCAATGAGGTAATGTCTAATAATGACGGAACCGTTATGGATGATGCTGGTGACTACGATCCTTGGATGGAATTGTACAATGGTACGGGAGCAACCATTGATCTTGTTGGGATGTATACTACAAACTTTAATCTTGACCTTGGTAAATGGAGAATACCTCGTTGCCACAACAACATGAGTGTTACTCTAGAGATAGCAGATGGTGACTGGAAATTACTTTGGGCTGATTTTGAACCAGAACAAGGTCCTGACCATCTCAACTTTGATTTCAATATTGTTACACCATTTGCAATCATCTCAAACTTTGATTTAACCCAAATGGTAGACTCTATTGCTTTACCAAACTTAGGCGCTGACATCTCTTACGGAAGAAGAACGGATGGAGCTTTAAATGATTGGGTGTTATTTGATGGTTCTACCCCAGATGCAAGCAACAACAACGGTTTAATTCTGTCTGTAGTTTCAATGAATGTTACTGATGCTTTAAAAGCATTCCCTAATCCTGCAAACACAGTAGTAAGATTCAACAAAGCAATTTCTTTCACAGCTGTAAATACACTTGGACAGGTAGTAGCTGACCAAGTAAATGTTACTGAGTTAGATGTTACTGCATTTGATAAAGGTCTTTACATTCTTAGAACTTCAGAAAACGAAGTGGTAAGATTGATTGTGAAGTAATTCATACTTATATAAAACATAAAAGCCCCCGTCAATTGACAGGGGCTTTTTTTATGCTTAAAAACTGCTATTTTACAATGCTGGAGTTCTACCACCATCTACCGGCACGTTAATTCCGTTGACATAACTGGCTGCAGGGCTCGCTAAAAAAGCAATGGCATTGGCCACCTCTTCTGCTTGCGCCACACGCTTCATTGGCACCTGGTTCGCAAATGCCTCAAAAATGGCTTCAACTGATTGTCCTGTTTTGGCTGCTTTATCTTCTGCAATTTGCTGCAACCTTGCCGTATGGGTAGCCCCTGGAAGAACGTTGTTAACCGTAATGTTAAATTGGCCAAGCTCATTTGCCAAAGTCTTACTCCAATTGGCAACCGCTCCACGTATGGTATTGCTTACACCTAGATTTGCCAAAGGTGCTTTTACAGAAGTAGATATTACATTAATAATGCGACCGTAGCCCGCAGACTTCATGGATGCAACCACTGCTTGCGCTAAAATTTGATTGTTAATCAAATGGCTGTTGAAAGCTTGTCTGTAGGCATCCAAGTTGGCCTCTATGGCTTGACCGCCCGGAGGGCCTCCCGTATTATTTATCAATATATGGATCGGGTTCTTTGCAAAATCCCATGCTCCAATGGCCTTGACCACATTTTCCGGAGATGAAAAGTCAGCTACAATGTAGGCATGGTTTTGAGATCCATTGTTGGCCAACTCTTCTTTTACAGCCTTTAACTTCTCTTCATTCCTTGCCAACAGTACAACAGATGCTCCCATTTCTGCCAATTGTAAAGCGCTTGCTTTACCAATGCCTTGTGTTGAACCAGCTACAAGTGCTGATTTTCCTTCTAGATTTAAATTCATATTCGTTTGCTTGAAGGCTCAAAAGTACCTTACTTTTAACCCGCAGAAAAATAGAATTATGTCAGTACAACGTCCGTTTAATCTACAAAAGTGGATAGAAGAGAATAGAGACTTATTAAAACCACCCGTTGGGAATAAGAATTTATACCCAGAAGGCACAGATTATATAGTTATGATTGTTGGTGGTCCAAACGCCCGTAAAGACTACCATTACAACGAAACAGAAGAGCTCTTTTACCAACTTGAAGGAGACATTAATGTGCGTATTCAAGAAGATGGAAAAGCGGTGGATATTCCGATTAAAGCAGGTGAAATGTTTTTACTACCTCCTAATGTGCCACACTCTCCTATGCGCTCAGAAAACTCTGTGGGACTAGTAATAGAGCGTGTTCGTCAGCCAGAACATAAAGATGGATTGATGTGGTTTTGCGACAAGTGCAACACTAAACTGCATGAAACCTATTTCCCTCTATCAAACATTGAAAACGATTTTCTCCCTAGATTCAAAGAATATTACGCCTCTGAAGAATTGAGAACCTGCAATAACTGCGGGCATACTATGGAGACCGATCCACGTTTTACAAAAGAATAATTGACTTGTTTGCGCTGCAGATTGTGCAGCGCATTTTTCCTAATAATTTACTTTGATTGAAAGTAATATGAGTAAAAAATACGATCTTAAGATTGATATGCACACGCATATCTTACCACCAGAAATGCCAAACTGGACAAAAAAATTTGGCTACGGAGATTTCATTCACCTGGTTCAAAACGGAGACAATACCGCCAACATGATGAAAGGTGGTGAGTATTTTAGAACTATAAAATCCAATTGTTGGGATCCCGAAGAACGCATTCAAGATTACAGCCAATTTGATACTCAAGTGCAAGTTGTGTGCACCGTTCCGGTCATGTTTTCCTATTGGAGCAACGCCAAAGACGGTGCAGAACTCAGTCGGTTTTTGAATGATCACATTATTCAGTTGTGTAAAGACTATCCAAAGAATTATGTAGGCCTTGGAACAGTACCCATGCAAGATGCAGAAGAGGCCATTAAAGAATTACATCGGATTAAGAAAGAAGGCTTGAAAGGCATTCAGATTGGGAGTAACATCAATCAAAAAAACCTGAGCGAAGCCGAGTTCTTCCCCATTTTTGAAGCTTGTGAACAGCTTGGTTTAGCAGTAATGATTCACCCATGGGAAATGATGGGTTTTGATACTATGCGCAAGTATTGGTTGCCATGGTTGGTGGGTATGCCAGCTGAAACAAGCAGAGCTGCATGTTCACTCATTTTTGGAGGCGTGCTTGAAAGGCTTCCAAAACTAAGGATCAATTTTTCGCATGCCGGTGGCTCATTTTTACCCACATTGGGCAGAGTAGAGCATGGTTTCAATTGTAGACCAGACTTGGTTGCTGTTGATAATGAAAGGAATCCCAGAGAATACCTCGGTACTTTTTGGGTAGACTGCATAACGCATGATCCCAAATTATTGGACTACATTCTCGGTTTGCAAGGAAGCAAAAAAGTAACCTTAGGAAGCGATTATCCTTTTCCTCTTGGCGACCTTGAGATTGGTGCTTTTATTGAAAAAATGGGATTACCCGATAATACAGTAGAAGACATTTTTTGCAACTCTACCCTAGAGTGGCTAAATATGCCCAAAAGTGCTTTTCTATAACCCATTAAAAACGCCTTGAAATAGTATCTTTAGCATTCCGTAAAAAAGAATGAATGAACTGGAAATTAGCGCTTTTGCTTTTTTCAATCTCCTGCGCCTTTTCGGTTAAAGGCCAAAACTCTCAAAATCAAGAAAGACCTAAAATAGGTTTAGTATTGAGTGGTGGTGGCGCCAAAGGTTTTGCCCATGTTGGAGTGATCAAAGTGTTAGAGGAGGCTGGCATTAGACCAGATTATGTTACGGGTACATCAATGGGTAGTATTATCGGTGCACTCTATGCTGCGGGGTATAGTCCCGAGCAAATGCAGGAAATCTCGCGAAATGCCGATTGGGGTGCTATCCTAAGCAATGAAGTGTCTTTAGACAATATTGCAGTTGAAGAAAAGTACTATTACAGCAGATGGATCACGAATTTATCTATTGAGAAAGGGAAATTTATATTGCCTTCCGGGCTTATTGATGGTCAAGAGTTACAGATGTACCTTTCTCGTTATACACGTTCATTGCATAGTACCGAAAAATTTAAAGATTACCCCATTCCCTATACCTGTGTTGCCACTAATATAGCTACAGGAGAGGCAGTAGACATGGATTCTGGTAGCGTTGTAACAGCCATTCGTGCTAGCATGGCCATCCCTAGTGTATTCACTCCAGTATACAGAGAGAATAAGTTGCTTGTAGATGGCGGATTAGTGAGAAACTTGCCGGTTCAAGAAGTGCTTGACATGGGCGCAGATATTGTGATCTCTGTTTTTGTAAGCTCTGGATTAGAACCCAAAGAAGATTTAAAAACAGCCGCAGATATTTTAGAACAATCTTCATTTATACTTTCTGCTTTTGATTCTCGCGAACAAAAAAAATTGACTGATTTTTACATAGAACCAGAATTCAACGGCTATGGTGTCATGGATTTTACAGAGAGTGACACGATTATTACTTTGGGAGAAATAGCCGCTCGAAAGCAAATAAATCAGTTTAAAAAATTGGCTCAAGAAATCTATGGAAGTTTTGACCCTATTGCCCATAAAAACCTAGAGATTCAAGAAAAATACAGAATCAACGAAGTTTACATTTCAGGAAATGATCGCGTAGGGGCAGGATTTATCCGTTCAAAATTTGGCGTGGACACAACTCAGTTTTACCGCATAGATGAAATTGAGAAAAAGGTTCGCGAACTGTACGGCACGCGCTACTTTGATAAGGTAACTTACATTTTAAAAGACAAAGGTGATGGAACCTTTCTTATTGATCTTGAAGTAATTGAAAGTCCTCCTTCTCGTTTAAATATTTCCTTATTCTACAACACCGAAACCTATGCTGGTATAGGTTTCAATTACATGAACCGCGGAGATTGGATAAAAAATTCTAGGATTGCCATTGAGGGTGCCTTGGCTGAAAACCCACGTTTAGGCTTTCAATTTTTTCAATATACTGGCAGGCGAGAACAATGGGCCTTTTCTTCCGGGTTCAATTGGAAAGTTCAAAACGACTTCGTCTGGTTCAACACACAAGGAACTGAATCTAGATACAGGTATACAGATAGTTATGCTTACATAGGTTTCCAAAAAACAGGTAGTCTCAAGAAGTCGTATGGAGTAAATGTGAAGTCTACCTTCACCAACCTCAACCCTAAGGTCAATCAAGATACCGTGCTAGAAAACTACTCAGAGCACATGCATACCACCGATTTTTGGCTCGCATATAACACTCTGAACAAAGTATTTTTCCCTAAAAATGGATGGGATATCCACTTTACAGCTGCATTTGCTTTTAATGCGGGTTCTCAGGCCAGACTTAAAACTGACCAATCGTATTGGGAAGACATTTTTAGCGAAAGAGCTAAAGTAGACCCTTATGCCTGGATTGATTTCTCTCTCGAAAATTATATGCCCATTTCAAAAAACGTTTCCATTTGGAGTGGCTTTTCTATGCTTTCATCTACAGAAGATTCTTTAACTATAATTACTTCTGCTGGTAAATTGGGAGGATTCAACCCTATCCTAAATCGAAGTGTATCCTTTTGGGGAGAAAATATTGACCAATTTGTCAATAACAATCTTTTTGTTTGTTTTGTGGGAGCGCAATGGAATATTTACCCTAAGCTGTATGCAACAGGAAGGGTAAATTACGCAAACCCCACTTACCCAATGATCTTCTTTAACCCATATACAAAAGAAAGTAGCTTCGAAACAGTAAGCGAATCTTACAGCGATATTTGGGGAGGAGGCATTTCTTTAGGTTATGAAAGTGCACTAGGACCCATGATCCTTGGAGTACATCAATCGAATCGCGAAAAGAGCCCAACATGGTACTTTCAAATCGGTTATAGCCTCGGAAAATAATCAACTAGCAACTCTGCTTTGCATGATGTAATTTTGCACCCTAATAACAGGAGGCAATTCAATGAGCGATGCGATTAAACATGAGTGCGGAATAGCATTCATCCGTCTTAGAAAACCACTAGAATTCTACAGAAAAAAATACGGGACCTCTTTTTATGCGCAGAATAAGCTGTACTTGCTCATGGAAAAACAGCACAACCGTGGCCAAGACGGTGTAGGTGTTGCGAATATTAAGCTTGATGTGGCACCAGGTCAACGGTACATTTCTCGCTACCGTTCTGTATCCAACAAGCCTATTCAAGATACATTCGACTACATTAACAGAAGGTTTAAAGAACTGGAAGAAAAAGAACCAGAAAACATTAAAAACCCACAATGGCTCAAAGACAATGAAGCTTTTACAGGTGAAGTTTGGTTGGGTCATTTGCGCTATGGAACCTACGGTAAAAACAGCATCGAAGCCTGCCACCCATTCTTAAGACAAAACAATTGGAAATCTCGAAACCTTGTAGTTGCAGGTAATTTTAATCTCACCAATGTAGATGAGCTTTTCGATTTTATGGTAAGCATTGGGCAGCACCCAAAAGAAAAAGCCGATACCGTTACCGTAATGGAAAAAATTGGCCATTACTTAGACATTGAAAATCAAAAGCTTTTTGACAAGTACAATTCTTTGGGATATTCGAACGAAGAAATTTCTCATAAAATCAGTGAACACCTTGATCTTCCAAACATTCTACGCAGATCTTCTACCGATTGGGATGGTGGGTATGTAATGTGTGGTATGGTTGGACATGGCGATAGTTTTATACTGCGCGACCCCAATGGTATTCGACCAGGGTTTTGGTATGCCGATGATGAAGTAATTGTTGCGGCCAGTGAACGTGCTGCTATTCAAACCGCATTTAATGTGCCCTACGAAACCGTTCAAGAGCTAAGCCCTGGATCTGCCTTAATTGTAGACAAGGATGGTTCTTATGGCGAACACCAAATAATTCTACCCAAAGAAAAAACTGCCTGTTCTTTTGAACGTATTTATTTTTCTAGAGGTGGTGATAAAGATATTTACAGAGAACGTATGCAACTTGGTAGAAATGTTGCAGCGCAAGTCTTTGAATCTATCAATAATGATTTTGAAAATACAGTATTCTCTTACATTCCTAATACTGCAGAAGGTTCTTATTTCGGTTTAATGAAAGCGGTTCACGATAGAATGAACCAACAAAAGACAGACCGCATCATGGCGCTTTCCAATAAAGGAACTCCCGAAGAAATTGCAGCTGTTCTGCAACAGTTTCCAAGAGCAGAGAAAGTGGCCATTAAAGATGCCAAGTTGAGAACCTTTATTACCCAAGATGATGCACGCGATGATTTAGTGGCTCATGTGTATGACATAACTTATGGTTCTGTAAAAGGAAAATCAGATACCTTAGTGATGATTGATGATTCTATTGTGAGAGGTACCACCCTTAAACAAAGTATCCTGCGCATGTTGGATCGATTGAATCCGAAAAAGATCATTATCGTGTCAAGTGCTCCGCAAATCAGGTATCCAGATTGCTACGGGATTGATATGGCCATTCTACACGACTTTATTGCCTTTAGAGCAGCAATTGCTTTATTAAAGGAGAATGGCAAAGCACATATCATTAAAGACACATATGACAGGTGTATTCAGCAAAATGGTTTGCCAAAAGAGCAAATCAAAAACTACGTACAGGATATTTATGCTCCTTTTACTCCAGAAGAAATTGCAGCTAAATGTGCAGAGTTGTTAAAACCTATTGATTGTAAAGCTGAAGTAGAAATCATTTTTCAGTCATTGGATGGCCTTCATAAAGCATGTCCAGATCATTTAGGAGATTGGTATTTCTCTGGGAATTTCCCAACCCCTGGCGGAAATCGTGTCATCAACAAAGCTTTTATCAACTATTTCGAAGGCAAAAACGAACGAGCTTACTAGTTTTTGACGTTTGAATTAAAATTTATGACTATATATTTAAACCTGATTTTCAATAGGTTAACACTTTTCGCGCGATAAATTTTAAAATAAACATCATTTTCTTTTGTTATTTAGTCAAATAATTACAATATTTGATCATGCTGATTCACCAATTTGATTGCAGTCAATTTTTTGAAAACCACTTCTCTTCAATAGAATTTAAGTGGCCCCACTACAAGCGTGACATGATGTTTAACAATTTAAATCGCTACAAGATGATGTTCAAAAGATTTACCCTTAGCGCACTAACCCTTCTTCTTACATTTCACTTTTCTTTTGCCGGAAACGGAGGAATGATTGCCGACAGCAAAGCAAAAAAAGGCTTGTACTTTCAGGTACTTGTAATGAACGAAATGCTATCTGATAATCTGTTTAACAGATATGAAACTGTAGAACAGTTCAAAATGGGCAAAAACTTCATGAATTTTAGAATTGGAATTTTTGCATCCTATAAGACAGCCTTCACAGAAAGAGAATATTTAAAATCAAGTGGAGTTGGAAATGTAGAAGTTCTCGCTTTTTGGAACAACCAAAATATTACGCTGGAGGACGCAGCAGTACTAGGTAATAACCACGTAAGTCATGATACTTACCTTTCTATAGATGGTGAAAGAATTGGAGTAAAGCAACTTAATGCCATTCTTTTTGAACACGATGGAGATGTGCCTGTAGATTACCAAATAGAATTGGGCGCCTCATTAACGCCATTGAACTTAGATGAATACTCTAATGATGTGCAAATCACAGCATACGAAACAACAACAGGTTTCTTTTGCTACAGATTGGGTTCTTTCAAAAGCAAAGAAGCAGCCGTAGACTTCAGAAAAAAATTATTGAATGATGGTTACTCAGAAGTGGTAATTCTCCCATATTACCAAGGCAAGCGCATATCTCAAATGCTTGCAGAGAGTTTTAACCAGATTAAGAATTAATGTAGAGAGTACGTTAAAGTAGGGAAAGAGTCGGGCTTCAATGTAGCCCGGCTCTTATTTTTTATAGACAGGTACCGTAGAGCAAAGCTCACCAAATAAAATGCTCTTCGCAAAAGGTCTTGCCTTCATCACAAAAGCTATAAAAACCTCTTCAGTAACGCTTGCACAGCCTTTTAGTACTATTCTCGCATCTTGGTATTCAAAAAAATCAAAAGACTCTAAAGCAGCCAACATTTGCTTGGTCTTTGCATCCAGTAAATTTCCTTTATAGATATTCAAAGCGTATTCACTTGCTTTTGCAGCTACCAGCATATAGGCCCAAGTGGGTATAATGGCATCTTCGGAGCAGTCTATTGAAACATCTGCATCTTGGTATTGCTTCCAGTCATGCGCCTCAACCTTCTCTCGAAATAAATCTTCTTTAACTACTAAGCCTTGCCACAACCATTCTTTTAGATCCAAGACTTTAAGCGGTGGCAATACAATGAGCTCATCCAAATCTAATTGAACAAGGCTTTTATTTATTCTAGGCTTAATTTCCGTATCCGTTCCCATTAGAGAAACCCGAGTTCTAATTGTGCTTCTTCGCTCATCATGTCCTTTTCCCATGGTGGATCAAACACAATAGAAACTTTGGAAGAAGTCACACCTTCTACCATCATTATTTTGTCTTCTACCTCTTGAGGTAAAGATTCTGCCACAGGGCAATTGGGTGATGTAAGGGTCATGTCAACAAAGACATTGGCTTCATCACTGATTTTGATATCGTAAATCAAGCCCAACTCATAAATGTCCACCGGAATTTCGGGGTCATAAATGGTTTTCATCTTCTCTATAATTCTATCCTCTAACGCTTTCTTATCCATTTCAAATCACTTTAGAGTGCTTTCAAAGCTTCTTGTTTCATACGTTGCAGCATGCTAGCGAGTCCATTGGCCCTTGAAGGTGATAGGTGCTGTTGTAATCCTATTTTTTCTATAATGTACAAGTCGGCCTCGCTAATTTCTTTTGGGCTATGTCCACTTAACAAGTGCACCAGCATTGAGATGATTCCCTTTGGGATTTGAGCATCTGCGTCTGCATGGTAAACAAGCTTGGCTTCCTTCAATTCTGTATCTAGCCATACCTGGCTTTGGCATCCTTTTACAAGGTTCGCCTCTGTTTTTAGCACATCATTCATTGGAGGCAGTTCTGCTCCCATTTCTATAAGTTGCTCGTATTTATCCATCCAGTCATCAAACAATTCAAAATCGCTGATGAGCTCGTCTTGTTTTTCATTAATGGTCATGACAACATTCTTTTGGCACGTTCCACTCCTTTCACCAAAGCTTCTACCTCTTCGTGCGTATTGTAAAATGCAAAGCTGGCTCTTACCGTTCCGGGAATACCGTAAAACTTCATGATTGTTTCTGTACAATGGTGTCCGGTTCTCACGGCTATCCCTAACTGATCAAGTATGGTTCCCACATCATATGGGTGTATGCCATCGAGCAAAAAACTAATGACAGAAGCCTTTTTTTCTGCAGTACCATAGATGGTTAAGCCTTCAATGGCGCTCAGCTTCTTTGTGGCGTAATGTAAAAGACTTTCTTCATGCTTCTTTGCTGCTTCAAAGTCAATGCTTTGCATCCAATCAACAGCTGCTCCAAAACCAATGGCATCAGCAATGTTTGGAGTTCCCGCTTCGAATTTGAAAGGGAGGTCTGCCCATTGACTTTCATACAAATCAACGCTCGAAATCATTTCTCCACCACCTTGATAAGGAGGCATTTCATTGAGTAATTCTTCTTTTCCATACAAAAAACCTATCCCCGTTGGCCCGTACATTTTATGCGAAGAAGTAGCAAAAAAGTCAACATCAAGCGCCTGAAGATCAATCCTCATGTGAGGTGCTGATTGTGCACCGTCTACCATAACTTTCGCATTGTGCTTATGTGCTAATGCAACAATATCATCAATAGGGTTGATAGTTCCCAAAGTGTTGCTTACATGATTGACAGCAATCAATTTGGTTCTTGAAGTGATGACTTTTTCCAACTCTGAAAAGAGGTAGCTTCCATCTTTTGCAAAGGGAATAACCTTGAGCACAGCTCCATGACGTTTGCAAGCAATTTGCCAGGGAACCAAGTTGGAATGATGCTCCATTTGAGAAACGATAATTTCGTCTCCTTTATTCACAAACCGTTCTACAAAAGATGATGCAACAAGGTTGATGGCATCTGTAGTTCCTTTGGTAAAAATAAGTTCGTGAGTGTGCTTGATATTGAACCAATTGGCTAATTTTTTACGTGCAGATTCAAATAAATCTGTAGCTTCTTGACTCAAAGTATGTACTCCACGATGCACATTGGCATGGTGGCCGTAATAATAATTGCTAATGGCTTCAACCACCATCTTAGGCTTTTGAGAAGAAGCCCCGTTATCTAAATAGACCAGTGGCTTGCCGTTTACTTCACGACTTAGAATAGGAAAGTCTTCTCGAAGCGTTTGAATATTAAAAGTATCTGTAGCCACTTGACTCATTTATTTATTGAGTTTTGATTGCATCAATTCTTCAATTTGCGCTCTTAATTCTTCGCTTTTAATTTCTTCAAGAGCATCTGCTACAAAGGCAGTCACCAAAAGCTTAATCGCAGTTTTTTCAGGAATCCCTCTTGCCATTAAATAGAAGAGTGCATCTTCATCTAACTGACCTGTGGTTGAACCGTGCGAGCACTTTACATCATCTGCATAAATCTCCAACTCAGGTTTTGAGTTCACAGAGGCTTGCTCTGTTAAAAGGATGTTTTGATTGCTTTGAAAAGCTTCAATCTTCTGAGCGTCTGGACGAACGAATACTTTCCCGTTGAATACACCAGTACTTTTATCATCCATAATGCCTTTATAGTTCTCATTGCTTTGGCAATTGGCTTTTAAATGATCAACCACTGTATGGTTATCTAAGTGTTGCTTATCATTTAAAATATAGGCACCGTTCAAGTGTGTCTCGCAATGCTCTCCGTTCACCAATATATTGAGGTTGTTGCGCACCAGCTTTCCACCGAAGGTAAATGCCCCAGTGGTAAAGGTTGAGTCTTGTTCTTGCTGCACTTGGGTTGAGTGAACCATAGAAGTTGCGTTTCCTTGGTTTTGGATCACTTCTACTTCTAAGTGACTATTTGATGCCACAAATACTTCATTTAATGGGTTGCAAAAAGCTGTGGCGTCAGAACCTGTATAATGAACATGAATGCTTCCTTGTGCCCCTTTTTGAGCAACAAATAAGTTTCTTGGTTGCGCCACAGAGTTTTCGCTTTGTGTTACAAAGTAGATTTCAATCGCTTCATTCAACACGGTATTTTCTGCAAACTCTACCACTGCTCCCGTATGGTGGAAACCGGTATTCAAGGCTGAGAAAATATCTGACTGGTTTTGTGCCAGCTGGTTGTAGTACAAATCGATGAGCTCTGGATTTTCAATCTTTGCTTGTCCAATGGTAGAAACATATACGCCCTTACTCAAAGGAAGATTGGACAGAGATGCTTGGTAAAAGCCATCTACGAATACCATTCTGTATTCTGCCATAAGGCTTGTATCTACAGCCGAAAGAACTTCTTCGCTCGGCTCAACAGGCGTATAGCTATTGTTCAATACCGATGCAATGCGGGTATATTTCCACGCTTCATCTCTTAGCGTTGGAAACTCCATATGCTGCAAAGCTTTGAGCGCTTCTTCTCTATGCTGTTGGTGTTGAGCATTGAAATCGGCTACAGAAAGCTGCATTAAATTTGCTATGAATGCCTCTTTTTTACTCATTATGCTGTTGCTTCTTCTTTCAACCAATCGTATCCTTTTTCTTCTAATTCAAGCGCCAATTCTTTGGTTCCTGTACGAATGATTTTTCCATCCCAAAGTACATGTACAAAATCTGGAACGATATAGTCTAACAAACGCTGGTAATGTGTAATTACTACAAATGCGTTGTCTGGTCTTTTCAATTGATTTACCCCATTGGCAACAATGCGCAAAGCATCAATATCCAATCCAGAATCTGTTTCATCTAGTATGGCCAATTTTGGTTCTAGCATGGCCATTTGAAAAATCTCGTTGCGTTTCTTTTCTCCACCACTAAAGCCCTCATTCACAGAACGGTTGGTTAGCTTTCCGGCCAATTCTACCAATTGCTGCTTTTCTTTCATGGTTTTTAAAAACTCCTTTGCAGATAGAGCTTCTTTCCCTTTGTATTCTCGCACGCTGTTTACCGCAGTTTTTATGAAATTGACATTGCTTACACCAGGAATTTCTACTGGGTATTGAAATGCCAAGAACAGCCCTTCTCCAGCTCTTTCATGCGGGGCAAGATCTAACAAGTCTTGGCCATCCATTGTGGCAGAGCCCGCTGTTACTTCATAATCTTCTCTACCGGCAAGTACGCTTGCTAGGGTAGATTTACCAGAACCGTTGGGTCCCATAATGGCATGTACTTCACCAGGTTTAACTTCAAGGTTTAGCCCTTTAAGTATCTCGGTGCCTTCAATGCCTGCGTGCAGATTTTTTATGCTTAACATATTGTTGTGTTGTTGTGCTTGAGTTGTTTGTTGTTGATTAGCCTACGCTTCCTTCTAATGTGATTTCAAGAAGTTTTTGTGCTTCTACGGCAAATTCCATTGGAAGTTTATTAAGCACTTCGCGTGCATAACCGCTCACAATCATGCTCACTGCTTTTTCTTCGTCTAAACCTCTTTGTTGACAGTAGAAAATTTGGTCTTCGCCAATTTTAGAAGTGGTAGCTTCATGTTCTACTTTGGCGGTATTGTTTTTTACTTCGATGTATGGGAAAGTATGTGCGCCACATTTATCTCCCAATAGCAATGAATCGCATTGAGAGAAGTTTCTTGCGTTTTTGGCCTTTGGCAAAATGCTTACCAAACCGCGGTAAGAGTTCTCACTTTTACCTGCAGAGATTCCTTTAGAAATAATGAGCGATTTGGTGTTTTTACCAATGTGCGTCATTTTGGTTCCCGTATCTGCCAATTGATAATTGTTGGTTACAGCAACGGAGTAAAATTCACCTTCTGAGTAGTCTCCTTTTAGTACGCAGCTTGGGTATTTCCAAGTTACGGCAGAACCTGTTTCTACTTGGGTCCAAGAAAGTTTAGACTTGTAGCCATCACACAAACCGCGTTTGGTTACAAAGTTGAATACACCGCCTTTTCCCTCGCTGTCTCCTGGGAACCAGTTTTGGACGGTGCTGTACTTTACCTCTGCTCTTTCTTTTACATAAATCTCTACCACTGCAGCGTGCAATTGGTTTTCATCACGTTGTGGAGCTGTACAGCCTTCCAGATAACTTACATAGCTATCGTCTTCGGCAACTATAAGTGTGCGCTCAAACTGTCCCGTTCCCGCTTCGTTAATTCTAAAATATGTACTCAACTCCATGGGGCAACGCACACCTTTAGGAATGTATGCAAAAGAACCATCTGTAAACACCGCGCTGTTCAAGGCAGCATAAAAATTATCGTTTGTTGGAACCACCGAACCGAGGTACTCGCGCACCAAATCTGGGTGTTCTTTTACCGCTTCGCTCATGCTCATGAACAAGATTCCAAGCTCGGCCAATTTTTCTTTGAATGTTGTTTGTACAGATACAGAATCAACCACAATATCAATGGCCACACCAGTCAAGCGTTTCTGCTCTTCTACGCTAATTCCAAGCTTCTCGTACATGGCGAGCAATTCTTGATCTGCCTCATCTAAACTGTTAAGCTTTTTCTTTGGCTTGCGTGCAGCATAGTAAGAAATGGCTTGAAAATCTGGCTTTTCATACTTGACATGCGCCCAATCTGGTTCAGTCATTTTCTGCCATTGCTCGTATGCCTTTAACCTGAACTCAAGCAGCCATTCTGGCTCGTTCTTTTTAGCGCTGATCATACGAATAACATCTTCGTTTAACCCAGCAGGAACCTTATCTGTATCAAAGTCTGATACAAAACCGTACTCGTACTTTTTATCTTGAAGTTCTTTCTCTAAATCGCTCTCTGTATAGCCCATCTTTTGCTCCTTTTAAATAGAGAAACTTTCTCCACAACCACAGGTTCTTGCTGCGTTGGGGTTACTAAATTCAAACCCTTTTCCGTTTAATCCACCACTGTAATCAAGTGTGGTTCCCACTAAATAGAGAAAGCTTTTTTTATCTATGACAATGGTTACCCCGTTGTCTTCGAATTTTTTATCTTCTTCCTTTAGCTCTGTATCAAAGTCTAAGTGATACATTAAACCTGAACAACCACCGCCTTGAACACCAACTCTGATGAAGGCATCTTGGGCCATTGTTGCATCTTGTTTTAGCTTATCTACTTGTGCTTTTGCACTCTCGCTCACTTTGATCATAGGCGTATAACACTTGGTATGTATTAAGGTTTAGAGTTATTTAGAACAGTTCTAAATTAACTCTTTTTCAAGCGCAAAAGTACATTTATTTTCGCTTACAGACAATCGCGAGAAAGGGTGAAAAACCAGGAGATAAAGCGACTTAAACTTTAAGTGCAATATTGAATTAAAAATGATACACAATTGAGTTGAACCAAGAGTAGAAGAAATTGTCTACGGGTACTACTGGGTTAAAGTCGTAAAAACCAGTGAAGGTAGAATTGAGGTCCAGCTCTTCAGAAATTTCAATGGTAATACTCGCTTGTGGCATAACACGTGGCTTCAATAGAACATCAGCAAATCGTGCTTGATAGTAAGCAACCAATTCCAACTGCGCATTCTTTCCTAAGTGCTGGAAGTACTTCACGTAGTAATTGAACTTGAAGGCTTCAGAAACCTCTTGATCAGGATGAAATTCTGGCTCTCGTTCTGAAGGTACAGCGGCATAGGTCCATGTTTCTGATTCTCCAAAGGCACCAACTGCCATAAAAAGAGCCCGCTTTTCTTTATTCGCAAGGGTGAACCTTAGGTTCGCACCCATTAAAAAACGGTCTTCCATACCCCGAATGGCATCCCACTGGTATTGAGAAAAAAGTTCTGGCGACCATCTGGTTTTGTTCACATTGAACAAATACCTCAAATTGGCGAAACCCGTATTGATGATGCTTTGATTCCCATCTACCGTAAAGTTACTTCTGCCATTAAAAATCAAAAGCTCGTCATCTGTTTTACGGGCTAGCACAATACGAGTATTGAAATAATACAACACCTCATTTTGCTTTCTAGAATTGAAATCTAAAGCCGCATAACCCTTTGTTTTCCCATTATCTAGGGTACTATCGGTAGAAATTGCCTCTACATCAAAAACTACAATTTGGGCATGCACACTGCAAACAAACACTAGAAATAAACCAAGAAGGAACTCCTTTTTCATTGATGCGCAAATTTAACTTAAGATGATTGCTTTCTTTGCATAAAATTTTGGGGATGCTAGAAAATGCAGATTACGGATCAATTGGTGACTTGGGTGAGTTTAAACTGATTGAGGAGTTAACAAAAGCAATTGAAATCAAACAATCGTCTACTGTAAAAGGGATAGGTGATGATGCAGCAGTGATTGACGCGAAAGACAAGCAGATTGTGGTAAGTACCGACATGCTTATGGAAGGTGTTCATTTTGATTTATCGTACAGTCCTTTGAAGCATCTAGGATACAAAGCCATCAGCATTAACTTAAGCGATATATACGCCATGAATGCTGAACCCACACAAGTTTTGGTTTCTATGGCTCTTTCTAGCAAATTTACGCTTGAGGCTGTTGAAGCCCTTTATTCAGGCATGCGCTTAGCCTGCGACACCTATGGAGTAGATTTGGTGGGTGGCGACACTACTTCTTCTCGAACTGGTCTAGCATTGAGCATTACAGCTATGGGTGTTGTGGAGCCTTCTAAAACAAGCTACCGAAATGGCGCCAAAGAAAATGACCTCATTGTTGTTTCAGGAGATTTAGGCGGAGCATACATGGGCCTTCAAGTATTGGAAAGAGAAAAGCAAGTTTTTCAAGCTGCTTCAACGGTACAACCAGATTTAGCAGGTTACGATTATATACTAGAAAGACAACTCAAGCCAGAACCACGAGCAGATATGATTCGCTTGTTTGAAAAACTAAAAATTACTCCAACAGCTATGATTGATGTAAGCGATGGGCTAGCTTCAGAGCTGCTTCACCTTGCTAAGGCTAGCAGTTGCGGAGTAACAATTTATGAAAACAAACTTCCTTTAGACCCTGTGACCATAAGAGCTATAGAAGAGTTTAAAATGGACCCCAATACAGTGGCTCTAAATGGTGGAGAAGATTATGAATTGCTCTTTACCATTCCTCAGAGCGACTTTGAAAAAATTGAGTTTAGAGAAGATATGCACGTGATAGGTCATGTTACCGCTAACCAAACAGGGAATTACATGGTGACTACCTCTGGATCACAACTAGAATTGAAAGCACAAGGCTGGAATCACTTTAGGGATTAACAAAACAATGTCAATAACTTGTAACGTATTGACAAGACTTCATAGTTCCGGTAAATTCGCTTAAAACGTGTACACTTAGTTTATCAGAATCCCTAGAACATGAAAAAGGTTTTTGTTGTCCTAATACTTACTACCATTATTGTTAGCCAAGCACAATCGCAAGGTGGTGGTAAAGTTCCCCCTCCAGGAAGCGGGAATAACCCTGCTGCGCTAATACCTGCATGGATTCTAATTTCATTAGCCCCAACAGGTCTAGGCATGCGTGTTGGTCAAAACCAAAAGAAAGGCTAAGCTATTCAGCGATTCCCACTTAAGAAAAAGATTCAACAGCGTATTGAATCTCTTCCCAACACCATTCTCTCTCTTCTATATGACCCATGTGGCCACAACCTTTGATTACCTTATATGAAATGTGAGGCTTATCGCGCAATTGCTCCATAATTTGATCCAAAGGAATAATTGGGTCTTTTTCTCCAATTACAAAATGCACAGGGTATGGAGCAAACTTGATTACTATTTCTCTGTCATCGCGAATTTTCATTCCTTCTAACGCTGCAATAATTCCTTGTTTAGAAGTCCTCAAAGCTTCAGACTTTAATGCTTTGATCTCGTCTCTAAATAGTATTCTATTTTTCGGACGAAACAATAAGGGAATGGAATGGCGTACGAAACTCTTTGCATTTCTCTTTACCAATGAAATGGCTTTATTTCTCCCTTCCTTTTTCACCTTCGTATCTGCTCTTGCAGTTGAAAAAAACAAGCATAGGCCCTTCATCATATCTGGATAAGCCTCTGCAAAAGCTAAGGCTACATATCCACCCATGGAATGCCCAACGAAAGAGACTTTTCTTAACTTTTCTTTTTTGAGCACACCCAACACCATCTCGGCCATCAGCTCCATACTATGCACGTAACCAAAACAAGTTGTTTTACCATGTCCTGGCAAATCAATAGCCAGTACTTTAAAACGATGGTTTAATCTCTCTTCATAAACTTCCCACATAGAAGAATTCTCCAAAAAACCGTGAAGAAACACTACTGCAGGTCCTTTTCCAGAAACAGTGTAATGCGCATTACCGCCTTTAAACGCTATTGTTTTTTGAATTGAAGTCATGAGTGGCTCTAAGATAAAAGCTATCTGGTAGATTCGAGTCCTTCGCTCTCTTTGGGCTCTTGAGTAGGCTGTGGATAGTACTTCTTCTGGAAGAGGATAAGCATTGAAATACCTAAAGTTATTGCACTGTCGGCAATGTTGAAAACTGGGCGAAAGAACTCAAAATAATCTCCACCCCAAAAAGGTAGCCACTGAGGAAAATACCCTTTGTACAAGGGGAAATAGATCATATCTACTACCTTCCCATGTAAAAATGAACCATAGCCTCCACCTTCTGGAAATGCCGTAGCAATTGTATTAAAGGTTGATTCTGAAAAAAATGATCCATAAAAAACGGAGTCTATGATATTTCCCATAGCTCCTGCAAAAACCAATGACATACTAATGATCAGTCCTTTGCTCATCTGTTTTTGGCACAAAGTGTAGATATAGTAACCTATGCCACTTACAGCAACTATGCGAAACAGGGTAAGAAACAACTTGCCATTGTCTCCACCCAATTGCAAACCGAAAGCCATACCAGGGTTCTCTAAAAAATGAATCACAAACCAAGGGAACACCTCAATTTCTTGACCCAAAGCCATGTTTGTTTTGATCCAGATTTTACTCCATTGGTCAATCAACAAAACAGCAAATGATACGATCAATGAAAGCACCACCAAGTATTTGGTAGTTGAGTTTCTCATGCTTCTTGAATTATGAATTACTGCATACGCTTAGCCTCAATGCTCAATGTAGCGTGAGGAACAACTTTTAAGCGCTCTTTCTGTATCAATTTACCCGTTTGGCGACAAATACCATAGGTTTTGTTTTCGATGCGCACCAATGCCGCTTCTAAATGACGAATAAACTTTTCTTGGCGAGAAGCCAATTGAGCCGTTTCTTCCCTTGACAAGGTATCCGAACCATCTTCCATCATCTTAAATGTAGGCGATGTATCATCTGTTCCATTATTTTCATGGGTGATGCTTTGTAGCAAAAGGTGCAAATCCTTCTTTGCTTCTTTTATCTTTCCATCGATAAGTTGTTTGAACTCACCAAGTTCTTCGTCAGAATATCTAGTTTTTGTTTGAGTATCACTCATAGTTATCGTATTACACTTTAACAATTTCGAGTCTTGCAGTTACCTGTTCATCCAACTCCATTTCTATAGATTGATCAGAAAGGGTTTCTACAAGCTCTAATTCATCAGCCAAGGTTTCTGCACAGATGTAAGGTCTAAACGCATCTACGCTTGCCTGAATTTTGGGGTGTGAAGATATACGAATTTTGATTCTATCGGTTACTTCAAATCCTGAATCTTTCCTCAAAGTTTGAATTCTATTTACAATCTCTCTTGACAGTCCTTCTTGATACAAAGCTTCATCAATCTGAATGTCTAAAGCCACAGTTAGTCCACCCTCTGAAAGAACCAACCAACCGGGAATGTCATCAGTAGAAATGACCACATGCTCCGTACCTAATGAAATGGTACTTTCTCCATTAGAAATATGAAGTTCTCCTTCTTTTTCAAGTTGAGCAATTTGCTCTTTCCCCATCTGGTTGATGAATCCGCTGATCACTTTCATAGAACGCTTCAACTCGGCATCTTTTCCAATTACTGGGAAGTTTGGCTTTATCTTTTTAGCGAACACCCCGTCAGTATTTTGGATGTATTCAATCCCTTTGATGTTGGTCTCAGTTTTAATGAGGTTCTCTACATCATGCAATTGTCTGCTGAATTTTTCATCTAAAACGGGCACCATGATTTTTGCCAAAGGTTGGCGAACACGGATGTTTTCTCGTTTACGAAGAGACAAGACCATACTCGAAACTTGCTGGGCAAGTGCCATACGTTCTTCTAAATCAACATCAATAAAGTTTTCATCTGTCTCAGGGAAATCGGTGAGGTGCACGCTGTTCTCTTTTTCTAATCCGGTAACCGAGTTCAAATCTTGGAAAAGACGGTCTGAATAGAAAGGAGCCAATGGAGCAGAAAGCTTAGCCGCTGCAGTCAAACAAGTATATAGTGTTTGGTATGCGGCAATTTTATCTTGCCCATATTCCCCTCTCCAGAAACGTTTTCTGCTCAAACGAACATGCCAATTTGAAAGGTTATCTACCACAAACTCTTGAATCAAACGCCCTGCTTTGGTAGGCTCATACGAACCATATGCGGCATCAACTTCTTTGATTAAAGTGTTTAGTTTGCTCAATACCCAACGGTCAATCTCAGGTCTTTTTTCCAATGCAATTGCATCTTCTTGACCTTTAAAACCGTCAACATTTGCATAAAGTGAGTAGAATGCATAGGTGTTGTGAAGCGCTCTAAAGAACTTGCGTTGAACCTCAACAATTCCGTCTGGGTCAAATTTCAGGTTATCCCATGGTTGCGCATTGGTAATCATATACCAACGCGTTGCGTCTGCACCAAATTCTTTCAGGGTTTCAAATGGATCTGCCGCATTTCCTAAACGCTTGCTCATTTTTTGACCTTTCTTATCTAGCACCAAACCATTAGAGACAACATTCTTGTATG
Source organism: Salibacteraceae bacterium (assembly GCA_965658375.1). Classification (GTDB taxonomy): domain Bacteria; phylum Bacteroidota; class Bacteroidia; order Flavobacteriales_G; family Salibacteraceae; genus CBFHSD01. Next base: position 110,414 of record CBFHSD010000001.1, read on the forward strand.
CTACTTGATCAAACACCATTGTTCCTATGGCGTGGAGTGTAAAGAACCAACCACGTGTTTGATCTACGCCTTCTGCGATAAAGTCTGCAGGAAAAGATTTCTTGCCATCTACACGTTCTTTGTTTTCAAACGGATAATGCCATTGTGCATAAGGCATGGAACCTGAATCGAACCACACATCTATCAAGTCTGCCTCTCTTTTCATGGGTCTTCCATCTGAAGAAACAAGCACAATGTTATCAGCATATGGTCGGTGTAGATCAACTTGTTCGTAGTTACTCTCATCCATATTTCCCACCTTGAAATCAGCATATGGATTCGATTCCATCACGCCTGCCTCAACAGCCGCTTCAATCTCTTGAATCAATTCTTCTAAGCTTCCAATACATTTTGTTTCGTCACCTTCTTCAGTGCGCCAAAGAGGCAAAGGAATCCCCCAATAACGTGAACGACTGAGATTCCAGTCATTCAAGTTCTCAAGCCAGTTTCCAAACCTTCCTGTACCTGTTGCCTTAGGTTTCCAATTGATGGTATTGTTCAATGCCATCATTCTATCTTTCATAGCTGTAGAGCGCACAAACCATGAATCTAGAGGATAGTACAAAATTGGGCGATCCGTTCTCCAACAATGCGGATAACTGTGTTCGTATTTCTCAATTTTAAACGCTTTGTTCTCAAGCTTTAGTTTAAGTGCTATCCGCTCATCTACACTTAAATAACTCTTTAAGTTAGGGATGAGGTTAGAAAGCTTATCTTTCTGAATAGCAAATTCTTGCTCTATCTCTTCACCAGTCAAGTACTCTGCTTTCACATGTTCTTTAGAGAAACCAAACTGCTCATCCTTTACTTGAGCTACGAACTTTCCAGAAAGGTCTACCAAAGGCACCGGATTACCATGATCATCTGCCACCAAAAGTGGAGGCACTCCAGCATCTTTTGCCACTTTCGCATCATCTGCACCAAAAGTTGGAGCGGTATGCACTATACCGGTACCGTCTTCTGTGGTTACAAAATCACCTGGAATAATTCGAAAAGCTTGGTCAGCATCGTGCATTGGTTGTGCATAAGGCATGAGTTGGTGATAATGTATGCCTACCAAGTCACTACCTTTAAATGCATCTATTATTTGATAAGGAATCTTCTTGTCACCGCTTTGATATGCATCTAGCGGATGGTCTTCATTCGCTTCAATAAACTTTTTAGAAAACTGCTTAGCCACTAGAGCTTCTGCTAAAATTACTTGAACGGCTTCACTAGTGTACTGGTTATAGGTTTTCACCAATACATAGTCAATTTTGGGACCTACTGTTAAAGCTGTGTTTGAAGGTAAAGTCCAAGGAGTAGTTGTCCAAGCTAAGAAGTGAAGGTTCCCTTCTTCGGCAGCCTTTTTAACGCTGTCTATCTTGCATGTAGAACCATCGGCCACTTGGAATTGTGCAACAATGGTGTTGTCTTTTACATCTCTGTAGGTTCCTGGCATATTGAGCTCATGAGAGCTTAAACCGGTTCCCGCCTTTGGAGAATAAGGCTGTATGGTGTAACCTTTATACAATAAGCCTTTATCGTACAGCTGCTTCAGTAACCACCAAACACTTTCAATGTACTTTGTTTTATAGGTAACGTATGGTTCTTCCATATCTACCCAGTAGCCCATCTTATCTGTCAAGTCATTCCAAACATCTGTATAACGCATCACTGCTTTTCTACATGCCTGATTGTACTCTTCAATAGAAATATTTTTACCAATATCTTCTTTGGTAATGCCAAGCTCTTTCTCTACACCCAATTCAACAGGTAAGCCGTGGGTATCCCAACCAGCTTTGCGTTCTACTTTAAACCCTTTTTGAGTTTGATAACGGCAGAATAGATCCTTGATGGTTCTTGCCATTACGTGGTGGATCCCCGGCATTCCGTTCGCAGAAGGCGGTCCCTCAAAAAATACGAAAGGTTCTGCGCTGCTTCTTTTTGCAATGGACTCTGCGAAAGTGTCATGCGTTTTCCAAAATGAACGCACCTCATCAGCTACTTCTGTGAGGTTGAGTTGCTTATATTCACGGTAATTTGCCATGTCTTGTATGCTTCAACTGTAAGGTGTGCAAAAGTACAGTTTTGAAGGTTTATAACAACCGTGAAAATGGAATTGAGAAAGTGTGCGGAGAGATTGGTTTAAATGCGACTTAAGAGAGGTTCTCTAGCATGACTTTTACCAAGCTTGCGGTATCGTGTTCGGGTTTCCAGCCCCAATCTGCACGTGCCGATGAATCATTGATGCTTTGTGGCCAGCTCTCGGCAATTTTTTGTCTAAAATCTGGTGAGTAAGCCATTTCAAATTCAGGGATGTGCTTCTTTATTTCCGCAGCAAGCTCTTTCGGATCAAAGCTCATTCCTGCAACATTGTAACTGCTTCTTTCCTTAATTTGATTTTCAGGAGCTTCGGTAATCTCAATGGTCGCCTTAATAGCGTCTCCGCTAAAAATCATGGGTAAAGCAGTGTTTTCTTCAAGGAAACACGTGTATTTTTTATGCTTCATGGCTTCATGGAAAATTGCTACCGCGTAATCTGTTGTTCCCCCGCCAGGAAGTGCTTTGTAACCTACCAAACCAGGGTAGCGAATAGAACGGACATCTACTCCAAAATTTTGATGGTACCACACATTCCATCGCTCACCAGCTTGTTTACTGATGCCATAAATGGTGGTTGGATCCATGATACAGTCTTGAGGAGTATTCTGCTTTGGTGTATTTGGTCCGAAAACGGCAATAGAACTTGGCCAGAAAATGCGTTCAATGATTTTATCCTTTGCCAAATTCAGTGCGTTGAAATGGCCTTCCATATTCAACTTCCAAGCGAACGATGGGTTCTTCTCTGCTGTAGCAGACAATAAAGCCGCAAGGTTGTAAACGGTTCCAACATTATGATCTTGCACAATGGCTTTCATTCTATTGGCGTCTAGTACATCAAGCACCTCGAATGGACCATCTTGATCAGATTCAGGTTTGCGCACGTCTGAAGAGATCACCGCTTGGTTGCCATGTTTCTTGCGTAACTCCTCTACCAACTCACTTCCAACTTGTCCTAAAGCTCCAGTGACCAAAATGCGTTTCTCAGACATAATTTGTTGAATTTATACAGGCAATAATAAAATCAAAGTTTGATACACACGTTCTTCGCTTCAGTAAAAAACTTAAGGGCTTCAAACCCACCTTCTCTTCCTACTCCTGAGTTTTTCACTCCTCCAAAAGGGGTCCTCAAATCCCTCAGCAACCAGCAATTCACCCAAACAATTCCAGCTTGAATTTTACCTGCCATCCGGTGGGCTTTGGTTAAGTTTTCTGTCCAAACGGTAGAGGCTAAACCGTATTCTACACTATTGGCCATAGTTAAGACTTCTTCTTCTGTATCAAATGGAGTAATAGTGACTACCGGGCCAAAAATTTCTTCTTGATTGGTTCTGCAGGTGTATTCCAATCCTTCTAGAATGGTAGGTGCAATATAGTATCCGCTGGCATATTCACCTTCTAAGTAAACGGCATGACCACCAGTCAATACTGTGCCGCCTTCTTCCTTTGCTAAATCTACATAAGACAGCACCTTTTCTTGGTGTGGCTTGCTTACTAACGCACCCAAATTAGCTTCAGGATCTGATGGATATGAAACCTTCAACTTGTTTACTTTCTCGACAAAAGCTTCTTTGAACTTGTCATAAATCGGGCGCTCAATAAATATGCGTGAACCGCAGAGGCAAATTTGACCTTGATTGGCAAATGAACTCATTACAGTTGTTTTTAGTGCCTTGTCAAAATCGCAATCTGCAAATATGATATTCGGGTTCTTTCCTCCCAACTCGAGAGATAGTTTCTTGAATTTTGGTGCAGCCAATGAAGCTATCGTAGCTCCTGTTTGGGTTCCCCCAGTAAAACTGATGGCTTTGATTTTTGGATGGCGTGTAATGGCATCTCCAACGTTCTGGCCAAGACCATGTACAATGTTTAGTACGCCTGCTGGCAAGCCAGCTTCAATACAAATTTCTGACAGCAAGAATGCCGTCATGGGTGTTACTTCACTAGGTTTTGCGACAACGGTGTTCCCAGCCGCCAATGCCGGAGCAATTTTCCAAGTGAAAAGATAAAGCGGTAAATTCCAAGGTGAAATACACCCCACCACACCAATAGGATCTCTCTTGGTGTAGTTGATGGCCGTGTTTTCCATATGGTGACTCTCGCTGGCATAGTGCAAAATGGCGGTTGCGAAAAAGTGGAAGTTGTCTCTTGCTCTAGGTATATCAACTCGGGTGGCTAGTTTCAATGGTTTCCCATTGTCAACACTTTCGGCTTCTGCCAATTGAGGCATACGCTCTTCAATCAATTGCGCAATACGTTGCATTATTCTAGAACGTTCTTCTTTTGGAGTTACGCTCCACGTTTCAAAAGCTTTCTCTGCCGCTATTGTGGCATTGGCAATATCGTCTGCATTAGAATCTGGAATAAGACTATACACCTTACCTGTTGCCGGTTGGTAATTGTCTAGGTAATTCTTTGTTGTTGGTTCAACCAACTCTCCGTTGATGTAATTGAGCAATTGCTTCATGAAACAAAAAAACACAATTTTCACAAGGAAATGTCAAACAAAAGAACAGTGTTTAAGATGACTCAAAAGGTGAGATACTCGTTTTATTCAAAAAGGGTCAAATAGGCTTTGTGATAATCGGCTCCACTCATGGTTTCACCTCCATGAATCCATTGTGATTTAGGATGAGGAATGGTGAACCACGCAAAGGCGAAACGCTCAATATGCGCTGGTAAAACTCCTACTCTATGTTGCAGTGCCTTCACCTTTTCTTGACTGATATATTCCATGAAGTATCCCGTAAAAACAAGCCAATTGTCTGTTTTAGGGAAAGGATGCCATTCTCCATTCAGGTCTTTATACTCGGTAAAACCATCACTCCCAAAAGGAAAGTGAGTGAAGAGTGAAATGTCTGGGTGCTCTTCTAATCCCTTCCAGGCTTTCTTTTTTTCCGGGTAATAATTGCATGAAAGCATGGGTGCTGAGTCACCTTCATGTGCGATGCGGGTTTCAACTAAAAGATGACGTTCTATTTGGGTGACTTGGTCTTGAAGTGATCGCCACAGAGTGCTTGGTCAAATTTTAACTCCTCCGGCAAGTCGCAGTGCTTTTCTAAAGAGGTAATCACAAAAGAATGCAACTCATCTTCTGGAGCTTGGTTAAAGCTATCTTTTTGCTTGGGAAATGAATAACCATCATAGGTGTTACCCAAATTCTTTTGAATGAATTTCAATCATTCTTCTTTTGGCCTAGATAGAAAAGCAGAAAATCTTTCTCTTAAGTACACATCTTGGTACTTTTCAGTATTGATTTCCCACAAGCCTTGGGCTATTTGAACAGAATAACTCATCATTGCAAAGATGGGAACTTCGGAACAATTGGAATGGATTGCTGTAGGCTGTAATTTAGTGTATGTGCTCTTGCTCATGAAAGAACACATTGCATGCTGGTTCTTTGGTATCTTAGGATCAGCCATTAGTATTTACTTGTTCTACACCACTAAGTTGTATTCAGAATCTATCCTTTACCTCTTTTACGTAATAGCAGGAATTTACGGCTGGTACAACTGGAGTAAGCCACGAAAAAAAGAACTCTCCATTATTGTTTGGCCCTTGCTCAAAAGCATTATCGCCTTTTGTTTTGGAGGGTCTGTCGCGGTTTTATTAGGTTGGTACTTTTCTAGACATAGCGATGCAGAATCTCCTTGGTTTGATGCCACAACAACTGGATTTAGTTTTTTAGCTACCTATCTCGAAACCCAAAAAGTGCTGAGCGCATGGGTGTATTGGATTTTGATTAATGCGGGAAGCACGGTCTTATACGCTCAAAAAGACCTGGATGTTTATGCTACTCAAATGGCTGTATTTTCTGTCATGTCAGTTCTTGGCCTTCTGGCTTGGAAAAAGCGACTGACAGTGGTATAAAACCAAAAAATCTCTTCAAGCTTTCGCTCAAAGAGATTACTTGCCTGCAGCGAGAAAAGAACACTTCTACCTTTTTCGCTGCCTTAAAAAACTTTTAATCGATGATTACCTTCTTTGTGCTTTGAAGGCCTTCTTGCTCAACTTTAAGGAAACACACCCCTTTTTTCTGGTGATCCAATTGAACATCTTTCACATAATCACCCTTGCCATTGAATGTGTCTTTGAAAAAAATGTTTCCTGCTGCATCACACAATTGAATGTTCATTTTACTTGGATTGCCTGAACGAACTGCGATGGTAAATAGGCCAGAATTTGGGTTAGGGTAAACCTTGAATATTTCTAATGAAAGATCATTAGACTACTCAATATCGTCTTCTATGATAACTCTCTTCTCAACTACAATTGCCTTTACCTCTCCTTCTTTAAGCTCAAGATCGTTGATGTTAACTTCAAAAGTTCTCAGTAATTCTTTGGCTTCAGCCATGGAGTGAACCACTTGAACATCTCTAATCACCTGTTGATCTTGAACACTACTTTCGTCAAAAAACATCTTCACAGTAGCATCGTCTAAGTTGACGTCAAAATCAAGGGTTTGAATCAGCTCTTCAAAATCTCCGTGATCCCAATTCAAATCAGTACAATCTTCTATTGACTCACCACTTAGCGTTTGGATCAGAAAGTGTTCTCCATTTGAAGAATAACGGTAAGCACTATCTCCAGTGAGTTTAATGCATTTGGGCATGCAATTGGTATCCTTCATGCATTTCACAGTTATTGTACCTTCAGAGGAAGATTCAATCTCCATGCATTCTCCATTCATTTCTATGGTTGTTTTTCCTCCATTGGTGCTAGTAACATCTAAATCTGTGCTTTCTGTTTTAAACATAAAGGCATTTTGTTGCATACCTTGAGGCTGCGATTGCAAGTTTTGGATTCTGGCCCTAGCTTCTTCGCCTTCATAGGTCGTAACAATGCTTTCTCTATCTTTTACTTCTGTTATCGTCAAAGTAGTTTCACCTTCTTTTTCTGTATATTCTACTTTCTTAATCGACTCCTTTTGCGCATGTTCTTGAGCGAATGCAGCACCGAGAAAGGAGAGCATACATAGTGTTGTAAAAAGAGCAGGAAGAAGCTTTTTGTGTACTTGGAATGTTTTCATGATCGGATTAAGTTTAGATTCGGTCTCAAATCTACTCAGCAACTGAATTTCAATGTGTTAAATAAAAACCAACTACTGTTAATTCCTGTTAAGCGAAAAGCTTTCCTATTTTACGCGATTATTTTTGCGCCCATACTATGAGGAAACAATACATCAACACTCTTATTGCCGTAATGGCCATGGCACTTGTAGGACTTGTATTCATGCAAGTTTATTGGGTTAGAAATGCTATATCTCTCAAGCAAGATGAGTTTGAACGCGGAGCCAATGACGCCATTCTCGCTGTTGTTGACCGTTTAGAACAAGCTGAGGCTCTTAAACAATTAAGAACTCATCAACAAGGTAGGTACTTGTTCTTTGACGAAGATGCTGAGAACAAAATTACCAGTGCTGGAGTAGATACCGCCTATGACCTCATGGTAATCAAACAATACTCAAGACAAGGAGATCAAGTAGAGATTAGCATTAAAGAAGAAGAGAACGGTAACAGCAGTACGCATTCTATACAACGCAATGTTGGAGATACCATTGATGGTTCTGAAGATTTTCCATTGGATTTCTACTTCGAAAATAGAGGCTCAGACCCTTACCTAAGTACTGGGGAACCTGTTCAAATAGAAGATTCTTTAATCCGCGAACGCATGAAAATCAAAAGAGCTTTTGTGGGAGATATCGTAAAGAGTCTCATAGAAGTAAATTTGTTTGAACCCATTGAAGAACGCATAGAGCAAGAAAAACTCGAAGAGATAATAGAATCAGAACTCAAGAGATTTGGAATTAAAGCAAGCTATGAATACGGAGTATTTGATGAAAAAGAGCGCTGCCGAATTTGCAATACTTCAGACTCTATTCAATGGACAGAAAACACCGAACTACAAGCCAAGTTGTTCCCCAATGATGTGGTAAAGGATCCATACTTTTTGAGACTTTACTTCCCTAGTCAAAACGCATACTTATTGCAAACCAATTGGCTCATGTTAGCCACTTCCATCCTTATTATTCTCTCTATCATGACCATTTTTGGATACACTGTGAGAACCATTGTTACCCAGAAAAAGAACTCGGTGATTAAGAACGATTTCATCAACAACATGACCCATGAGTTTAAAACACCCATATCAACTATATCACTTGCATGTGAAGCCTTAAACGATGGCGATATGCGAGCTATACCGCAAGCAGTAGACAGGTACATTGGAATGATCAATGACGAAAACAAACGTTTAGGAATGTTGGTAGAAGAGGTATTGCAAAGTGCCGTGCTGGATAAAGGCGACTTTAAGTTGAAACTTGAAAAATTAGATATACATGATGTTCTTCACCGCGTTAGCGACCGTATGGAATTGAAAATTAAAGAGAAAAACGGTCGCATTAAACTCAATCTAAATGCTATATCTACCAATATTAACGCAGACAGAATTCACCTAGCAAATGTCTTTAACAATTTAATAGATAACGCCAATAAATACTCAAGAGAGACTCCCTCAATAGAAATAAGCACTTACAACCGAGAAGATCATCTTGTTATCGAGGTGAAAGATGAGGGAATAGGTATATCACCTGAAAATCAGAAACGTGTGTTTGATAAACTATATAGAGTTCCTACCGGTAACATTCATGATGTTAAAGGTTTCGGATTAGGGTTAAGTTATGTTAAAATAATAACCGAGAAACTAGGAGGTTCTGTAGAATTGAAAAGCCAAATTGGAAAAGGCAGCACATTTATAATCAATTTACCTCGTTATGGAAAACTTTAAACTACTGGTTGTTGAGGATGATCCGAACCTCGGAACCATCTTGGCAGAATATTTAAGAGCTAAACACTACGATGTTCAGCTTAGAAACAATGGCCAAGAAGGGTTTGATGCCTTTGCCAAAAATGACTTCGATCTCATTATCCTCGATGTAATGATGCCGGTTAAAGATGGCTTTAGCTTAGCGAAAGATATCAGAAAACTGAATCAAAAGGTTCCACTTATCTTCTTAACAGCTAAAAGCATGAAAGAAGATACCATTGAAGGGTTTAAAGTAGGTGCCGATGATTACATTACAAAACCATTTAGTATGGAAGAGTTATTGCTGAGAATCAATGCGATTCTTCGCAGAACGAAGCAAGATGTAATGGAAAGAGAGCAACTGAAAGAGTTTACAGTTGGCAAATTTCTTTTCAAACCGAACGAGCAGCTTTTGATTGCTGATGGCGAAGAGAAAAAACTGACTTCAAAAGAAAACGAACTCCTGAAATTATTGGTGATTAACCAAAACTCTGTATTGGAAAGAGAATCTGCCTTAAATGCCATTTGGGGAGATGATAGCTACTTCAACTCAAGAAGTATGGATGTGTACATTACCAAGCTTAGAAAGTACCTTAGAAGCGATGAAAGCTTAGAAATTATAAACGTTCACGGAAGAGGATTTAAACTTATTTCAAAGAGTTAATAGCACACGCATTGTGATTGCTAAAAGAAGCTCATGCATTGCATGGGCTTTTTTTATGTCCTAAAACTACCCCCGTATCTTCCAGTTATTGCACAAAAAAAGGCCATGTGATATTCACATGGCCTTCCATAATTCTTGCTCTAAAAATTACCTCAATAAATTGATGTAACCATAGTATTCATTTCTATTCTGTTCTTCTGTGTAATCGTTTGCAATAACTCTCCAAACGTAAGAACCTTCATTCGCCATATCGCCCGTAGCTTGCACTCTACCATCCCATGGAATAGATAGGCTATTGCTTTCAAAGATCAATGCACCCCATCTGTCATAAACCACTAAAGAATACTCATCTGGATCAACTCCCAAACCAATTGGTGCAAATACATCATTCAAGCCATCGCCATTCGGTGTGAATGAATTTGGAATGTACATGTTGTACTCTGCTCCAATACGCACTTGCCTGTTGGTGTCATCCACGCAACCATAGTTAGTCGTTACAGTAAGATTAACAGGATAAAAACCTGTATCAGCCGGGAACTGGAACGTTGGGTTCTCTAGACTACTTGTTTCAAGTTCATTAAATGTCCACAAGTAATCTACTACATTACCCATTGATTCATTCTCGAAGTTGATTACCGTATTGAATACGGTTGTAGGCTGAGGGCCCATCATAAAGTCTGCAGTTGGTAAGGGATAAACAGTCAGGTAATCTTCCTTCGTGATTTCTCCAAGACATCCCGCAGGAGTTCTTACTTGAAGGTGCACATCATAAGTACCTACAGAAAGATCGCTGATTGCAGCTTCAAATCCTGTAGCTTCTATATCGTCACCAACAGTCCACCAGCAGAATTGAGCAGGTGTAGAAGTGTTAATCAACACAACATCAAAAGGTTCGCAACCTCTTAAAGTATCTATGCCGTAGAAATCCATAATTGGTAATGGGTTCACCACCACATCAACTGATGTTGTTACTTCAGGACTACCACAATTATCCGTTACACGAACCGAATAGGTTTGAGTAGCTGCAGGTGAAACTTTAGGGTTTCTAACATAAGGATTATCCATGCTTAGTACAGGAGACCACACGTAATTGTACCCGTTTCCGTCACCTCCACTTGCAATTACACCTAACTGAGCAGTATCCTCAGGACAAATGTCTACATCATCTATTGGCAATACAGAAAGAGGCTCAAAAAAGTCGATTGTTACAGTATCAAACTTAGAACGACACCCATTAATATCTTCTGCCATTACAATGTAAATGTGTTGTGCAGAAGTAGCATAATCAGGACAAACTGTATGCGTTTGAGAATTCCCAAGATTCGCATTCCAATTGTAAACATATGGTCCTCCAGATCCTCCACCGGCTTGAGCACCAATTGTAATGCAGTTCCCAACACAAATTGAATCCTGAGTAAATTGTACCGCAATGTCTACCAACGGTGGTTCAGTTAGAGCAACAGTTGTATAAGCGATACATCCGTTCGCATCTTGCACCATTACATCATAAGTTCCCGCCAATTGATAAGTAAACTGATAAGCTCCAAAGAAGGTGTTTGGCGTCCAAGTATTTCCACTATCTGCACTAAAGATATAAGGTCCAGTTCCGCCAGAAGGGTAAACTTTTATTGTTCCATCTGCCTTCCCATAACATGATATGTTCGTGCTTACAGTTGAATCGATCTGCAAGAGAGTTGGTTGTGTAATTGCAAAACCTGTATCTGCAATACATCCATTGGCATCAACAACGTGATAGGTATAGTTTTCTGCACATAGATTATTCACTTGATAACTACCTGTTGAAACGATTACACCGATGCTATTTTGGTAACTCATAGTGTCATAAGGAACCGTACCACCACTTACAGTGGCCAAAGCTGAACCGTTGCAACCATTAAAACAATCCACGTCATTCGTTGTCAAGCCTAAAACAATCTCGGTAGGCTCATTTAACACTTGTTGCACAGCAGGAATCGAACAGTTTTTACTATCTCTTACCGTTACTAAATAAGGTCCAGCAGCCAAGCCATTAAACACATTTGATAGCTGGAAACTAATTCCATTGTCAATGCTATACTCTAAAGGAGGTGTTCCACCTGATCCGAATACGGCTATTTCTCCCGATGCGTCATCATAACAATTCAAATCTGATAAGTTGATGGAATCAATTTGAATTTGAGCATTCATATCCAAGTAAACACTATCTGGCAATGAAACGCAAGAACTATCATCTCTCACCACTACATTGTACCATCCAGAATCTAGCCCAGTGAATAAACCTGATCCTTGGAAAGTTAATCCACTATCGATACTGAACTCAAGCGGTGCCGTTCCACCCGATCCGAAGGCATAAATAATTCCATCTAGAGCTTGGAAACAACTCAAATCTTCATAATCTACGCTATCAATTACAGGTGCACCAGGGTTGAGAAGCGTGTCCACCTGCATTGGGCTAACACATCCGATGCTATCTTGCACCATCAGTCCATAATAGCCTAGACTAAGGCCTGTGAACAGGCTATCTATAAAGTAAGATGTTCCTCCATCAATACTGTAGGTAAATGGTGAACTTCCACCATTGTTTTGAACCAGTATTTCTCCATTATTTAAACCACAATCTGGCTGGGTGAGCACACCATTTGGAGCAGTCATATTATTGACAAAGATGGTCACACTATCCTCCAGAATACACCCACATGGGTCATTATAGGTAATGGTATATGTGATGGTTTGATTTACCTGAGCCACTGGATTTAAAATGTAAGGGTTACTTAATCCCGTTGTGGGTGTCCAAGTAAAGGTACCCGATCCTTGATTACAAGATTGCAATGCTGTTGGTTGCAATTGAATTGAATCACCTTCACATACCAAAGTATCATTACCCGCATCAATTTCGGATACAAAAATGGTAATGCTCGCTGTGTCTTCGCAAACACCTAATGTATCCGCCACACTCACTAGATAAGTAGTCGTTGATGTTGGGGTGGCAACTGGGTTTAAGCTTAAAGAATTACTCAACGAAATTCCTAGAGTCCAAGAATAATCATAGAAAGTTGAGTCTGCCGTACCACAGAATTGGAACCTAGTATCTGGTCTAATTGCAGTTACAGAAGAAATACTTGTGCTGGCACAAGCAACAGTACCAAAACTCGTTGAGTAATAAATGGTTGAATTAAATCCTGCATTATGATACCTGGTAGAGGCATTGGATGTTACTGTTGTACCGTTGTCAAAGCAAATCTCCACAATCACATTAGATGTTCCATCCCAATTGTAAGGAGTGGTGAAGGTGTGATAGTTCCATCCAGACATTGGAGAAACCGTTCCGCTATATACTTGAGTTAAATTCCCTTGCCATGCGTAAGGCATAGAATTCAAGGAAGTACAGCCTACTTTAATCGTATAATTCTGAAGAGAACCTATATTATTCAGTGCTGTTACTTCAAAACCAATCCCTGTAATTTTTCCAGCAGAATAACCAGCTGTGGTCAATTCATTTGCTCTGTATAAGAATTGATGTCTAGCAGATCTTCTGAAATTCCCGTAAGCTGCAGGGTAGGAACTTGAAGTATTTGAAGTTGTTCCTGTTCCACCAACTTGCTGTGTATTTGTAGATCCTACACAAGGTATTGCCGCTGGGCCACATGCGGCTGGAGCAGGAGCACCTAGAGTAAGTGATAAAAAGGCTGTATCGCTATCACAGAGTGATGAATCTGAAGTAGTTATATCTAAATCAGGGAAAGGTGGTGTATGCTGAATGGTATGGCCTCCCGTTTTTATACACCCTTGAGCTGAGGTGACAGTAACGGAATAAAAAGTTGTTATCTGCGGAGCAGCGATTGGATTGAACAAGGTATCGTCATTCATTGTATTTCCATCACTCCATTGATAGGAGTAGGTACCAGGAATAGATGGAGTTGCCACCATTTGAATACTATCTATCTCACATAGAATGGTATCAGGTCCTGAGAACACATTGTAATTTGGTGCTACAACAACCGTAACCGTATCTGCATTTTTACAAGTGCTACTCAAGTTACTTGTAACCACATAAGTAGTCGTTTGAGAAGGTGTTGCAACAACGTTAGCACAAGTATCACAATCAAAGTTTTGACCAACAATTATCGGGTCCCCAGCTATCGAAGTCCACACGAAAGAACTTCCTCCGGTTACGCTTAAGGGTGCAGATTGCGAACCACATATAATGAGATCTGGATTGGTTACTGTACTTGTTACAACCTCTAAATCCATACTAAAGAAGTGATCTTTTGGCACGGTGCAGTGGTCATCGTTTACCGCTAGATAGAATTGATAAAAGCCTCCTCCAGTTTGCGGTGCCGTCCAACATAAAGTGGCTGTCATTCGCATCAAACTATCTGAACCTATCACAACGGTATCAGGAGTACTCCAAACTACTGTAGCTGTATCATTCACACCCGGTCCAACAAGAATATTGGTTGTGTTGTAAAACCCATAGATATTTGTGTCTGCGAGATTAGAATCTAAGAATGTCACATCAAAGCAGAAACTATCACCTTCACATACTTCGATTGAATTTGAATCCAATTGATTTACTCCACCAGATCCTTGTACATTTTGAATTCCTGTGCTGTAGGGATAGGAATTAGGAGCACAATTCATGATGTTATATTGAATGTCTCTAAACGTATCCCCCAAGTACAAACCTGTTGCTCTATCGTATTCAGAAACTCTCACAGTAACAACGAACACGCCTGCCACTGTAGCTGTGAAACACATTTCACCAGTATTTGGATCCAATGTTAAATTAGGAATCGGCTGTAAATAATTATACCCGGTGTTGTAGGTTACGGTTGCAGTCGCAGAAGTAGGGGCTGCTATCATTTCAAAAAACAAACTGTCATTGTCTGGGTCATACGCTCCAAGGTTGTAGCAAATTGAATCGCCAACACATAAATACCTTACCGGATGTGAATCTTGCGTATTATCAAATTGTACCCCTGAATTACAATCAGGATAATTTGGAGTTGCAACGTTAAAAGTTGCCGCAGCATACTGCCCCTGACTGGCTGGATTTTGAATATTGCTAATTGCTCCATTTCTGCAACATGTAGACCATGAAGCTGTCCAAGTACCGCTGCATCCAACTGATGAACCAGGTTTTATAGTAACACTAGCCGTAAGTGGCTGAGGTTGCACTAATGATACAGAATCAACAATGGTACAGCCATTTGCATCTGTTACAGTAACTGAATAATTTCCTTGTGATACCAAAAATATTGCCTCAAGTGTGCTTCCCGTACTCCAATTGTAAGTGTATGGTTTAGTTCCTCCTGTTGGGGTCATTCTCAGCTGACCATTGCTGTCGCCATGACATAGAACATCTTGATCAATACTAATAGTTCCTTGCAAAGTATCAGGTTCCCCAACTTGGAAGGTGTCAATAACTGAGCAAGAAAGACCATCTGAAATTGTTACAGAATAAGTTCCCGCACACACATTTAGAATAGAACTTGAAGAAGCCCCAGTATTCCAAGAATAGGTGTAATTCCCATTCCCTCCATTTGGATTTAAAACAATTGAACCATTGCATTGACCATTGCATGAAACATTTGTGATGGATTCGTTTGCGGCAATAGCTGCAGGATCTACAACTATTCCATTTGCAACCAATTTACACCCACTATTATCTGTAATCACAACGGTATAAGTTCCTGATGACAATCCAGAAATTGAAGCTGTGGTTGCCCCTGTACTCCAGCTATAGGTGTAAGGAGCGTTACCTCCAGAAGGCGAAGCGCTTATTCCACCATTTGTGCCATTAGCACAAGAGGGTGCGCTCACCGTTAAACCAGCAGAGTTTGGACCTGTTGTATTTGATATTGGAATGGAAGCAACTGCTTGACAACCATTCAAATCAGAAACGGTAACATCGTAAGAACCAGCTGCTATTCCAGTAACAGAGGCCACATTACCCGGATTTGGAGCAATTCCACCCCAAGCATATGTGTAAGGAGCTGTTCCACCAGCTACAGTAACACTAGCGGAACCGTTTGACTGTCCACATGTTGCATCTACCAAAGTGCTTGAAACTGTTACTGCAGAAGGTTGAGTAATGGTATAGTTTGCAATTGTTGTGCAACCTAACGAATCGCTCACGGTTACAGTATAAAGACCGGCACAAAGGCCAGTAACAAACTGACCTGATGCTCCGTGAGACCAATCATACGTTAATAGCCCAACACCTCCAGTTGCCGATGCAACCAATTGACCTGTACATCCACCATTACAAACTACAAGAGCATTCTGATTAATAGAAGCTGTTATTCCTGCTCCAGGATTCACAGTAGTTGAAGAAACCTGTGTACAACCATTGGCATCTGTAATGGTGAGTGTATAAGTACCAGGTGAAACATTGTTATTGATAGGTCCACTGAGCCCACCCGACCAAGCATAAGTGTAAGGAGCTGTTCCTCCATTTACTGGAGCAAAAATAAATCCATCATTAGCACCAGGACAAGATTCATCTGTTGTTTGATGTCCAACAAACAATGGGTCTGGCGCATTCACAGCTACATAATGTCTAAACTGTTTACCTGTGTTATCCATTAGGGTAACGGAGTAATTTCCTGGACAAAGACCTGTTCTTGAATTCCCTGAACCTCCATCGCTCCAATAATAAGTAAAGGTACCAGTTGCTGGGGTAGGAGTTACTGTAGCGGTTCCAGTACAAGCACCAGGACATGTTGGATGTGTAACGGATACAGTAGCCGAAGGAAAAGGGTTCATTCCATTCAATGAGACGCTGTCAACAGCTTCGCAACCATTGTTATCTACCACGGTGACCAGATATGTTCCCGCACACAAATCATCGTTACTCGGCCCCATGGTTCCATTAGACCAATTAAACATATACCCAGGACTTCCACCTGTTGCAGCTGCTGTTACCCCTCCTCCACAAGGAGATGGAATAACTATTATAGCTTGATAAGTGAATAGTTGAACTCCAAAAATCGCATTTGACGCGCTGCTATTGCAGGAAGACTGGTTAATCATATTCCCACAAATCATAGAAACTTCAACGGCACCTGAAGAAACTAAGCTTAATTGTTGCGTTACTGTTTGACCGCATGAACTTGTAAATGTTGGCGTTACACTTGTAGGGGCATTAATACCATCACAATCTCGAAAGAAATTGAAAGTAATCAGAAAAGAATCTTTCCCAACGCAGGTAGCGGTAAAATCAACCCCTACTGCATGACTTGCTTGAACTTGATTTGTTGTGCCGAACAAGCCAAGGACTGCCAATATTCCGATTGTGTAAAGTAAATTCTTCATATGCGTTTAACCAGTTGCCTAAAATAAAAAATCAGGACATACACTGCCCTGATTTTTTAGACGCTTTCTGCCTTAAGCAGTTGCTTTGTTTATTAACATTTATTACCTAACTAGAGTTACGTTTCCTTGTACTACGTATGGTTCTCCGTTAGCTTGCTTTCCTGTTCCAGTGTAAAAGTATACACCTTCACTTGCTGGGCTTCCATTGTATGAACCGTCCCATCCGCTATTCGGATCGTTCCATTCATAAATCTTAACTCCCCATCTGTCGTAGATAATGCCTTGGAAGTCTCGCAATCCGAAGATCTCGATCTGGAATAAGTCATTTGTTCCATCTCCATTTGGTGAGAATACATTTGGTACATACTCTGTAAAGTCTACTGAGATCCATCCGTAGGCAGTATCAATACAACCAAACTCGTTGGTATGTACTTCCATTACTTTGTATACACCTTCACACTGATAAGTGTATGTTGGATCTGTCCAATTGTACTCTGTTCGTGCTGGCCATCCACATTGTCCTGCATCTGCCATCATTCCCGGATTGTTGAAGAAATCGAAGTATATAGAATCTCCTGTCTCCAAATTTCCAGCGTAATACTGCACAAACATTGGGCTTTGACCTTCTATCGGATTCAATGAATCTGTATCAAAATGAGGGTACTCTGTGATTTCTTCTCCTTCCAAATTCATATATGTCATATCAAAATATGCTTCTGGTGATGGATTAATCACTGGCTCAAATACTGTGCGTGGAGAGATACAAACGTTGTTCTTCTCTACCAACCAGAACTTCAATGAGTCATTATCTGTTGCTCTGCCATAAGGCCATGGTGTACCTCTATGTACTTGACTGGTCAATGTGCTATTGTCGTACCAGAACACACTATCTTTATTGGACACTAATGCTTCGAACACCATGTAATCTCCTATACAGTACGATCTGTCTACAAACTCTGGTGCCTCCGGTGTATACAAGATGCGCAGTGTGTCCTCTGCCCAATTGGTACATCCATTACCATCTGTGTACGAGTAGTTGATCAACCATGATCCTGTATCTTCTTCCGATGGTACAAATCCGGTTGGATCTATGGTTCCTGTTGTTGGTGCTATCGGATTGGTACTCCATGCGCCTCCTCCTACATTGGTGAAGATTTTTGTGTTGTCTGTAATGTCATCACAATAGCCTTCTTCCAAATTCGTGAACTGGACCGTTGGTAAGGCAAACACCTGTATCTCTATCGAATCTACCCCTTCACAAGCTCCATACAAATCTGTTACCGATAAGATAACCGTATGGAATCCTGGACCTGATAATCCACCATCAAAATAACCGCTGTCTGAATTTGTAATCCCGTTACCCAATGATGACCAATCTGGTATTACTGGGCCTGACCCTGTTGCTCCACCACTCTGTAAGAAATAGGTCAAGTCTAAGGTATCGCTCTCACATATTCCTGGAGGTACATTGATTCTTGGTCGGTAAGGACTAATCAATGTAATGGTTTGTGTATCTGCATTGAAACATGGTGTTGTCAATGAATACGTAACTGGGTATTGTTGACCCGCGGCTCCTAGGCTTGGATCAAAGATACCGTTCACTGAATCTACAATTAATGGACCCGACCATATACCTGATGGTAGCGCGGATGACATTGCAAAGGTTTGTGTGGTATCAAAACAAACTTCTGGTATAGAGGTAATCGATGCATCTGGTAGTGGTATTACCGTTACATTAATCGTACTGTCATTCGCACAGTTACCTCCTATGCTGTAAGTAACACTATGCGTTCCTATTCCTGCTATTGCTGGATCAAATACTCCTAAAGTTTGATCGGTAATACCGGTTCCTGTATACACCCCGCCTCCTACAATTTCTTGTAAGGTATCTGGGTCTGCTGATATACAGTAAGGATTGTTCACTTGGAATCCTGCATCAAACTGTGTGGTTACATCTATGAACTGATCAATCGTATCTGAACAGCCTCCAAATACATCTGTCACTATCACTGAATAGGTAATTGGACTCAATGGATTTACTATTGGATCTGGAACCGTTGTATTGCTTATAGCAATGTTTGGTGACCATGAATAGGTGAACTGTTGTGGGTTACCTCCTTGACATACATTGAATCGTGCATTCGGACGAATCTGTGATGTACCCGTTACCTGATTCGACTGACATGCAAATCCGCCATTATCTGTTACGTAACGTGTTGCCATGAATGGCACAAATGTATTTCTTACCAGTGAGTTCCCGTTAACTGCCGAAGTAGCGTTTGAGAAACACACCTCTACAACCAAGTTGCTCATACCATCCCAGTTGTAAGGAGTAGTAAATGTATGGGTGTTCCAGCCTGTAGTTACTGTATGGTTACTTGGTGACAGTACTTCTGTTAGACCTCCTTGCCAGTTTGACATGTCTACTGCTCCTGTACATCCCATCTTAATGGAATAGTTGCTATACGTTCCTGCTCCACCTACGGTTTGAACAAAGAAGGCTATGCTGTTTAAGCGGCCTCCCATAAAACCTTGGGCTTGCAATTCTGCCGCAGTGTATAAAAACTGGTGCTTTGCCGAACGTTGGAACCCTCCATAAGGAGTGGGGTAACTAGACGTTGAGTTGGTAGAAGTACCTGTTCCCAATGTGATGTCTGAACTGTTCCCTAAACACGCACCGTAAGTAGGTCCGCATTGTGCAGGTAAGTTTGCACCAAAATCAACCAACAACTGTGTTGCATCATTCAAACAAATGATTGTATCTGCTGGATCAATCTCTATTCCGGTTGGGAAGGGAGGTGATAAATCAATCGTTACGCTATCGTTCTTCTTACACCCTCCTGCAGAGGTTACTGTTACTTTATAAGTTGTTGGGAACGTTGGGTAAGACCATGGATTCGCAATTGAATCATTGCTTAACGATGCCGAAGGAGTCCAGCTGTAAGTGGCAGGATATGTTGGACTCATGTTCGCAAACAATGGGAAACTATCTATTGAACAAATCAATGTATCGTTGGGCATTGTCAAAGTGTAATCTGGAGCTACATTCACAATCATTGTATCTACGTTGTTACACGAAGAACTCAAATTGGAAGTCACAATCAAATAATGCTGACCAATCAAAGGAGTGGTAACTATAGGATACTCAATCTTCTGACCTGTTTGACCAGCTGTTAAATCTGTGTAATCAGAACCTGCTGTCATTGGTACTGGAACTGTTTGCCCTGGGTAAATCACTTCCCATGTAAAAGCACTCCCTCCATCAACTTCTACAACTGAAGACTGTGTTCCTTGACAAACGTTTTTATCTGGACCTGCAT
>CBFHSD010000002.1:0-108697 GCA_965658375.1 Salibacteraceae bacterium
TGGGGCATCCAAAAAGTATGCAGAACAAGGTTTTGATTATTACATGTCAACAGGTGCGATATGGTTCAACCCAACAGATCATTGGACCTTTCAATTTGGACACGATAAACTCTTTATTGGCAATGGATACCGTTCCATTTTATTGAGTGACAATCCGCACAACTACCCCTTTTTGCAAGCTCAAACAAAAAGAAAATATTGGTCATACACCGCAAATTGGGCGGTTTGGCAAACGGCACAGCGAACCCCTAAGACCACAGATGGAGAACCCATGTTTACTCGAAAGAATCTGAATCTAAACTACCTTACTATTCGCCCCTTCAAGAAACTGGAGCTCGGTATTTTTGAGGGAGTAGTTTGGAAACGATGGGATGATTCTATGGGAACCACAGATTTGAACCTAAATACTTTGAATCCTATTATAGGTGTCAATTCTTTGCTTGCCCAAAACGATTCAAATATTGCCTCCTACTCCGGGCTCAATCTAACATACATTCCCTTTTCTGATTTTACTGCGTATGGTCAGCTTTCTTTTCAAGGGGGGTATCAATTGGGAGCAAAATACCAATGGTCTAAAAACGCCTGGAGAGTGCGAGGACAATTGGAATATAACGTGCTTAATGAGGGAGTGTATGGAAATGGCGAGAACAATACAGATTATCATCATTTTGGACAGCCAGTAGCACATCCGCTCAATGAAGATTTTGCAGAATTTATGGGCTATGGTGCCATTCTTTACAGAAAATGGATTGCTTCTTTGCGCTATTCTAACGCCTCGTCTTCTGAAGAGTACAATGGCACACAAAGAGTAGAAAATGTGCAAGCCAAATTGGCTTGGGTATTTAACCCCACTACCAATATGCAACTTTACATGCAGGGGCATTTAAGAAAAACACATGATGATGAATCTTCTACCCAATGGGTGTCATTTGGTTTTAGAACCAACCTCATCAATCAATACTTAGATTTCTAATGAGAAAAATAAGTGTAGTCTTAAGTATTTTGTTGATGTCATGGGCTGTTCAGGCTCAAATGCTCGAAATTCCTTTGGCAGATTATGCGCAACGCGCCATTACGCTTCAAACGGATACCTTGGGTTCGCCAGTGCATTTTGGAATTAGACCTTTGCTTGCTCAGCAGGTAAGCGGCTCTCAATGGTATCAAGAAAACTGGAGAAGAGATTATTGGAAAGATCGGCACATGATTGATTTCTTCAAGAAAGAAAAACCTCATCAATTGTTTATTCAGCCGCTTGTTGGTGCATGGGCAGGAGTTGAGTCTGGAGATAAATACGATGTGTTTTCTGGAGGTGAATTGGGATTAAGAGCTACGTTTAAATCAGGGAAGAAGTTTGAGGTTCAAGTCAACACCATTCAAAATGCAGCTACATATCCTTTAAGAGTGGATGAGTACATCATCGATACAAAGAAGGTTCCCTCGCAAGCCTACGCCAATAAGGATCCTCAATTGGGTTATACCTTTAATAATTTTAGTGGTTACATTGGTTACGTTCCCAGCAAACACATTCGATTGCAATTGGGTCATGGCAAAAACTTTTGGGGAGAGGGTTACCGCTCTCTGATTCTTTCTGATTTTGCTCAGAACTACGATTATTTCAAAATGGTCACATCTTTTTGGAAGATCAACTATGTAAATCTTTTTACCCGTTTCAAAGACATTAGTGAAGACCCAAGCAAACCTCAGAATGCAAGTGCAAAGTATGGCACTTTTCATATGTTGAGCATTAATCTCGGAAAGCGTTGGAACCTCGCTGCTTTTGAGTCTGTCATTTGGCAAAGCCAAGATTCATTGGTGCAAAGAGGGTTTGATATGAATTACCTGAATCCTGTCATCTATTACAGGCCTGTAGAGTGGTCCATTGGGTCTCCAGACAATGTGTTACTTGGGGCACAGACTTCCTTCAGGGCTTCTGATGAGATTAAGTTTTATGGCCAAATAATGATAGATGAGTTTGTCTTTCAAGAGCTGACCCAAGAGTCAGGTTCTTGGAGAAATAAGTATGCTTACCAAGCCGGTGTAAAATGGTACAATGCTTTTGGAGTTAAGAATTTGGGATCTTTGCTAGAAGGGAATTGGATTAGGCCTTACATGTACTCACATTCTGATGTAAGAACCAATTATGGGCATTTTAATGAACCTTTGGCCCATCCTGGAGGGGCTAACTTGAAAGAATTCGTGAACATTTGGTGGTGGAATTACCAAAGGTTTTATGGAGAAGCCAAGTTGATTTACAAGTTGCAAGGCTTAGATAATGATACCTCAAACTATGGCGCGGATATTTATAAGCCTTACACAACCCGTTCTGTAGAAGATGACTCTTTTATAGGGCAAGGAGAACAGCTGAGGCAGTTCAGTTTGAGGTTTCGAGCTTCTTATATGATTGAGCCTAAAGCAAGATTGAATGCCTTCATCCAATATGCTTACACGTATTCTAAGCCAATGAGCGGAGTAGCTTCTAACAATTACTTTATCACATTTGGAGTAGAGACAGCCCTTTTCAATCGTTATTTCGACTTTTAGCAATTTCCTTGTATCAACCCAAACAGTCTCTTATTTTTGCAGTTCGATTACATGTTAGCAGAAGAAGCACATTCCGTAGAGATTTCATTTAAAAGCCGCTTAAAAGCATGGGCTGAATTTGCCAAGTTAAGATTGGCAGTTTTGGTGGTATTTTCTGCTGCGGTAAGTTATTTCATGGCTGTTGAGACCTTTGATCTAATGAGGTTTAGCATGCTTATAATCGGAGGATTTTTGATAACGGGCGCCTCCAATGGATTCAATCAAGTGATTGAAAAAGATTTGGATGCCTTAATGCAGAGAACACAGAACAGGCCAATTCCTTCTGGAAGAATGTCTGCAAAGGAGGGAACCATTCTTTCGGTTGTGATGGCGATTATTGGTGTAACGCTATTGTGGTTACTTAATCCTTTAACCGGTATTCTCGGAACCTTAGCCCTCATTCTTTACGTTGTTTTTTATACTCCGCTCAAGAGAATTTCGCCTATCGCGGTGTTAGTGGGCGCTTTTCCAGGTGCAATACCAGCCATGCTGGGTTATATTGCTGAGTCTGGAAAGTTCGGACTTGTTCCAGGGCTTCTTTTTTTAGTTCAATTCATTTGGCAATTCCCACATTTCTGGGCCATTGCTTGGAAGTTAGACAAAGACTACAAGAAAGCTGGTTTTAAAATGTTGCCTAGCGCAGGTGGACAGAATAAAACAAGTGCGCTCATTAATCTAGCTTATACCGTTGCTATTATTCCAGTTGGTTTAGCTCCTTATGCTTTTGGAGTTACAGGTTGGATTTCTGCCGTAATTGTAACAATTATGGGAGTATGGTTTACCTACAAGTCCTACATACTCTACAAAAAATGTGATTCCGAAGCTGCGACTAAACTGATGTTCGCTTCATTTGTTTATCTACCTATAGTGCAATTAGCGCTGTTATTTGATAAGATTTAAAAAATGGAACAAAATGTACACGCTCAGATGAATGAGCAACAAGAAATCAGAAATAGAGTAGCAAAACCACTTTTGTGGGTGTCTATTGTTGGAATGGTGATGTTTTTCGCGGGTTTTACCTCTTATTACCTCATCAGACATGCCCAAGGAGGTTGGGCCGGATTTGAATTTCCTCAGCCATTTTTTATCAGCACTATTTTTATTGTGCTGAGCAGCATTTCCTTAATCATTGCTAAGCTGCAATTGAATAAAGGGAATCAAAAAGTATCGACTAATTTAATCCTTACGACCTTTGTATTAGGTCTAGGTTTCTGCATTCAGCAGTTTAAAGCTTATGGATATATGGTAGATCAGGGTTTCTTTTTTACAGGCCCTGAATCAAATGTGTCGTATTCTATTTTATACGTGATCACCTTTGCCCATTTTCTTCACGTAAGTGCAGGAATGATTGTTTTGGCGGTGACCTTTGTTAAATCATTAAGCGGAAGCTATACTCCAAAAGATAAGCTCGGTTTTGAGCTTGCCGAAATTTTTTGGCACTTCTTGGGCGTTCTATGGCTTTATCTGCTATTTTTTCTTGTTTTTATTCGTTAACATTGCAAGCAATTATTTAATCGTAAACCCGATATGGCTGGAGAAGCAAGCAAGGCAATAGAACCCAAGGTGTTATGGGGTGGAGGTAGATCTCCATTTAGTATTTCTTATGGTAAAATGATGATGTGGCTCTTCTTAGTGTCAGATGCATTGACATTCAGTGGACTGCTTGGTTCAATGGCGTATATGCGTCATTTGCATGCAGAAGCATGGCCAGTCAGTGAGCAAGTGTTCTTTCACTTCCCTTTCACTCACGCACATCTACCATTGTTGTATGTAGCTTTAATGACTTTTATTTTGATTGTAAGTTCTGTAACAATGGTACTAGCCGTTGAAGCAGGGCATAGGATGGATAAAAAGGGTGTGGTTAAATGGTTAGCCTTTACAGTAATAGGTGGTTTCATCTTTTTAGGTTCACAAGCTTGGGAGTGGAGCACCTTTATTCATGGTTCAGAACTAGGTTCTTATGTAATGCCTAGCGGACGTACAGCAACTTTGATGGAAGATGGGGCGTTATCTTATTACGATGGCGTTGATGTTCTTACCATTGAAGGAGCAGAAGCTGAAAAAATCAAAGCAACAGGTGAGTTTATTCACGGAGCAAATATGCACCGTAATGAATATGGTCATCGCTTATATGCTCAGTACTTCTTTGGTATTACCGGGTTTCACGGTTTTCACGTATTTAGTGGGGTTGTGATTAATTTCATCGTTCTGATTGGAGTAATTAAAGGAGTTTATCACAAAAGAGGCCACTACGAGATGGTTGAAAAAGCTGGACTGTATTGGCACTTTGTAGATTTAGTATGGGTATTTGTATTTACCTTCTTCTACCTTATCTAATCATAAGAAATTACACGAAACATGGAAAGAGACGATATTATTGAATATTCACTAGATGCCCATCATGGCGAGGATGCTGGAAAGAAAATTCGCAAGAAAATCTTTCAAGTAACCATTATCTTATCGGTATTAACAGCAATTGAGGTACTGGTTGGTGTATTTTTAAGTAAAACAGCCGTTGGTGCAGAGAGCGCTACATGGGCAACTATTAAATTGTTTTATGTAGTTCTTACTTTAATTAAGGCCGGCTACATTGTAATGGTCTTTATGCACCTTGGAGAAGAAAGAAAAGGGTTTAAATGGATTGTATTAGCACCTTATGCTTTATTTATCCTATACCTTCTTTATATGTTAATAGTTGAAGCAAACATGTAACACATGAAAAAGACCAAACTAATTCAATTGGTTTCGGTTTTTGCGATACTCATTATTCCTTCACTATTTTATGTGATATTAACAGCGGGCGAGCATGACATCGCCCGTTTGTCATTTTATGGACCGGAGGGTATCGGAGAATCTGGAATTGGAGAAGGTGCAAATGACTCCGTAAGATACGAGTTAGATCCTTCAATTAAATTTCAAACAAGCACAGGTGACAGTTCTTCTTTTGGAGACTTAAGAGAGAACATTTTAGTAATTCACTTTTTCTGCACGGATTGCAGTCAAGAAAGTGACCGGGTGATAACTCAAATACAAGAATTGGCATTAAAGTTTGAAGATAAAGAAGACGTAAGATTTTTATCTATTACAACCGATGCCGATAAAGATAACCTAGAAGCGGTAGCTGATCTTAAGAAGAAGTTTAGAGAACTTCCGTCAAACCGCATTTTCGCGTTGCTGAATGAAGAACAAGCACTGGATCTTGCTAGCAATCATTTGCTCATGAATCTTTATGGCGAAATTCAAAACCCTTTTTATACAAACACTGTTGTAGTGGTGGATAAAGAAGGACGTCTGAGAGCATTTGAAGATGGCGTTCAATATTTAAATAAAGGTGCAATTGATGATGCGATTGAAGCGTTGAGATTCGCCTATTTTAGGAATGAACAAATGACAAAAAATGGCAAGCAATAAGACCATAGTTAGAGGAATTTGGATATTTAGTGCTGTAGTTTATGCTTTGGTAATCTTACTGCATGAATTGCCACAAATGGAGAATAGACCTTCTTGGGTCTCTTTTTTACCGAAGCTTAATGCTTTAATAAATGGAGTGTGTTTCCTATTGTTGGTATTATCCGGCCTTGCTATCAAACAAAAAAATATCGGGGTGCATAAAATCTTAAATGTAGCGGCAGCTTCATTAAGTGTGCTTTTTTTGCTCTCTTATGTCCTCAATCATTTTTTCTCAGGAGATACTTCTTATGAAGGGCTTTATCCAGATGTGTTTTACTTCATCTTAATCACTCACATTGTGCTAGCGGGTGTTTCACTGCCCTTTATTTTATTGTCTCTACATTACGGTAATAAGCTTATGGTGCCAAGACATAAAAAGGTAGTACGCTGGACATATCCAGTTTGGCTTTATGTAACTTTTACCGGGGTTTTGGTTTATTTATTCTTGGCACCTTACTATGCATAAGATTATAAGTACTCTTGTTTTAAGCATTTTGTTTACTGTAAGTAGTTTTGCACAATGCAGTATGTGCAGAGCGGTGGTAGAAAGCAATGAGAATAATTTAGCGGCAGGTTTGAACTCCGGAATCGTTTACCTCATGGTCTTTCCTTATTTGTTTTTGATTGTAGTAGGTTATATGCTCTTCAGAAAGTTCAGAAAGGACAACCTGAAATTCGGGTTCACCAGAGCTTAGTCTATTCCATTGGTCAAATCTATACACCAATAGAAAGGCAAACTTTCCGTTACTTCACTTTTTCTCAAAACACGTGATGCATCGCTTACATTTGTAGAAATTCAGATGACATGCGTACACAGTACCTCATTCTTCTTTTTTGTTCCTTTTCTAGCCTTGTGTTCTCGCAAGAGGTATGGAATCTTGAAAAGTGTATTTCATACGCCATTGAGAATAATTTAACTATTGAAATCAGTGAGTTGAACCTTGAACTAGCAGACAATCAAGTGTATCAATCAAAAGGGAATTTTTTGCCCAACTTAAATGGAGGTGTAACCCATCAAATGAATTACGGTCAAACCATTGATCCGTTCACCAACTCGTTTGCCGTAAATAGTGTACAGAGTAACAGCTTGTTTATTTCTTCTAACTGGACCATTTTCAATGGGATGCAAAACCTCAACAACCTCAAGCGAAACCAGTATAGTTATCTATCCAGTAAGTATGACTTAGAAAACACGAAATACAACATTGCCTTACTGGTTACACAGAATTATCTGAACATTCTCTTTTTTCAAGAGCAAGTGAAGATTGCCAATCAACAAATTCGTATTATTCAAGAACAAGTGAACCGGACAAAAAAACTCTTTGCAGCAGGTACCATACCTAGGGGAAGCTTGCTAGAGGTTGAAGCACAATTAGCGAGAGAAGAGTTGAATCTAATAAATACCGAAAATAGCCTCAACTTAGCTTATATAGATTTAAAGCAAACGCTAGTTTTAGAATATGATTACAACATGGTTATTGAAACACCAGAGTTCGAAACTTTAGATTTAAGACTACCTGCAGGTACAGAGGCTATTGTAGCAAGTGCAAACCAAAACTTCCCAAGTATAATTAGTCAAGAGTATGCCACTCAAAGTGCAGAAAAAGGAGTGAGTATAGCTAAAGGACAATACAGTCCAACACTATCATTCAACGCAAGCCTAGGTTCTGGTTATTCAGGGAACAACAAAGAGATTACTGGAGCAGAATACACAGGGAACAATGACACCTTGCCATCGTTCACTGCTCCTGATTTTAATTTTATTCTACAACCAGAAATCAATTACACACAGCAAGTAAAACGTTGGGGAGACCAATTGGAAGAAAACTTTAACCAATCATGGGGTCTTCAGCTCACAATTCCAATTTTTAATCGTTTTCAAGTAAGTTCTAGTGTGAACCAAGCTAGAATCAATTACGACATAGCTCAAACACGTCTTAGCCAAGAAAAACTCACGGTTCGTCAGAATATTGAAAAATCATACGCAGATGCTGTAGCGGCAATTAAATCTTATAGAGCGAATGAAAAATCTGTAGAGTCGCTCAAGCTTGCTTTTGATTATGCTCAAGAGCGCTTTGATGTTGGGATGATCAATGCTGTAGAATACAATCAATCAAAGAACAACTTGTTCAGAGCACAATCGGAATTGGTGCAGGCCAAGTACGACTATGTGTTTAAACTTAAAATATTAGAATACTACCGAGGCGATAAATTTGATTTCGGAACACTTGAACAAAACAACAATGAATAAGAAAGTAATTTTTGCATTGGTAGGGCTTGTGGTCATACTTGTAGCAGTTGGCATTTACAAAAAAGGTAGTTCGTCAGAGGCAGTTAAGGTAACATCAGAAGAGGTGGAAAAAAGGTCAATAATAGAGACTGTTTCTGCAAATGGCAAGGTTCGCCCAGAACTGGAAGTTATTATTAGTCCAGAGATTTCTGGTGAGGTAATTGAATTGAATGTAAAAGAAGGAGACTCTGTGCAGCAAGGAGACCTTTTGGTTAAAATCAATCCTGATATTTTTGAATCAGCCTTACGAAGGGCAGAGGCAAGTATGAATTCAGTACGAGCAAATGAAGCCAATGCTCGCGCACGATTGGCACAGTCAAAAGCTCAATTGATCAATGCAGAAGCTACTTTTAAGCGTCAGAAACAATTGAATGAAGAAGGGGTTATTTCCCCAGCAGAATACGATCAAGCATTCGCCAATTTTGAAGTTGCTAAGGCTGATGTGCAAGCAGCAGAAGAAAGCTTAAAAGGGGCACAGTACAATGTAAAAAGTGCCGAGGCCACAATGAGTGAGGCCAAAGACAACCTGTCGCGTACATCTATCATTGCGCCTATAAGTGGCACAGTGTCTAAATTGAACATTGAAAAAGGAGAACGCGTAGTAGGTACCAGTCAAATGGCAGGAACAGAAATGTTGAGAATTGCCGACTTAACCCGCATGGAAGTTGAAGTAGAAGTAAATGAAAGCGACATTGTAAAAGTGAAGATTGGAGACGATGCCGATATTGAAGTGGACGCTTATGTAGATCACCTTTTTCGAGGTGTTGTAACAGAGATTGCTAGCTCTTCATCAGAATCTGGAATGATGAGTGCAGATCAAGTGACTATTTTTAATGTGAAGGTGTTGATCAACGAAGACTCTTACCAAGACTTGCTGGATGCAACTAAGCCAAATGAGTCTCCATTTAAACCAGGAATGAGTGCAACGGTAGATGTTATTACCGAACAAGCCGATGATGTGATTGCGGTGCCTATTCAGTCTGTGACCGTACGTGCTGACAGCGTAACAAAAAACAAGTATGGAAAAGTCAATCTTGACGATGTAGATGAGGAAGACATTAAAACATGCGTGTTTGTTCTTGAAGATGGCAAAGCAAAAAAAGTCTTTGTTCAAACAGGAATTCAGGATACCCGCTTTATGCAAATCATGAGTGGTTTAGATGAAGGAGCCAAAGTAATTACCGGACCATATACGGTATTGACCAATGAGTTGATTGATGGCGATGCTGTTGAATCTGTAGCGTTGGAGGCTGTTTTTTCTAAAGACTAAAGCAACAACAGTGAGCGTTATTTTCTTAGCCATTGAAACTTCTACCACAAATTGTTCTGTTGCTGTTCTAAATGGCGCAGAAGTTATTGCTGCCAATGAAGTGAATGATGGCTACAAACATGCTGAATTGATTTACGGCATGGTTGAAGCGTGCTTGAAAGAAGCCCAAATCAACGTAGATGAAATCAATGCTTTAGTAGTTGGAAAAGGTCCAGGATCTTATACTGGCCTGCGCATTGGTGCAAGTTTTATAAAAGGTCTTGCATTCGCTCAATCCATTCCTGTCATCGCAATCAATTCACTAGAAAACCTGGCACATCACCCAAATGCTGTAGCTCATGATGGATTGGTTGTGCCAATGATAGATGCGAGAAGAATGGAAGTCTACGATGCTATTTATAGCCAAGGAGAATGCATCTTAAGCACCAGAGCCGAAGTGTTAGATGCAAGCAGCTTTTCTGCTGAGTTTAAAGCACAAAAAGTATTGTTTATTGGTGATGGTGCAGAGAAATGCAAAGCTCTCTTTAAAGAACAAACAAACGCTAGTTTTGCCGAAGAAGCTTCGCCAAGTGCTATCCATATAGGAGCCTTGGCTTTAAAGAAATATGAAGCAAAGGCTTTTGAAGATGTTGCCTATTTTGAGCCGTATTACCTAAAAGATTTCATTGCCGGAAAGCCTAAAAAATTGCTCTAACGGTGGAGTTTCTAGATCCTGCCTTTTGGAGCATGGTGTTGAGCGCTTTTATTGCCGCAACTATTATCCCTTTTTCATCTGAACTTGGATTAAGTGCACTTCTTTATTCGGGGTATCAGGTGATTTTAATTGTCGCAGGAGCAAGTATTGGTAATACCCTTGGCGGTATGACTGGATACCTTTTGGGCAGTTTAGGGAAATGGTCTTGGTTAGAAAAGTACCTAGGCGTTAAAGAAGAAAAGGTAAAGTCATTGGCAAATAGGTATGAAAAATACGGAGTGTACCTCGCTTTCTTCTGCTGGCTACCTATAGTTGGCGATGTATTTGGTGTGATGTTAGGGTTTTTTAGAACACCATGGTTGCCAACCTTACTTCTCATGGCGCTTGGAAAAACACTTCGATACCTAGCATTGGCAATGATTGTATTAGAACTGATTTAGTTCTTTCCCCAAGCTTTAGAAGAGGCGGTATTGATATTCTATGATTTCTATGTTCTGCGACAATTCATCTTTAATGAGTTGCGCATCTAAAAGTCCGTTTTTATAAAGAAACTCTCTTCTTGCTAGAGGTTTATTATTTAGTAACACCCGTTCTTCTCTGGGGTGTCCATCATCTTGCCAAGTGTAAGAGTAATGCATGGTTTTCACATCTCCCATTTTTTTAATGGTATAAACCAAATGAGAAAGCTGATTGTGGGTATTGTAAACAAAGCCCTTGTGTGAGCGCATATTCCCTATTTCAAATTTTCTAGAGATCTCTAAGGGCAATCCATTGTCTTGAAAATTCCGAGTTTCTTCGCTCACCTTTCTGTGCTCATCATTTTCAGAAATCACATTTACATGCTGTTCATCATAGACGTAGTAGCTGTAATACGTAGTTTTTTCATCCGTAAAGTAGGGTGTTTTTTTAATGGTGGTTTCAGAACTTAGATCTCCTTTTTCATCATAAGTATAATAGGTGAGGGTAGAAGTTTTGAGCGTCTCAATTTTCTTGCTCTTTAAGCCATGGGGGCCATAGGTAAAATAGGTTACAGCATTTTCATTGGCGCGCAAACCATTGGCGTACCATGTTTTTATCTTGATCAATCTACCTATTTCATCAAAGCTATAAGTTACACGTTGTCCCGTTTCTGTAGGGGTAAGGTTCGATTTCTTGAGCGTAAAAGATCCCTCTATTTCTCTAATGCCATGCTCAGAGATGAAATGAGAGTTAAACACATCATCGCTTTCAAAAAGTTGGCCTAACCCTACATTGATTTGTTGCCCATGGGCACATTGCAGAATGGCCGCAAATACTAAGAGTATTTTAATTGCGCTAAAGCTTCCTTGATATGTTTTGTTGGTAGACGGCATGCGTTGTTGCGGCAAACATAAATCAGCGACTGACCATTTACTAATCTGCCTTCAAATAACGCCACGTTGCTCTTATTTGTTGCTGCGGCTACAATGGTGTTGGGATAATAATCTTTTCCAAAATAGAGCAGGTTGTTTTCGGCTTCTTTTCCTGTAAGAACCAACTCATAGCTTGGATGTGTAAAGTGTTGCATTAGAATTGCCCAATTAGAGTGACTTTGAGGGTGCTTACTCACATCTACCACTACATTGTTCAGCATCGCTTTACTTTGCACAACCCACTCTTGATTACTTAAGATTACTCCCAAATCATAAAGGTTTCTAGCCATGGTTGAATTGGATGAAGGAATAACATTGTCGAAGGTTTCAATTTTGTTGGCTACCACAGTAGGTTCCTTCTTATCTGTAAAGTAAAACATGCTGTTCTCGCTATTCTGAAAATGTGCAATGGCATATTCTGTAAGCTGTGCGGCTAGATCAAGCCATTGTTCATCCATAGAAGTTTGATACAGCTTGACGAATGCTTGAATGCTAAAACAATAGTCATCTAAAAAGCCTTGAACCGTGCTTTTTTTATTCTTGGGAGAGTACACATGCCAAAGGCTTCTATCTTCTTGAATTTGCTGAGATTGAATAAAACGACCAATCTTTAAAGCTTCTTCTAAATAGTCTCTATCTCCAAGTGCGATGTAAGCATCGCACAAAGCTGAAATGTGCATGGCTGTCCACGAGGTAAGGGTTTTGTCATCAAGCCCTGGGCGAACCCGAATACCGCGTGCTTCAAGGGCTGTTTCTTTTCCTTTTTGAACGATTGTGTGCAGTTCTTCTTCGCTTAAACCATGCTTTTGAGCAAATTCATAGTCAGAGGTACTGCGCAATAAAATGGAGTTTCCATCTTCCCAAAGTCCTTTTTCATTTACTGAATAATAGGCTGAGAGCAAGTCGTAATTTTCTCCCCAAACCAGCTTTAACTCCTCTGGAGTCCACACGTAAAACTTTCCTTCTACCCCTTCGCTGTCGGCATCTAAAGCACTGTGGTAAATGCCATTGCCTTGACTCAGCTCACGTTTGCAAAAAACCACTGTCTCCGTCACTACATTTTTGTAAAGCGGATTTTTTGACTGCCTGTATGCGTTACTGTATAAACTAATGAGCTGGCTATTGTCGTAAAGCATTTTCTCAAAGTGTGGCACTTTCCAATATACATCTACGCTGTACCGCGCAAAACCGCCTCCCAATTGATCGTAAATTCCACCTCGAGCCATTTCATCTAGTGTGAGGTAAACAAAGTTTAATAACTCTTGATTGCCAGTTATGCTCGCATAATCAAGCATAAACTGATAATTGTTGGGCATGGGGAATTTTGGAGCATTCTTGTTTCCCCCATAGGTATTGTCCAAGTTATTTTTCCATCGCTCAATGGCAATGTCAAGCTGTTCTTTGTCAAAATCTGCAGAAGAAAGATTGGGTTCAAAAGCTCCCAATTGGTTAAGACCTTCGGTTAGTTTATTTGCATATTCTACAATTTCTTGGTGCTCGTTTTCAAAGGCATTCACAATACTCCTAAGCACATTCATCCATTTGTCTTTCGGGAAATACGTTCCCCCATAAAAAGGGCGACCATCTGGCATGGCAAAAGCATTGAGGGGCCAACCGCCTTGTTGAGTGATGAGTTGAACTGCGTCCATATACACTTGATCAACATCGGGTCTTTCTTCTCTATCTACTTTAACACAAGTGAAATGCGCATTCATATAGGCAGCCACTTCCTCATTTTTAAAACTTTCCTTTTCCATTACATGACACCAATGGCAGGCACTGTATCCTATGCTTATGATGATGGGTTTATTCGCAGCTTTTGTGCGCGCTATAGTCTGGTTGTTCCATGCAATCCAATTTACTGGATTGTGTGCATGCTGTAACAAGTATGGGCTGGTTTCATGAGTAAGCTCGTTGCTGAATTGTTCAGGAGTTTTCATGGCTTATATGCTAAAATGTTTTAGGGTAAAAGTCGCTATGTACAACCCCTTTTATGATGTGAACACTGAGATTCTTGTTGTGTTTAAATTGTTAGAATCAAACATCAAATTTAGGCTATATTGCAGCAAATGCAGAGGGGTACGAGGCATCTTCGTAAGAAAGAAGGAGATCAAGAAATTTTTAAGATCAAGCACCGCAGACATCAAGAAAATGGTGAATGGAGGTGGTTTTATACGCTCATGGTCATTGGTTGGTTTGCAGGTCTTTTTATAGGTTTATCCTTTTATGAGTTTGCCGTATTGAATTGGTGGAATTTGACGAAAATATTTTTGATCAGCCCAATAATCTTTTTATTGATTCCTTACAAAATTACTCACCGTAAGTGGGGAATGTATTTTTCTGAATGGTTAGGGTTTTGTCTGCTTGGTGCAGGACCTTTTCTGGGTGTTTTGTATTTGGTTTTTGCACTTGTTTTTTCTTCTCCCGAAGTGGAAAGAAGAGAGTTAATTGTAAGCAAAGAGCGGGTTGATTATGCTGTTGTTCTTCAATTTGAATCAAAGTTTCTAGATAATCAACCACGGTTTAGAACCTTAGACTTAAATTACTTTCCAGCTCGAGAAGTAGAGAAGGC
This sequence comes from Salibacteraceae bacterium, assembly GCA_965658375.1. Taxonomy (GTDB): domain Bacteria; phylum Bacteroidota; class Bacteroidia; order Flavobacteriales_G; family Salibacteraceae; genus CBFHSD01. The sequence goes on from CBFHSD010000002.1 coordinate 14,248, forward strand.
TCAAGTAGTGATTTATCAATACAGAGAAGGTTTTTTAGGGATCGATTTCATTATGGACTACAGCTTAGATTAAAGCCATGCTAGTAATTATTGTTATAACATTAATCGTTTTAGCGGGTTCAGCATACCGCTTATATGCCGGAGGCTCGCGTGGGGAACGCCTTACAAAAGCAGATCTTAGAAAGATGCACGATGTGCTGGAGGAAAGAGTAGCTTTTTACAGAGCCTTATCAGTAAAAGGAAAAAGCAAGTTTGTAAAAAGACTCATCGCTTTCGAAAACCATCACGAATTTGTAGGTGCAAAAGGAGTTGACTTAGACGTAGAAACAGTAACCCTTATCAGTGCTGGAGCCATTAAACTCACTTTCGGTCTTAGAAGTTATAAGTTGAAGTTTATTCGTAGAATTATTGTGTATCCTAAGCCTTTTTACAACCGTAGAATGGGATTATACCTCAAAGGGGGAACCTCTCAAGCTGGTGTAGTGATGCTCAGTTTTTCTGATGTAGAAAAAGGCTTTTTGGACCCCAATGATAAAATCAACTTGGCCTTGCACGAGTTTGCCCATGCCATAGTTTTAGAACTTAGAAAGCAACAAGGAAGCAAACATGTACAACGAAATTTTAGAAGATGGTTAGATGTTGCCGTTCCCGAGTTTAAACGATTAAAGAGATCAAACACTCATTTTTTAAGAGACTACGCAAAAGTGAACATGCATGAATTTTTTGCAGTGTGTATAGAGCACTTTTTTGAGCATCCCGAAGGCTTTAAAAAAGCCATGCCGAGACTCTACGCAGAAACCTGCAGATTATTGAGGCAAAACCCTTTATTGTTAAATACTTAGGCTCTTTTAGAATGCTCTGTTTTCTTCCTTAAAAAGCGCCCCATTTTATTCTTTAAAAAAGAAGTCAATTTCTATGGCTTCAATTATCTTTGCAGGCTAGTTTTTTTCAAGTATGCAAGAAGTAAAAAAGATAAAAAGTGCGCTTATATCCGTTTTTCATAAAGACGGCTTAGAGCCAATTGTACAGGCACTACACCAACAAGGGGTAACCATTTATTCTACAGGGGGAACCCAAACTTTTATTGAAGGATTAGATGTGCCCGTTGTTCCAGTAGAGACACTTACAAGTTACCCGAGTATATTGGGAGGAAGAGTGAAAACCTTGCATCCGAAAGTTTTTGGAGGGATTCTTACAAGAAGAGATTTCAAAAATGACCAAGAACAAATACAAGAATTTGAGATTCCAGAGATTGACTTAGTCATTGTTGATTTGTATCCATTTGAAGCTACAGTTGCTAGCGGTGGAAGCCATGAAGATATTATTGAGAAGATTGATATTGGTGGTATTTCTCTGATTCGTGCAGCAGCAAAGAATTATAAAGATGTGGTGATTGTTCCATCTATGGACGATTACGAAACATTGTTAAGCCATTTAACTTCACAAAATGGCGGAACTACTTTAGAGCAGAGAAAAGCATTTGCTTCTAGAGCATTTGATGTTTCTTCTCATTACGATTCTGCCATTTATCAATATTTTAATCCAGCATCAGACAGTTTAAAGCTGAGCGTAACAGGAAAGAAAACTTTGCGTTACGGAGAGAACCCGCATCAGGCAGGTCATTTTTACGGCAACATTGATGCTCTATTCACTAAGCTTCACGGGAAAGAACTGAGCTATAACAACCTTTTAGATGTTGATGCAGCAGTAGCTTTGATGGGTGATTTTGATGAAACTACTTTCTGTATTTTAAAACACAACAATGCTTGTGGTGTAGCCTCAAGACCTGTTTTGGTAGATGCTTTTAAAGATGCATTGGCTGGCGATCCAGTTTCCGCCTTTGGTGGTGTTTTAATTACCAATAAAGAAATAGACTTAGCTACAGCAGAAGAGGTGCACAAGCTTTTCTATGAAATACTGATTGCGCCCTCTTTCTCAGAAGAAGCTATAGAGCTATTGACTAAGAAAAAGAATAGAATTCTATTGGTTCAAAAACCAACAGAAATGCCGAAACAAACGGTGAGAACTGCGTTGAATGGTTTCTTAGTGCAAGATGCAGACAAGAAAATAGAAGGAAGAAATGAGTTTCAAACGGCAACAACGGTAGCTCCAAGCGAAGAACAGATTGAAGATTTAGAATTCGCGAATAAAATTGCCAAGCACACAAAATCGAATACGATTGTTTTGGCAAAGAACAAGCAGCTTTGCGGAAGTGGAACGGGGCAAACAAGCCGAGTTGACGCACTGAAGCAAGCCATTGTGAAGTCTAATGCATTTAATTTATCGCTTGATAACGCGGTAATGGCATCTGACGCTTTCTTTCCATTTCCAGACTGTGTAGAGATTGCGCATGATGCTGGAATTAAGGCAGTAGTTCAGCCCGGAGGCTCTGTTAAAGACCAAGAAAGCATTGATTATTGCGATAGTCAAGAAATGGCTATGGTAATTACTGGGGCGCGTCATTTTAAGCACTAAGAAGACGAAAAGAAACACAGGCCACTTTTAGAAAATTGATGTGTTAATATTACATGAAAAAAATTGCGAGGCAGCTCTATTTTAAGAAGATATAAATCAGAAATTTAGAGAGATTTTAAAAATCGTAAATATTTGAATAGAAGGAAGAGAAATGGGGTTGTTTGATTTTTTCTCGCAAGAAATTGCAATTGACTTGGGTACGGCAAATACGCTTATCATTCACAATGATAAAGTAGTAGTTGATGAACCGAGTATTGTAGCCCAAGACAGAACCACAGGCAGAATTATTGCAGTGGGCAAGCAGGCGCAAAAAATGCATGGTAAAACCCATGAGAATATTAAAACCATTAGGCCACTGAAAGATGGTGTAATTGCAGATTTTCAAGCTGCAGAGGCTATGATTAAGGGTATGATCAAGATGATCAACTCTTCTAAACGTCTTTTTCAACCTTCTATGAAAATGGTGATTTGTATCCCTTCTGGTATTACAGAGGTAGAGAAAAGAGCCGTTAAAGATTCTGCAGAACATGCTCATGCAAAAGATGTATATCTTATTCATGAGCCAATGGCAGCAGCCATCGGAATCGGAATTGATGTAGAAGAACCCATGGGTAATATGATCATTGATATAGGTGGGGGAACCAGTGAAATTGCCGTAATCGCTTTGGGTGGGATTGTATGTGACAAATCCATTCGTGTGGCGGGTGATGAGTTTACTAGTGATATTGAAGAGTACTTGCGCAGACAGCATAACATTCTCATTGGAGAAAGAACAGCAGAGCGTATTAAGATTGAGGTAGGTGCCGCCTTGATTGAATTGGATGAGCCGCCACCCGAATATGCCGTTCATGGTAGAGATTTAATGACGGGTATTCCAAAAGAGATTTTTGTTTCGCACGTAGAAATAGCACACGCTTTGGATAAATCAATTTCCAAAATTGAAGAAGCCATTTTAAGCGCACTTGAGATGACACCACCAGAATTGTCAGCAGATATATTCAAAACAGGAATTTATCTTGCAGGAGGTGGTTCTATGCTAAGAGGCCTAGACAAGCGAATTAGCATGAAAACCAAGTTGCCTGTGCACGTTGCTGATGATCCGCTAAGAGCGGTGGCAAGAGGTACAGGAATTGCCTTGAAGAATGCAGAGAAGTATTCTTTCTTGATTAAATAACGCATTCAATTGCTTTTGAGTAGAGCATGAGAAACTTGATGAATTTTATTTGGGGCTACCATAATTTGTGGCTGTTCTTGATTCTACAATTCATTGCACTAGGTATGCTCGTATCTTTCAATCGCTATCAAAATGTGCAGTTTTTATCTGCAACCAGTGAGCTTTCGGGTTCAACTTATGCCGCGATAAACAATTTTCAAGATTATTTTAGTCTCAAAGAAACCAATGAAACGCTCAATGCAGAAAATGCGCAGTTGAGAAATTGGATCAAGTCTTCATATGCCAAGAATGAGGCGAACCCGCTTATAGTAGTTGATAGTGTCTACCAACGACAATACAATTATACCGAAGTTAAAGTGCTCAACAGTTCAGTAAGCAGAGAGACCAATATGGTACTTTTAGACAAAGGTTCTAAACATGGTCTTTATCAAGATATGGGCGTGATAGGTCCTGATGGTATTATTGGAAAAGTGGTAAATGTTTCGGAGAATTTCTCTACGGTTATGCCTGTGGTTCACAAAGACTTTGTAACAAGCGCTCGTTTAAAGAATTCAGGTTATTACGGTGCGCTTACTTGGGGGTCTAAAGACCCGAATATTGCGACTCTTTCAGACATTCAAAGTCATGTAGATTTGTCAAAAGGAGACACTGTTGAAACACGATTCGCTGGAGGGGTTTTTCCTGAAGGTGTTTTGATTGGAACGGTAGACTCTTGGGATCCTGATGAAAGCACAGGGTTTATAACCGTTCAAGTTCGACTGTCAACAGATTTTAGGAAGTTGTCTTTTGGCTATGCTATTGAACATGTTCAAAAACTCGAATTAGATTCTTTGGTCCAACACTTTAATACGTTATGATAGGCGAGTGGTTCAAATATGTGGTTCTGTTTTTTGCATTGCTTTTTTTGCAATTGTTTGTCTTGAATAACATTCAGTTTTCAGGTTACATCAATCCCTTTGCTTACATTTTACTTATCCTGGTTTTACCATTGAACACTCCTCGTTGGTTGGTAATGATGACTGGATTTATTTTAGGATTAAGTATTGATATTTACACCAGAACACCAGGAATGCATGCATCTGCAGCGGTCTTTATTGGATTCGTAAGAAGACGAATACTTACAATTTTATCACCCAGAGAAGGCTACGAATTCGGTGCCCAGCCAACAGTTTCTGACATGGGTTTTTTATGGTTCTTTGCTTATTCTAGCATCATCATCGTCCTTCATCACAGTTGGTTGTTTCTTATAGAAGATTTTACACTATCTCACGTAGGACATGTATTTGTGAAAGTAGTTTTAAGTTCATTGTTTACCTTAACGGTAGTATTTATTATTCAACTTCTAAGCTACAAGCCAACAAAGGGATAGGCCTCATTGAAAGAAAAACTAGACAATAGAAAATTTACGGTAGCCTCTATATTCATTGTAGTGGCAGTCATTTTTATTGCCCGCCTTTTTTACCTGCAAGTTGTAGATGATTCTTACAAGCTTTCTGCAGAAAATCAGGCTGTCAAGCAAGTGAAGGAATATGCTAATCGCGGCAATATTTTCGATCGCAATGGAGAACTATTGGTCTATAACGAAGTAGCGTTTGACTTGATGGTAATCCCTCGTCAAGTGCAACAAGACATGGATACGGCACTTTTTTGTGAACTTGTGGGTATTTCTGACAGTGCTTTTACTGCGCGTTTAGAAGAAGCGAGCAGTTATTCTAAGTATAAAGAGTCCGTTTTTGAATCTCAAATACTATCTGATGAATGGTCCGGGATTTCTGAAAAGCTTTACCGCTTCCCTGGGTTTTATGGCGAGAAGCGAACTTTAAGAACATATCCTTTACCAATTGCATCACACATTTTGGGATATGTAAGTGAAGTTGGGAACAATGATATTTCAAATGATTCTTATTATAAATCAGGTGACTACATCGGTAAGTCAGGAATAGAGCAAGTCTATGAAAAGCACTTGAGAGGGGTACACGGCAAAAGCTGGTATTTGGTAGATGTGTACAACACCAGACAAGGTTCATACAAAGATGGAGACATGGATGAATCTCCACAACCGGGTGCAGATCTAGTAGCAACAATAGATCGTGAATTGCAGTATTATGGTGAATCTCTCATGGTCAACAAAAAGGGTTCTATTGTTGCCATTGATCCTAAAACAGGAGAAATATTGGCTTTAGTATCTGCTCCTGCTTATGATCCTAACCTTCTTGTTGGTCGGGAACGTTCTGAGAATTATAGGAGCTTGGTAAGAAATGATTCTTTAGACCCATTGTTCAATAGAGCAACCAATGCGGTTTATAGGCCAGGTAGTATTTTCAAATTGGTGCAATCTCTCGTTGCTCTAGAAGCAGGTGTGATTACACCAAACACAAAAATCTATTGCAACAGAGGAATCATTGGCTGCCATGGTGCGCACTCTAATGACGATTTACACCATGCCATACAGCATTCTTGCAACCCATATTTTCATCAAGTGTATAAACGCTTAATTCAACCGGGTGAGAAGAATAGTATTTTCTTAGACTCAAGAATTGGTTTAACGCGTTGGAACACGGCTGTAAAACGCTTTGGTTTAGGCTTGCCTCTTGAAACAGATGTTCACCAAATGGCTACTGGAAGGGTCCCTGACACTGCATTCTACGACCGGTGGTATGGTGAGAACAGGTGGGCTTTTAGTACCATCTATTCCAATTCTATTGGAGAGGGCGAGTTGGGCGTAGTGCCCATTCAAATGGCTAATTTGGCAAGTATTATTGCTAACAAAGGCTACTATTATCCACCGCATTTGGTTAGGAGTATTGATGGAGATATAGCTAATCCCTATTTTCTAGAAAAACAATTTACAGGTGTTGATAGTGCATATTTTACTTTGGTACAAGATGCTATGCAAGCTGTGGTAGAGCAAACAGGGGGTACTGCTCGCAGAGGAAGAATAGACAGTATATCTGTTTGTGGTAAAACGGGTACGGTACAAAACAAACTGACACCAGACCATTCAGTTTTTATCGCATTTGCGCCAAGAGAAGATCCTAAGATTGCCATTGCGGTTTACGTAGAAGATGCAGGTTTTGGTGGAACATGGGCAGCTCCTATAGCCAGTTTAATGATGGAAAAATACATTACTGGTGAAGTGAAAAGACCAGAGAAGGAGAAACGCATTCTTGAGGCTAACTTTATTGATGTAGAAGATAAAGATGAGGAAGAGTAGAAATCTTACGCACAATATTGATTGGGTACTCGTAGGAATATATTTTCTATTGGTCTTGGCGGGTTGGTTGAACATTTTTGCGGTAAACTACGATGAAGAAACTTTCCAGTCTATTTTTAGCCTAGACACCAATTATGGAAAGCAATTGTTTTGGATATTCCCTTCGGTAATTGCGGGTTTAGTTGTTCTTTCTTTCGATTCAAGAACCTTAGAGAATTCGGCTATTCCAGTGTACATATTTACCATGTTGCTGCTAACTGGTGTTCTCTTTTTCGGTACTGAAATTAAAGGGGCAAAGTCTTGGTACACCTTCGGTGGGGTGAGTTTACAACCGTCTGAATTTGCGAAGATTGGTGTTGCTTTGTTGGTTGCAAAACTTTTGAGTTCGTTTACAGTAAGAACAGGTCAGCTGTCTGGTACCATTCAGGCCTTAGCCATCATTGCAGTTCCAGCACTACTCATTTTGCTACAACCAGATACTGGCTCAACTTTGGTTTTTGCTGCATTCATCTTCGTTCTATATCGAGAAGGTTTGAGTGGTAACTTCCTGCTTCTAGGGTTAATGATGATTGTACTTTTTGTGTTGTCTCTTTTGTTTGAGTTAGACAATTTGGTTTTTGCATTATCTATTCTCACAGCATTTCTCTACAGCTTATTGTACGGCAACTGGAAATATCTTCTTGGTTTTACTATTGTGATAGCAATCGCCTATTTCAGCTTTGAATACTTGACTTATTCAGCTCATTATTTGGCTGCCGGATTAGCTGTTTTGGCAATTTCGCTTGCCCTTTACAACCGTTTCACAAAAGAGAATAGAAGAGACGATCTTTCAAAGAATTTCTTACTGATTGGTTTTGCTATTTCAATTGGTTTTGTGTTCACGGTGGGTTACATTTTCACCAATGTGTTGATGGAGCATCAACGTACACGTATTACTGTTTTGCTTGGGGAAGAGGATAAGCTTGCAGAACAGATTGTAAGTCTCAAAGAAGAGCTTTCTAACATGGATAATGAACATAGTGAGTATGCCGGTGTCAAGTCTAATTTAAAGGAAAAGAAAGCCAGTTTAGAGAAGCTACGTATGGGTGCTGGCTGGAATGTAAGGCAGAGTAAGATAGCAATTGGCTCTGGTGGATTACTTGGTAAAGGATTTCTTCAAGGAACACAAACCAAGTTCAATTTTGTACCAGAACAGAACACCGATTTCATTTTCTGCACTGTGGGTGAGGAATGGGGCTTTGTAGGGGTCACCTATGTCATTGTACTGTTTGGTGCTTTACTCCTACGTTTAATATTTGTGGCGGAACGACAGAGGTCTTCTTTCGCAAGGATTTTTGGTTACTCTGTGGCTTCAATCCTATTTATACATTTCACTATCAATATTGCCATGACCATTGGGTTGGCTCCCGTTATTGGGATCCCTCTTCCTTTCTTTAGCAAAGGGGGATCATCATTATTGGCTTTTACAGTTTTACTCGCAGTTTTTATTCGTTTGGATAGTGACCGAATGAATGTCTTGCGTTAACCTTTTAGCCTATGATAACCTCTTTTCCATTTGAAACAGAACGACAAGTTGTAAGAGGCGTTCAGTCAAAGGACTTTGATCGTTTCCACGCTTTATTGACTTTAAAAGAAGTAGTAGAAATGGTGCCGCACCCTCCATTCTCAATGGAGTATGTGAAACAACGTTTTAATGAGAACATAGCAAACGGCTATTCAAATTGGAGAAGTGAAAATAGTGTTGCTTTCGCTGTTTTGTTAAAAGAGGAAGAAGAGATAGCAGGCCTATTCTTATACATGCCTCGATCAAATGGGCGTGTTGAAGTAGGATATAGATACTTACCTGAGTATTGGGGAATTGGGCTAGCAACAGAAGTGATGCAGGGAGCCTTGGATTTCTTATCTGGTTTTGCAGATATTCATGAGCTTTTGGCTGATGCTTGGATAGAAAATGGAGCAAGCTGTAAGGTGCTTTCAAAGTTTATGAAGCCAACAAGAGTATTTTGGAATACAGACTTTTCTTGTTGGGATCAGCACTACTCAATAAAGAATAGTTCTTCTTTTTGAATCAAAAAAGCCCCTGTCTATTGACAGAGGCTTATCTAAATACTATTTGAATAGACTTTAGTCCTTCTCTATTTTTTCTCTTGTAGAGTAACTGATTTTCAGAGCTTGTACTTGTCTCAGCTCCTGTTTAACATCAGAAACAATACCCATTTCAGTTTCTTTATCCACCTTTAATGATGTAGTCAATAAAGGAACCAGATTTTCATCTTTGGTATTTCTTTCTGTTTCAATGTAAGGACCTACTTCAGAAATATCTGCAAACTGATCAGCCAATTGTATTCTTGAGCTTGTGCCAAACTTTTCAGGATCACTTGGTGAACCAATGTATACATACATTACCAATGACTTGTTCTTTAACTTATCTATTTCAGTTGCCTCTGGAGATGTAATTGATACCTTTAAATCAACTTCTCTCATAACAGTAGACACCATGAAAAAGAACAAAAGCATGAATACAATATCGGGTAAAGATGATGTTGATATTGCGGGTAATCCTTTGCTACCGTCTTTTTTAAACTTCGACATACTAATTCCCTCCTGCTTGGTTTGGCTCTGCTTCAGAAATTCTTTGAGGATAAACTTTTTTCACAGCCTTGAGCATTTTGTTCGCTTTTTCATCGTTTTCAGCTTGTTCTTGCAAAGCGTCATAACTCATTCCAAAGCGTTGCTTTGCTAGTTCATCTCTTAATTCTCTGTATGCACGAGCAAGTTCATTTTGAATCTGAATGTACAGATCGTAAGAAGTTCCTCTATCGTTTTGAAGAGAAATAACCTGTTTGCTCACAGGGTATGCTTCTCCAAAGAATGGGATAGAAGTCGGCTTTTTTTCTGGCAACCCATCAGCATTGGTAGGGTTTGCTATGAATTCTTTAGCTGCTTCTTTCAATTCACTCACGTCCATCAATTTACCCTCAACCAAAAGTTGATCGTTCGCATTTGCCAAAACCACAAATACATTTCTATCTCTAATGGGAGGAGGAGCTTCCATATTAGGAGGCAAGGGAGGAGGAAGCTTGCGTAAAAGACCAAAATCAGAATCCATTGTTGTGGTAACTAAGAAGAATACCAACAACAAGAAAGCTATATCGGCCATAGAGCTCGCGTTAATCTCCGGTGTTTCTCTTTTCGCCATTTATATTCTGATTATTACTTGATCATTTTTACAACAGACCCATATGCCCAACTAATTACTGCAAGAGCACTTAGTATATACGTTGCGTAAAGCAACATATCGGACATCAATACTTCCCCTTCGGAAGCATTTGCGTATTGAGCTGCGTCTGATGCATCCGCCAAAACGTATGAAATCAAAACAACAACTGCTAAAAATCCTACTCCAATCAACTGACCTTTTATAGTTTCTGGTTTCGCAATCATCGAAGAGGCTGTAGAGCCTATCCAAAGAAGAGCACCAATAACTGAAAAGATGTATGAAATGTAAAGGATAGGATCAGCATAACCATATGTGTCGACCATGTTCTCATCAACCTGCAATGCCATGATAAATGCAACTGCACCTATAGCAATGAGTATGAAGAGAACGTAAGTACCAATTTTACTGTTTTGCATCCTTCTCAATTATTTTTTGTGACCGAATTTTACGAGAATATCAATCATTGAAATCGATGCATCTTCCATATCATTGGTGATGGCGTCAATTTTCGCAATAATGTAGTTATAGAATACTTGAAGTAACATAGCTACTAAAAGACCAGATACAGTTGTAATCAATGCTACCCCAATACCACCAGCTACAATTCCCGGGCTAATGTTGTTTGCTTCTGCAATTGCATCAAAGGCACCAATCATACCTATTACCGTTCCAAAGAAACCAAGCATCGGTGCTAATGCGATGAAGAGTGAAATCCAGCTTACGCCTTTTTCCAATTGACCAACTTGAACACCACCGTAAGCCACGATAGATTTTTCTACCATGTCAATGCCTTCGTCATATCGATCAAGACCTTGATAGAAAATAGAAGCAACAGGGCCTCTTGTGTTTCTACAAACTTCTTTTGCAGCTTCAACACCACCGCTGTTTAACGCAGATTCAACATCGGCTAACAACTTTTTACTGTTAGAAGTAGCCATAGCTAGGTATAAAATACGCTCAATGGCAATGGCAAGACCCAAAATTAGAGAGATGATTACGAAAGCCATGAAACCAGGGCCACCGGCAATAAACTTTTCTTTTACTACTTGGTGAAAGCTTTTGTCTTCCTCAACCGCGGGTTCTTCTTCACCCCCTAGTTGTTCGTCAGTTTCAACAGGAGCAGCTTCAGCCTCCATCATTGCAGTGTCAACAGCTGATGTATCAGCTTCTTCTGCCATTTCATTTGAATCGTTGGTCATTTCTTCAACAGGCTCTGCTCCTTCTTGGGCAAATGCCATGTTCGTTGAACCAAAAGTTAAAAAGCCAGCGACTGCTAGCAAGGCAAACATCTTTTTCATGATGAATTTTAGTTTAATTGAATCTATTACTATTTGCTCTAATTACTACTTTAAAATCTCAAGCGGAGAGAGAGGGATTCGAACCCTCGATACAGTTGCCTGTATACACACTTTCCAGGCGTGCGCCTTCAGCCACTCGGCCACCTCTCCTCACAAGTTCTTCAACTATCTGGCCAAAAAACGCTCTCAGCTTTGAGGGCAGCTAAACTACAAAAAAAATGATACGATTGCCGTTTGATTTAATATGCTAACCTTTTGGTAAAATGGCAGTGAACAGATGCTACTTTTGTCCCTGAGCCTCAAGCTCTGCGGCTGTTGTAAAATACGCTTGCGCTTCAGTGGATCGGCCTAATTGCTGTAAGGTAATTGCTAGGTTTTTGACAATTAAGGAGTCATTTGGAGTAAGCTGGAGGGCTCGTTTAAAGTAGCGTTCAGCTTCTAACAGGTTCCCCTGCATTGCGTTGACAATACCTATCTTTTGTAAAATACCAGCATTGTTCGGCTGTATGTTGTTTGCTTGCAGCAAATATTGAAGTGAGGCATTAGGGTTTTGCAAGTTTTTCCCATAGTTCTCGGCAATACTTCCTAAAAGCTCAACATCATTTGGGCGATAGCTCAATGCTTTTAGGTAAGCATCATTGGCTTCCTGAAAACGTTGCTCTTGAATGAGCTTATTCCCGAGGTAAATCATATTTTGGGAAAAACGATCATCCCCAGGTTTTCGATCGGCACAATACCCAAAGTACTTTAAGGACTCGGCATAGTTGCCTGATTCGTAGTATAGCTGTCCTAAAAGGTCTAGAGGTGCAAAGTATTGCGGGTAGATTTCTAGGCTGGTCTTTAAATGTTCAAATGCGGTTTGAATCAAATCATTTTTTTCGTGTGAACCATCATTAAGCTGAGTGATTTCTTGAATCAAAGCTTGGCCGGCTCCCATATGTGCTTTTGCGGAACCTGAAGAGCTTACAACATCCGTTAAAGACAGAGTGGTGTCGTTTTCCCATGCGGGCTGGCGGTTTAATGTGAGAAGAACAAAAACTGCGGCAACGCTGTAATAGATATACGTCACGGAGCTTGAAGTGAATTTTGATTTCACAAAGAGTACCGCACTTAAAATTAAGCCAAGTGATCCTATATACATGAATCGTTCATTCATGAATACCCCTAAAGGAAAAAACACATTGGAGACCAAAATGAAGGCTCCCGCGAAAAACCAAAGACCGTAAGACCAAGGTGTTTTTTTAACCAAGTTCTTGAATGCCAAGAATAAAATACCAAGAGTAATGAGAATTCCCCCAAGACTTGCTGGGTGTGAAATGCTCGGGTAAGACACTTCATCAGTAACAAAAGGAAGATGAAAAGGATAATAGTCGTGTGTGAGTGGGTGGGGAAGAACATGAAGTTTGATATAAGCCAATACAGTTACGAAGATGGAGCCCCATTTTTCTTGAGTTGTGGCAAGCAAGAAAGGATCGTTCATTAACTCATCTCCGGCACCGCCATTGGGTGTTCCCAAAACTGAAAAGCGAATGAAAATGTAAAAAAGGGCGGCTCCCAGAAAGATAGATCCACTTTGAAAAGCATTTTTTATGGCTGCATTGCGAAAAAAATAGTCTGCAAGGGGTATTAAAGCTACAAAAGCAATGACTGATTCTTTGCTGAGCAAGCCTAAGAATAAAAGTCCAGCGGAGATTATTTTCCCCTTGGTTGAAGAGTCTTTTAAATGGAAATACCAAGCCCAAAGGGCAAATAGGAAACTCAATATTTCATCTCGGCCTTTAATATTGGCCACTGCTTCTACATGCAAAGGGTGAACCAAATAGAGGATTGCGATGATGAACGCTGTGCCTTTCCACCAAGTCTCTTCTTTAAAGTTGAAAAGTTGATTGAGCACTAGAAATATCAAGAGGCCACTTAGCCCATATAATAATGCATTTACGAAATGACTTACTCCAGGATTTTCGCCAAAAAACTCCCATTCTATAGAATGTGTTGCCATAGTTAAAGGACGGTACCTGCCGCCTGAAACCAGCGCGGCCTTATTTAAGTCTTCAACAGGAACACCGTATTCTTCGGCCCAAAAGCCGTCCATAGAATCGTATTTGAATTGATCTGAAATACCGTCAAATCCTTTTTTTGTGATTTGATTGCCCACTACCATGATTTTATCATCTAGTGCATAGTCATAAAAAAAGGTGGGACTGTATAAAAGGAAGCCGATGAGAAAAATTACCCATTTGCTTTTTGCAAGGGAATCGGTTAGCCGTTTGTCGGTATTATCTGCCATACTAAAGGGTTATTTCTCCGCGAAGCGAGCAAGATAAATAATATTCAATTTCTTGTTTGGAGAAGTCGTAGCCCAAAAGATACATCAGTTTAGTTACTGCCGCTTCAGTGGTCATGTCTGCACCGCTAAACACGCCAATTTCATTGAGTAAAGCGGAGGTGTCGTATTTGCCTTGATATACGGTTCCTGACTGACATTGGGACACATTTAAAATAAGTTTGCCTTGCTCTATGCTCTCTATCAATAAGTCAATGAACCAAGTTGCGGTACTCGCATTTCCAGCTCCATAGGTTAAAAGAACAATACCTCTAATATTTTCATTGAGTAATATCGGCTTCAATGCATTTTCACTAATCCCTGGGAAAAGATGCACAACAGCAACATCGGTGCTGTGCACGGTATTGACTTGAAGAGGTTTTCCGTTTGCTTTGTAGATGTAACGCTCTTTGTATTTGATGTGAACCCCAGCCTCTGCTAAAATCGGGTAATTGGGTGAATGAAACGCATCAAAATTTTCTGCACTGTACTTATAGGTTCGGTTTCCACGATACAATTTATACTCAAAATAAATTGCTACTTCGGGCACCATCGCACTTCCATCTTCTTTTTTTGCTGCAGCTATTTCTAAGGCAGTTAGGAAGTTTTCTTTCCCATCTGTTCTGATTACACCCATGGGCAGTTGAGACCCAGTTAAAATTACGGGTTTGGATAGGTTCTCTAAAGCGAAACTTAAGCCAGATGCTGTGTAAGCCATGGTATCTGAACCGTGCAGAATTACAAAGCCATCGTAAGCATCGTATTGTTCTTTAATCATATTCGCAATAAACAGCCATATTCTTGGGTGCATATTACTCGAGTCAATAGTCTCTTCAAGTGTCTCTGTTGAGATGGAAATATCGAGTTTATTCAGCTCTGGAATTTGTGCGGTAAGGGAGTCAAAATCGCATGGCGCCAATGATGTTTTACCAGGAGCTTGAACCATTCCAATGGTTCCCCCAGTGTAAATAACCAATATGGATGTTTGTTTACTCACCGAGTAGTTCTATTGCATTTTTTGTTGTGATGGCCGCTACCTCATCTAATGGCTTCTCGAAAATATCGCAAAGTTTTAGAGCCACGAGCTCTAAATATTCAGGAATATTTTTTTTGCCTCTGTAGGGAGCTGGAGTAAGGTAAGGAGCGTCAGTTTCAAGAACTAAATCTTCCAAGCTCAACTCTTTTACCACTTTATCTAAGCCGCTATTTTTAAAAGTTACTACTCCACCAATTCCAAGTTTAAAATCTCCGTAATTGAGAATGTGATTGGCTCGTGCCAGCGAACCAGTGAAACAATGGAAAATTCCTTTCAGGTTCTCATCATTTTTACGGTCAAGTACGTCAAAAATTTCGTCAAATGAATCTCTAGCGTGAATAACAATGGGTAAGCCGACTTTTTTCGCTAGATCTATTTGGTGTTCAAAAGCTCTAACCTGTTCTTTAATAAAGGTGCGATCCCAGTAAAGATCAATGCCAATTTCTCCAATCGCACATGCATGATGCTCTTTTAATTGTTGTTCAACAATCTTAAGTTCTTCTTCAAAATTCTCTTTCACAGAACAGGGATGAAGCCCGGTCATGATACGAGTTTGCTCTGGGTACGCACGATGAAGATCAAGCATATTTTCAATGTGCTCACTATCTATTGCAGGAAAGTAAAACTTGTTAATGTTCTTTTTTGAAGCTCTTTCAATGAGCGTGTCAATATCGTCTTTGAACTGGTCTAGATACAGGTGGGCATGCGTATCAACCAATTGCATTATGCAGAAATATTGTTTAAGATAGACTCAAAAAGTGCCAAGCCATCTTGGTTTCTCAACACAGCATCTGCAGCTCTTTCTGGGTGCGGCATCATACCAAATACGTTGCGATGCTTATTTGTTACACCAGCAATGTTATCTACAGAGCCATTTGGGTTGCTCTCATTGGTGACATTTCCCTGATCATCGCAATAACGGTAAAGCACTTGGTCATTGCCTTGAATTTCTTTCAATCCTTCTTCAGAAATATGGAAGTTTCCTTCGCCATGAGCAATAGGAATCTGATAAGCTTTATTCAAATCGTGGTTTGAGGTCACGATTGTATTGTTGGTGGCAGTTTTGAGATGAATATTTTTACAAATAAATTTTTGATTCGTGTTATGTAAAAGAGCACCTGGAAGAAGGTGAGACTCTGTTAAAATTTGGAACCCATTACAAACGCCCATTACATACCCACCTCTGTTGGCATGGTCAATAACTTCTTTCATGATGGGAGAGAAACGAGCAATAGCTCCAGACCTTAGGTAGTCGCCATATGAAAACCCTCCAGGAAGTACAACAAAATCTGCGTCTTGTAAATCATGACTTTTATGCCATAATTCTACTACTTCTTGCTTCATGATGTCTCTTAAAACATACACCATGTCTTGATCGCAATTAGATCCCGGGAATGTGACTACGCCAAATTTCATAAGTTCAAAAATTTGCCGCAAAGGTAATCTAAGAGGAGCGAACTAAGGAATGTGAAAGAAGTGTTTTTAGGTGGCTTAGGTGTAGAGTAAAAACAGGGCAGTAACAATAAAAAAGCCAAGAAATAAATTTGATTTCCAGAGCTTTTTTGGGCTGATAATAGAGAAAGACAGCATTAGAGACAATGGCAATGCTAGCATGTGCACGTAAGTTTTATTAGTAAAAGTGATAATGGTTGGAGCCAAAATAAAAGTTAGGGCAATGAAGAAAAGTAGATTCAACATTTTTCGCACTCTAACCGTGTTGCTTCTCAGAATTGAAAAGTAGATAGGGATAGATAGCAGCATGAGTGCTAGGATTAAATAGAATTCGTAAGCATTGGAAAGAAACGCTCTTGCTCCATGAAAGGCAATGGTGCCATAATTTGAGATATCAAAAGGATTCAAGCTTTCTTTTTCTAAAGCAAAGTATGCTGTATACAAAGTGAATAGTGGAAAGAAAACACCCCAGAGAAAGACAACGAATTCTCTGAAATTTAAGGTTTTAAACCAAACTATGCCAAACAACACGGCCAATAGCCATAGCGTAGAAGGAGGGAAAGAAATGAACGAAATGGAAAGGATTAAACCAAGAATGAATAAGTTAGATCGGCCATCATTGATAAGTGAAAGTTCAAACAATAAACCCGGAACAAAAGAAATTAATAATAAGGAAAGGTGAGCTGGTTGAAAATAAATCAGGTCGGGAGCCAAAACCATAAGCAGTAAAAAGGAGAAAAATACTGCACTGTTATTACTCTGGGTAATTTTATTCGAGTTTACCCAATAATTCCATATCAACGCGGTAATTACCAAAGAGCTGATACCAAAGAGCATTGAAAGAATTCTGGAACCACTCGTAAATTGAATGATAAGTGTTGCAAACGCATTGGCGTCAATAGTGAGGTCAACAGGAGAAATCCATTCCATTGGAAGTCGCATTGCCAAAACAATCAAAAAGCCTATGAGAAAACTCGAAAGGTCACTTCTTCTAAAAATTCGTGCGAACATTCAATAAGAATTCTAAATTTGTCGCAAACTAATGTAAAAGACATGACTTGGACAGAGTTTGTATATGCAATCGGAGATTTTTTTAAGTGGACTTTTGAACTTCTTCAAGCAGGAGGAAATCCTGTAAACAGTGTATTTATCGTAATAGGCATCGCCATGCTTGTAGGCTGGGTTGTTCTTCAAATGCGATATAATAAAGAAGCACAAGCAAATGGTACTTTAGAGTAAAATCAAGTATTTTTATCATATTACTAAAGGCTTTTCGGAAACATTCGAAAAGCCTTTTGCGTTTCTAATAGACTATATTTTCCTCAACAATGATCAAGACAGAAGAAAACCCTTTACTAAAGCCATTCAATACACGATTTAATACAACTCCGTTTCACTTAATCGCTACTAAGCATTTTATTCCTGCGCTAAAAACAGAAATTCAAAATGCAAAAGGTCAAATCGAAGCGATCAAGTTAGATCCTAACCCACCAACGTTCGAAAACACAATAGAGCCTTTGGAGTTTTGCAGCTTAAAAGTAAACACGATTGCCGCAATCTTTTTCAATTTGAATAGCGCAGAAACCAGCGATGACATTCAAGAAGTAGCGCGTGAGTTTTCGCCAATGCTTTCTAAGTTTTCTAATGATATACAGTTAGATGCCGCACTGTTCAGCAGAGTCGAAGAAGTTTGGGAGAAAAGAGCAACATATGATTTAGATTCTGAACAAAGTGTACTGCTCGAAAACACTTATAAAAGTTTTGTTCGAAATGGAGCGCGACTGGACCGCGATGAAAAAGAATTACTAAGAACAATTGATTCTAACTTATCCAAACTGTCTCTTCAGTATGGGGAGAACATTTTAGCGGAGACGAATAAATTCATACTTCATTTAAACAACAGAGACTACATTATTGGATTGCCAGAAAGTGTTTGCCAAGCTGCTTCTTTAGAAGCCAAACAAAGAGGTATGCAGGGTTGGGTCTTTACGCTTGATTATCCAAGTTACGTGCCGTTTATGACCCACTCTTCTAGAAGAGATTTGAGAGAGCAGATGTACAAGGCTTTTAGCTCAAGGGCTTTTAAAGAAGATGCTTTAGATAATAGAACCAATGTGCAACAAATAGTGCATCATAGGCATACACGTGCTCAACTCTTGGGTTATGAAACTCATGCTGACTTTGTTCTAGAAAAGCGGATGGCTAAGTCCTCAGAGGCGGTGAATGAATTCTTAAATACTTTACTAAACTATGCCAAACCTGCGGCTCAAATAGAGTTTGAAAAAGTGCAAAGCATTGCTTTAGAAGATGAGATTGGAGAATTAGAAAGATGGGATTGGGCCTATTATGCAGAAAAGTTGAAACAAAGAGAGTATTCACTCGATGATGAAATGCTCAAACCTTATTTTGAATTAAACAAAGTAGTGGGAGGAGTTTTTGAGACAGCTCAAAGACTTTACGGAATTACTTTTCATAAAAGACCAGATCTACCCGTTTACCATCATGATGTAATGACCTATGAGGTTATGGATGAAAAGGGAGAACATGTGGCCGTGTTTTATGCAGATTTTCACCCAAGAAGTGGAAAAAGAGCCGGAGCTTGGATGACAAGCTACAGAAGCCAATTCGTAAAAGAAGAACTAGACCATAGACCTCATGTATCTATTGTATGTAACTTCTCTAAACCTACCGATAAAACACCTGCTTTATTAACTTTTAATGAGGTAACAACTTTATTTCATGAGTTTGGACATGCTTTACACGGGATGCTTGCCAAGGGGAAATACCCAAGCTTAAGTGGCACAAGTGTTTCATGGGATTTTGTAGAGCTTCCATCTCAAATAATGGAGAATTGGTGCTTTGAAAAAGAATGCCTTCAGTTGTTCGCAAGGCATTACGAGACCAATGCCATCATCCCGAATGAACTGATCGAAAAAATTAAAAAAGCTTCAACCTTTAATGAAGGGTATGCTACACTAAGACAATTGAGCTTTGGGCTTTTGGATATGAAATGGCATGGAACGGTTCCGGGCGAATTTGTTGATGTTGACGTGTATGAAAAAGAGTCTATGAGAGAAACTGATCTTTTTCCTGAAGTAGAAGATACGAATATGAGTGTTTCTTTTAGCCATATTTTTCAAGGCGGTTATTCAGCTGGATATTACAGCTATAAATGGGCAGAGGTGCTAGATGCAGATGCTTTTGAGCTCTTCAAGCAAAAGGGAGTTTTTGATAAGGAAACCGCAAAAAGCTTCAAAGAAAACATTTTGGAAAAAGGGGGAAGTGCTGATCCTATGGAATTGTACAAAAGCTTCAGAGGTGCTGAACCAGATCCGAAATCATTGTTACGCAGGTCAGGACTAATTAAAAAATAAAAAAACCGTTGGAGAGTATCCAACGGTTTTCATAGATTAATTCAAAAGGAGATTATTTCATCTTCTTCCACTTGTCAATATTTTCTGTATTCATTTTAATGTAAGGAGCATACTCAGCTTCCTCAGCCATTTTCAATGATTCTTGCGCAGTTTCAATCGCCATTTTATAGTCTTCATTCATTGCGTAAGCTTCACTAAGTGTTTTGATGTTCCAAAAACGCTTTTCCATTTCAACAGATTTTTTCGCATACTCCAATGCCATTTCTGGTTTTGTGTTGTTTGCTATGTAAAAATTTGCAGCATTGTTGTACACTCTAAAACCACGGTCTAACTCATTGATTGCAGATTCTATGTTCTTTTCAGAAGCGCTCATGTAATCTGTTTCAATAGTCATTGATACAGCTACTTCGTCCCAAGCAATTACCATGTCTGCAGAACCAGAGGTAAGGTTGTCAAAATAAATCAACATACTTTCAGTCATGGTGTGTTTTGCGGGTGTAGCTTTAACGCTCACCAAGTTGTTTGCCTCTTCATAACCATCAGTTCCCCACTTGCCAGTAACGCTGTTGATCATGATTGTCCATTCACTTTTACCAGGAATCGCAAAAACACTGTAATCTCCTTCGGGAATGTCTGTTCCGTTAATTTTCACTGTTCCATCAAAATGAATGTTGGTTGCTCCATTTGCACCTAATCTCCAAATCTTATCAAAAGGAACTAAATCTCCCCAAATGGTTCTGCCTTTTTTACTTGGTCTAGAATAGGCAACTGTTACATTATTTAAACCAATAGTTTGCACTGCAGTTGCTGATGGGCTTGGCATAGGTAAGTCTTGTGCATTCATCTGAAATGCGAATAAAACAGCGCTAGCCAATGTCAAAATCTTTTTCATTCTATATATTTTTGGATTAAGAATTGGGACAAAGATGTACAACAATTGTTTACATGTAACGAATAGCTTCAATTAAGAACTTGATCTTTCCTTTTTTCGTTCCATTCTGTGATTCTACACCATTTGAGACCTCAAATCTTGAGCTTTTTTATCCCGTTAAATTCTGGGCTCAATCCTAACGTTTCTGTTACATTTGAAGGTTCAAATTCAAATAAAACAAACATGTCTAAAGCAATAAATATTTCTGAAATACTCGAGCCTCTCGGACTATCAGAAGAGAACCTTGGAAGCTCCACAGGGGCTGAATTTTTTGCCAATGGTGAATGGATTTCATCTTATTCTCCAGTAGATGGGTCACTCATTGGAAAAGTAAAATCGTCAACAGAAGAAGATTACCAAAGAGTAATGTCATCTGCTCAAGAGGCTTTTGGTTCTTGGCGCTCGGTTCCTGCTCCAAAAAGAGGGGAAATAGTTCGTCAATTTGGAAACAAATTACGTGAACTAAAAGAGCCTTTAGGAAAACTCGTTTCTCTAGAAATGGGGAAATCACTTCAAGAAGGTCTAGGCGAGGTTCAAGAGATGATAGACATCTGCGACTTTGCAGTGGGTCTTTCGCGACAGTTGTATGGGCTTACCATTAAATCAGAGCGCGAAGCACACCACATGCAGGAGCAATGGCACCCTATGGGTGTTGTGGGCATTATCAGCGCATTCAATTTCCCTGTAGCAGTTTGGTGTTGGAACACAGCTTTAGCTTGGGTTTGCGGTGATGTTTGTGTTTGGAAACCATCAGAAAAAGCACCGATGTGCGGGGTGGCTTGCCAAAACATTTTTGTCGAAATTTTAAAAGAAAACAACCTTCCAGAAGGTATTTCCGGAATAATAAATGGCGATTACAAAGTAGGTGAGTACATGACACAAGATAGTCGTGTACCATTGGTTTCTGCCACAGGTTCTATCCGTATGGGTAAAATTGTTGGAGCAGAAGTTGCCAAACGTCTCGGAAAGTCTATTCTTGAGTTAGGAGGTAACAATGCGATTATCGTTACGCCAGATGCAGATATGGACATGACACTTATTGGTGCCGTGTTCGGTGCAGTGGGAACCGCTGGTCAACGTTGTACTTCAACAAGACGCTTAATTATACACGACAGCATGTATGAGAAAGTAAAAAACACATTGACTCAAGCATACCAACAAATTAAGATTGGGAACCCGCTAGACGAGTCTAATCACATGGGCCCATTGATTGACCATGATGCGGTGAACACCTATTTACAAGCCATTGAAAAAGCAAAAGCAGAAGGCGGAAACGTATTGGTAGAAGGTGGCGTTATTGGTGGCGAAGGTTACGAAAGTGGATGCTATGTTAAGCCAGTAATCATAGAGGCTGAAAACCATTACCAAATAGTTCAAGACGAAACATTTGCACCAATTTTATACCTCTTGAAATACAGTGGTGATGTAACGAATGCAATCGATATCCAAAATGGTGTAGCGCAAGGATTGTCATCTGCTATTATGACCAACAACATGCGCGAGGCACACGCCTTTATTTCAGCTGCTGGTAGCGACTGTGGTATAGCCAACATCAATATAGGTACTTCTGGGGCAGAGATTGGAGGAGCCTTTGGTGGTGAAAAGGAAACTGGTGGCGGTCGTGAGTCAGGCTCAGATGCTTGGAAAGCTTATATGAGGCGACAAACCAACACCATAAATTACTCAGCTGAGTTACCTTTGGCACAAGGAATTAAATTTGAATTTTAAATCATTGAAGGGCAGTATTTTTTACTGCCCTTTTTATAAGCTATAATTTCATGATTAAACTTACTTACACTCATAAAGAGTCCAGCGCTTTAGTTGTGTTGGCCCAAACGGAAACATCATTAAATCAGTTGGCCGGAATAGAATCTAGCTACCTGTCCAATAAAATCAAGAAAGAGGAAAATGGCATAGCCTTCAATTACCTTAACAACAATTTGGTGTTTGCTGTATATGCTAATAAAGCGCAAAAAAGCGAAAGTTTGAAGCTTCAAGGTTTACGTGTTTTAGGTAGCCAAATGATTTCAAAACTTCAGGGTGAAGAACAAGAAACCGCGCAAGTAATTGTTGACAGTGCTTTTTCTGAAGCTGAAGCCATCGCTTTCTTAGAAGGAATGGTTTTAGGAGACTATTCTTTTGACAACTACAAAACTAAAAAGAGCGAGAAGCCCAAAATGAACGAATTGTTCGTTAAAGCAGAAGCATTATCTCAGGCCAAGCTAGACGAATTGGTTCATACATGCGAAGGTGTTTTTCTTGCGAGAGATTTGGTGAACGAACCCGTGATTACACTTACAGCACCTGAGTTTTCGAATAGAATGGTGGCAGCTGGAAATGATGCCGGTTTCACTACCACTGTTTTAGACAAAGGACAAATTGAAGCCCTTAAAATGGGAGGTTTACTTGGTGTGAACCTAGGTTCTGATGATCCTCCCACATTCAATGTAATGGAATACAAGCCAAAAAATGCGGTGAATGAAAAACCCATTGTCTTGGTAGGGAAAGGGGTAGTATATGACACCGGTGGGAATAACCTCAAACCTGGACCATACATGCTTACCATGAAATCTGACATGGGTGGCGGAGCTGCAGTAACAGGTTCTATTTTTGCCATTGCTAAGAACAACCTGCCATTGTGGGTAATAGCATTGGTTCCAGCAACAGATAACAGAATTGGACACAATGCTTTGGTTGCAGACGATGTAATTACCATATCAGATGGCACAACCGTTGAGGTAAAAAATACAGATGCCGAAGGAAGACTTATTCTAGCAGACGCTTTGGTTTATGCCAAAAAGTACAATCCAGAATTGGTGATTGACATGGCTACTTTAACAGGTGCTGCAGAAGCAATTACCAGTCATTTCGGAATTGCAAGTATGGGAACCGCAGATGGTGATAAGAAGCAAAGTCTTCAAAACGCTGGAGAGTTGGTTTACGAGCGATTAGCAGAAATGCCTTATTGGCCAGAGTATGATGATTTACTAAAATCAAAAATTGCAGACATCAGCAATCTCGGAGGCCCTAAAGGCGGTGCCATAACTGCAGGTAAATTCTTAGAAACATTTACAGATTACCCTTGGATTCACCTAGATATAGCTGGCCCAGCATATTTAGATGCTAAAGACAATTATCGCCCAGCTGGGGGAACCGGAGTTGGAGTGCGATTGATGTATGCCTTTGCTAAAAGCAGAATCAATAAATAAAATGAAGCTCATTAGGAAGCCGCTCAATTTTGTGCGGCTTTTTTCAACCATAATAAAATGGCTGTGTTCTATTGAACATCCCATTAGACCATTACATTTGCGCACTCATAAAAATAAAATTCATGGAAATTCTTGTTAGCGTTCACTACACCGTTATGATTCTATTACTCATTGTAATGCTTCACACAATAGGTAGGTTTTTTATTAATGCTTCAAAAAACGCAACTTTTGAAAAATTCGATAAAATGGAATCAATGGCGGCAATGGCTTTGTGCCACATTCAGCTTATTTTAGGGTTTATCTTATTATTCGCTGGTAAATACAGTGTGTTGTTTGAAAATATGGGAGAAACAATGAAGAATAGTGCCAGCAGAGAAATTGCTGTAGAGCACCCTTTGACCATGTTAATCGCTATAATCCTTATCACTATTGGGTATTCAAAAGGAAAGCGTAAGGCAGAGGATAAAGCAAAGTTTAAAACAATCGCCATTTTTTATACCATTGGTTTGGTATTGATTCTTATTCGTATTCCTTGGGATAGAATATCGGGCTAGTCAAAAAAAAATCTGTGAGTATAGATACAGGAGCAAAGAAAATTACAGCAGTGTTGGTAGGTCTTATCAATAAGGCCGAAGATGACGATAAAGTTAAAGAATACCTTGATGAGCTAGAGTTTCTTTCAGAAACAGCGGCTTTTTATTCACAAAAGAGGTTCACTCAGCGTTTAGCACATCCAGATGTAAAAACATTTCTTGGGAAAGGAAAACTGGAAGAGGTGGTTGAATTTGTGAATGACCAACTCATTGACATTGTCATTTTTGACGATGACCTTTCTCCCTCTCAGTTAAGAAATATTGAAAAGGCTTTTAACATAGATAAAGAACACAAAATTCAAATCTATGACCGAAGCCTTTTGATTCTCGATATATTCCAAATGCGTGCGCAAACAGCACAAGCCAAAGCGCAAGTGCAATTGGCCCGTTATCAATACTTGTTGCCTAGGTTGACACGAATGTGGACTCACCTAGAGCGCCAACGTGGGGGAACCGGCACTCGTGGAGGTGCGGGAGAGAAAGAAATTGAAACGGATAGAAGAATTATTCGAAAGAAGATTTCTGACCTCGAGAAAAAGCTTAAAACCATTGATAAACAACAAGCCACTCAGCGTAAGAACAGAGGGCAGTTGATTCGCGTTGCTTTGGTAGGTTACACCAATGTTGGTAAAAGCACCATCATGAATATTCTCAGTAAATCTGAAGTTTTTGCAGAGAATAAACTTTTTGCCACCTTAGACACTACTGTTAGAAAAGTAGTGGTAGAAAACCTCCCATTCTTGTTGAGTGATACCGTAGGTTTTATTCGCAAATTACCTCACCAACTAGTAGAGTCTTTTAAGTCAACCTTAGATGAAGCAAGAGAGGCAGATTTGCTCCTTCACGTAGTAGATATTTCTCATTCACACTTTGAAGATCAAATAGAAACGGTGAACAAAACACTGCTTGATATAGGCTGTGAAGACAAGCCTCAAATCATGGTGTTCAATAAGGTAGATGCGTATACACCAATGGAAGAAGATGCTTTTGATTATTCGGGTGAAGCGGAGCATCATGTTTCTCTAGCATCTTTAGAAAAATCTTGGATGGCAAAAGAGAATGTAGATAGCATTTTTATTTCGGCTCATGATAAAACGAACTTTCATGAGTTTAGGACACTGCTTTACAAAAGAGCAAAAGCCATTCACGCTCACAGATATCCCTATAACAACTTTTTATACTAGTAGAATTGATAGGATTGTCTGAAATGGTTTTATTTGTGCATATGAAACACAAAACTGTAAAGTTGTTGTTCTTTTTTGTCTTATTCGCATCAAGCTTTACAAGCTGCAAGAATTGTTATGAATGCAATAAAAACGCAGTTGTAGAGATCAACGGAATTATGACAGAGACAGATGCTGTTTATACCGAAGAAGTTTGTGATAGAGAGCGCAGAAAAGACCTTGAGAATCAGGGTTATGAATGCACCTCACTTTAAAAACACTACCGTATTCTAAGTTAGAACCATCAAAACCTAAATAGCACTTTGGCTGTTTCTCTTTTGTGTTATATTTGGAAACTCTAAGAAAGAATCAATGAAAAGATATATACAATTACTCGCAATCTCTGGACTATTCATGGCATTCGCTTCATGTGAAAAATGTGTTGAATGTACATTCGAAGCTGAAGGTGCTGAGACCATTACTGAAGAGTTCTGCGGAAAGGGCCATGTATATGACAATCAGCTAGAGCATTACGAAAGCACTGGTTGGGATTGCGAAGGAAAGTAATCCAGCTGTTTCGCTATTTCCCACATCACTATTCCTGCACAAACAGAAACGTTTAATGAATGCTTGGTACCCACTTGAGGAATTTCAAGTGAAGCAGTGCACGCATCAATCACTTTTTGATCTACTCCAAATACCTCATTTCCGAAAACTACGGCCATAGCACCAGCTTTTTGAGCTTCAAAACCATGCAACTTTTGGCTTTTTTCTGTTTGCTCAATGGCAAAAGTGGTCACTCCTTGTTTTTGTAAAGCGCTAACCGCCTCCAGGGTAGATTCAATGTATTTCCAGGCAACACTTTCCGTTGAACCTAAAGCCGTTTTATGAATGTCTTTGTGTGGTGGTATTGCAGTGATACCGCAAAGAATAATCTCTTGAATATTAAAGGCATCTGCTGTTCTAAAAAACGAACCGATGTTATTTAGGCTACGCACATTGTCAAGCACAATAGTCAATGGAATCTTTTCCATTTTTTTATAAGCCTCAATAGCGGGTCGCTCTAATTCTTCAAGCTTTAATTTCCTGTTCATAATTCGATTCAAATCAATATGTTCAAAGGCCTTAAGGCATTCTTTAAATGATATTTTCGTTCTTGGTAATCAGTAAGTTTCAGTGGCAAAGAAAAAAGAAAAGAGTACAAAAGAAACTCCCTTAATGCAACAATACAACAGCATTAAGGCAAAGCATCCAGATGCTGTTTTACTTTTTAGAGTAGGAGATTTCTATGAGACTTTTGGAAGCGATGCGGTAAGAGCAGCTAAAGTGCTAGGTATTGTGCTCACCAAAAGAAAGAACGGTGCAGCCGCTCATATAGAGTTGGCCGGTTTTCCTCATCATGCTTTAGATACCTATCTTCCTAAATTGGTACGTTCAGGTCTTCGTGTAGCCATTTGCGATCAACTCGAAGATCCTAAAATGACAAAGACCATTGTCAAACGCGGCATTACTGAATTGGTTACTCCGGGAGTGTCGTACAACGAGCAGATTTTAGAACAAAAACAGAATAATTTCCTCGCAGCCATTCATTTTGGAGATAAGAAAGAGATGGGAGTCTCTTTTCTCGATATTTCTACCGGTGAGTTTTTGATTGCCGAAGGAGATCAAGCTTACATGGATAAGCTCTTGCAAAGCTTGGCTCCCAAAGAAGTATTGGTCAATAGAAGCGATGGGCAAAAATTTGCCGAATGTTTCGGAGATGGGCACTACCTTTTTTACCAAGACGATTGGGTGTTCACACTAGAATTCGGAACAGAATCACTCATAAAGCATTTTAAAACGAATTCGCTGAAAGGGTTCGGAATCGCCAACTTAGAGTTGGGTATTGTGGCTGCAGGAGCATGTCTTCAGTATTTGAAGCAAACACAGCACCACCAAGTAGGGCACATCAACTCTATTTCCAGACTAGAAGAAGAGCATTTTGTATGGCTTGATCGTTTTACAATACGTAACCTAGAGCTTTTTGCACCTTCTAATTCAGAAGGAAAATCGCTTTTAGATGTGCTAGATAGAACCACTTCGCCCATGGGTTCGCGCATGTTAAGACGTTGGCTGGCCATGCCATTAAAGAATAAAACGGCTATAGATGAGCGTTTGTCGGTAGTTGATTTCTTTTTAAAGAACTCAGAAATCACACAGCATTTAGAAGACTTTGTGAATGAGCTTGGTGACTTAGAGCGTTTGATCTCTAAAGTGGCTGTAAAGCGAATTACGCCAAGAGATACACTGGTATTGCAAAAAGCCTTATTTGCAATTGAAGAGATTAAAAATGCTTGTGTTCTTGCAGATTCTGATCCATTGAAAAAAATGGGAGATCTCTTTCATTTGTGTGTAGAAATGAGAGATCGCATAGGGCGAACAATACACCCAGAAGCTCCTGTTTTTGTGAATAAGGGAAATGTGATTCAACCTGGGGTAAACCCAGAGTTGGACGAATTGAGGAACATCGCCTTCAATTCGAAAGATCATTTGCAGAAGTTGCAGAAAAATGAAGCAGAACTAACGGGGATAAACTCCTTGAAGATTGGCTTCAACAATGTTTTTGGCTATTACTTTGAAGTAAGAAATACGTTTAAAGAAAAGGTTCCAGAAACGTGGATTAGAAAGCAGACTTTGGTAAATGCAGAACGCTACATCACTGAAGAGCTCAAGAATTACGAAACCAAAATTTTAGGAGCTGAAGAAAAAATTCAAGCCATTGAGACACGACTGTTCAATGAGTTGGTTGAGTACTTCCAAGATTACATTACTCCCGTTCAACAAAATGCGACTCAAAGTGCCAAGCTAGATTGCCTTATCAACTTTGCACGTATTGCAGAACAGAACGACTATACCAAGCCTCAAATTACTGATGGTCTAGAACTCAACCTGAGTGAAGGGCGCCACCCCGTGATTGAACAGGTATTACCAATAGGAGAGCAGTACATCTCTAACTCTGTGTTCCTGGAGAATACCGATCAACAAGTAATCATGATTACTGGACCCAATATGTCAGGTAAAAGTGCATTGTTAAGGCAAACGGCACTCATTGTACTAATGGCGCAAATGGGGTGTTATGTTCCCGCAAAACATGCGCAAATTGGACTGGTTGATAAGGTGTTTACGCGGGTAGGAGCCTCAGATAATATTTCTATGGGAGAATCTACCTTCATGGTAGAAATGAATGAAACGGCCAGTATTCTAAATAATCTAAGCGAACGCAGTCTGATTCTTCTTGATGAAATAGGAAGAGGTACAAGCACATACGATGGTATTTCCATTGCATGGGCTATTGCAGAGTACATCCATCAATCGTCTTTCAAGCCTAAAACACTTTTTGCTACACATTACCACGAGTTGAATGATATGACCAATGTGTTCTCAAGAATAAAAAACTTTAATGTGAGCATTAAAGAGGTGAAAGACAAAGTCATCTTTTTAAGAAAGTTGCAGCCAGGCGGAACCAATCACAGTTTTGGAATTCATGTGGCGCAATTAGCTGGAATGCCTAGAAAAGTGGTAGGAAGAGCCAAAGAGGTGTTGAAAAAACTAGAGAGTTCCCATGGAGAAAATGGCGAATCAAATTCACCCATAGAATTACAAGTTTCGAAGAATGAAGACCTTCAAATGAGCTTTTTTCAACTTGACGACCCTACTTTATTGCAGATCAAAGAAGACATCTTAAACCTGGATATTAATGGCTTAACTCCTGTTGAGGCCTTGATCAAATTGAACGAGATAAAAAAGCTTGTGGGAGGCTGAAATTTATAGATAAAATAATGTTGCCTTTTTTATCATAATATATACATTTGCATCCCGATTGCGAAAGTAGCTCAGTTGGTAGAGCACGACCTTGCCAAGGTCGGGGTCGCGGGTTCGAATCCCGTCTTTCGCTCTAAGTTTTAATCCCGTCTTTGTCGGGATTTTTTCTTTGAAAAATGAATTGAAATACATTCTGCTCGAGTGGTGGAATTGGTAGACACGAGGGACTTAAAATCCCTTGACCATTGCGGTCGTGCGGGTTCAAGTCCCGCCTCGAGTACAAAAGAGGCTTTGTGATTTTCACAAGGCCTTTTTTTATGACTTAAAATTCGCTCTTCTGCGCATCTCATGACTTGTATTCAACCTTGAACCAAAGCGTGCTATTCTTCGTTTAATCTCTGTTAAATGCCAGCTACGCTCGGTTGAATGAAACCTTTCGAATAGTATAATTGTGCTATGAATTCTAAAAAGACAAAATACCTTCCCATATTCTTTGCCCTCACCACCGCTTTAGGATTTTTTCTTGGGAGCAACCTTAACCAATCATCTTCCAATTCCGTAAGTACTGTTTCCGGTGGGCAAGAGCTGAACGAAGTATTGAATTATATAGAAAATGAATATGTTGACTCTGTAGACCGCAGCAAAATTGTAGACAAGACCATTAGCTATATGTTGCAAGAGCTGGATCCACATTCATATTACATCTCTGCCGAAGAGGTTGCTGCTATGAATGAACCCTTGGAGGGGAATTTTGATGGAATTGGCGTTCAATTCAACATTGTCAAAGACACCATTTTTGTGATCACACCTATCTCTGGAGGGCCTTCTGAAAAAGTTGGAATCAAAGCAGGAGACCGTATTATTAAAGTAGAGGGTGATTTGGTGGCAGGAGTAAGTATTAGCAATAAAAAAGTATTGAAGCTCTTGAAAGGGCCTAGGGGTACGAAAGTGAATGTGACTGTTCTAAGGAAGAACGAAGAATTTGATTTCACCATTACCCGCGATGAAATTCCTATTTACAGTGTTGCAACATCTCAGATGATCAACGACACTGTTGGATTTATCAAAGTTTCTCGCTTTGCACGCACTACACATGAGGAGTTTGTAAAGGGTGTTGATGAATTGAAAGAACAAGGAATGACCAAGCTGATCATTGACTTAAGAGGCAATGGCGGGGGCTATTTGGATGCAGCCGTTAATATTTGCGATGAGCTATTGACCGAAGACAATCTTATTGTCTTTACAGAAGGAAAAGCAAGACCTAAAGAGGAGTATTTCGCAACGGATAGAACAAGTTACCCTGATTTGGAATTGGCGATTTTAATTGATGAGAACTCAGCTTCCGCTTCAGAAATTCTAGCAGGTGCCATCCAAGACAACGACAGAGGGGTAATTCTTGGCCGCAGAAGTTTTGGAAAAGGCTTGGTTCAAGAGCAAACTCCATGGCCAAACGGAGCAGCTACGCGTTTAACAATTGCGCGTTATTACACACCTTCAGGAAGATGCATTCAAAAGCCATATGAAGAGGGAAATGAAAGCTATTTTGAAGAACAATACGAACGCTATGAAAATGGTGAGATGTATTCTCAAGATTCTATAGATTTTCAGGAAGAATTAAAATACACTACCAAAGAAGGCCGCACTGTTTTTGGCGGTGGAGGAATTTTCCCCGACTTTTTTGTTCCTTTAGATACCTCTTACTCTAGTGCCTACATGAACAGAATACTATACGCTGGAGTGCTGTATGATTTCTCATTAAACTATGCAGATCAGCATAGAAAAGAGCTACTTGGAGATTACAGCGCAACTTCATTTGCGAACACATTTTTAATCACCCCCTTTCTTGAGCAACAAGTTATTGAATTAGCTCAGGAGAAAGGGATAGATTTTAAACTGGCGCAATTTGAGAAATCAAAGAGTGAAATCAATAAACGTGTAAAGGC
Organism: Salibacteraceae bacterium; assembly: GCA_965658375.1. Taxonomy (GTDB): domain Bacteria; phylum Bacteroidota; class Bacteroidia; order Flavobacteriales_G; family Salibacteraceae; genus CBFHSD01. Next base: position 45,454 of record CBFHSD010000002.1, read on the forward strand.
CTACATCGCAAGAAATATATGGGATGATTATGGATTCTACCTTGTGTGGAACCAAAAAGATCCTGTGATTGAACTCAGCTTAAAAGAGCTTTCTCAGTAAAGGTCAATTAGGATTCAAGTTCTCCATTCTTCACCATTTTCGCATAATCTTTAGCGAAATAGGTAAGTATAGTGCTTGCACCCGCTCTGCGAATACTCAATAGCGTTTCTGGCATAGCAATTTTGTAATCCAGCCAACCATTTTGACAAGCAGCAATAAGCATGGCACATTCTCCACTTACATGATAAGCCGAGATTGGGATGTCAAAATGCTCTTTCATCAAATGAATGATGTCTAAATAGTTTAACGCAGGCTTTACCATGAGGTAGTCAGCCCCTTCTTCAAAATCTAGCATTCCCTCTACCAGCGCTTCTCTTTTGTTTGCAGGATCCATCTGGTAGGTCTTTTTGTCTTTAGGAATATCAGCATCTTCCCTTGGAGCAGAATCCAAAGCATCTCTAAAAGGACCATAAAACGCACTGGCATATTTGGCAGTGTAGCTCATAATACCTGTATTGGTAAATCCACTTTGGTCAAGCACATTTCGCATATGCCCAACGCGTCCATCCATCATGTCGCTAGGCCCTATGATGTCGGCACCTGCTTTTGCTTGAGCCAATGCCATTTTTCCTAGAATGTCTAAAGTTTCATCATTTAAGATTTGACCTTTAGATACAATTCCATCATGTCCATCCACACTGTAAGGATCCATGGCCACATCAGTAATCAGACATGTATTTGGATAGTGCTTTTTCAGTTGCCTGAATGCATCAAGGTAAAAGTTGTTTTCAAGGTCGTAGCTTAAAGTGGCCAACTTGTCTTTCTTTTCGTCTGGGAAAGCCGGAAATAGAATAAAAGTATTTATTCCTAACGTGATGCAATCTCCCACTTCTTCGATTAATCTGTCAACACTCCAGCGAAAATTCCCAGGAAGGCTAGACACTTCATTCTTAATTCCTTCTCCTTCAACAAGGAAAAGAGGATATACTAAGTTGTTTAACCCAAGGTGTGTTTCTCTCAGATGTCCGCGTGTAATGGGTGAAAATCTATTTCTTCTTGGTCTTCTTAACATGGCCTAACTGTTTAAATCGATAGCTATCTTTGACGCAAAATTAACGCAACAAGCAAAGTATCGTGGATTTATCATTTATAATTTGGAACGTTAACCCAGAAGTATTTCCTTTTTTACCTGAAGACTTCTTTGTTCACCCACGATGGTACGGCATTTTGTTCGCCTCTGGCTTCGTGCTCGGTTTTCAAATCGTTCAAAGAATGCTCAAGAATGAAGGGTATAACATTGAATGGATGGACTCTTTATTGGTTTACATGCTCGTGGGAACCGTTTTAGGTGCACGATTAGGACATGTGTTCTTTTATGATTGGGCTTATTATCAAGACCATCTGGGTGAAATACTTATGGTATGGAAGGGAGGTTTAGCCAGTCATGGTGCTTCAGTAGGAATACTCATTGCGTTGTACCTGTGGAGTAAGAAAGTCTCTAAAAAATCGATGCTTTGGATCGTAGACCGCGTAGTTGTTGTGGTAGCCATTGCAGGGTGTCTTATTCGTTTAGGGAACCTCATGAACAGTGAAATTGTGGGTAAGCCAACCGAATCTGACTTTGGTTTTGTTTTTACTTGGGATGCGACCAACTACTTGAAAAGTCAAAAAAATGTAAAGGTTGAAGATGTTGAGGTGGTTGAATCGAGTGCAACATCAGAATCTCAGACTCCAATCACTTTTATAATTTCTTTCGAGAAAGGGATACCTCTTTCAAGAATAGAGAAAGTGATGCCTGAATTCCACCGGGTGTTTACTGGATATACTCCAATTTCAGAAGATGTGAAAGTTGGTGAAGTAGGTAACTTTTACAAATTGATTGAAGAGAATGGCGAGGTAAAAGCCGAGATTTACGGAATAGGAGTAACTAGGCATCCCACTCAACTTTATGAGGCTCTATTCTATGCGCTGGTTTTCATCATACTCAGGTACATGTATCCAAAATGGAAAGGATATCGCGGGAAACTTTTCGGGGTATTTTTAATCGGGATTTTTGGATGGAGGATCTTTGTAGAGTTCTTCAAAGAAAACCAAGTGGCTTTTGAAGATGAATTAGCCTTAAACATGGGTCAGTATTTGAGTATCCCGCTCGTTTTAGCTGGTATATACTTTATCGTTACAGCAAAAAAAGCAATAGATGAGCAAAGAAGTTGAGCTCGTTTTATCTCCTGAAGATGCTCACAATAACGAACGCGTAGAGCAACTCGTGTGTTCCGGACTAGGGATTGATTTTGGAGAAGTGGCATTGATTCAACCCATCCGCAGATCAATAGATGCTCGCAAGAAAAAGGTGGTGTATCGTATAAGGTATAAGGTCTTTTTCAAAGAAGATGAACGGGATGAGCCTTCTGCTCCAAACTATCAAAATGTCTCAAACGCAGATCAAGTTGTTATTATAGGAAGTGGGCCTGCAGGTTTATTTGCGGCTTTAAGATTGATTGAAAGAGGACTAAAACCAGTTGTTCTTGAGAGAGGGAAAGATGTTAAAGAAAGGCGAAAAGATTTATCTTTACTGCATACTCAACATATTGTTAACCCAAATTCGAACTACTGTTTCGGTGAAGGAGGAGCGGGTACCTTCTCTGATGGGAAGTTATATACACGCAGCAAAAAAAGAGGTGATTTAAATCGAGTACTTGATGTATTGATACATCATGGAGCATCTAAAGATATAGCCATTGATGCGCATCCACATATCGGAACGAACAAGCTTCCGAAGATTATATCTCACATGCGTAAAACTATTTTAGAATGTGGAGGTGAGTTTCATTTTAATGCACGAGTAAGTGATCTCAATATTCAGTTTGATCAAATCGTTGGAGTGCAAGTGAATGATTCCCTCGATATAACTTGCAGTAAAGTGATTTTAGCAACCGGGCATTCTGCTCGAGATATTTTTGAGATGCTCGATCGAAAGGGAGTTTTTATTGAAGCTAAACCCTTTGCGGCAGGAGTGCGGGTTGAGCATTCGCAGCGCCTCATTGATAGCATTCAGTACCATTGTGAAACAGATAGGGGGAAATACCTTCCTGCATCCTCTTACGGCTTGGTGTCTCAGGTGAAGAATAAAGGAGTCTACAGCTTTTGTATGTGCCCTGGTGGCTTTATTGTGCCTTCGGCTACTGCAGAAGGAGAAGTAGTCACTAATGGGATGAGTACCAGCACGAGATCATCGAAATTTGCGAATAGTGGAATTGTTGTTGAGATAGGACCTAGAGATTGGAAAAAATTTAAAGATTACGGCCCTTTGGCCGCAATGCGTTATCAACAGCACCTCGAGCAAAGCATGAGCAGATTAACTGGCGGTTCACAAACAGCGCCTGGTCAAAGGCTGGTTGATTTTGTAGAAGGTAAAGACTCTACAGACCTAAATAATTCATCTTATTTACCAGGGGTCAAGCCAGCTCCATTGCATCGTGCATTACCGAAATCAATCGGAGAATATCTCCAATACGGCTTCAAGTCTTTTGGTGAAAAAATGCATGGGTACTACACGAATGAGGCCCAAATACTGGCGGTTGAGTCGAGAACATCTTCCCCAGTACACATTCCTAGAAATAAAGATACTTACCAACATATCCAAGTAGAGGGTTTGTATCCTAGTGGGGAAGGAGCTGGTTATGCAGGAGGGATTATTTCAGCTGCTATTGACGGAGAAAATATTGCAAATAGAATCAATTAGATTAACTATTTGGTCAAATCCTACTCCAACTTTTCTGCTAATAAAATGTTCCATATGCAAAGAATCATTACCTTTGCAGTGATTTATACTTAGATTATGAAAGCGAAATACTTGAAGTTAACCCTAACTTTAGTTGTTGTTATCGGGACAACTACCGCATTATTGGCTCAACCCGGACCCGGTGGTGGTCCTGGTGTCCCTGTGGCTCCCTTCCCATTATGGGCTTTATTGGCTCTCGGAGCAACTGCTCTCGGAATCAAGCTTTTCTCAAAAAAAAGCAAATAATCATACGAATGAAAAATTTACTTCACACTTTTATTGCGTTGTGCATTGTCTCTTTGTCTTTTGGGCAAAAATGGACAACTACCGCTCCTGGGAATTGGAGCGATGCTACGAAGTGGTCGAACCCTGGAACTAGTGCAGACACTTATCCGGGAGAATCAGCCGCTTCTCTTAACGATGAGATTAGTATAGAACACGATATGACATACAACTTATCAAATGGATATCCTACCTATGCAAGTGCTGATGAATTTACTGGACCCATTAACGTGAATGCGAATTTAGCGGTTAATTTTGGTTCTCAGTTATACATCACTGGTGGCAATGCGTTGACGATTGCGAATGGTTCTACAATTACAGTGAATGGAGGTATTGTTGTTTTGGATAATTTAGGATCTTTAGGGAATATGGATTTCGATGTTTCAAACGGCACCTTAGCCATGACTGGATCTACAAATGTAGGATCGGGGAATGTATCTTTTACTTTTAATGGGAAATTTGAAATTATTGGTGAGAGTCCAGGAGGGCAACTTTTTTTAGGTGCTAACATGACTTTTGGTCAGTTTACAACGTGGACTGAAGATGACTTATACTTCGGTATTGTAGTACCTACCGGTACGATAACTTTTGAGGAAGGAGCAACCATGTACCAAAGCCAAAATACGAGTTACTTTTATTCCAGTACCCCAACTTTTCAAACGGGTTTTTCCAGCTTGTCAGGATGGAGACATATGAGTTCCCCCGTTGCCGCAAATTTAAATACAATAACCAATTTACCTATTGTAGCCTCGAATAGTAACGCAGCGAATGTTTACAGGTGGGATGCAACACCAAATGCATCGGATACTGCTGCGGGTTTTGTGAGAGTAGTCAATAGTGGGGATCTTCTTGGGCCAAGTGACCCTGCTTTGATATACTTAACTCCAGGAACTTCAGGAAGCTATCAGCCTACCGGAACGGTACAGGTGAGTGGTCAACCCTATAATTCATCATTGGGTGTCACTCTTCATTATTCACACGACCCCACAGGCAATGGGACCAACACCGATCGTGGATGGAATTTAATTAGTAATCCATATCCATGTAACTTGGATTTACAAGCTGTGAGTAACGGATTGAATTTGACCTATTCGGCTATTCATATCTGGGATGTAAGTTCTAATCAGTATAAGGCATATTTAAACGGAGCAACACAAATCAGCCATTCAAACTCCCCAACTTCTTCAACAAGTCAGCAATTCATTAGACCATATCAAGCTTTTTGGGTTAAAATGGAGAGTGGAGATGGTGCTACTGTAAGTAAAACTATAACTCCGTCAATGAGAGACAAGGGTGTTTTTGCAGCAGATTATTTCAAAACGGAAGATGAGGAAGAAGCGAAGCTAAGATTGTTCATCCATTCATCTGATACTGGTTTAAACGCGAAAACAGATGAAGCGTTGGTATATTTTAATATGAACTCCTCAGAAAGGTTCGAGCCATCTTTTGATGTGATTAAGAAGTTTTCTGGTGTGTATGGTATGCCATCTGTATACTTCAGTAAGTATGATGAGAATAATGATGCTACACCAATAGCAATTTATTCTAATGCCTTTGAAGAAGACTCTAGGGTTCCAGTTTACTTTAGAAGTGGGGTTGCAGATACCTATACACTTTCATTCTCTGAAGAAGGTGGATTCGCCAAGGATGTTGTGGTGATAGACCACAAGTTAAATACGAGAACACTGTATACCGGTCAAGAAATTTCTTTTGATTATGATCTAACGGACAATGATCATCGTTTTACTCTTGAATTCTCTAGAAAAGGCGATGATGGTAGTTCTGCAGATGCTGGTTTGACAGCGGGTGAAAACGGAACAACAAGTATTGAGGATCTTGAAAATGAAAGTGGCTTATTGAATAATACATTCGTTCAAGGTGAGGAGCTGATTGTAGCCTTCAATTTGGTTGAAACGACTGGTTCTGAATTGATGGTTGAAGTGGTTGACTTAACAGGAAGAACAGTATTCAGTGAAAAGGTAAATGGTTCTGAAAACTTAAGAATCCCTACCAACGAGTTTGCAAGCAGTAAGTTCGTGCTAGTAACCATTAGTCAATTAGAGGGCTCTGAAAAAGAATCAAGGAAAGTGGTTCTTTGGTAGAATTAAAACAGATAATAAAAAAGCCTCGATTTTGAATCGAGGCTTTTTTTTGTCCAATAAATTGGTATTTGAAAAATAACAGCAATTTTTATGCCGTAATGAAAATTGGATTTATCTTAGCAGGAATATGAACTCTAAATCATGCTAAGTCAAAAGCTGCAACAGAAAATGCTTCAAAAGCTGTCTCCTCAACAGATTCAGTTGATGAAGCTATTGCAGGTGCCTACCATGGCTATTGAGCAGCGCATCAAGGAAGAGCTGGAGCAAAATCCAGCTTTGGATGAAGACGAAGCCCAAGCGGAAAGTGATTCAAGTGAGGAAGATGAGTATTCTGATGCCTATGAAGAGATTTCTGAAGCAGAGAAGGATATAGACTATTCTGACTATTACGATGATGATGATATTCCAGATTATAAGCTCTACACCAACAATCAAGGTAAAGACAATGATGAAAAGGCAGTTCCGATCAGTGGTGGGATTTCATTCCATGAACTGCTTTTAGAGCAACTCAGCGTTCAGTCTTTAACAGATCATCAGAAATTAATTGCCGAGCAGATCATTGGAAACATTGATGATTCTGGTTATCTCAGAAGAGAACTAGATGCGATGTTGGATGATTTGGCTTTCACGCAAAACATTATGTCAAGTAAAGAAGAGTTGGAAGAGCTACTCGAAGTAATCCAAGAATTTGAGCCTGCGGGAGTAGGAGCTAGAGATTTACGAGAATGTTTGTTGATTCAATTAGAACGGAAACAAAGTAATGATGCTTTGCAATTCGCTTTTGATATTGTTTATGATCATTTTGACGCATTCACAAAAAAGCATTATTCGAAAATCATTAAGAAAACAGATTGTAGTGAAGATGATTTGAAAAATGCAATTGATGAAATTCTTAAACTAAACCCAAAACCAGGAAATTCTTTAAAGCAATCTTCAAAATCTGTAGATGCAGTTGTTCCAGACTTTCATTTAAATGTGAACAACGATGATGAGATAGAAATCACCATCAATGGCAGGAATGCTCCAGATTTACGAATCAACAGACAGTATAAGGATATGATGGAAGCCTATTCTCAATCTAAAGGAAAGGCTACAAAAGCACAGAAAGACGCGTTGGTGTTTGTTAAGAAGAAGATAGATTCTGCAAAGTGGTTTATTGATGCGATTAAACAAAGGCAAAACACTTTAGCTTCAACAATGAAAGCTATTGCAGAGTACCAACATGATTATTTTGTAACAGGGGATGAAACCAAGTTGAAACCGATGATATTGAAGGATATTTCTGAAATTATCCATTTAGATATATCCACTGTATCGCGCGTTGTAAATTCAAAGTATGTTTCAACTCCATTTGGAACTTTTCTTCTCAAATCTTTTTTTAGTGAATCTTTAACAACGGATTCTGGTGAAGAAGTATCCACTCGTGAGGTGAAGAAGATTTTGCAAGATGTAATTGAAGCAGAGAGTAAGAGCAAACCCCTTACTGATGATAAATTAGCGGCTATTCTCAATGAGAAAGGCTATAATATTGCCAGAAGAACAATTGCGAAATACAGGGAACAACTGAATATTCCAGTGGCTAGATTGAGGAAAGAAATATGATATCAGAATCTAGAACAGCGGGTATATTCAGCTTTTTATTTCACCCATTATTGATTCCTACCTACGGCCTCATTTTTTTGCTAACTCAACTTGATGCTTACTTTGTATATATTCTTACTCCGAGAGCCAAAACGGCCCTCTGCATCGCTACTTTTATTACAACAGCCTTATTTCCAAGTTTGGTTGTATTCTTATTGCTCAAGTTTAAAATAGTTGCCGATGCTGAGATTAGAGATCGTAATGAACGGTTTCTTCCATTTCTTTTCACACTATCCATGTATGTGAGCACGTTTTACATGTTTCGGAATTTGCAAATTTCAGCTGTTCTAGAGTCGATGATTTTGGCAGCAACAGCTATTGTGTTTGCTACATTAATCATTACTTTTTTCTACAAAATTTCGGCACACGTAATTAGTCTTTCTGGCCTTTTTGGAATTTTGTACGGATTATCTATCCGTTACAATTATCCTCTTTCAGAAGTACTTCTCTCTTTGATTTTAATGATAGGAATAATGGGATGGTCACGCATCACCATAAAGGCACATACACTACCTCAAGTAGTATGGGCTTTTTTTACAGGAATTACACTTGGCTTTGCTGTGATGTTTTTTTACTAAAAGGGCATTAAGCTGATACCTAAGTTGATTTGATGCATTTCAGGTCCATTTCCTTCTTGAAAGAAAGGAGTGAAAGAATACCCTCCTGTAACAGAAACTTTCCCATAACCAATACGAACTACACTCATTAACCGAAATTCTTCTATTGTAGGAAAAATATATGTCTTGTATTTATCCTTCTCTCTCGTAATAAATTTGTCGTGCACATCGAATACGTAACCTGGCTTTATTCCCAAGGCTATTTTGGTGCTATGACCTTTCAAATTTGGATCAGATCTAAAACGAAGTTCGATTGGCATTTCAACGGTGCTAACCGAGACCTTATACTTTCTATACTCTCCTTCTATTTCTTCCCAATAAGCATTATTACTGCCATCATCTATGGTGTCATGCTTTAGAAAAGAGTTGCTGTAGTAATTCTGATTGCTGTATCCAAAACCAATAGCAAACGAGACATTTTTAGTGACTGGAGCATCGTACATGTATGCTAGGTTAATTCCGTAGTTGTACCATTTCATTTTAAGATCACCAGGTCGATGATCAAACGTTTCCCACAAAATATCAATAATGAACTGATCCTGCTTTTCGGGTTTAAGGCTCGTGTTTTCTTGCGCTTGGATGGTAACAAAACCAATGAATAAAAATGCAAATAGTAATGCGAATCTCATGTGTAATTATTTGTGAGCCAAAAATAGCCTAATCCTTGGTATCACTCGATGCAAACAACTTTTTAACATTTCTGTACGTTTCAATTCTAGCGGTAGGTCAAATTAATTGTGAGTTTGCCCTCAATTGAAGTAAATTGCCACAGCACTAAATATTGGGTTTATATGAAAAACATGCTTTCCATTTTTTTAGTTTTTACCAGTCTCTGCGGTTTTTCTCAAACCAATTTTGAAATAGAGCTATATGATTCTTGCGAAGTTATAAGGCAAGGTCTCCCTCTTCCTTCGGCTTGGGCTGGGGGTATGAATGCTCCTCAGTTTTCTGAAATAGATTTGAATTTTGATGGGGTCTTGGACCTCTTTGTTTTTGACAGAGAATACCACACCGTTAAAACATTTATCAATGACGGTATTCAAGGACAAATCAGCTACACTTATGCTCCAGAATATGCAAGTAGGTTCCCTCAAAACATGGAGAATTTTGTGCTGTTGCGAGATTTTAATTGCGATGGACGTCCTGATATTTTCACATCTATCCCGGCAGGACTAATGGTTTACAAGAACATCAGCAATCAATTGGATGGTGTGCAATTTGAAGTTTATACAAATCAGCTCAATGCGCAAGTAGGGTCAATTATTTCTAATATTTACGTTCTTGGCGATGCCATCCCACTCATTCAAGATGTCAATAATGACGGGTTTTTAGACATCGTAGCATTTGATAATTTTTACTCACATCCATTCTTTTATAAAAATGTTTCTACCAATTGCGATACCATGGAATTTGTGCAAACGGGTTGCTGGGGGCAGTTTAATGTAAATTCAATTACAGACTCTATCATATTAGGAGCAACATGCAAAAATGCCGGGGTTTCTGGTCAGGCAGGACCACGTCACTTTGGAACCTACACCTTAGCTGCATGGGATATGGACGCAGATGATGATTTGGAGCTCTTTTTAGGAGATGCCGAACAAACAGAATTGAAGGCCCTGTACAATGGAGGAGATGTTTGGACAGCCAACATCACATCGGTAGATTATAACTTTCCATCGTCTAGTGTTCCTGTAGATATTCAATTGAGTGCCTTGGCACATTATATTGACTTGAACAATGATGGTGTTGGAGAAATGATAGTCACTCGCAATAACTACCAAAACTCTATTGATAAGGACAACGTATTTCTTTATTCCAATTCTGGTTTGGACAATCAACCGATATTCAATTATACCCGTAATAATTTATTTGTGAAAGACATGGTAGAGCTTGGTACAGGAGCTCACCCAAGATTTGTAGACATCAATAACGATGGGAAGCTGGATATTGTATCTGGGAACTATGGTTACTTTGATGCTTCTGATTCAACGTACACCTCGCAATTGGCTTATTATCAGAACATAGGAACAAATCAGCTTCCCAAATACATATTGATTGATGATGATTACATGCAGCTGTCGCAATATGGGATGCAGAATATTTGCCCAACTTTTGGCGATTTAGACAATGATGGTGATTTGGATTTATTAATTGGTGAAAAAACAGGGGATATGCACTATTTTGAGAATACCGCAGCACCTGGAAGTCAACCCAATTTTGTATTGACAAGTTCACCTTTTTTCAGCCTATCTACCTTGGGCTATTCAACGCCTGTGCTCATAGATTTAACAGGAGACACTGTGCTTGACATTCTCGCGGGAAGGGAAGATGGAACATTATCTCTCTTTAAAAACTTCGGAAACGCAGGTGCCCCCATTTTTCACATAGACACCGTGATTCAAAACTTTGCTTCTTTTCAAATTGGAAGTGGAAATGGCTATTTTGGTGAAGGTTATACGGTTCCCACATATGGTTTTGTAGACACAACGGGTTTAGCAAATTTAATCATTGGACACAGGAGAGGGTACTTGGTGGTGATTGAGAATACCTACAACAATATAAATGCCCCTTGGGAAATTGTTGATACCATAGATATTAGATCTTCTAGAACATCTCCAGACATTGCTGACATCAATAATGATGGCAAGTACGAGTTACTTTTTGGTGAATGGACAGGAGGTATGGAGCTTTACAAATTTGACGTAGAAGATACCACTACAGTCATCCCACCGGATACTACCATACCAAAATCCTTAGTTACGTTTACAGTAGAAATTCCTGATTCACTTAATGTGCCTACAGATCCGACAGGCGGTGGTGTTTGGCTCATGGGGAACTTCACAGATCTTACTTGGGATTCACTGCCAATTAAGATGGATTCCATTGCTCCCTTCACTTATCAGATTTCTGATAGTATTACACCCGAGATTGTACGTTTCAAATTCTCTATTGGGATGCCGGGCTCTGGTCTAGAAATAGAAGAATCTGCAAACTTTCAAAGTTTAGGATGCGGAACAACGGGGCTCAATGGAGGCTTTGACCGCTTTATTATTCGAAGCGAAAACGATACTTCTGTAGCTTATTGCTGGAATAAATGTGGAGACACCTGCGTTTATGTGCCAGATGACAGTACTTCGGTAGTAGAAAATTATCAGAAACAAAAGCTCTTCGAGTTTTATCCAAACCCATCGCAGCATACCGTATTTATTGTGAATAAGGGAACCGAAAAATTGAACGTTGAGTTGATTAGTTTAAATGGAACACTGCTCCAAAGCGTTTCTTTAAGTGAAAAGCAAGAGCGTATAAATGTGGAGGGCCTCCCTACTGGAATTTATATTTTAAAAGCAACATCAAGGAATAATCTATGGGTTGAGAAACTCATCATTGAATAATTAAAATGCCGATGCAACCTTTTGAAGGTTGAATGTATCTATAAAGAAACCACTTCGGTTTTTTACTCTTGCTCAAAGATTTGTAGCTCTTGGTTTGGTCACCAGGAGCTTTTTTTGTGCCTTACTTCAAGGCTTTGAGCGATAATGCAATTCTATTTTGTTGCAAGTCTACTGAAAGCACCTTCGCATTTACTTGTTGATCAACATGAAGGTAAGCGCTCGGGTCTGTGATGAACTCGTTGGTAATTTCGCTGATATGTATCAATCCGTTTTGCTTGATGCCAATATTTACAAAAGCTCCAAAATTCGTTACATTTTGTATGATTCCAGGAAGAATCATACCCTCTCTTACATCCTCTATTGTTTGAAGAGAAGCATCAAATTCAAAGATCTTAGCTTTCTTTCTGGGATCCCTACCAGGCTTTTCCAACTCTCTCAGAATATCCTGTATTGTAGGCAGTCCTATAGAATCGCTTACATACTTTTCAGGTTTAATCTTTTGAATCTGTTCTTTGTTGTGAATCAACTCTTCAAGAGGGGTCTTCACATCTTTGCTCATGCGCTCTACTAATGCATATCTTTCTGGGTGAACCGCAGATGCATCTAAAGGATGTTTTCCAGCAGTAATTTTTAAGAATCCTGCCGCTTGTTCAAATGCTTTCGCCCCTAATTTTGGAACTTTCAATAATTCTTGTCTTGAGCGATAGGTGCCGTTCTCATCTCTGAATGTTACAATATTTTCTGCCAGTTTTTCGCCAATACCACTTACATGACGAAGTAGGTATTTACTCGCTGTATTCAAATCTACCCCAACTTGGTTTACGACAAACTCGGTAGTTTGATCCAGAGATTCTTTGAGTAGTTTTTGGTTCACATCATGTTGGTATTGTCCCACGCCAATAGATTTTGGGTCTATTTTCACCAACTCGGCAAGGGGGTCTAACAATCGTCTTCCAATGCTTACCGCTCCGCGAACCGTTACATCATAATTTGGGAACTCTTCTCTTGCAATTTTGCTGGCAGAATAGATGGATGCTCCTGCTTCGTTTACCACATAAACCTCTAAATCTTTCCTGAACTTGATGCGTTTGATCCATCTTTCGGTTTCTCTGCCGGCAGTGCCATTTCCTACAGCAATAGCTTCTGTTTTAAAGGCATCTACTAGGTAATGGATCTTATTGGTAGCCTTTGCAATTTCTTTCTGAGGCTCATGCGGGTAAATGGTTTCGTTGTGCAAGAGGCTTCCTGTTTCATCCAAGCAAACGATTTTACATCCCGTTCTAAATCCTGGATCTATGGCTAAAATGCGCTTTTGTCCTAAAGGAGCCATTAAGAGCAATTCCCTAAAATTTTTAACGAAAATGTCAATGGCCTTTTGGTCAGCTTTGTTTTTTGCGAGACTATTAAATTCAGTTTCTAAACTCGGCTGTAAAAGTCTTTTCCAAGCATCGAGTATGGCATGTTCGAGCAAGTTTCTTGTTGGGCTACCAGAATTTACTATTCTTCTATCAATGAGGTCCAACGCCCTATCTTGAGGTGGACTTAGTTTAACGCGGATTATTCCCAAATCTTCTCCACGCTTCATCGCCAAAAAACGGTGAGAGGGAATGTTTTTGTAGAGATGGTTTCCCTCCCAAAAATCTTTGAATTTAAACGCTTCTTGGTGGTCTTTTGCTTTTTTAATCAGTTTTGTTTCATAAACGGCATCTCTTTCAAACAGCCTTCTAAGATCATTCTTTACCTGTATGCTTTGCGCCACCCATTCTGAAATGATATGCTGGGCCCCTTCTATGGCTTCATCAATACGCTTTACATCCTTATTTAAGAATGACTTGAAGTGTTGATTGCTCAAGGGAGAATTTTGTGCCATAATCATTCGAGCAAGACCTTCAAGGCCGGCTTCTTTGGCTTTTGATGCAAGGGTTTTTCTAGAAGTCTTGTAAGGGGCAAATAGATCTTCGAGTAGAATGAGTGTTCCTGCCTCATTTACTTTTTTAAGGAGTTCCTTGTCAAACACCTCAAGCTCTTCAAGCTTGTTTAGAATATAAGATCTGCGGTGTTCAAGTTCATCCTTTGCTTTTTTAAGAGAAAGTAGTTTTTCCAACTCCACTTCGTCCATACCGCCAGAAACTTCTTTTCTGTAGCGTGCTATAAAAGGAAGCGTAGCGCCACCTTCAAAAAGCCTTAATGTATCCTCAATTTGTCTTTGAGATTTTTGGAGTGTAGTGCTGAGTTGGGAGATGAAACCTTGCATCCCACAAAAATGAAGAATTGATTCGCAATTTTAGTGCGCTTTCATCATCTTTCTATTGAAAGAAATAGCTGTTTACAAATACTCCGTCTGTAATCACCAAAGAATCATCGTTTTGGTTGTACAAGGTGCAATTGAATTTTGCGAAAACTTTGGTAATGGTATCGCCAAAAGAAAGGCGCTCTTCATAGTCTTCTAATTGAAAAGTGCTGTTTTCAGGTTGTTTCAAATCAAAAGAAGTCCATTCTGTTCCTGAAGCATCTGTATAATTGACAACCCCAAAGTTTTCGCGAATATCTATGAATTGATAGTTTGTTTTATTAAACAACGTATTGTATTCATTTCTAGTGGGTATCTCGGTAGCATTGTCTTTTAAAACAGAGCCAATTGCGATGCTAAAGCTAGAATTGTCGCTTGCTTCGAAACCAGATAAATAACTGTAATAGTATTTATCGTTGCTAGAGGTAGAAAGTCTACCCGTACCCAACTGATGGCCTAAATCCACAGAAAATTCAATACTGTCTCCGTTGGTATATCCTTTCATTTGACTTTGGGAGTTGATGCCAATGCCATCCGAAATTTCTATGATGATGTTTTCTTGTTCGCCATCGTCTTTATTGCATGAAAGTAGAGTAGCGAAAATGGAGAGTACAAGTATTTTTTTCATTTAAAAAGTTTTAAAGCAAGGTCTTTATGCGATGGCTTGGATTTATTGAAAGGGGATAATACTATTTTTGCGCTTCTTAAGAAGCTTTATGCGTAAAATCATCCTTTTTATTTCGTTCATCCACTGTTTTCTAGCCTATGCTCAACAAACACCAATAAGCGGTGTGTCTGACAGGTATAAGCAGTTAACGGCATTCACAAATGCGAATATCGTTCTTAATCCTCAGACGCAATTAAAGTCAGCCACGTTGCTTATTCAAGAGGGTAGAATTCTAAAAGTTGGTGAGGATATCCAAATTCCTGAACATGCGGTAATTATAGACCTTGAAAAGAAATGGATTTATCCAGGCTTCATAGATATCTATGCCAATCTTGGTTTGCCATCTCCACAAACAATTCAAGGGTCTTCTTACCCGCAGTATAACAATGCCAAAGAAGGAGCTTACGACTGGAATGATGCCAACAGAGCTTGGCAAAAAGCAGTTGAAGACTATACTTGGCAAGAAAAGGAGGCGAGAGCCTATTTAAAGAATGGTTTCACCAATGTGTTGAGTCATTATCAAGATGGTATTTTTAGAGGAACGGGAACCTTTGTTAACTTGTCTCCAACTATAGATAAAGCCATTGTAAAAGAACACGCAGCCACCTTTTATTCGTTTGATAAAGGCTCTTCAAAACAACAGTATCCAAACTCTTTGATGGGTGCGATGGCACTTATGCGCCAAACCTTTGCAGACGCCATTTGGTATGAGAATAAACCAGAAGAAAGAACCAATCTAGCTTTAAACGCTATTGGAGAACACAGGGATCTTCCAAAAATCATAGAAGTTTCAGACTATCTGAATGCCTTGCGCGCAAATCGATTGGGGGATGAATTTGGCACTCAGTTTATTGTTAAAGCAGGCAATGACCTGTATAAAGATTTGGGAAGAATAGGTGGCACAGGTGCTACTTTTATCATTGACTTAAAAACGCCCAAAGCCTATGACATTGTTGATCCTTTAGACGCACTGAACATCTCTTTGGCTGATATGAAACACTGGGAAATGGCACCGTTCAATGCCATGTACCTCCAGCGTTACAACATCCCATTTGTACTTACTTCATCAGGCATGGATGCGAAGAAGTTTTGGGGTAAAATCTTAGCGCTTAAATCTACAGGAGTAACAGAACAAAATATTCTTAGCGCACTCACTACAACGCCAGCAGCGCTCTTGAACCTTCAAGAACAAGTAGGAACCTTGGAAGGTGGTAAGTATGCGAATTTTATCATTACCGATGCTTCCATTTTTGATGGGGGAAAGGTGTTGCAAACTTGGGTTCAAGGAGAAAAAAATGCTTTTGAAGCTACATCAACTTGGTTGGTAGAAGGAAGCTACAATTTAATGGTAGATAGCACAGCGGTTGAAATGACCATTCAACAGCAAGGGAAAGAAAACACCGTGCTAGCGCAATCAAAAGCTTTTGGAAATGGACAAGGTAAGATGGAGCAAGATGGTCACCTTGTATCGTTTTACATCGACTTTGGATCACAAGAACAAAGCCTTTACCGTTTTTCTGGTCGTGTAAATTTTGAAGGTAAAATTCTAGATGGTAAAGGAGAAGACATTCATGGTGTTTGGTTCACTTGGACAGCTGTTAGAAAAGATGAAGCCATTGAAGAGAAAAAAAATCATCAGTCTCTTTCTAGTGCAGACCACACATTCTGGCACCCCTTTCAAGCATATGGCAGAGAAGCATTGCCGCAAAGAGAAGACTTCTTTATTCGCGGAGCTACAGTTTGGACATGTTCCGATTCTCAAGGAGTTTTTGTAGGTGATGTTATTGTAAGAAATGGTCAAATAGAGTCTGTTGGAAAACAACTTTCTTACACCGAAGATTTAAGACTTATCAATGGCAAGAAGATGCACCTCACCCCTGGAATTATAGATGAGCATTCGCATATTGCTGTTTCTGGTGGTGTGAATGAAGCTGGTCAGGCCAGTAGTGCAGAGGTTTCAATAGGCGATGTGGTGAACCCAAATGACGTGAACCTATACCGTCAACTGGCAGGTGGGGTAACTACTGCGCAGTTGCTTCACGGATCGGCTAATCCCATTGGTGGACAAAGTGCACTTATTAAGATACGTTACGGACTCGGAGCTGAACAGCTCAAGATCTCTGGCGCTCCTAAATTCATCAAGTTTGCTTTGGGAGAAAATGTAAAACAGAGCAATTGGGGAAGTGCAGAAAAAGTGAGGTATCCACAAACTCGAATGGGTGTAGAGCAAGTCTTTTACGATCATTTTTACAGGGCTCAAGAATACAAAGCGCAGCAGTCTCAGGCAGACTCAATGAACACAGGAGTAAAAACCTGGCCTGTGGTAAGAAACATTGTAGGTTTTGAAGAACAGAAAGTGAAACCCAATTATGAATTGGAGATCTTGGCAGAAATCTTAGATAAACAACGTTTCATTACTTGCCATAGCTACAAGCAAAGCGAAATCAACATGTTAATGCATGTGGCGGATTCTATGGGTTTTAGAGTCAATACCTTCACCCATATTTTAGAAGGATACAAAGTAGCAGATAAAATGAAACGCCATGGTGTTGCTGGATCTACTTTTAGCGATTGGTGGGCATATAAATATGAAGTGAAAGATGCCATACCTTACAATGCAGCCATCATGGCCGCTCAAGGAGTTTTAGTAGGCATCAATTCAGATGATGCTGAAATGGGAAGAAGACTCAACCAAGAAGCCGCAAAAGCTGTAAAATATGGTGGAGTAGAAGAACACGAAGCCCTAAAAATGGTTACTGCAAATCCCGCAAAAATTCTGCATTTATATGATAAAGTTGGCTCTATAGAGCCAGGGAAAGACGCAGATTTAGTGTTGTGGACAGATCATCCCTTGTCTGTATATGCCAAGGCACAAACCGTGTGGATAGAAGGGGCGCCTTACTTCTCTTTAGAAGAAAACGCAAAGCTCACAGAAGAAATGAATATGGAGCGCAATCGCTTAATTCACAAGATGCTACAAGCAATAGAAGATGGTGCCGAAACACAAGAGTTCAAGTTTCATAAGCATAAACACATGCATTGTGATACCTTATTAGATGACTACCTAAATACCAATGAGCAATGAGAGCAGCAATCATTTTTACCTCCATTCTTTTTGCCAGTCTAGTAACTTTCTCGCAAGAACATTCTAGGGTATTGATTCTTGGTGGTGTAGCCCATATTGGAAATGGAACGGTAGTAAACAATCCAGCAATTTCTATTAAAGATGGAGTTTTTCAATACGTAAAGAACCGCATGGTTCAGCGGATTGATGAAACCGATTTTGACACTGTAATCCAATTAGGGAAAGTGCACATTTACCCCGGTTTAATTGCTGCCAATACACCACTTGGCCTCACTGAAATAGAAGCAGTAAGAGCCACCTTAGATTTTAAGGAGGTAGGAGAAATGAATCCAAATGTCCGTGCGCTCATTGCTTACGATGCAGAGAGTGCCATCATTCCAACGGTTCGCTTTAATGGGGTTTTGGTTGCTCAAGTTGTACCAAGAGGGGCAATATTTAGTGGAACTTCGAGTATTTTTAACCTGAGTGGAAATAACTGGGAAGATGCAGTTTTTAAAGAAGATGATGGCGTGCATTTGTATTGGCCCAATCGCTTTAGGCAAACAGGTTGGTGGGCAGAACCTGGAACCATAAAAAGCAATGCCTCTTACAACCAAAAGCTCGAAGCACTTCAAGACTTTATGGCTCGCGCTAAAGGCTATGGTCTAGATTTAAATTCTACTCAGATGAATTTGAAGCTCGAAGCCATGAAAGGAGTTTTTAACGGGAGTAAAACGCTATTTGTACACGCCAATGAAGCAAGGGAGTTGATTCAGGCAGTACAACTGAAACGTGAATTCGACATTGAAAAAATGGTCATTGTAGGCGGTTATGATGCATGGCGTATTTCAGAACTCTTAAACGATTACCATGTGCCAGTCATTTATCACAGAACTCACAGCTTACCTAGAAGAGAAGATGAACCCATCGATTTACCATACAGAATACCAGCTTTAATGAAAAAACGTGGCATCGAGTTTTGCCTAAGCATGAGCGATGACCACAACGCAACCGAGAACAGAAATTTACCCTTTAATGCTGGAAGTGCTGCCACCTATGGTTTAGGAAAGGAAGAAGCCTTGCAAGCAGTAACAGGAGATGCGGCTAAGATTTTAGGCATCGATACTTATTTAGGCACTTTGGAACCAGGTAAGTACGCTACATTCTTTATCTCAGAAGGCGATGTGCTGGATATGAAGTCCAATGCAATTACTCATGTGTACATTCAAGGCAAACCGGTTCCCGTAGATGGGCCACAGCAAGAGTTGTATCACAAGTGGGTGAACCACTATAAGCCTTAAATTGATGGTGCAACGCATTCAAGATATAGAAACCAATAGGTTGATGATTAGGGAGTTTCAAGAAGTTGATGCACCTGTATTTTATGAGTTAAACAGTTATCCAGACGTATTAAAATATACGGGAGACCTTCCTTTTAAATCTTTACAAGAAACCAGAGATTTCATTTCTAATTATGACCATTATAAAAACTATGGATTTGGGAGATGGGCTGTGCTCCTGAAAGAATCCGAAGAATGCGTTGGCTGGTGTGGACTTAAGTTCAATGAAGAAAAAACGGTTGATTTGGGCTTTAGGCTCTTGCCGCAACATTGGAACAAAGGCTACGCGAGTGAGGCTGCTTTGAAATGCTTAGAAATTGGTTTTAAGCATTACCACTTGAAAGAAATTGTAGGAAGAGCAGATAAAAATAACGTTGCATCACACAGAGTGTTGGAGAAAATTGGGATGAAACTCAAAGGCAAAGGAATGTGCGATGGTATACAAGATGCATTGTTCTACAGCATTGATTCAAGCTCTTTTTTAAGTTAGTTTTAAAGGGTGAAAAATACCTTGGCAATCCTTCTTTTATCGCTTCCCATTTTTTCTTGTAAAGAGGAAAAAGAAACATGGAAAGTGAACTATAAATTGGTGAACGAAACGGTAGGAAAACCCTCCTCAGTGCGTGTGAGTTTCACAAATGAAACTGGTGGTACACAACTCAATGGAGTTGTTTCTGATGGCATTTGGACCAGTGATACCTTTCTTTTTCAAGACGATGATTTGGTGCGGTTTAAATTAGAGCGCGTTTCTGGTGATGCAGAATACAGAATGGAAATACTAAGAAACGGTGCTGTGCACGAAGGTGGTGTGTTGTTTCCGAGTGATGAAGAGTTAGAAATATCAGACTTTATTTAGGTCGTTCTGCAATGTAATGGGCTACTGCATTCTCAGAACATTGGGCTTCAAAATAAGACAGCATTTCTTGGTGTACGGCTTTCATTTTTGCTTCGTCAAAAAGTAAGTGATTTAATAAACGACCTCATCCAAACCAATTGCTTCTTTGGTAGCCTGGAAAGTTTTTATAAAACCAGAAATCGTAGAGTTTTTTAGTAATAACAATGGTTCCATACTTGCTCGCTTCAAAAAAACGAAAGCTATTGTTTGAAATGTAACCTTCAGGAACAATAGCAATTTTAGAATCCATCAAAACCTTTGAGTATTCATCTGGAGAAAGCCCTCTACCAAATTGGCGTCCAAAACCAACACACAAATTGTAGGGTTTACCCATCATTTTTGCCATAAAAAGGAAGAGTTTGGTTCCCAAGAAAAACGGGCCCCTTCTTCTGTGAAGGTTCCCAGAAAAGAACACGTCTATACTTCTTTCTTCAATGGGTTTAATGGGCAATTCTCTTAAAGAACCATTGTAGCCTAGAGGAATAGCAAATATATTAGAAGGGCAATTGTTGAGAGGGCAATACGGAGTGAACACCGCATGCGCTTTTAATACACTTTCTGGGATTACATGGTCTTCGTTTGACATGTAAAATACCACAGATTTATCATTGATTTCAAAGTCCCAAGGAGCTTGGGAACCAATAATGTAAAAATTGAAATTCTTAAAATGCGGCTCTTAGCTGAGATTTTTAAAAATATTGGATAGGTATACTTGCTCAAGTGGGTGGGCATTTTCATCTTGAACAGGGCCAAAATTTAACGATACGTTTGGCAACTCTGCCATGAACGCATGTTTTTGGCGATACGATTTAAAATGTTCTGTTTTAGATGTGTGCATAGCTCATCAAATTGAGTGTGCTCAAAGAAAAGGATAAAATCAAGAAGGTAATGGGCAAGAATAAGGATAAAAAAACCCTCTTCAATCTTCTGATCAAAGAGGGTCTACCCTAAACCTAATCGCAATGAAAACTACTTGGAGTTTTGCTCTTCAAAGATGAAGCATCTTTGGTTTTTGCGAATCCCCGAACAAGTCAAAAGACTGCTCAAGAAAGTTTTAAATCCTGTTAATTTCAGCTATTGACAGCGTATCCAATGGCTTTTCTCATTCGTCCTAGTGTTGCGTTGCTCACTGTACGTGCTTTCTCTGCTCCAATCGCTAATTCACGATCTAAAAGAGGTAGATTCTGCATCAGCTCATCATACTTTGTACGTGCATCTGCATAGGTTTCCTTTATTTTCTCTAGCAATTCTTTCTTCGCATGTCCGTAGCCATATCCACCTGCCAAATAGTTGTTACGCATGGCCTCAATTTCACTTTCTGTAGCAAGAAGGCTATACAATTGAAAGGGAATTGAACTGTCTGGATCTTTCGGTTCTTCTAAAGGAGTATCATCTGTGAGAATACCCATTACTTGTTTTTTCAGGCCTTTGTCAGACTGGAAAATATTGATGAAGTTATTGTAACTCTTGCTCATTTTTTGGCCGTCAACACCAGGAACAATCATCACGCTTTCATCAATTTTTGCCTCGGGAATCACCAAAGTTTCACCATAGATGTTATTAAATGATTTGGCTAAATCTCTTGTAATTTCTAAATGTTGTTTTTGATCTTTTCCTACCGGGACAAAATGCGCGTCATACATTAGGATATCGCAGGCCATGAGTACGGGGTAATCGAATAAGCCAGCATTAACATCACTCAATCGATTGCTTTTGTCTTTGAAAGAGTGCGCGTTCGCCAACATTGGATAGGGTGCAATGCAGTTGAGGTACCAAGTCATTTCAGTAACTTCAGGAACATCGCTTTGGCGGTAAAACACTGTGTTTTCTGTATTCAAGCCTAGAGCCAACCATGCCGCAGCAACGCTATATGTATTGTGTCTTAATACTGCAGGGTCTTTTATTGCAGTTAGGGAATGGAGGTCTGCTATAAATAAGAAGCTTTCTCCTGAACTGTTATTAGACATTTTAATAGCTGGCTGAATGGCTCCTAGAATATTTCCTAGATGTGGAGTTCCAGTGGCTTGTATACCTGTTAGCACTCTCTTCATAAGTCTTGCGTTCTATCTTTTATGTTTGTATTGGATACTGTCAGCTTATTCAAATTCTTCGTCAAATGATTCATCCCATTCAAAGGCATTCACTACCCAACCTTTTTTACCTTTGTAATAGGTAAAAATCAGTCGTGTTGCCGTGTATTTATACCTTAAAAAATAAGTTTCTTGTATGGCAACATCTGGAATACTTTCTGATTTTACCTTCGTTACGTCTTGCACCTCTCCAAACTTTTCTTCAAGCATGTCCATGTGCTTTGTGCATTGATCTTCTAAAGTCTTAAGTTCACTTTTTGACAATGGCCAATAGGGACTTAGCAAGTCAAATGCATCGGAAATTTCATTTTCATCAAAAAGATTTGCCACTTTTTCTGATAGCTTTTCGGTGGCTTCCGCGTTGCGCATGCATTTCAATTGTGCATGACCAATATTTGCAAACAGTAAGGCGAAAAGGAAGCTATAAATCATTTTTTTTACCTGCATCTTAAAGAGCTTATTTTTATATCGGTCAAAAGTAATACTACATTTGAGTAGGTACTTCATCCTGCCTTATTTTAGTCAGTTCATGAAAAGGATACTTATTCCGTTTTATTTCTTTTATAAGATCTACTTTTTAGTGGTCTTTTTTGGTTTGGTGACTCTTACTTATTTGCCATTTTCTATTGCACTAAAAGACAAGAAAAACTGGTCTGGTTGCAATGTGTGGGTAAAGAGAACGCTCAAAGCCATACGTTGGTTATGCATTATGCCGGTTTTTGTGAAGCACCAAGAGCGTTTTTCTAACCAACAATGCATAGTTGTTGCCAATCATGCTTCCTATGTGGATATACTCGCTATGTTCGAGATTATTCCTGGAGATTTTGCTTTTTTAGGAAAGGCAGAATTAAAGCAATGGCCACTTTTCGGGCAGTTTTTTTCAAGTGGGTTGCATGTTGCTGTAGAACGCAAGAATGTGGTGAAACGTCACGCCTCTTACCAGCAAGCACTTGATAAATTAAACAAGGGAGTGAGTATTGCTATTTTCCCCGAAGGAGGGATTAAACCGGAAGCGCCCAAATTGGCACCTTTCCATGCCGGAGCTTTTCGCATGGCAATAGAAAAGCAGTTGCCAATTGTTCCTGTTACCATTATTAATAGTGCAAGAAGGTTTGAAAGTAATGACGTGTTTTTTGGACCAGCAAGCCCTGGTGCAATTCGTGCAATTGTTCATGAACCTGTATCTACAAGTGGGCTTGAATTATCAGATTTGATACATTTGCGCAATCAAGTTTTTGATACAATCAATAAAACATTGAATGAAGGTAAATGATGAGTTAGTTGACAAGGTTGCTACCTTGGCAAAACTTCGCTTTGAAGGCAAGGAGAAAGAGGCGATTAAAAAAGATATGGAACGTATTCTCACTTTTGTAGAGCAATTAAACAAAGTGGATACTGCTGGAGTTGAGCCCCTTGAGTACATGACATCGCATTACCAAGAATTAAGAGCAGATATTTCTGAATCTACCATAGCAAAAGAAGAGGCCTTGAAAAATGCACCTGCTAAAGACTCAGATTATTTCAAAGTGCCTAAAGTCTTGAATAAAAAGAAATAATGCTTTGTGCAGTTCTTCTGACTTTTACCTTCGTAAGGTGATAGATCAGTTTGTCAATTTCATTCAAGAACATCAATTATTTTCTAAAAACCAATCGATTCTGGTTGGAGTAAGTGGTGGAGTCGATTCCGTTGCATTGGTTCACCTCTTGCATTCCTGGAAAGCTAATTTTAGTATTGCTCACTGCAATTTTGGATTGAGAGGTGCAGAGAGCGATGCCGATGAAATATTTGTGAGTGGTCTTGCCGATTCTCTTGGCGTGCCATTTTATAGAAAGTATTTTCAAACAGAAGCCTTTGCCAAGAAACACGGTATAAGCATTCAAATGGCTGCAAGAGATTTGCGCTTTGAATGGTTTGATGAACTTAAGGCTGAGCATGGCTTTTTATGCGTGGCCTTAGGAACTCATAAAAGTGATTCTGTAGAAACCTTCTTAATCAACCTTATTCGCGGTTCTGGGCTTAAAGGCCTCACGGGTGTTAAACCCAAAAGAGAACACATTGTAAGGCCTCTTCTTTTTGCTTCCAGAACCCAGATAGAAATATATGCTAGAGGACAAGAATTGACTTGGAGAGAAGATTCTTCGAATGCAGATGTCAGGTATTTGAGAAACAAAATCAGGCACGATTTATTGCCTCAAATGAAAGAGCTCAATCCAAATATTGAGGAGGCTATTCATCAAACTGCGTTGATATTATTGCGTTCAAACAAAGTATTGGCGGCAGAGGTAAAGAAGTTTAATGAGCAGTATTTACAGCGAGAAGGAGATGAATTATCAATAAATAAGGCGGTGCTTCTAGAAAGAGTGGAGCCCCAGTTTTACTTGTACCATATTCTTACAGATTTTGGTTTTAACGCGAACCAGGTAGACGATTTATGGAAAGCATCAGAAGCTCAAAGCGGTAAACGTATTTATTCTACAGATTTCGAGGTCTTATTTGATCGTGAGCGATTTTTCATCTACCCTAAAAAAGTATTTGAAGAAGAATCTACTGGTATTCTAGAAAGCCAGCAGGTTGCTAAAATCAGTGGCTTCACGTTGAGGTTTTTAAAAGAGGGTGCAAAAAACGTTCAAATACAATCTGACCAAAAGAAGGCTTTTCTAGACTTTGACAAACTTCAGTTTCCGATGAAGTTAAGAACATGGAAAGAAGGAGACGCTTTTACACCCCTAGGAATGATGGGCACCAAAAAAGTGAGTGATTTTTTAATTGATGAAAAAGTGCCATTAAACAAAAAAGCCCAAATACTAGTATTAGTTAGTAATGCTGAAATTGTTTGGGTAGTAGGTTATCGTATTTCAGAAAATTTTAAACTCGAAACCAACACGAAAAACGCTTATATTGTCATGGTCGAACCTTAATTTACGAAACATGCAAGAGGAGAATAATTGGTCACCCATAGAAAAGGAACAAGTCGGGATTTTACAGTTTCCTAAAGAGGATGTTTTAGGTGATAAAGAAAGTAAAGCGAATAGAGAAGTTTCATTGAAAAGAGCAACCACCGCTGGGAACCTTGAGAAGGCGAAATTCAAAATATACTTTGAAGATGGCATGGGTAAAAACGTGGTACATACCACCATTTGGGCCACCACCGAAGAGAATATTCTACTCAAAAACAATGTAGCCATACCTATTAGAAGAATTTATAACGTAGACATTGGCTAGAGTCTATGAATAGGCAAAAGAAGAAAGAAGCAGACACTGTTTTTTTGGTGTTGGCATCCCTTTTCATTACAGCTTTGGTTACAACCAATATCATTGCTTCAAAATTTGTTGAAGTTGACTTGGGCTTTAAGGTGTTCCAAATCTCCGCTGGTATTTTGCCCTATCCTATTACATTTCTAATTACCGATATTCTATCAGAGGTTTACGGGAGAGCAAAAACTCAGAAAGTAGTTGTTGCTGGGTTTGTTTCTGCCAGTTTCACTTTATTTATTCTTTGGCTTGGAGCACAGTTTCCAGCCATGGATAATTCTCCAATAGATCAAAACACCTATCAGCAAGTATTTGGTTTGGCCCCAAGAGTAATCATATCTAGCATGTTGGCCTATTTAGTGGCGCAGTATATAGATGTACGCTTGTTTCACTTTTGGAAAGGATTAACCAAGGGGAAGTATTTATGGTTTAGAAATAATGCGTCAACTGTTGTTTCTCAGTTTGTAGACTCCACTTTGGTGGTTGGTGTGCTTTTCTACGATAAAATGAGTGTTTCTGAGATGACGACTTTGATTCTAGCAAGTTGGTTGTTTAAAGCGCTTGTGGCCCTTTCAGACACTCCCTTTATTTACATTGCTGTATATGCCCTACAAAAGAGATTTGGATTAAAAAAGCACCAGGAAGTACCCTAGTCATCGCACCCTTTTCATGATATGTCTTTGCCAAATAGCTGTTCAATGTCATTTTCTTAGCAGCCTGCTCTTGTGATATTTGTCACACAAACGGAGCAGTTATGTATACAATTAAAAGTGTCTTCTTCCTATTCTCGATTCTATTCACTACACCTCTTTTTTCCCAAACATTTAATGTAAACAAAGCTGAAACAGTTTTGAAAGTAGAAGGTACTTCTACCGTTAGAGACTGGAGCGCTACTTTGAATGATGCCGCTTTGGGCCAAGCCATGATTGAGTTGGCCAACGGCAACATTCAATTTCAATCGTTGAAATTTTCTTTCCCAGTACATTCTATGGTTTCCTCAGAAGGCGGCACCATGAATAAGCATATGTGGGAGAGTCTTAAGGCAGACAAGAATAAGAACATCACTTTTGAATTAACAGAGTTCGTTGGGTTTTCTAATGGGAAAGCAACGGTAAAAGGCAATTGGACCATGGCAGGAAAAACCAAAGTAGTCACTTTGAAAGGTATGGTTGTACCGGCTGCTGGTAAAGTTACCATCAAAGGGTCAACGGAAATAAATATTATAGACTTTGATATGGAGCCACCTTCATTGTTTTTCGGAACGATGAACGTTGACCCTAAAATGACCATTAGCTACGAAATCACTTTTAGTTCGTAAGGCTTTAAATCACTAGAAATACAAAACTATCGACCAGCTGGTAATGATGGATTGAATGTTTTTGAAACGAAAAAAGATGTAACAACGGAATTTGATGGATTTAAAGTAAAAGTTGGAGGTCTGGTTAAAGTAGATCAGCACGTAGAAGTGGCATACGAGTTTCATTTATTGATGAAACCCGCAACTTCCCCCTAATCTCTAAACTCTTTGGGTTTCTTTACTGTAAACACTCTTGATACGTTGAATCCCATATAGATGTCTCCATCTAACCATTTCCCAGTTGTTTCTCCGATAAAGCCTTTCTCTATTTGTGCCAGAGAGTTGCTCAAAAGCAATTGAAATACGTGTCCACCAGTTTCAATATCTACACCTAAGGTCAATGAGTTGTCATAGCCTTCTCCAAGCTGTTCTGCAGCTCCATAATAGTAGTCTATATTTAATGAGGTTCGCTTAGAAACTTTAGTTCGTCCTTGCACACCAAGTGCCCAAATACCATTCGGGTCATCACTAGTTTCAACCAAGTTTCTGTGCACGTAAGAGGGGGCTAACTGAAAGGTAAATGCCTCATTAAATTTTCTGCCAATCAAAAGTTGATGTGTATAAGAAAGTCTATTTTCAAATGCATAATCTTCTAAAGACTCATCAACTTTTAACGTGTTCACAGCCATGGTGCTTACCCAAGTAGCGGTAATAGGCATGTTTTTGGCTCCTGTGCTTTGTCTTAAGAAACGGTATTTTAAAAAACCATCGTAGGTTTTCTGATAAGAACTTCTTCCTATCCCTACGCCTAGATTATCTGTGATTCCATAATCCAACCCCAATCTGATTGAAGCTTGGTCAAGGCCAAACAGCTCATAGAAACCAGAATTAATAGCCCCAAATCGGTGACTTATTCTAAAGTCCATAACGCCTTCATAGGTGCACTCATACGAGTGTGAGTTGGCAACTCGGGTAGTTTTAAATCCTGCTTCAGAATATTCTGTTTCAGGTTCGTTGTCAAAGTCGGCAAGTAAATCTTCTTCTTGACTATATCCACTAAGAGTGGCAAAGCCGCATGCAAGCAACAGTGCTATTTTTCTCATTTTTACTTGTTGTAAGGTTCGTACTGACATTTTACAACCACCATCACTTCTTTGGCAATTTTATCACGTACCATATCTGGTATTTCAATGCCGTGCTCTTCGGGCTGAATGCTAAATTCTGCTTCGGCACTTACTTGCTCCTTCTTAACCATTATTTGAGCGTCCATCTCTACGGTTCTTTTTTCTCCATGAATAGTCAAGTCGCCTTTTACTTTGGCCATGTAGCTCCCGTCTGTGGTCCACTTAATGTCTGTCAAGTTTTCAATATTCCCTTTAAAAGTTGCTTTCGAATATGTATTACTTTCCATGTAGTTTTCGTTGAAATGCTCTTGCATAAGAGCCTTTTCAAACTGAAAAGATTTAATGGTAGCCGCAAACTGGATAGCTCCCGTTTTTTGATCAATAACACTGGTTACTTCTTTGTTGTGTGCTTCAATATCCTCTACCGGTGTGGTAGATAAAAACTGAATGTGTCCAGTTCTTGTGAAGATGCGTTGCGCATTAACAGTAACTGTTGTAAGAGCCATGAATAGCCCTGCGATTAAATATTTCATTGTATTGTACATTTTGACATTTTTACTTCAAGTATACCATCGTATCCGGTACACAAGCCTTTGATGCTGATTTGATCGTTTTCCTTTAATGAACTGATTTTTTCAGCTTCTTCCATTTGCATGCCACATGCTACTCCTTCCATTAGAGCAATAACAGAACTGTTGCTGTCATTTTGTGTGATGGACGAAATAGTACCGGAAACCAAGACTACTTGATCTAAATATTTGGCATTCGCTGCTGCTTCATCACTTTCAAATGCAGAATACAATTCTTCTGCCGTCAATTGATGTCTTGCCTCTTCTCCAGCTACATCTCTATGTGGCTTATTCATGAGGTAATATGTTGCTCCAAAGCCTACCAAAAAGGCCAAGAGACCTGCAATAATTACTTTCTTCATACTTATCTATTTTCAGGATAACCATCCGCCACCCAGGCTTCTAATTGGCTCATTTCACAAGGAGATAATTGCTGATTTGGCGGCATATCTTTTTGCTCAAAAACACGTGTTTGAAATGAACCTCTGTCAATGGCACTTTTTACATTTCCATAATTGGTATAATCTGCTTGGCCTATCGGACTATTGGGTACATGACAAGAAACATTTCCACAGCGCAATTCTATCAGCGCTTTCATCTCATCGTTGTAGTAAAGATTTTCTGTGGGGAAGTCTGCACACTCGTCAGGATATTGCTCTTCTAAATTCTCACTTTGACAGGAGAAAGTGAATAGAACAATGACTATAAAAGACAGTTGTTTTAGCATAGGTCTATGAAATAAGTACTCTTCAGAGAGTGTTGGATTTTTGCAATTCTGAGCAAATTAGGGTTTTCTCTGGTAAGAGATTATCGAAGCTGACAATTTTTTAGAAGAAAATTAGTTAATACCCTAAATTTGGAGCGTCTTTAAAAAAGGGCATTGTCGTTTAATGAGAGTAACCTTAGCATTTCTTATCCTTTTCCCTGCATTGACATTTTCTCAAGTGAGAAAGTATAGCAATGACTTTATGTCTATTGGTACCAGTGCAAGGGCAAGAGGAATGTCTAATGCGGTTGTTGCTTCTCAAAAAGATGTTTTTGCAGCGTATTGGAACCCTGCAAACCTTACTCAAATCAATAAGAAATATGAGATTGGTGGTTTGCATGCCGATTACTTTGCAGGTTCTGCAGGGTACGACTATGTCGGTTCTGCAGCCAAAACAGAAGATGGTGTTCTTGCTGTTTCATTCTTGAGGTATGGTGTAGATGACATTCCAAATACACTCAATTTAATTGGCCCAGATGGTCAGGTAGACTATTCGCGAATCACTTTCTTTTCTGCTTCAGACAATGTGTTTATGGTCTCATACGCTACAGATTCTAAGATAGAAGGCTTGAGTTTAGGAGGTTCTGCAAAAGTGGTGTACCGTCAACTGGGAGATTTTGCTCAAAGCTGGGGTTTTGGAATAGACTTTTCTTCAACATATAGGTCAGGGTTCTGGAGTTTTGCCGCAGTTGGTAAAGACATCACCACCACAGTCAATGCCTGGACTTACTCCCTTACAGACGAGGAACAAGCCGTGCTTGAAAGTACCGGCAATGACTTGCCACAAGATGATATTGAAATTACCGCTCCATCGCTCATTTTAGGGGCAGCGAGATCTATCCCTATTGGTAGAAACTTCGAATTGATTCCTGAGGTGGACGTAGAGTGCACTTTTGATGGGCAACGTACTACGCTTATTCAATCAGAATTTGCGAGCATTAATCCACGTGTTGGCATTGAAACAGGGTTTATGAATTTGGTATACCTCAGAATGGGAGTTGGGAATTTTAATATGGTTCCTGCTAGGGTAGGAGACTACAATACGCTTCAAGCCAACGGAAGTATTGGTATAGGTTTGCAACTCAAAGATTTATTCAATGCTGGGAACCTGAGCATCGATTATGCTTTGACCAACTTTTCGGATAGCGGCAGCCCCTTTTATTCCAATGTTTTTTCTCTGCAATTCGCTTTCGGAAACGAAGCACAATAGTCTATTTTCGCATCAAAATAGGCATTTGTGAAACCCATTCATTCCTTTCTCTTTTCTACCCTTTCTGGAATATTACTCATTTTAGCGTGGCCAGCAACGGGTGGGCTAACGCCTCTTTTGTTCATTGCTTTGGTTCCCCTTATGTGGGCCGATTTGAATCATACCAAAGGCAAGTTTTTCTGGTACGCCAACTGGACATTTTTACTCTTTAATATTGGAAGTACGTGGTGGGTGTGGAATGCCAGTTCTTTTGGGGCCGTAGCAGCAATACTACTGAATGCACTTTTTACCACTTTAATCTATCTGGCAGTGCGGTTTACAAGACTTCAACTATCTAACAAGCACGGGTACATAGCACTTTTGGTGTATTGGGTAGCTTGGGAGTATATGCACCACGACTGGGATTTGTCTTGGCCATGGCTCACTTTAGGATATGCCTTTGCTGAGCGACCAGAATGGGTGCAGTGGTATAGCTATACAGGTTCTTTTGGAGGGAGCATTTGGGTTTTAGGAGCTAATGTCTTGGCCTTTCGGGTGTTGAAGTACTGGAGCTCAGAAATCAAGCATAGATTGGTGTCGGGCCGGGCTATTTCTTTGCTCTTGTGGATTATGGTGCCCCTGCTCACATCATTGATTCAATACTCCAATTACCAAGATCTTGGAGAGGATATGGAAGTGGTGCTGGTTCAACCAAATATCGACCCGTACAACGAGAAGTTTGGGGGAATGACATCTCTAGATCAAGTTCGCAAAATTCTCGACTTAGCAGAAGATCAAATTACTCCTAATACCAAGTTTGTTGTAGCACCAGAAACGGCCATTCCTGATGCTTTAAGTGAAGATAAGTTAGAGGGGAGCCAAGAATACCAGCTGTTGGAAGCCTTTGCCCAAAGACATCCTCAAATTTCCATTGTTATTGGCGCAACAACCTATCATTTTTTTAGCGAAAATGAAGCCATTCCGCTCACTGCAAGAACAGCAAATGGCGGAGCTAAGTATGAAGTGTACAACACGGCTGTATTGGTGCGAAAAGACTCAACTCCAGAGTTTTATCATAAGTCTAAATTGGTTCCTGGAGTAGAAATGATGCCGTTTCCAGGGTTCTTCATGCATTTCCAAGACCTCGCATTTAATCTCGGGGGAACCACAGGATCGCTCGGAAGACAAGAAGTGAGGGATGTTTTTTACCACCAAGACGGTATCGTTGTAGCGCCTGTGATTTGTTACGAAAGTATTTACGGTGAGTTTATTGGAGACTATGTAAAGAATGGGGCAGAAGCCATTTTTATCATTACCAACGATGGTTGGTGGGGAGACACACCAGGATACAAACAGCACCTTGCTTACGCGCGATTGAGAGCTGTTGAACAAAGAAGAAGCGTTGCCCGTTCTGCCAATACTGGAATATCTGCAACCATAAACCAAAGAGGTGATGTGATTGCTCAAAGCCAATGGTGGGAACCCGTTGCGATACGCGATACTATAAAAGCGAATAAAGAGCAAACACCCTATGCCAAAAATGGAGACGTGATTGCCCGAACAAGTTTATTATTTAGCGGTTTACTTTTGCTCATGGCCATTGGTCGAAAGCTTAAAGAGAGATAGGATGAAGAAGAAAATTGGAGTATTGCTCCTCAACTTAGGAACACCAGATGATCCGTCTGTAAAAAGTGTCAGAAAATATTTACGTCAGTTTTTGAATGATCCAAGGGTAATTGATATTCCTGCGCTCGCTCGTTTTCTTTTGGTCAATGGAATTATTGTGCCTTTTCGTGCCTTTAGCTCTAGTAAAGAATACAAGAAACTGTGGACAGAAAAGGGATCTCCCCTTTTGCTTTACGGCCAAGAATTGAAAGATGCCCTTCAAAAAGAATTGGAAGGTGAAGTAACTGTTGAGTTAGCTATGCGCTACCAATCGCCTTCTATGGAGACGGTGCTTGAGAAAATGCGACTCGCGAATTACGATCAAATCATGATCCTTCCCTTATATCCACAATATGCATCTTCTTCAACGGGTTCTACCCATGAAAGAGCTATGAAAATCATTAGCAAGTGGTACATTATTCCAGAGGTGAATTTTATTAGCCAATATTATGATGAGCCTGGTTTAACAGACACGATCGTGGAGCAAGCTAAAAGTTTCGATTTAGACAGTTACGACCATATTATTTTCAGTTACCATGGCTTACCCGTGCGTCAAGTAGACAAGGTGTATGACGATGGTTTGGCATGCGATGAGCATGATTGCGAAACCAGTATTACAGAGTTAAACAAGTTCTGCTACAAAGCAACATGCTTTGCGACAACACGCATTATTGCAGAAAAACTGGGTTTGAAAGAAGAGGATTACACGGTTGGCTTTCAAAGCAGATTGGATAAAAAATGGTTGGAACCATTCAGCGATAAATTGGTAGAAGAGCAAGGCGAAAAAGGTGCGAAGAAGCTGCTCTTCTTTAGTCCTGCTTTCACGGCAGATTGCCTAGAGACAACCGTTGAGATTGGCGAAGGTTATTTGGAGCTTTTCGAAGAGAAAGGAGGAGAAGTGTTGGATATGGTACCAAGCTTAAACGTACATCCAACATGGGTAAACACCCTGAAACAAATGATTTTGAAAAGAAGCATTCGGTGAGAGAAAGGCAATGGCAAATACTGAACATAAAGGCTGAGGAATTTTATTTCAAACTCTTAAGCTGGGGGCGAAGTAAAAGCCATTTTACTGTTTTACATAGCGGAGATTTCTCCAAGTACACTTACCCAGACGACCCCAGTTTTCAATGGATGATTGCATCTGATGCGCTGGAACTTTTCGAATGGAATGAAGATTCGTCTTTAGAAGCATTGCAAACCTTTATTGATCAATCGAACGATTGGATTTTTGGTGGGTTGGGTTATGACCTGAAAAATGAAATGGAAGATTTATCATCTCATCTTCCAGATGAAATTGAGTTCCCAAAAGCGGTATTCTTCATTCCTAAATTCATTGCGCGAGCGCATGTGAGTGGAACCGTAGAGGTGGCATTTGCTTTAAGCCTATCCGAAACTCAAAAACAGCTTTATTTGAAGGAAGTGGAGGAATTACCTCTCTTCAAGAAGAAAGCCATTCAAGGCATACACTTGGCCCCTCGCATGCACAAAAGCGAGTATTTAGAAGCCATATCTGCGCTAAAAACACATTTAAAACGAGGCGATATTTATGAGATTAACTATTGCCAGGAGTTATTTGCTCAACATGTTAAGGTAGACCCTTTGCAGCTGTGGTTGCGCCTGAGTGAGACCGCCTCGGCACCTTTTGGTGCATTTTTAAAATGGAATGAAAAGTCTTTGGTATGCGGGAGTCCAGAACGCTACATCAAGAAAAGTGGCAATCGCCTTATTTCTCAACCCATCAAAGGAACCGCAGGACGAGGAGAACATGCTACACAGGATACACAGATAAAAACAACATTACAATTGGATCCCAAAGAAAGAGGAGAAAATGTAATGATTGTAGACTTGGTGCGGAATGATTTTTCTCGCATTGCTGCAAAGAATTCTGTTGAGGTAGATGAACTTTTTGGTGTGTATTCGTTCCCAACGGTTCATCAGTTGATCAGCACGGTGTCTTGCGAAGTAAAAGAAGAAGTATCATTTGTGGAGGTTCTCAAAGCTTCTTTCCCAATGGGCAGTATGACGGGTGCGCCAAAAGTTAGCGCCATGCAATTGGCAGAACGCTATGAACGCAGCAAACGAGGCTTGTATTCAGGCAGTGTGGGTTTTATCAAGCCCAATGGAGATTTTGATTTTAATGTGGTGATTCGCGCCTTGCAATACAATGCAAAAAGCAAGGTTGTTTCCGCCATTTTTGGTGGAGCAATTACCGATTTGAGTAACGCGGAAAAGGAGTATGAAGAGTCTTTACTGAAAGCGGAAGCTATTCAGAAGAGTTTAAGGCTTTAGTGTGCTTTTCTTTTGGCAGCCTTTCCCAAAAAGTAAAGCCATTTTTCTCGTACAAGAAGTAAATGTCTTCTTTTTGTTCTAGGTATTCTATTTTATTCAGTTTACAACCAAAATAAACAGGTTTGTCAATTTTACCGTTTTCTAACCAAATTTCATGCGCTGCTTTGGGGTTGTCATAAGGCATGACTCTGCCATAAAATAAATGCCCGTAGCTTCTATAACGCTCTGTCTCTAAATAACAATCTTCGCCCGCTTTGCTTTCCCAAAATTCTACGGCCGCACCTTGGCTATATGCTTCAATGTTGTTGATGTCTAAATACAAAACACTCTGCACAAACACTGCGGTTCCCACAAACAACACTATGGCCGCTCTCTTCCAAAGTCCAGCTTTTATAGCTCTTATGGCAAAAATCAGAATGGCCAGCATGATAAATCCAGGAAGCGCTTCAAAACCTGACCAGTGCACATCTGCATTGAGGTTAGCAAACGCAAAAGGATCTTTTTGAAACAAAGGATTTAGTTTTTCAATGTTCATTCCGGCAATTGGTAGCAACAGCGTAATGGTAGCCCAAATACTACCAATGAATAGCAAAAGGTGAGTAAGCCACCTAGGCCATTCTATTTCCTTTTTAATCAGCTGGTAAACCACTGTGGCAGCTAAAAAAGTAAGCGGGAAATAAGTGAGGGATGAATAATGTACAATCTTAGATTTAACAATGGTAAACAGGATGAGAACCACCCAAAAAAGGCATTTCATCCAAAAGGTGAAGCTCAAAGTGTCTGGAGTAAAACGCAGTTTTTTCATGCTAGGGAGAAAGAGAATACTTGAAGGAAAACAAGCCAAAAGAATGACCACGAAATGGTACCCAACAAAACCAGCATGGCCAGCATCTGGACGTTTGAAAATTTCATATTGCCTTACGGTAAACTCTATGGCAAAGTCAATGCCGTGCATTAAGGTTATTACACCGTACCAAATGCTAGAGGTCACTAGCATAGCAGCGGTGTAAGTAATAAGTGCTGGAATGGAAATGAAAAACTTGAATCGATTCATCAGCCACATCACCCCAATTAATAGTGCTGTAATTAAAAAGGCAACAGGTCCTTTTGTAAGTACACCTAATCCCGTATAAATGCCGGCAAAAATCAAGTGTTTGGAGAAATGTTTGAAACCTGCTTTGTGATGGGCATACAAAGAAGTGATGCCCAAAAAAATGAAGAGGTTGAACCAAGGGTCAATGATTCCCGATTTAAAATAAAGGTTGGGCAAGATGGATCCGAAATATGCTCCAGCCCAAAGCCATCCAAACATTCTGTTTTTATAAGAGAGCCCTAATCGGTACAAGATCACTAAACTAAATATTCCTGCCAGTGCATTGGGAAAGCGAGCAGCATATTCGCCTACACCAAAAAGGTGCATGGCCAAGGCTTGCATCCACATAAATAGAACTGGTTTTTCTGTAAAGAATACGTAGTTGACCTGTGGTCTTAAGTAATCGCCACTTACAACCATTTCTCTCGCCATTTCGGCAAAATTGATTTCATCCCAATCAAAAAGATGAACTCCGCCAAGAAAGGGGATAAAAAAAATCCCCGCTACAATTGCGATGATGAACTGGTCTTTGATTGAACTTTGCATGCCTTCTATTCAGGTTGCAAATGTATCTCAAAGCATCAATTAAAGGGTAACCACAAGTTTAGAACCTTTGCCTAGTGTGCTATGAAATTCAATGTCACCCCCTAAAGATTGCAAGTGGTTTCGGACGATAAACAAACCAACGCCTCTTGACTCCGGATGCTCATGAAAAGTTTGACCCAAACGGAATATACGCTCAGAATAAAAATCGGTATCTAAGCCCATTCCATTGCCTTCTACACTCAGGGTTCCTCGGTCTCCCTTGTTTACAAAAGATATAGTCACATGGTTTTCTCTTTGATGAGATCTAAATTTAATGGCATTAGAAACAAGGTTGAAGAGGGTGCTTTCTAGGCATCCTAAATTATAAAACACTTCTGCTTCAGGATTAACATGAATGGTTATTTGGCTTTGAGAAGTCTGTATTTTAGGCTTCAGTGAATCCAAAACTTGATGAACCAAAGCAAGAACAGGAATAGTTTCAAATTCTCGATCATCTTCGGTTGCTTCGAGCATGCTATTGATGTAGGTGATGGTGTAGAGTAAATTACTACTGTTGGCTCTAAGTAGCGGGACAGATTCTTCATACGGTAAGATGGTATCATTTTCCAATAGGTTTACAATACCTACAAGGTTGGTGACTTGAGATCTTAAGTTATGAGCGTTGAGATAAGTAAACTCTTTAAACTTGTCTTTTTGGGCATTTACCACTCTTAATGAAGATTGCAGATCGTTTTCTCTAAGTTTGAGTGAAGAAATGTCTTCAGAGATAATGATAATGCGTTCAGAAGAGCCTTCTTTTAGGTTTAAAGGAATAATCGAACTCATAAGCCATTTCATTCCTTTTCCATTCTTAAGTCTTACACAATGCTCTCTTCTCACAATGGAATTCCCACTGTTTAAGACGTGAATCTCGTCTTGATTCATTTGTTCGGTACTTTCAGGCGAAAAAAAGTCTTCGTTACTTTTTCTTTGAGTTTCACTTCTTTCAGCGGAAATAAAATCTAAGAAAAGGTCATTGGCATAGATGATTTCGCCCAAGCTATTTTTAACAGCAATAAGCGCTGGAGAGTTGTTTAGAATAGCCTCTGAAAGCTGTGTTTTTCTTCTCAACTGTTCTTGAAGTTCAATTAAAGGAGAAATGTCATTTTCTACAGTAACGTAACCAGTAACCCCACCATACTCATTAATTACTGGAGTAATCAAAGCTTTTACCTTGTAAGTTTCACCGTTTGCTTTTTCGTTGATTAACTCTCCAGACCACACTTCAGAGTTATTGAGTTTTTAATGCATTGAAACATAAGTGGATGGTGAAGTAAGATTGGAACCTTTGGCATCTTGAGGTTTTTTACCAATAGCTTCTTCAGCTTTATAACCAGTAACATTTCTAAAACCCTTATTTACTTAAGTGATTTTGAAATCGCTATCAGTAATGATTACTGCCGCTTCACTTTGCTCAATAGCGGCCTTAAAGGTTTCTAACTCGTTATTAGTTTTAACCTCATCGCTCATATTTCTGCTAACGGTGCACCACTTTTTAGGTGTACCGTTAATGTATGAGAAAGTTATTTTAACATGAAAGTGAAGCGTCTCCCCATTGATATGCATGGAGTACTTAAAGTTGATAAACTTAACCCTTTGCTCAATACTTTCTTGAATGCAATTCTTATATTTTTCTGCTTGTCTACTAGGCAAAAAAGAAAAAAGAGAAGAGGCTGATTTGCCAAGGAAATCTTCTTGGTTTAAAGCCCTTTCTTTACAAAAGAGCTTTGTGCAAAAGACAATACGGCCATTTTCTAGAATGGCAAGACCTTCTCCGAGAGACTCATGGAGCGCAAAGAAATCAGATTCATCCAAATGATTAGGTTCTATTTGAACCTTTAAAAAATCGGATCTTTTGGTGGGAGCCGAAAATTTATTCTTGATTTCGAATGCAGTAGATCTAGAAATGTTCTGATCTTCAAACGAATTCATAGTTATAAGTAGGTGTGTTTCAAACATGAATATAGGAAATAATTCTATGGAGCGGAAGCCTCTGCCATGGTTAAGAGTTACTTAATCCTTCTTTTTTCCCGAGATAACATTTAGTACATGACCGACAATTTTGTCATTGAATCCAAGTTTATTTTTCATGAAGCTGTAGACAGCAACAGCTTTTTTGTCTGCCCAAACAAGAGGTGCTTTCCAACGTTCAAATGGTCGTGCTTGGTAGTTGGTACTTTGTAAAGGAAGCATTTTATGCTCGTCTGTGTAATAATAAAGTGCAATTGACCTTCGGCTTTGATTTTCAGGGCAAGAAACAGGTTCTGGCTGCCCATGATAACTCTTTGCATCTGTTGTGAAAATGATAGCTTGGTTGTAGTTTGGGGCAATGCGTTGCTCACATTTCTCCATTTTTTCATCCCAGAGTTCTAGGTGTCCTCCCCATTCTTCTTTCCATTCGGGGTTGAGGTAAATTAAAAGGTTAAGCCTTCTTTTTAAGTTCCTTTTTCGAGGGTGAGTAGTGAAATCAGCATGAATGTTCAAAAAGCCACCATTTAGGGTTTGGTGCAGACCGCCTCCTTCTAACAAAGGGTCGGCTTGTAAATTTTGAATTCCAGATACTTCCTCAAGCCACTTTAAAAAGGGGGCTGATGAACACTGGGTAATTACTTCTGCCAATGCTGATGGTATTTCATCCAACTTATTCAAACCGTGCTTTTTCTCATTAAAGTGCACATAATGAATCCATTCGTCTCCTGGCTTAGGGAATTGGTCAGCAGCTTTTGCCGCTACGTCTTCCTTTAAAAAATTAGGATAGACACCATGAGCAAAAGGATGTGCATTATGGTAGTTGGAATGAAGGCCACTGCCATTTTTCGAATAACTGTCACTTAAAAAGTCCATACAAGCGAAAGTAGTTTTAATCCGTGTTCAAGACTATAAGTCTAAGAGGAAAATCTATCTTGCCATTTGATACATTATTCATGGCGCAAGCACCCGAAAAGTTTCATTCTTTATTTGAGCGAGGTAGTGTTTCTATTCAACTCAGATTGGCACCTACACCTCAAATTGTTGCCTTGCTTAAGCAAACCGTATGGGGCACCAAAGGCTCTAGGTATACTCATTTACATATACAAGAACGTATAAATCAGCAATTGCAACCTTATTTTGTCACCTTAGAGAAGTCTGGAGAATTATTGGCTGTGATTTGCGTAAGTTACAGGGTGCTTCAGGTTGGAGAACGGAAGGTTAATGGGTACTATGTTCGTTATTTTGCTTTCAATTCTAAGCTGCAAACCAAAGATGAAAATCAAGCAGGGCAAAAGAAACAAGGTTTTTTTAGGTCATTTATGATGCGCTTGTTTCAGCAACCCTTAGGTAAATTACCGCTCAATTATGGAGAAGATCTGTCATTGTCCTCAGTGTACTATGCGTATGTAGATGTAAAAAATGTGCGCTCGGCAGCCTTTATTAAGCAAATGGGTTTTGAAGATGTTGGATCTTTTGACACAGGATTATTCACTCGGTTCAATCCAAAAAAACAAGACATTGAACATCTTTCGTTTCAAGAACTAAGAAAACTTCATGGTCCAAGTATTGAAGAACCCGAGTACGCATTTTATTCTCAAGAATTTGAAGGCGATAATCAAGGTGGATTTGCCCTAACAAAAAACGGGAAGACTCTTGTAGCTTGTCGAGTTAGTAAAGCACTTTGGAGGGTAGAAAGTACAGGAAGTAAAGTTGAGGATTATATCATTAAGCAGCTCCAAATTATTCCTGCCTTGAAAAAGGCCTTTGATCCAGAGCGCTTTTCTTTTTTGGTCTACGACTATCTCTATGCTTCAGATGAGGCAACACGCGAAGATTTGATATCCCTTTTTGAAGGTGTATTAAAGCAATTCGACTATAGATTCGGAATGTATTTTATCGATGAAAAAGACAAGCTATCAGATCTGCTTTCCGTTTCGAAAGGTTCTGGTTTAATTGCTAGTTCTATCGGTTCACACAAAGGGGGGCTCGTTGCTCAATGGACCACAGGTTCAGAAGCTCCTAAAGGCTGGGATGATTTGCCATGGTTCTTCCATGCCTTAGATGCAACGTAATACTATCTTTGGCGCATAAATCACTTGATTATGTACGGAAAGATTAAGGAGACCCTAACCCAAGACTTAAAGGCTATTGAAGAGGCTGGTTTGTTTAAACGCGAACGCATCATCACATCAGAACAAGATGCGGTAATAAAAATTTCTACTGGAGAAGAGGTGATCAACTTCTGTGCGAATAACTATTTGGGTTTGTCCTCGCATCCCCGTGTTATTGAGGCCGCACACAAAGCTTTAGACAGCCATGGATTTGGCATGAGCTCAGTGCGTTTCATTTGCGGTACGCAAGACATTCACAAAGAACTCGAAGAACAAATTGCTACATTTTTAGGCACAGAAGACACTATACTTTATGCTGCTGCATTTGATGCCAATGGCGGAGTGTTTGAGCCGCTTTTAACTGCAGAAGACGCAATTATATCAGACTCGTTGAATCACGCTTCTATTATTGATGGTGTGCGTTTATGTAAGGCAAAACGCTTTAGGTATGCGAACAATGACATGTCTGAATTGGAGAAGCAATTGATTGCAGCCAATGAAGCGGGTTCACGTTATAAAGTGATCGTTACAGATGGCGTGTTTTCTATGGATGGTTTTGTAGCTAAACTGGATGAGATTTGCGACTTAGCAGAGAAGTACGATGCTCTTGTGATGGTTGATGAATGCCATGCAACAGGCTTTATTGGAAAGACAGGAAGAGGAACCATTGAGTTGAAAAACGTGATGGGTCGAGTAGATATTATTACGGGAACCTTAGGTAAAGCTTTAGGTGGTGCCATGGGTGGTTTTACTACCGGCAGAAAAGAAATCATCGAAATGCTTCGACAAAAATCGAGGCCTTACTTGTTTAGTAACTCTCTTGCTCCCGCAATTGTAGGAGCAAGCATTGCAGTTTTTGAATTGTTAAGCGAAACGACACAGCTTAGAGATCAGTTAGAGAGCAATGTCAACTACTTCAAGAAAGGCATTAAAGAGGCTGGCTTAGAAATAAAAGATGGCGACTCTGCCATTGTTCCTGTTATGCTCTATGATGCTGCTCTTTCTCAAAAGTTTGCAGATAAATTATTGGAAGAAGGAATCTACGTGATAGGCTTCTTTTACCCCGTGGTGCCAAAGGAACAAGCGCGTATTCGCGTTCAGCTTTCTGCTGCGCATACTCAAGAACATTTAGATATTGCCATTGCGGCATTTGCTAAAATCGGAAAGGAATTAGGAGTGATTTAAATGAATTAAGAACAGGCTTTGAGAAAAAGCTTAAAGTTCTCTTCTTCAAAACCTTGCTATACTAGAATTTTAGTTCTAAATTTGCAGCCCCATTTTTGGGGGTATTATACGAAACAATTAAAAAGCGTACAGAGTGGATACGTTAAGTTATAGAACAAAGTCGGTTAACAAAGAAAGTGCTGACAAGAAGTGGTTGATTGTTGATGCCGAAGGTCAAACCTTGGGTAGATTATCATCGCGTATTGCATATGTTTTGCGTGGTAAACATAAACCAACATTTACTCCTCATGCTGATACTGGTGACAATGTCATCGTTATCAACGCGGAGAAAGTAGAACTTGGCGGCAACAAGTGGGAACAAAAAACCTACATAAGACACACGGGATATCCGGGAGGACAGCGTGAGACTACTGCGCAGGAGCTTAAAGATAAGCATCCAGAGCGTTTGGTAGAAAAAGCAGTAAAAGGGATGTTGCCTAAGAATAAATTAGGTGCTGAATTATTCCGCAACCTATATGTTTATGTCGGAACAGATCATAAACACGAAGGTCAACAGCCAGAAAATTTAGATTTGAATTCTCTCAATAAATAAGCATGGAAGTAATTAACACTTTAGGAAGACGTAAATCTTCTGTAGCGCGTGTCTACATGCAAAAGGGTTCTGGAAAAATGACGATCAATGGTCGTGATATGGCAGAATACTTTCCTGTAGCAACTTTGCACGATAAGCTTGCTCGTCCATTTGAACTGACAGAAACTGCAGGTCAATGGGATGTAAAAGTAAATGTGAAAGGTGGCGGATTAACAGGTCAAGTAGAAGCTATTCGCATGGCTATTGGACGTGCATTGGTGAAAGAAAACGAAGAGTATAGAGCAATGTTAAAAGTTGAGTCTATTCTTACTCGTGACCCTCGCATGGTAGAGCGTAAGAAATTCGGACAGAAGAAAGCGCGTAAAAAATTCCAATTCTCAAAACGTTAATCCGGCTCTTTTATTCGTTCAGAATCCAAACCACTATAGACTGTTGTGCGTAGCGTAACAAAACTATAGGGTTGCCAGATTCGGGTAAAAGGAAGGTGAACAAACACATTTAGAAAAATGTCTAGAACCAATTACAAAGAGCTATTAGACGCGGGAGTGCATTTTGGTCACTTAACGCGCAAGTGGAATCCTAAGATGGCGCCATACATCTTTATGGAGAAAAATGGGATCCACATCATTGATTTAAACAAGACTGAAGCTGCCTTAGACGATGCATGTAATGCAATGCGTCAAATGGCGAAGTCTGGTAAAAAAATCATGTTTGTATCTACAAAAAAACAAGCTAAAGACATCGTAGCAACACATGCAGATCGCATCAACATGCCGTACATTACAGAGCGTTGGTCTGGTGGTATGTTAACCAACTTTGCTACCATTCGTAAAGCAATCCGCAAGATGGGTTCTATTGAGAAGCTTTTGGCTGATCCGAGTGCAACACACATTGCGAAACGTGAGCGTCTTATGATGTCTCGTCAAATGGATAAATTGAACCGTACATTAGGTTCAATCAAAGAATTGACTCGTTTGCCAGCTGCTATGTTTATAGTTGATGTTCATAAAGAGCACATCGCAGTAGCAGAGGCACGCAAATTGAATATCCCAACTTTTGCTATCGTTGATACAAACTCAGATCCATCATTGGTTGATTTTCCAATTCCAGGAAACGATGATGCTTCTAGTTCAATTGACAAAATAGTTGGAATTGCAGCTGATGCAATTGCAGAAGGTTTGAGTGAGCGTAAAAACGAAAAAGAAAAAGCTGCGGCTGATTCTAAAGCGAAAAAAGAAGCTGCTGAAGCAAAGAAAGAAGCTGCCGAAGCTCAAAAAGCTGAAGCGAAGAAAGAAGCTGCTGCTACCGCTAAGTCTGACGATCAAGAAACTGCGAAAGCAGACGCATAATTAATCTTTAGATAAACCATAAGATGGCAAAAATTACTGCATCAGAAGTAAATAAACTCCGCCAGCAAACAGGTGCTGGTATGATGGATTGCAAGAAAGCATTAGTTGAAGCAGAAGGTGACTTTAATAAGGCTGTTGAAATTCTTAGAAAGAAAGGCCAAAAAGTTGCTGCGAAACGTGGTGACAATGAAGCATCGGAAGGGTTGGTTGTTTCTGCAATCAATGCAAACGGATCAACAGGTGTAATCGTAAAAGTAAACTGCGAAACTGATTTCGTTGCGAAGAATAGTGAATTCAACGATTTTGTTACGCGTGTAGCAAACATCGCTCTAGATAACTCTGCTCTAAGTCTTGAAGCTTTAAATGCAGCTGACTTTGATGGAATTACAGTAGCTGACAAATTTACTGAGCAAATCGGTAAAATTGGTGAGAAGATTACCCTTTCAGATATGAAAGTAATCAATGCAGAAACAGTTGTTGCTTACAATCACCCTGGCAATCAAGTGGCTTCATTAGTTGGTTTAAACCAAACTGGTGATAATGTGGCTGACGCTGGTAGAGATATAGCAATGCAAATTGCGGCAATGAACCCAGTAGCTTTGAATAAAGAAGCAGTTCCTCAAGATGTAATCAAAAAGGAAATTGAAATTGGGAAAGACATGGCTCGTCAAGAAGGCAAACCAGAAGCAATGCTTGAAAAAATTGCAATGGGTAAACTGAACAAGTTCTTTAAAGAGAACACGTTGATCGAACAAGCTTTCATCAAAGACAACAAACAAACAGTAGGCAAATACTTAGACAGTGTGTCCTCTGGTTTAACAGTTGCAGAATTTGTACGTTTCTCATTATCATAATGAGTTGAAATAAATTTACGAGAAAGAGAGGTTTTTTTAAAAATCTCTCTTTTTTTTG
The DNA here is from genome assembly GCA_965658375.1 of Salibacteraceae bacterium. GTDB lineage: Bacteria > Bacteroidota > Bacteroidia > Flavobacteriales_G > Salibacteraceae > CBFHSD01. The sequence goes on from CBFHSD010000002.1 coordinate 89,608, forward strand.
CTCAAACATTTCTATCCTATGAAGTATAAAAGAATCCTCCTCAAACTCAGTGGTGAATCATTATTGGGTGATAAGCAATTTGGTATTGACCATGAACGCTTAAGTCGGTATGCTGCAGAAATCAAATCTTTGGTAGATGCAGAGGTTGAAGTAGCGATTGTCATTGGCGGAGGAAATATATTTCGTGGAATTCAACAAGAAGATGGAGCCATTGATCGTGTGCAAGGTGATTACATGGGAATGTTGGCCACAATGATTAACAGTATGGCCTTACAGTCTTCATTGGAAAGCTTGGGTGTGTATACAAGATTGCAATCGGCTATTAAAATGGAGCAAATTGCAGAGCCATTCATCAAGCGCAGAGCTACTCGTCACTTAGAAAAAGGCAGAATTGTGATTTTTGGAGCAGGTACAGGTAACCCTTACTTTACAACAGATACTGCAGCCTCTTTGAGAGCCATTGAAGTAGGAGCTGATGTTATTCTAAAAGGAACGCGGGTTGATGGTATTTATACTGCAGATCCAGAAAAGAATCCAGATGCTGTGAAGTATGATCACATAAGCTATGACGAATGCATCCAAAAAGGCTTGAAAGTGATGGATATGACGGCCTTCACCTTATGCAAAGAAAACAAGCTTCCTATCGTAGTGTTTGATATGGACTCAGGGGGTAATTTGCTGAAAGTTGTGCAAGGCGAAAACTTGGGTACTGTAGTATCGGACTAAGCAGTCTTATTTACCGCGTCTTCAAAAAACGAATCTAAAGGTTGAGAGGCCAAGTAGTGCTTTACAACAAACTCGATCAAGTCGTCTTTTAAGATGATTTCAGGATCGTATTTGGCAAAATAGTACCAGCCCTTATTGTACATCAAAGGCTGTTCTTTTGCATCTTCTTTGAGATGTTTTGGAATGATTTTGTTTTTTTCACCATGCACCTCTCCAAAGGTGGATGTAAAGGAGGTATCCTCCAATGCTTGCTGAAAGCGTTTAGGTTCACCCGCAATTTTTTCTCGTATAGCTAAGAGAGCTTCTTTACCTGGTTTATATAAGCCAGAATAGATACGAGCGTGTTCGGGATCTAGTTGAACATAGAGAGATGGGTGATCCCAGTCTTTTCGTCCGTATTTACTCAATGCCGCAGAAAAATGCAGCTTATAGGGGGTTTTGTCTTTTGAGAACCGAATGTCTCGGTTGATTCTGAAAATGAAATGTTTTGGTTCCAACTCTATGCCGGCTCCCTGCTCATTTAAGGCATCAATAAGATCACGTACAAAAATTTTAAAAGGTTCACGCACATGTTGCTCGTATCTTTTTCTATGAAGGTCAAACCAATCTTTGTTGTTATTTGCTACCAGTTCTTTAAAAAAATTGAGGTATTCTTCTGTAAAATATGCCATGTTTACCTGTTTTGAACCGAAAAGTATGTATTCTATTCGAAGGATGCGGTGGTGTTTGGCATGTAAATTTTTATTTCTTTGTTTCAACAAATTCTGGAACCATGAATGAAGAATTAGAATTGATATACGACTCATTTAAAGAGGGGAATGACACAGCAATTGAGCACCTTTTGAAAGAAATGGTGAAGATTAGAGCGGGTAGAGCAAGCTCGTCTATGCTAGACAGTGTGCAGGTAGAGTATTACGGAAGCTTAACGCCTCTGAGTCAAGTGTCTAATATCAATACACCTGATGGGAGAACCATTTCTATTCAGCCTTGGGAAAAGTCAATGTTGCAAGAAATAGAAAGAGCTATTATCAATTCTAATTTGGGATTGAACCCTCAAAACAACGGAGAATTGATTATGATTTCTGTTCCTGTATTAACAGAAGAGCGCAGAAAAGACTTGGTAAAGATTGCCCATAAAGAAGGTGAAAATGCTAAGATTGGTGTGCGTAACCACCGTAAAGATGCGATGGACGAAATCAAGAAGTTGAAGGGTGACGGTTTACCAGAAGATGTGCAGAAAGATGCAGAGAACGAGGTGCAAAACATTACCAACAACTACACAAAAAAAATTGACGACTTAGTAGCCGTAAAAGAGAAAGACATCATGCATGTTTAATCAACGTTATTGGATAACATACAAACCTGAATGGAGCAATCTGTTCAGGTTTTTTTACCCCCAAACTTTTGTCCCTTCGGTACAGTTTTTACAAATCTCAATCTCTGAACGCGACTTGAGAATAGCTGTTCTAAAGTTGTTGTAAACAGGAGATCGCCATACCTTAGAAAAGGGCTGTTCTTTCAAATCGCCCATTTGGTGTTGGGCATCTTTATCAAAACAACAAGGCACCACAAGCCCATCCCATGTAATGACACAGCTGCTCCACATGCGCCAACATTGGTTCAATAACTTGTTCTTTATTTCAAATGTGCCATCTGCATTTTGCTTATAGCGCGAATACCCTTGTTTAGTCGGGATCAAAGGGTTGCCATGGGTGTAATCGTACACTTGAGCAGTTTTAAATTTCACCTCGTCTACCCCTAGAGATTTACCCAAAGCTTTTACTTCATCAATCTGATGTTCATTGGGGCGAACCACCAAAAACTGAAAAATGATATAAGGTGTTTTTGATTTGAGTTCTTTCTTCCACTTCAATACATTCTTAGTTCCCTCAATCACCTTGTCTAGCTTTCCGTTAATGCGATATTGTTCGTAGGTTTCTTGCGAGCTGCCATCAATAGAAATGATCAAGCGATCTAAACCAGATTCAACAGTTTGCTTGGCCAAATTATCGTGTAAAAAGTGCGCATTGGTGCTGGTGGCGGTATACATGTTTTTAGACTTGGCATGGGTCACCATCTCCAAAAACTTTGGGTTGATAAAAGGTTCGCCTTGAAAATAGAAAGTGATGTAATAGCTTTTGGTTGCGAGCTGCGCTAAGGTTTCTTCAAAGAATTGTTCATTTAAATTACCGGTTGGCCTTGTAAATTGACGCAAGCCACTAGGGCATTCTGGGCAACCAAGATTGCAGGTAGTCGTTGGTTCTACAGAAAGTGAAATGGGCATGCCTTTGTGGAGGTTCTTTTTCAGTGCTCTAGAAACAAAATAGCTGAAATACACTTTTAGTCCATTCAAGATTCTAGGTACATTGAGTTTACTCCATAAGTTAAGCTGATCAAAAAAGAATGATTTCCATTGCACCATTGAGGCAAGACTAAAACTAATTATACTTTGTACTGATAAAAGCCCAAAGAAACGAAAACCTATATCTCCGAATGCTATGAATTTGATTTATAAAGCAACGAACATATTTCTTTTGTTTTTTGTGACATTGAGCATGTTGCAAGCTCAAGTAAGAGGGACGGTCTTTGATAGTGAAAGTGGCAAGCCAATGGCCTTTGTGTCTGTGGTAGAAAGCGGATCGAATAACGGAACAACTACCAACCTTGAAGGTCTATTTTCTTTGCGTTTAAAGCAAGGTGAAAGCATACAATTTTCGTTTGTAGGGTATGAGGCACAAACTGTTCAAGTAAAACCCAATCAAGTTTTGGAAGTGCGTTTAAAGCCCGCAATCAATCAACTGAATGAGGTGGTAATTTTACCCGGTATGAACCCTGCTGAACTGCTGATGCAGAAGGTGGTTGACAACAGCGAGAAGCACAATCCAGAAAAGTATGACGGCTTTAAGTATAAAAGCTTCAACAAATTTGTGATTACCCTAGTGCAAGACTCATTGAAGCTTTTTACTGAGTCTGAAGATACCGCAACCAATAAGGTGGCCGACTTTTTTTTAAATAACCATCTATTCATTACAGAATCTTTGACAGAACGAGTTTTTCGCTATCCAGACTATTCCAATGAAGTGGTTTTGGCCAATAATATGTCTGGATTTAAATCGCCTGCTTTTGCATGGTTACCAACAGATTTACAACCTTTTTCTTTTTACGAGAATCGTGTTGTTTTAGGAGCTGAGGAATATGAAAATCCCATTTCAAAAAACAGCTGGAAACGCTACCTATTCATCTTGGAAGACACCTTGTACAGAGGAGAAGATTCTCTTTTTGTGGTTTCTTACCAGCCAAAGCCAAAAAAGAAGTTCAACAGCCTTGAGGGCTTGCTCACTATCAATGCAAAAGATTTTGCCTTGGTCAATGTCATAGCACAAGGGGTGGTAGATGATTCAGAAGTACTGCGCATTCAACAAGCATATGATTACCACGATAATGCAGGAAAATGGTTCCCCCAAGAGTTGAATTTTGAGATGACATCGAGTGAAATAGGACTCTACATCTACGGTTCTTCAAAAATTAGAGAGGTTGACCTTAATACGGTTTTGAAGCGCAGCGACTTCAGTTCGTTGAGCATAGAGATTGACGAACAGGCAACTGCATATGATGATCAATATTGGGACAGTATAAGGCTAGATTCTTTGACTTTAAAAGAAATGAATACCTACGGCACCATTGACAGTATAGGAGAGGAGTTCAAGTTTGATCGGAAAATGTATATCCTTCAGGCATTGGCCACGGGTAACGTGCCCATCAAATTTATAGACCTTAGGCTTAATCAAATGTTGGCTTTTAACTTAAATGAGGGAACCCGCTTGGGCTTGGCTCCTTACACGAACGATCGTCTTTCAAAGTACTTTTCTGTGGGTGGTTATGGAGTGTATGGGTTTAGAGACCACAACTGGAAATGGGGCGCGCAAGGCGAAATAAAATTCAGAAATAGAAGCGAAAGTCGCTTAGGTGGGGGCTACAAAGAAGACATTCTTACTCCAGGCGTTTATAGAAATTTAGAATCGCAGAACTCCTTGATTTTTGACACCTATAAAAATCTGTTCACCACTTGGCAAAATAAAATCAAAGAATGGGAAGTTCATTACCAAACGCGGTTTCTTAGGCACTCGTTGTTAGAGTTTAAATATGCTCAAAGAAGTACAGAGTATACCGATGGATATGCTTTTGAAACAACCAACATAGTTGGTGAAAAAAGCAGAATAAATGCATACAACGGGACCTACTACGGTTTAAGATGGCGTTTTAGCAAAAACGAGCCACGTGTAGCAATGCTGGGGAGCGTGTTTAGCTTACCGGGTTCCAAACCCGTTGTTTGGCTAGATTACACCTATGGCGAGTTAGATTTTATGGAAGATGGCTTTCACCGGTTCTTCCTAAATGCACGTAAACGCTGGAAAACAAGAAGACTCTTGTACAGATCAGTATATCTATCTGCAGGCTATAACAACAACAATGCACCCATCACAGAGCAATTCTATCCAACGGCTGGTTACGATACCCGATTTAGATTGTATGCAGTAGAAACGTTCCAAACCATGAAAATTTTTGAATTTGCCAATACTGTTATGGCCCAAGGTTTTGCCGAGTTTGACGTGTACAAGTTGTATATCAGCGAAGGGTTTCAGCCAAGTTTTGCTCTCACCGGAGCTGCTGCTTGGGGGCGTTATGAGTACGATATAAGCGCAAATGTCAAATCAACACAAAAAGACTTGCGCCATGGTTTTTATGAAGTGGGCGCATTGGCTAAAAACATCATCAGCGGTACAACAGGAACTTCTGGTTGGGGAGTAGGTGTCTTCTACAGATTGGGGCCAAATCAGTTTTCGAAGCAACAAAATAATATCGTAGCTAAGCTCAGCATTACACAAATGTTTTAATCCCGCTCTTTTCCTTTGGTATCCGAGGGCGAGTTCGTAATTTCGGCCAATTGCTTTCAACAAGCCAATTCTTACTAGTTTCTTGAGAGCCAGAATGGATGATGCCGAAAAAATATGTGGGAATTATTAGTAAGATTTATCCTTAGAAAAAGGGTTCCAGTTTTAATTGTACTAGCGTTGTTAACCGGCTACATGGGTTGGAGGGCACAAGAGGTTCGCCTTCAGTGGACGCTACCCAGCATGTTGCCAGATACAGATTCTACGTATCTGGCTCACCAACAATATAAGGCAGTTTTTGGAGATGAATCCATGTCTTTCCTTTTCGCTTTAGATGATGATCCTTATTCTGATTTAGAGCTCTTTACAGCTTGGCATACCTTGGCAAAAGAGGTAGATGCCATTCCAGGTGTAGATACCGTAGCATCTATTACCCAATTGGTAAAAGTAGTCAGAGATTCGGAGCAAAAGAGGTTTGTTTTGGAGCCTGTTGTCAAACAAATGCCAACGACAAAGCAAGAATTGGACTCTCTTAAAGAAGAGGTGCATGCGCTTCCTTTTTACGAAAACATACTGTACAATCCAGAAACTGGTGTGAACCTTTTTGCGGTAAGCGTGAATCCTGAAATTTTCAATTCATCCAACAGAAACATCATGTTTGATGCGGTGATTGAAAAGCTCGATGCTTTTCAAGAAGAAACCGGACATAAAGTAGTCTACAGCGGTTTGCCTTACATCAGAGAACTAACCGCCCGATTGGTAAAAAGCGAAATCAGAAAGTTTATTCTTCTCGCGGCATTGGTTACCATTGTTATACTTGCCTTATTCTTCAGGTCTGTGCCTCCAGTGTTGGTTTCTGTAACAGTGGTTTTATTGGGAGTCGTGTGGTCGCTTGGTACCATGGCCATTTTACATTACGAAATAACGGTGCTCAGTAGCATTATTCCGCCTTTGATCATTGTTATTGGTATTCCAAATAGTGTCTATCTCATCAATAAATTCCATGCAGAAAGCATCAAGCACGGCAATAAGATTTTGGCACTTACCAGAATTATCAAAACCATTGGTAGAGCTACCTTCATGACCAATCTTACTACCGCGGTTGGCTTCTTGGCCTTTGTATTTACAGACAGCGAAGTTTTAGTAGAATTTGGGATTGTAGCTTCCATCAGTATTCTAGTGCTCTTTGTGTTGTCTATCTTCTTGATTCCTGCCATTTTCAGTTTCCTCCCTACCCCTAGAAAGGGACAGACCAAACACCTTGAAGTAAATTGGGTGTCACGTTTTGTAGAAGGTTTGTCTCACTTAGTAAATACCAAAAGGACAAAAATCTATTGGGTAACCGCTTTGGTAGTTGGGACTTCTCTCTTCGGAATTACGAAGATTTATTCTACCGGAAATTTGGTTGATGACCTGCCAGATGACCATACGGTTGTAGAAAATTTGCAGTTTTTCGAATCCAATTTCAATGGTGTAATGCCTTTAGAAATATTGATTGATACGAAAAAGCCAAAAGGAGTTACCAAATCATCCACACTTAAAAGAATAGACAAGCTGCAAGCAGAGTTGGTCAAGTATCCAGAGTTGTCAAAACCCATATCTATTGTTGACGCCATGAAGTTTGCTCGCCAGGCCTATTACGGTGGAAGCGCAAGCCAATACAAATTGATTAGCAATCAAGAGAAGTCCTTCTTTAAAAAGTACATTGAAAACACTGCTGATGCAGGCCAAAATCTTTCCAATGCATTTGTAGATTCTAATAATCAAGTGACTCGCATTACCCTGCGAATGAAAGATATTGGAACAGCACAAATGGATTCACTGTTCAATGAACTTCAGCCAGCGGTAGACTCCATTTTTGATCCAGAGCGTTACGATGTATCCTTTACTGGTTCAAGTGTAGTGTTCTTATCAGGAACCAACTATTTAGTGCGCAATCTCTTCATTTCACTCTTATTAGCTATTGTGCTTATTGGTGGAATTATGGCCTTGTTGTTTAGCTCATTTAGAATGATTGCCATGTCTATCCTCACCAACCTTATTCCGCTATTATTTACTGCGGCCATGATGGGGTACTTTTCCATTCCGTTAAAGCCATCAACCATATTGGTATTCAGTATTGCCTTTGGTATTGCCATTGATGATACCATTCACTTTTTAGCCAAGTACCGTCAGGCTCTTTTAAACCACAATTGGGATATTAAAGCGGCCGTTCAAGAATCTATTAGAGATACCGGGGTAAGCATGATGTATACTTCGATCATCCTATTTTTCGGCTTCTCAGTTTTTGCATCATCACAATTTGGGGGAACCCAAGCCTTGGGTATTTTAGTGTCCATTACCCTATTGGTAGCTATGCTTGCTAACCTTGTATTGCTTCCGTCTTTCTTACTTACCTTGAATAAGCGCCTAACAACCAAAGCATTCAAAGAACCCTTCATCGAAATGTATGATGAAGAAGATGAGTTGGATTACACCAATTTATCCATCCGCGAGAATGATCCGAATGTCAACCCAGATAATCTAAATCAATAATGAAAGGAATAATACTAGCCGGAGGCTCTGGCACACGTTTGTACCCTTTAACCATGGCAGTAAGCAAGCAGATGATGCCTGTTTTTGATAAGCCCATGATTTATTATCCCCTTTCTGTTTTGATGATGTCTGGCATTAAAGATATCCTCATCATCAGCACGCCAGAAGACTTGCCACAATTTCAAAGACTATTAGGCGATGGCAGCCGTTTGGGAGTAAATTTCAGCTATGCGGTTCAAGAAGAACCAAATGGTTTAGCGCAAGCTTTTGTAATTGGAGAAGACTTTATCGGTAATGACAAAGTATCTCTGATTCTTGGAGACAATATTTTCTACGCTTCTAAGCTTTCTAAAAAGCTACAAGCATGCAACAACCCAGATGGGGGAATTGTATTTGCCTATCACGTTTCAGATCCAGAACGCTATGGTGTTGTTGAGTTTAACGATGACAAAAAGGTAATTAGTATTGAAGAAAAGCCCGAGCACCCAAAATCAAATTTTGCGGTTCCCGGCTTGTATTACTATGACAATAACGTAATTGAGATTGCTAAAAATCTAAAGCCAAGCCCAAGAGGCGAGTATGAAATAACTGATGTGAACAGGGTGTACCTAGAACAAGGAAAGCTCAGCGTTCAAGTGTTTGATAGAGGAACTGCTTGGTTAGATACAGGAACACATACTTCACTGATGCAGGCTGGTCAATTCGTACAAGTTATTGAAGAAAGACAAGGCTTAAAAATTAGCTGCATAGAAGAAATTGCTTACCGCATGGGCTACATCAATGCAGAGCAATTGGAACAACTTGCTCAGCCGTTGGTTAAGAGTGGGTACGGAAAATACCTACTACAACAAATTGGCTAATGCATTGGCTTAAAACATACCAAGACGAAATAGAAGAGCAATTGAATCACCTCTCATTGGCAAGTGAACCTGCAGAGCTCTATGATCCCATAAATTATATTCTAGCCATTGGCGGCAAAAGAATGCGACCACTTTTGGTAGTATTAGGAGCCGAGTTGTTTGGAGTAGAAAGAGCCGCTGTAGCCAAACAAGCTTTGGCAGTAGAAGTGTTCCACAACTTTACTTTATTGCATGATGATATTATGGATGAGGCCCCTTTGCGCAGAGGCCAAAAAACAGTGCATGAAAAGTGGAATCAACACATTGCCATTTTAAGTGGTGATGCCATGCAAATTTTGGCGTATCAACTTTTGGCAGAGGCCAACCACAAGCATTTGGCTTCTTTGCTAAAGACATTCAGTAGCACCGCTCTTTTAGTGTGCGAAGGCCAGCAGAGAGACATGAGTTTTGAGTTGAGAGATGATGTTTCTTTGGAGGAATACATCCGCATGATCAAAGAGAAAACGGCCGTGCTTCTTGGAGCAGCTTTGCAAATTGGTGCTATCTGTGCCAATGCCTCTGAAGAAGATCAAAAAAGACTGTATGATTTTGGAGTAAATGTGGGCCTAGCATTTCAAGTGCAAGATGACATTTTAGATGCTTTTGCTGATCCAGAAAAGTTTGGTAAACAAGTAGGGGGAGATATTCTAGCGAACAAAAAAACATGCTTACTGCTTCTTACACAGCAAGCTGCCACGGCAGACCAACAAGAAGAGTTGACTGCTTGGTTGAATAAAGCAGAATTCAATCCAGAAGAAAAAGTGGAGGCTGTAAAAGCATTGTATAAAAGCACAGGTGGTTTAGACGCAACGCTTCAGCTGAAGAATGATTTTCACCAGAAAGCCATTTCATCCATTCAAGCTATTTCTGTTTCTGAAAGTGCCAAGCAAAAATTGCTAGAACTTTCTTCTTATTTATTGGATAGAGAAGTTTAGCCTTTCTTTAAATCAACCAAAGCTTCTTCCAACCCAGGAAACTCAAAAGAGAAACCCGCTTCTTCAATTTTTTTACTTGATATAGGCGAGCTTTCTAAGAGCATATCGGCCATTTCTCCCACACCAATTTTCAATAGAAAACCGGGAACATGAATGGGCATCGTGATTTTGTTCTTGTAAAATTTCAGTTTTTTAGTGAACCCTTTCAACTTGTGCGGTTTTGGTGCAACACCGTTGTAGGCTCCTTGTAAATGTTCGTTTTCCAAAAGATGAATGAATATGCCACACAAATCTTTGATATGGATCCAAGCCATCCATTGATCTCCACTTCCTAGCACCGCGTATACAGGAGGTTTAGTTAAAGAGTCTAAAGCGCCCCCTTTGTTGCTTAAAACAATTCCTATACGCACAAAAGAGGTGCGGACTCCAGTTGTGGCTACAGATTGAATTTCTTGTTCCCATGCAACGGTCAAGTCAGCTAAAAAGCCATCTCCTGCGGCATCGTTTTCTGTGTAGTAATGGTTACTTGTTTTAAATCCATAATAGCCAATGGCACTTGCAGAAACGAAAGCGCTGGGTTTATTACTCGCTTTTTCAATGGCATTGCGCAGCAGTTGAGTAGAGTCAATTCGGCTATCAATCAGCTCTTGTTTTCTTTTTTCTGTCCAGTATTTGTCGGCAACTCCGGCACCTGCTAAGTGAATAATACCATCGGCCCATTCAACGGCTTCTTGATCCAATTCGTTTTTTGCAGGGTTCCAAACAAACTCTTTGAACGCAATGCCTTTTTCTTTTCTAGTCAATATGCCAACTTCATAGCCTTTGGCCTTTAAAAGTTGAGAAAGTTCTGTGCCTACAAGTCCGGTTCCCCCGGTAATTAGAATATTTTTCATGTTCAAAGAGTATACCTTTGTCAACAATACAATTCCATTTTAGTTCCCTGTGCAACTAGACGAGCAAAACATAGAAAAATACCGTTCTGATTCAGAATATATGAAGAAAGTGCTCCTTCAAATCCAGAAAGATTTTAGTCATTACGGTGATGAAATCCATGTGGATAGCAGTGAGCTTACTTGGCAGAAGCTCTTTGATCAACTTCAAATGCTCTTGCTAAGATGGATCGAATCCGATTTTAACCAGTTGCTTACCGTGCTCTACAGAGTAGACATATCAGAGAACGAGCTGAAAAAAAATATGCTTTCTTCTGAATATGATAGCAGCGAATTGATAGCGGGATTGATTATGAAAAGAGAGTTGCAAAAGGTGCTGCTAAGAGAGCACTTTAGTAGAGAATTCTCTGCAAATCAAGTAGAGAATCGTTCTGTTTCAGAACTGAAAAAAGGTTAGATTTGTTCGTTCAATCTCAGATTGTAAACAATGGATAAATATTCATACCTCGGCAATGGTGACGTTTCAGCCATTGAAGAGATGTATCAACGGTACAAGCAAGACCCCGAGTCAATAGACTTTGGATGGAAAAAGTTTTTTGAGGGATTCGAATTCTCAAAAGCAGATTATTCAACAGAAGGTGGGGCAATTCCAGAAAACATAGAAAAAGAGTTTAAGGTAAAAGAGCTTATTGAAGGCTACCGAACACGTGGCCACCTGTTTACCAAAACCAACCCTGTTAGAACGCGTAGGCAGTATACAGACACCATTACTTTAGAGTACCATGGTTTGTCTGAAGCCGACCTGGAAACAGAATTTCAAGCGGGTTCTGAATTGGGCATTGGAAAAGCCAAACTCAAAGACATCGTAGATTTTCTTGAGCAGACCTACACCAAGTCAATTGGGGTAGAGTACGTATATAATAGAAAACCAACAGAATTAAAGTGGCTCATTAATAGAGTAGAGCAAAACAGGAATACGCCAAGTTTTGATACCAATCAGAAAAAGCAAATTCTAAAAAAGCTCAATGAAGCCGTTTCTTTTGAAGGTTTCTTGCACAAGAAATTTGTGGGTCAAAAAAGATTCTCTTTAGAAGGAGGCGAAGCCATTATTGCAGCTTTAGATGCCGCAGTAGAATACGGTGCTGACCTCGGAATCAAAGAGTTTGTTTTTGGTATGGCGCACCGAGGTAGGCTCAATGTTTTGGCCAATATCTTCGGGAAGTCATACGAGCACATTTTTAGTGAGTTCCTCAGTAAAGAATACGAAGACGATTATTTTGATGGTGATGTAAAATACCATTTAGGATCTTCTGCAGATTTGAAAACAGACAAGGGTCATGATGTTCACATGACACTTTCTCCCAACCCATCTCACCTAGAAGCAGTTGACCCTGTAATGGAGGGGATTACACGTGCCAAGATTGATGCTTACTTAAAAGATGAATCAAAAGCACTGCCAATCATTATTCATGGTGATGCCGCTGTAGCTGCTCAAGGAATTGTCTACGAAGTAGCTCAAATGGCGCAATTGAATGGGTACAGAACTGGGGGAACCATTCATCTGGTAATCAATAACCAAATTGGGTTCACAACCAATTACATAGACGGAAGATCAAGTACGTATTGTACCGATATCGCTAAAGTGACACTTTGCCCTGTATTCCATGTCAATGGAGATGATCCAGAGGCATTGGTACACACCATGGAAATTGCGATGGAATACCGCCAAAAATTCCATAAAGATGTGTACATCGATTTGCTGTGCTACAGAAAGTATGGACACAACGAAGGTGATGAGCCAAGGTTCACCCAGCCTTTATTGTACAAGGCCATTGCAAAGCACCAAAATCCGAGAGATCTTTATGTAGAGCTTTTGAAAAGTCAAGGATTAATTGGAGACGATTACCTCAAAGAACTTGAGAGCAAGCTCAATGAGCAATTGCAAGAAGAGCTAGACGAATCGAAGCAAATAGAAAAAGCAAAAATTACCGATTTCTTAAGCTATACATGGAGAGATTACAGAAAAGCAGAAAGAGGTGAATTGGTAGTGCCAACAGACACCACTATTTCAGAAAAGAAATTGTTGGAGCTGGGCAATACCTTCAATAGCCTTCCAGAAGGTATGAAGATTTTCAGAAAGATTGCAAAGCTTTTTGAAGACCGCAAGAACATGATGACTGAAGGTCGTTTAGACTGGGCAATGGGTGAGCTATTGGCTTACGCTACTTTGTTAGATCAAGGTCATCCAGTAAGAATTTCTGGACAAGACGTTGAGCGCGGAACCTTCTCTCACAGACATGCTGTTGTGCGATTAGAAGACAGCGAAGAAAGGTACGTGCCGCTTTCGCATTTGAACGATAAGCAGGCAGACTTTAACATTTACAACTCTTTGTTGTCAGAATATGGAGTGCTCGGTTTTGATTACGGATATGCCATGGCAACACCTAATGGTTTGACCATTTGGGAAGCCCAGTTTGGCGACTTCAACAATGGAGCGCAAATCATCCTAGATCAATTCTTAAGCGCGGCAGAAGATAAATGGAATACACAGAACGGTTTGGTAATGTTCCTTCCTCATGGTTATGAGGGTCAAGGAGCAGAACACTCCAGTGGTAGAATGGAGCGTTTCTTACAGCTATGTGCCGATGAAAATATGCAAGTAGCTAACGTAACTACTCCTGCCAACTTATTCCACATGCTACGCAGACAGATGATGAGAGCGTACCGCAAGCCACTTATCGTGTTTACACCTAAATCTTTGTTGAGACATCCAAAAGCGGTGTCTACCATAGAAGAGTTGGCAACAGGTACTTTTGAGTTTGTAAAAGAAACTCCGGTAAAAGATGCGGCTAAAGCCAAAAAGGTAGTCTTGCACACGGGTAAATTGTACTACGAACTGTTAGCGAAGAAAGAAGAGTTGAAAGACGAACAAGTGGTTCTGGTAAGAGTAGAACAATTGTATCCTTTCCCACAAGAACAAGTAGACGAAGTGGTGGCCAAGTATCCAAACGCTAAAGTGCTTTGGGCGCAAGAAGAACCAGAAAACATGGGTGCGGCTCACTACATTAGAAGAGTTTACAAAAACGATTTGGAGTTGATCACAAGAACAGAAAGCGCGAGCCCAGCATCGGGTTCTGCAGAAGTGTTCAAGAAACGCCAAAATTCAATAATTGAATCCGTATTTGCTTAATCATATAAACGTGCAACAATGGTTGTAGAAATGAAAATCCCTAGTCCAGGGGAATCGATTACAGAAGTAGAAATTGCCGCTTGGTTAGTAGAAGAAGGGGAGTATGTAGAAAGAGATCAGCCCATTGCTGAGATTGATTCTGACAAAGCCACTTTAGAATTGCCTGCAGAAGTTTCTGGTCAAATTAAACTGATTGCAGAAGAAGGCGATACCGTTGAAGTAGGCCAAGTGGTGTGCCATATAGATACCAGTGTAGAGGGCGAAGCAAAACAAGCTGCTCCAGCAAAAGAGGCTGTGCAAGAAGAAAAACCAGCCAGTGAAGCCAAGGCGGCTCCTGCTGAGAAAGAAGCACCAGCGGCACCTGCAGAAAATGCTAGCGCTAAAGCCACTCCTTTGGCAAAAGAAATGATGAAGCAAAACACCATTTCCGCAACAAAACTAGAAGGTTCTGGCGCAGGTGGTAGAATTACCAAAGAAGATGTGCTTCAATACCTTTCAGGTGGCATGAATGCATCAGATGTTTCTGGGTGGGGTGGAACCAGAGAGCAGTCGAGACAGAAAATGTCTATGCTCCGCAGAAAAGTTGCCGAACGTTTGGTAAGCGTGAAGAACGAAACAGCCATGCTCACTACCTTTAATGAGGTAGACATGAAGCCGGTAATGGATTTGCGCAAGCAGTACAAGGATAAGTTTAAAGAAACGCATGGTGTAAGCCTTGGCTTCATGTCATTCTTCACCAAAGCGGTAACAGAAGCCTTGAACATGTTCCCAGCCGTAAATGGAATGATTGATGGAAAAGAAATGATTTTCCACGATTATGCAGATATCGGTATTGCGGTTTCTTCTCCAAAAGGTTTAATGGTGCCGGTTGTGCGCAATGCAGAGCAAATGACTTTGTTCGAAATTGAAGCAGAAATCAAGCGTTTGGCCATTAAAGCCAGAGACGGTAAAATTAGCGTTGATGAAATGACAGGTGGAACCTTTACCATTACCAACGGTGGTGTATTTGGTTCAATGCTCAGCACACCCATCATCAACCCACCGCAAAGTGCCATTTTAGGAATGCACAACATTGTAGAACGCCCAGTAGCTGTGAATGGCGAAGTGGTGATACGACCAATTATGTATTTGGCACTTTCTTATGATCACAGAATCATTGACGGAAAAGAATCTGTAAGCTTCTTAAAAGCAGTGAAAGAAATGCTGGAGAACCCATCGAAATTGATTTTTGGTGGCAAAGACCCATTTGAAGTATTGCTAAACATCTAAGCAGTTCAGCTTAAAATAAGAGAAGCCCTAATGGAAACATTAGGGCTTTTTTGCTTTGATGTTGAGCTTGTAAGGGGTTATGTATGGTTCGCTACCCTCAAGTCATAGGCTATTCCTGTTTTATGATCTTTTGTTTTTTATTTTAAGATTGCGACTTTTCTTTTTGAGATAGGTTCAATTTTATTGCTGTTGGCTTGAATTCAGCCATTGTTTGATCTCGCCCTTTTACATGCATTTCTGCTTAATAGTTTTTAACCCACTATAAGATGACATTTCAAATTTGTACAATCTTAGATAGGGATTTGACAAAATTTCGCCATTACAAGGCATTTGTCTCTTTTGGTTGCGGGATTAGTAAAACGAGTAGGTTTTCAGATTTAGCCTAATTCTGTATCGGAAATATGACAAATGGATGAAACAGCAACTTTACTTGGTGGTGGAATAGCAATTTATGATGTTTTAAGAAGACAAGTACTCGAAAATGCAATCGAAAACAGATTAACTCAAATGCAGAATACTTCTGCATGAACGGAAAGAGTCTAGATTATAGACTCGCTGAGAACTATTCGTTTGACAATTAAAATAAATTGACTCAATAAGTAAAACATTTTTTTCGTAAAATTCTAATTCTAGATGTTCAAAATAAATTCTGCGATAATCTATATCCAAATCTGCTATCAGGTGAATTTGATGTTCAATTATATTGGAACCATCAGGAACATGAATGATAATTGGTAAATCCCCCTTTGAATCAAAGACTCTAACCTTTCCAAAATCTGTGTCCAAATAGAAAATTCCATTCTCAAATTGTGGTGGCGACTTCCATCTAAATCTGAAGACAGCTATGAGTTTTCCTGTCATTTTTTAATTTGCTACAACTTGTTGTATAAGTTGTAATAGATTTAATCCATGATAAACTGTTGCTAATTAATTGGAATTGACTTGTTGTACGTCAGGAAAAAACGACACGCAGAGTTTATTAGTCCAAACAGTGAACCTGAATATTATAGGCACAAGATTTTGAAAAATACTTTACTTTTGCGGCCTGAATGAAGAAGATTCAACTATTGATTATGAAAAATATGTCAGTACCCTTTCAGCTTGTGAAACATTATTTTCCACTAGGTCTTTTAATGACCGTGTTCATTTTTGCAAATGCTCGTTTTCAAGCGGTTGGGCAAACTCCCGGACAGATATTTGATCCTGCAACCAATATCAATTCTCAAGCAATCTTGGATTCTGCGTCCAACGGATGGATTACAGCTTCAGGTTCTGCTTTCACGTCCACTATATTGGATGAATCTTCTGAGTTTGATTATTCGGGGTGGAATGTGGTTTATCATGTTTCTACCGAACCTAATTCCGATTTACAAACAGGTGCCTCATGCGGGTCAACAGAAATTGTAGATAATCCTACGACAAACCAACATGCGGCATATTTCAGGATAGTAGATCCTAACGGAACATATGGTGATGGTGATGAATTAGTTGTTTTTCGGATGCGGGTGGCAGACGAGCCCGGTAATGCATCATACGGGTATAGCTTCTTAATAGATACCGATAATGCTATTGGTAACAATGATAACAATTCTATGTCTGGTAACCCGGGTTTTGAGCTAGAGGTATTATATGCTTCCGGAAACTCGGGTGGGGTAGAAGTGAATGATGTTGACGGAGTTGCGGCTGCAAACCAAATTACCAACTTGGCTTCTTACAGTACCTTCACAAATCATCAGAGGGCTTACGCGCTACTTTCCAATTGCACGGGAAACAATGATGTGGTCTTCATGGATTTTTACTGCTCTTTCGCAGACATGGGGATAACCGTAAATACCCCTGTTCGGTTTTGCTTCGCAACATCAAGCTCAGGAAATACCGCATTGGGAGGTTCTGCAAGTGATATAGGAGGGGTTGATGACGGCAATTACCCAAGTGATGACGCAGCTTTTGAGGCGATTATCAATGCTACACCTCAATCCTCTTTCTCAAATTACGGAGCTTCAGGAAATACACAGCTATGTGGATCTTCAATGGATTCATGCGTAAACGGAACCGATACGCTTCGCGTGTTGAAGTATTACATAGATGAAGAAACTTTTGAAAGCGATGCAGACGGTTGGACAATGAACGGTACATCAACACCTGCGACTCGCCACAATGGAGGACAAGTATTAGGTGATAATTACTTCCTAGGCAGATTCGCATCAGGTGACTACATCCAAAAGACGTTCAATTTGAATAGTAAGGCGCATCGTATTGCTTTCGAGTTATATAGATTAGATTCATGGGATAACGAGAATTTACAAATTTATGTGGGTGACGGAACAACCTTGCTTATAAACAAGCAGCTAATCTATAACTCAGGAAGCTTCTTAAATACAGGTTCTTCCAATGGTTACTCTTGGAGTATTTCATCCCTATCAAGTGTGAATATTCCCTATACAGGGGGACCAAGCAATACCAGCTGGACTGATCAAGTAATTAAAGTATACATAGATGTGCCATCAGGAGTGTCAAATTTAACACTGAAAATAACATCAACACTAAACCAAGCTTTAACGGATGAATCATGGGGGATGGATAATTTCGGAATAACCTGTACGGAGTTCACCGTTCCTGATAACGTAGATTCCATAAACGTAATCGCTGTTGGCGGTGGCGGTGGCGGAGGTGCAGACGGTGGTTCTGGTGGAGGCGGTGGTGAAATTCGCTACGGCTCTATTCCGGTTACTTCGGGAAACACCTACATTGCACGCCCTGGTAGAGGAGGTTCAGGTGGTAAATGGGGTGTCTCCTCATCGCAAGTAGGAGATCCTTCTGCGCTTACATTTAATGGAGTAAATCTCTTAGAGGCGAGTGGCGGAAATGGTGGAGGCGTTTGGCCGTCTACCGTAGGCGGAACAGGTGGAACGGGCGGAACGGGCGGAACAGGTGTCAACGGAGCTACCGGTGGTGGTGGTCCGGGATCTTGTAATTCAGCTTCTGTATCGTCAGGTAGCGCGGGATCTAATGGTTATCTTTCTCTTGCATCATATACTTGTACACCCCAATATTTTGGTGGTGGTGGAGGTGGTGGTCAAGCGGCTAATGCCAGTAACCTTTCACCAACATTAGGGCCCTCAGGTGGTCAAGGTGGCGGTGGTCAAGGGGCTAATTACCGTTTTGGACTAGACGGCACTTCTTCCATAACAGGTTTTACCCGTGGTTTTCACGGCACCTCTGGAACGGGAGGTGGCGGTGGTGGTGGCGCTGCCTGTGATGGTGGCAATACCAACCTAGTAAATCAAAGAACGATTGGTGGGTTCGGTGGCTCGGGAGTTGTGATCATAAGTTATGTAACAAAGCCACTAAGTGTTTCTGAGAGTTCTAACACTTCTGTGACATGTAACGGTGGAGCCGATGGTGCTCTAACTGTAACAGCTCAGTATGGCCAGGCTAACTACACCTATACTTGGTCAAACGGAAGTACAACTTCGAATTCAACCTCTAACACTAATACTATATCAGGTTTAGCTGCTGGAACGTATACCGTTACCGTTACTGATGGACAAGGAACAACTGCTACCACAAGCATTTCTATCACCGAACCAACAGCCTTGGCTGGGTCATCAGCGGTAACTTCAGCATTAGCTTGTAACGGAGATACGGACGGAGAGGTAACCGCAAGTGCAACGGGCGGAACGAGTCCGTACACCTATTCTTGGAATACAGGTGGAACAGCAGCTCTTGAGACGGGATTATCCGCAGGAACGTA
>CBFHSD010000003.1:0-99119 GCA_965658375.1 Salibacteraceae bacterium
GTACCCATTACAGCGCCTACTTCTACTTGTTCTGTGTATGTTCCAGCAACAACATCAAAGATTACAGGACCGCAAATGCCATAAGCATCTAAGTCAGCAATTGCATCTGTAAATGAAGCATAGTCTCCAGCTCCTGTGCCATCAATGGTATAAACACCATTTAAAGAAGGTTGAATTGCAGCCGATGCAGTATCATTTTGATTCACTGTATCAGGAACATTGTTTGGCATAGAAGTCCAAACAGTAATGTTTGTTAACCCAGTGAACGTTAAAGTATCCAAGAATAATTGAACACTTGTTGCTCCTGTTCCACCAAATGTGTCTAAAACAATTGTGTCATACACAATAGGTGTTTGTAAAACACCGTCAATTGACCAGTTTACAGTAAACGTATCAACTTGGTTGGTACCAGAGTTGTTTACCGTTGCCATGATTGGTTGAACACCTGCACAAAACAAGTTCGGTGAATCGATACTTAGTACACCAATATTATTTGGGCCTGTTACTTCAGCATATGACAATGTCATATCTACCGAGAAAGATTCTGATCCTCCAAAAGTTGGTGTATTACAGGTACAAAAATTATTCACAGCAACAGGTGAATTTGCTGCAGTTGCAGTGAAGGTAATGATACCATCGGCTGCCCAGCTTGCTAGATCTGTCGGGCTCAACGTATATGATGATGAACCTACACTTGTACAATCAGAAAAACCTGAAGGAGAAATTTGGGTTGCAATGGTATTTCCATTTTCATCTAACAATTCGAACCATTCGCTGGAAGAGCCCAAGTCACCCCAGAATTGGTTTAAATCCAATGTTCCGCTTCCGTTAGGTACACCTACATTGGTAAAGGTAAAGGTAATGCTCCCATTCGTTGTTGGAGAACATCCGAACTGGCTAGCCGAGTAAATTTGGGCATAACTTACGCTACCTAACACTGTTAAAACAGCAATAAAGAGCGATTGAATTAAAGTTTTTTTCATAAGTAAGTAAGTAAATTTAATAAAGAGATAATTCGTTCGTTTAATATCGGCCTCATCTTTCGCCTATTCCTCTTTTTTCATGCCACTGTCGTGTATCTCTCCTTTGGTTTATTTGTATTTGCATCCGTAACTGAAAAGTTTGTTTCTCACCGTTAAATCAGCAGCTCTCAGCAACCCTGAAAGAACGCTAAACACTTTGGACAATAAACATGGAAAATCAAAAAGGGAAAGAGACTGGATATTTTCATAAATTAATGTTATATTTAAACAAACATAGAATAATTAATCTTGCATGTTTGAGTCTAAGCTCAAAGCTCTGCAAATGGCAATACCATGTATTAAGAAAATCCAAAGAGAACACTATGCGCGCATTTAATGTCATTCTCTCCATTCTTTTGATGCTTGTTTCTGTTGGTTATTCTCAAACCATTGTAGATCAAGAATTTTTTCAAGATGGAAGTGTGTTGCGTGAAAAAGTTCAGATAGATGGCACTGATTCGGTACTCTTGAGCGAATACTACCCCAGTGGCGAACTCTTTTTCAAGTATTTCTTGGTTCATGGCGTACAACAAGGACATGTCACCTCTTATTTTGAAAATGGCCAAATGATGAAAGAGTCATGGGTCACAGATGGGAATCGAAATGGATGGCAGTATGAGTATTATAAAACAGGCGAACTGCGATCAAAAGAAAAGTACGAAAATGAAATTCGAGTGGACTCTCTTTTTCGTTTTCACCAAGACGGAACGCTCCGCTCTATCAATGTGTTTTTAGGACCCAATAGAGAAACCTACATCGCCTATGATCATGGAGTAAAAGTGTTCAGTCGTACATCCAACAACGGGTGGCGCGAAGGGCTAGAAATTATTTTCGATCGTGAACGCTATGCCCAACAGTATGGCGAAGAAGGCTTAATTGCCACAATAGACAAAGGTAAAATCATATACACGACCTTTTGTTCTGTATGCCACAACTCTAAAGAAAACAGCCCAGCAAAAGACCTCTCTTGTACCCTTAATTTGGAGAATAGACGCGATAAATTCTCTTTTGTAAATAATCCTCGCTACCACAGCCCACAGCACATTTCAAGAGAAGATTTTCAGAACATTATGGAATACGTGAACCAAAAATGTCCTTGACGCGTATTTTCATGCAATGCTTTTGGGTGGTGGTACTTTTCATCCCAGCCATACTTTTTGCCCAATTCAATCGCGTAGTTCTAAAAAATGCACCCACTTCCATCTCCTGCGATAGTGGAGTTTCGATTCGTATCCGTGTGTTTTTTTACCACAATAAAATGCCAAAGGCCAATCATGCTACCCTGCATGGCGGGCCAACACTCTACACAGGCGATTTCATTTCTTACATGGCCCTTTGCCCGTCTATAGTCTTTCAAAAATGGTTTTACTTTTATGGGAACACCTTGCTAGTACAGGCGGAAAAAACGCTGCCATCTTGGAAAGCCTCTGGCGATTTTAAGAACACCACCCCAGATATGATTCTTGCAGAATTTAAAGATACTCGGACAGGGCGCTTTTTGTACCTGAAAAAAGAAGGTGACTTTCCAATTGGGGAGGTGGACTAGCCTTGAGTGTAAGATTGAATTCGCCCCTCTTTTAAAACCGTGAGAGTTCAGTATTTACCTTTGGCGCTAGATGGTCAAATGCCATTAAGAACAAACATATCTCTCTTAGATTTCAGACGTAACAATTTAATTATATGAAGTTGAAACAACTCTTTTACGCACTCACAGCCATGACAGCGGTTGCTTGCAGCAGCCCTCAAGAAGAACAGCCTTCTGCTAAATCAAAAACCTACCCCGACATTCAAGTGGTGGGAGCAATGAAAAACGTAATGTGGAAAGGACAGCTCCAGGGCAGTATAAATCTCGACTCACTGAGTGATAAAAAAGGTGTTTACGGCTTGGGGCCTCTCAGTTATTTAAGAGGAGAGCTCCTCATTAACAACGGCACATGTTATGTGTCTAAAGTCACTTCAGATTCTACCATGAGTGTTGAAGAAACTTTCGCTGTTTCTGCCCCCTTCTTTGTGTATGGCCAAGTGAATGAATGGCAAGAAATGAAACTGCCCGCTGATGTAAAAAGCATTCACGATTTAGAAGTGCTTATCAATGAAAAAACCATAGACTTCAAAAGACCCTTTGCCTTTAAATTGATAGGAAAAGCGGCTAGCGCCATCATACATATTCAAAATTTAGCAGAAGGATCTGTAGTTTCTTCACCAGCAGAAGCTCATCAAGGACAAACCAACTACACCCTCGAAAAAGAAGAAGTCGAAATTGTTGGGTTTTTCTCTACCGAACACCAAGGGGTATTTACTCATCACGATTCTTTCTTGCACATGCACCTCATCGCGAAAGACAAAAGCAAAATGGGTCATTTAGACGAAATTGAATTTGAAGAGATGATTTTACTCTTACCAAGCTTATGATGCCCTTAGCACTTAAGCATGAATAAGTATACAGAGACCTTCAAAACTTGGAATAGCATCGCGAAGCAATACGAAGAAAAATTCATGGATTTGGATTTGTACAACAGCAGCTATGATTATTTCTGCAACGCTATCCCCAAGGGTTCTTCGCATATTTTAGAGCTGGGATGTGGCCCCGGAAACATCACAAAATATGTGCTCAACAAAAGACCAGATTTTAATCTGCTAAGCATTGATGTGGCTCCAAAAATGCTTGAGTTAGCCCAAGCCAACAACCCAATAGCTCGCTTTGAAACTATGGATGTAAGAGACATTCATCATCTAAAAGATACTTTTCATGGCATTCTTTGTGGCTTTTGCCTTCCCTATCTATCTGAAAAAGATGCAGTAAAACTCATTGCAAATTGCCACAACTTATTGAACGATAATGGAATTCTCTACCTCAGCTTTGTGGCAGGTAATCCCAAGAAATCTCATTATCAAGAAGGCAGTGGTGGCCAACGTGTATACTTTTATTATCACAGCCAAGAAGACATTGAAAAACAGCTGCACCTCAAACACTTCGAGGAAATGAAAGTTTTTGAGGTGGATTACAAGAGGTCCACTTCTGAACTAGAAACGCACACGAGCTTGTGCGCAAGAAAAAAGCGAAAGCCTGAAATTTGAAACACTTTTTGGCTCAACGAAGAATTACACGAAGAGCATGTGGACCATTGGCATACCTTTTCTAATGAAAACAAAATTCATTCTCAAAACGTGATTCAAGCCCGTAGAAAATCCCCTATGAGATGCGTTTGTGAAGTAGATTGATGGTCACATTTCAGCTATTTCGCTTGGCGTAAGGCTGCTTGCTTTTCTACTTCTGCATAACTCCTTTTAAGAATAAGCGCACCCGCACACTGAAATAAAAGGACCATACCTAACAAAGCAGTGGCAATCAATTGCGCATTCAAAGTCATGGTATTATCTGTGCCAGTTGGTTGAGCCAGATTCCACCAATAAGCGAGCACAGGAAGGTAAATCCAGTGTAAACTGGAGTGAAGTTTTGTATACATGGCTAGGTTTCCAGCACCTAGGCGATAGCGGTAGTAAATCATAACTCCAACAAATACCAATGCAACGGCTAGAATAGCAATGGCTTTTGCTCTACTTCCAAATGTAAAACCTCCATTCACTCAGAGAAGCAGGTTTCAATGACTTTACATAAGACGATACTGTTTCAAGGTCTAATTCTTACAAAGACCTCAACACAGCATTCATGCTTGTGAGCTCATTCACCAATTGTGGAAGCGCCTCAATGGCAACGCGCTCTTGCTTCATGGTATCTCTGTAACGCACGGTCACTGTTTGGTCTTCTAAGCTTTGATGATCTACTGTAACACACAATGGCGTACCAATAGCATCTTGCCTACGGTAACGCTTACCAATGGCGTCTTTCTCTTCATAAAAGCACGAAGTATCAAACTTCAAGAGGTCCATAATTTCACGTGCTTTTTCTGGTAAACCGGCCTTTTTAAGCAGTGGAAGAACCGCTACTTTGTAAGGTGCTAAAAATGCAGGCAAACGCAGTACATCTCTGCTTGAGCCGTCTTCTAGCTTCTCTTTTGTCAAAGAAGCACTCATCAAGGCCAAGAACATTCTGTCTAAACCAATAGATGTTTCTACTACATAAGGCACATAAGAAGTGTTGTCTTCTGGATCGAAATATTGCAACTTTTTTGAAGAGTGTTCTTCGTGTGCTTTCAAGTCAAAATCTGTTCTTGAGTGAACGCCTTCTAACTCTTTAAAGCCCATTGGGAAATTAAACTCAATATCTGCCGCAGCATTGGCATAGTGCGCCAACTTAATGTGATCGTGGAAACGGTAATTCTCATCTCCTAAGCCCAAAGCTTTATGCCAAAGGATGCGCTTTTCTTTCCACTTCTCGTACCACTCCAATTCGGTACCCGGTTTCACGAAAAACTGCATTTCCATTTGTTCAAACTCACGCATTCTAAAAATGAACTGACGCGCAATAATTTCATTCCTAAAGGCCTTTCCAATTTGTGCTATCCCAAAAGGAATTTTCATCCTTCCTGTTTTTTGCACATTCAGGTAATTCACAAAAATTCCTTGAGCCGTTTCAGGACGCAAATAAATCTTGGCAGACTCGCCAGAAACAGAACCCAATTCTGTACTAAACATCAAGTTGAACTGACGCACATCTGTCCAGTTTTTAGAACCAGAAATAGGATCTACAATGCCCAACTCTTCAATCAGTTCTTTTACCGCTACAAGGTCTTCTGCATCTAGTGCAGCTTTCATTTTAGCAGTAATATCGGCAATCTGCTGGGTGTATTTCTGTACCCTTGGATTGGTCTGTTTGAACATCTCTGCATCAAAAGAATCTCCAAATCGTTTGGCTGCCTTGGTAACTTCTTTGTTGATTTTACCCTCAACCTTGGCCATGTGATCTTCCAGCAGCACATCGGCACGGTAGCGTTTTTTAGAGTCTTTATTATCAATCAATGGGTCGTTGAAAGCATCTACGTGGCCAGAAGCTTTCCATGTAGTGGGATGCATAAAGATGGAAGCATCAATACCAACAATGTTCTCATTGAGCTGTACCATCGCTTTCCACCAATAAGATTTGATGTTGTTCTTTAACTCCGCTCCCAATTGACCGTAGTCATAAGTAGCGCTTAAACCATCATATATTTCTGAAGAAGGGAATACAAAACCATACTCTTTGGCATGACCTATTACTTCTTTGAGTCTGTCTTCTTGTTGAGCCATCTGGAAAATTTGTGCAAGTTTACGGGTTTCGGGAGAATTTAGAGGCTTTGCAGAACGAAAACTTCTTAGACAAGATCCAATTGTGGCATTGGCAGTTCTACAATAAAAATGGCGCCTTTTCCAGGAGAAGACTCAATCTTAAGTTCCCCATGAATTTCAGCCACTCGAGCTGTAATGCTTTGTAAGCCCACTCCTTTTTTTACATTTTCTGGATAAAAGCCGATTCCATTATCCTCAAAGACAAGACTGATCTCTTTTTCTCTTTGGACAAAACTGATGTCAATCTTGTTGGCTTTTGAGTGCCTTAACGAATTTGTGAAAAGCTCTTGTAAGACCCTGTATATGGTTAAAGCGTAATTGTCAGAGATATTTATATCACTTAGATGAACGTCCAATTCTATATCTATCAACTTGGACTTATTCAAGGAATTCACCAAGTTTTTAACCGCTTGTTCAACCCCTATATCGGCCACCACATTGGTGCTCATATTTCTTGAGATATTGCGCACCTCTTGGATGGCCTCTTGCATTTTTGAAGATGATTCTCCGAAAAGAGTTTTCATTTCTTCGTTTTCACTTTCATGAACAGCATTTTCAAAACGGAGGCGAATGGCAGAAAGTAAACTCCCTACGCGATCGTGCAGCTCTTGCGCTATATAGGTTCGTTCTTTTTCACGGCCTTCAATGAGTGAGTTTACAATGGCGTTCTCTTGAGAATTGACTAAAGTGTTGATTCTTGACTCTTGCTCTTCTATAATGAGTTTTTGCCGTTTCTGATTGGTAATATAAAAAGCCACTCCAAAAGCCATTCCTAACAAAAGCAAGCCGACCACCACAGAGTAAAAAATTAAAGTGTCTTGTCGTTTATTTTCCGCCAATACTTTTTCTTTTTCAGCAGCCTCTAAATTATAAACTTGCTGGAGCTCAGATCTTTGCAATTCCAATTCCTCAGAGGACTGGGACTTGGAATAATGTACTGCCATCGACTGATATTCATATGCCTTCTCTGTATTACCCCAATTAAAATGCAAATCCGCCAAAGCAAAATAAGGGTACTGCAATTGAAAAACGGAATCTGCTTGCGTTTCGTAATAAGCAATAACCTCGTGTAAAATGGAGTCGCGGGTGGGGTATTCCCAGTCCTCAGCATAAGACTCAGCATAAGTCTGCATGGCATATGAGTACAGACCAGATAAATTTTTCTTCTTGGCCCAATCCAATGCTTCTTTCATGATTGTGCGATCCATCTTTCTCTCATCAAGATGGAAAATAAGTAGTGTATTGAGCTGTATGTAAGTTCCGAAATAACTCAGACTGTCCCCTCTTTCCAGTTCTTTTTTAGCAAAGGATCGAGCCCAGTTGACAGTAGAATCTCTCAAGTCTCCTTCCCAAAACTCTTCAATTAAGGTTGACATGAGCTCGTATGTCTCTATTCTAAAAGCCCCTTCTTCGGCATTGGATTCGTTGTATAATTTCCTGGCTCTCTCTATGTGGAAAGAAGAGAGGTATTCATCTTCTCCCAAAAAATTATAAGCCATCAAGTACTCACTATATGCTTTATCTACAGTACTTCCATGACGTAGAATAATGTCATGGCCTTGTTGCCGTAACTCTAATCCTTTTGCAGAATTCCGATTGGCTTTTCCTTTTTGGATCAGGTACCAAGCATAATAAAGTGAGTCAGTGGGGATGCCCTCATTTGCCTCAAATTCTTCAAACAATCTTGCGCTCTCATACATACTTGATTCATACGCCAACTTTTGCTCAAATAAGGTTTGAATGCTATCTGGCACAAAAGTAAATTGGGCTTTCAATAAGCCAGGAATAAGTACAAGTGCAGCAAGAAAAAGTCTCATCTCAAAATGCTACTGTTATTTTTTAATTAATCTTGCTTTTACAGGATGCGGCCTAGTTTTTTTACCTCCTGAACAAGCTGTTATATGCTGCCCACTAGGCACAGAAAGACAATAAGGCACATGCTCGGGATTAACAGCAGTAGAATCCTCATATTCAAAATTGATTGTGAATGGATCTCCTGGATCTGGAGATGCCGACACTTGAATATTTGGGGCAGACTGCATAACAAATGTTACTTTATCTGAATCTGGGTAGCCATCAACGGCAACAACATCTCCCAAATTTAAGTTTAAACCAAAACAACTCATAGAACAATTAAATTAAGGATTATCAATTGAACGAAGAAAAGACATTTTGAGCAAATTTCCGTACCCAGAATCAGGTAGAGGCACTCACCATTTACTGTGATGCACAATAGACCTACATTTGCAAAATGATTCAGATTGATAATGCTCTTGTGTCTTTAGAAGTGATGAATGAACACTTTGCGTGTGACCTTTCTGCATGTAAAGGAGCGTGCTGTGTTCTGGGAGATGCAGGAGCACCCCTCAATGCAGAAGAGGTTAAAATTTTAGAAGATATTTATCCTGTGGTAGAACCCTACCTACGCCCGGAAGGCAAAATGGCTATCCAAGAACAAGGTACTAGCACAACCGATTCTTTTGATGGAGAAAAAGTAACGCCTTTGATTGACGGCAAAGAGTGCGCATATGTCACCTTTAGCAATCAAGGCGTAGCACTCTGCGGCATTGAGCAGGCTTACAGAGACGGAAAGGTGGACTGGAAAAAACCTATTTCTTGCCACCTGTACCCTATACGTATTCAAAAATACAGAGACTTTGAAGCAGTTAATTACGACCGATGGCACATCTGCAAACCGGCATGCGATTGTGGTGCAAAACAGAAAATCAAAGTATACCAATTTGCCAAAGAAGCTTTAACACGAAAATTTGGCGTTGATTGGTACGCTCAATTAGACGAAACTTTCAAGGCTTACCAGAGCACTTTGGATAAGGGTAAGTAAAGGCGCGGCTTTGAGCACTTATTAACAAAAACTGAATGTTTATAAGTGGCTCCAATTGTGGAAGAAAAAAAATTGATTTCCCAAAGCATTTTGCCGTTTTTTGTGTTGTATAAGTGAAGGAGCCTTTTGGACTTTCGTTAAAAAGACTCATAACAATTCACTTAATAATATAAAATTCAGAGAGTTAAACTCTTTGAGCAGTAAAGCACAAAAATGGCAAATACAGTACAAGCGCAAGAACCTATTTTAACCGAGAACAACAATCGTTTTGTATTATTCCCCATTCAGCACGATGATATTTGGCAATTCTACAAAAGAGCAGAAGCTTCTTTTTGGACTGCAGAAGAAATTGATTTGCAACCCGATTTAAATGATTGGGAAAATAAGCTGAATGACGATGAAAGACATTTCGTAAAACACGTTCTAGCATTTTTTGCTGCAAGCGATGGTATTGTAAATGAAAATCTAGCAGAGAACTTCTTAAGCGAAGTTCAATACACAGAAGCAAAATTCTTCTACGGTTTTCAAATTGCTATTGAGAATATCCATTCTGAGACATACTCTCTTCTTATTGATACGTACATCAAGAAGAAAGAAGAAAAAAATCACCTGTTCAACGCTATAGACACACTTGACTGTGTGCAGAAAAAAGCAAAATGGGCACTCAAATGGATTGAAGAAGGCTCATTTGCAGAGCGCTTAGTTGCGTTTGCAGCAGTAGAAGGTATCTTTTTCTCAGGTTCTTTCTGCTCTATTTTCTGGTTGAAAAAACGCGGGCTCATGCCTGGACTAAGCTTTAGTAATGAGTTGATTTCTAGAGATGAAGGCTTACACTGCGACTTTGCTTGTTTGCTTTACACAGAGCACCTAGAGCATCAATTGCCAAAAGAGAAGGTGCGCGAGATTATTGTTGATGCAGTAGAGATTGAAAAAGAATTTATCCTAGATGCATTGCCAGTAAAGTTGATTGGTATGAACAGCGATTTAATGGCACAATACATTGAGTTTGTTGCCGATCGTTTGTTGATGGAGCTTGGAAACGAAAAAGTATACAATGCTTCCAACCCATTCGATTTCATGGAAATGATTTCATTGCAAGGAAAAACCAACTTCTTTGAAAAAAGAGTTGCAGAATACCAAAAAGCAGGTGTTGCAAATACCTCCTCTTCAGAAGATGCGAAATTCTCCCTTGACGAAGACTTTTAATAAACCTACACGTACTCTAACCTCTCTCACACCACTATTTTAAACTTTAAACTGTTGTTTGACTATGTATGTATTAAAGCGTGATGGCCGCAAAGAGTCGGTGAAATTTGACAAAATCCAAGCCCGTGTTAAAAAGATGTGTTACGGTTTAGCCCCAGCTGTAGATCCTATCTCCATCTCAATGCGTGTAATTGAAGGTTTGTATGATGGAGTAACGACTAGCGAACTCGACAATCTAGCGAGTGAAGTAGCCGCTACATCAACCACCAAACACCCAGATTTTGCCATTCTAGCAGCGCGTATCGCTATTTCCAATTTGCACAAGAAAACGAGTAAATCGTTTAGCGGTACAATGGAAGAGTTATACAAATACACAGATTCTAAAACTGGAAAGCATGCTCCCATGATTTCAGAAGAGGTGTATGAAATCATCCAGAAAAATCAAGCAACATTAGATTCTGCTATCATCTACGATAGAGATTTCGATTACGATTTCTTTGGCTTTAAAACATTAGAGCGTTCATACCTCATGCGCCTAAATGGCGAAATCAAAGAGCGACCACAACACATGCTCATGCGTGTGGCTGTTGGTATTCATAAAGAAGATATCGACTCTGCCATCAAAACCTACGAGCTCATGAGTGGCCGTTGGTTCACCCATGCTACGCCAACATTGTTCAACTCGGGAACACCAAAACCGCAAATGTCATCGTGCTTCTTGCTTACCATGCAAGATGATAGCATTGACGGTATTTACGATACACTCAAGCAATGTGCTAAAATTTCGCAGTCTGCCGGAGGTATCGGATTAGCAATTCACAATGTGCGTTCTACAGGTTCTTACATTAGAGGAACCGGTGGCGCTTCAAACGGAATTGTTCCTATGCTGCGCGTTTACAACGATACAGCACGTTACGTAGATCAAGGTGGTGGAAAACGCAAAGGTTCTTTTGCCATTTACCTAGAGCCTTGGCATTCTGACATCATGGATTTCTTGGATCTAAAAAAGAACCACGGAAAAGAAGAACAACGTGCACGCGATTTATTCTACGCCATGTGGACACCAGATTTGTTTATGAAACGTGTTCAAGAAAACGGAGAATGGACATTGATGGATCCCAACGAGTGCCCAGGATTATCTGAGTGCCACGGTGCTGAATTCGAAGCATTGTACGCAAAGTACGAAGCTGAAGGCAAAGGACGCAAAACCATTAAGGCCCAAGAGCTTTGGTTTAAAATCTTAGAATCTCAAATAGAAACAGGTACACCTTACATGCTGTATAAAGATGCAGCCAATGAAAAGAGCAACCAAAAAAACTTGGGAACCATCAAGTCTTCTAACTTGTGTACGGAAATTATTGAGTATACTGCAAAAGACGAAGTGGCAGTTTGTAACTTGGCCTCTATTGCCTTGCCTAAATTTGTGAAAGAAGGGGAATTTGACCATCAAAAGTTATTTGATGTGACCTATCAAATTACCCTCAACTTGAATAAAATCATTGACGGAAACTACTATCCTGTCAAAGAAGCGAAGAACTCGAACATGCGCCACAGGCCAATTGGTATTGGAGTGCAAGGATTGGCAGATACATTCATCATGATGCGCCATCCATTCGATTCTGACGAAGCCAAAAAGCTCAACTCAGAAATATTCGAAACCATCTATTACGCTTCAATGACGGCTTCTAAAGACCTTGCCAAAGTAGATGGCCCTTACAAAACATTCAAAGGTTCTCCACTTTCTAAAGGTGTTTTCCAACCAGACATGTGGAATGTTACTCCAAGCGACCGCTGGGAATGGGATATCTTGAAAGAAGAAGTAATCAAACACGGAGCAAGAAACTCTTTGTTGTTGGCCCCAATGCCTACAGCATCTACCTCTCAAATTTTAGGGAACAACGAATGTTTTGAGCCTTATACCTCTAACATTTATACCAGAAGAACCTTATCGGGTGAGTTTATTGTGGTAAACAAGCACCTCTTAAGAGATTTGGTGAAATTGGGCATTTGGAACGATGAAATGAAAAACCGTTTGATTGCTGCCAATGGAAGCATACAAAACATTCCAGACATTCCAGAAAACCTAAAGGCGCTGTACAAAACAGCTTGGGAGATTAGTCAAAAGTCAATTATTGAAATGGCTGCCGACCGTGGAGCATACATTTGCCAAAGCCAGAGTATGAACATCTTCATGGAGAACGCCAACTTTGCCAAGTTGACCTCTATGCATTTCTATGGCTGGAAAAAAGGCTTAAAAACAGGAATGTATTACCTAAGAACAAAGGCAGCTTCTGATGCCATTAAGTTTACCGTAGACAAAACTTCTTTGGCCCAAAAAACGGAAGAAGAAGACAATGTAGAAGAAGTAAAAACAGAAGCGGTGAAATAAGCGCTTGTTCCGAAAAATCAATTCAAAATCCCGCAATTTGCGGGATTTTTTTTCAGCCATTCTGAACAACTGATCGATGAATCACCTATCAAAGTGGTATTGGAGTAGGTCCTAAACAACATAGAATCTTTCTAAATAAGCGCCTTTCGGGGTGCTTTCTTGTTCCATGACATTAGCATGACATTCAAACAGCTTGTCTCCATCAATTTTGTAGTTCACCTTATGAGCAAGAATTGAAGCGACTCAAAGCAATATCTTTTACCCACGCAAATGCAGGCCTAGACAAGGTTGGGCAGTTTTTTATTGCAGAAGATCATTATGCAGACAAGCTCATTCCTGCTAAAGAAGTTCTTGGTTTAGAAGAGTTTATGTTCTTAGTTACCTGTAACAGAGCAGAGTTTTACTTCGCCACAGACCAAGACTTGAGTGATGAATTCTTACGCAAATTCTACAAGTTTCTTTATCCGCATTGGCAAGATGAACAGTTCCATTGGGCGGTAGATGCTACGCGCATTATGACGGGCTTTGATGCTGTTAGGCACATGATGCATGTGGCAAGCTCTTTAGACTCATTGGTCATTGGAGAGCGCGAAATCATTACTCAATTCAGAAAAGCTTACGAGAAAAGCCTGAACCTCAATATAACAGGAGATTTATTGCGCATATCGGTGCGTAAAACGGTAGAAACGGCCAAGCAGATTTTCACCGAAACAGAAATTGCTAACAAACCTATTTCCGTAGTGAACTTGGCGAACAAACAATTGCGTAACTACATGTTGCCATTGAATGCACGCATTGTAGTTGTTGGTGCTGGCGTTACCAACCAAGCCATGGTTCGCCAACTCAAAAAGCAAGGCTATACCAACTTTAGCATATACAATAGAACATTGTCCAAAGCGGCAAATCTTGCAGCTACTGTGAATGGACACGCTTATGCTCTTGAAGATTTAAGCGATCACAAGCAAGGTTTTGATGCCCTTATCACTTGTACTGGAGCCCCAGAAGCTATCATCACCAAAGAAGTGTATGAGCAGCTATTGAATGGGGAAAAGGGAGAAAAATTGGTGATTGACTTGGCTATACCCAATGATTTTGATACGAGTATCTGTAAAACCCACCAAGTGGAATTGGTAGAGGTAGAATCGATGAAGGTCATTGCTGCAAAAAATTTAGAGTCGAGAAAAGTACATATGGTACGCTGCGAAGAAATTGTAGACGCTAACTTAGAAGAATTCAAAACCATTGCTGCCATCAGAAATGTGGAGCTCGCTATGAATGGCATCCCGCAAGAAGTGCAAGCCATTAAAGACCGCGCCTTAACCAAGGTATTCAACAAACAGTTGGAAAGCCTAGACAGCGAATCTCGCGAAACTCTGGAAGAAATTATTGCCTACATGGAGAAAAAATACATCTCCGTTCCTTACAAAATGGCAAGAAGCATCATCTCTGAAAAGTACTCGAAGTTAGACAATCAAAAGACACATTAATGGGTTCATCAAGAACAATTAAAATTGGCACACGGGGCAGTGACCTTGCACTGTGGCAGGCCAATGCCGTTAAAAAAAAATTGGAAGATCTAGGTCATTCGGTTAAAATCAACATCATCAAAACACGTGGAGATAAAATCCAACATTTGAGTTTTGACAAGATGGAAGGCAAAGGCTTTTTCACCAAAGAACTGGAAGAGCAGCTGCTGAATGAAAGTGTAGATTTAGCGGTTCATTCCCATAAAGATTTAGAAACTACAAATCCAACAGGCTTAACCATAGCAGCGGTTTCTGAACGCGAAAACCCGGCAGATTTACTTTTGATACGCAAGGAATTTGTAGATAATTCTCAGTACATGAAGCTGAAGACAGGAACTCTGGTAGGCACTTCTTCTGCACGAAGAAAGGCGCAGCTGTTGCACCATCGCCCAAACCTTAAAATTGAAGACATTAGAGGAAATGTTCCTACTCGCATAGATAAGCTGCGTGAAGGCCAATTTGGCGCCATTGTGCTGGCGGCCGCAGGCGTAAAACGCTTGGAACTGGATGTTTCTGACCTTTTTGTTGCAGAATTTGATCCGCATGAATTTATACCGGCTCCTGCCCAAGGCGTCCTCGGTTTGCAAATAAGAGAAAGCGATACAGAACTTTTTGACTGGCTACAAGCACTCAATAACAG
Organism: Salibacteraceae bacterium; assembly: GCA_965658375.1. Lineage (GTDB taxonomy): Bacteria > Bacteroidota > Bacteroidia > Flavobacteriales_G > Salibacteraceae > CBFHSD01. Next base: position 14,852 of record CBFHSD010000003.1, read on the forward strand.
CGATGTGCAACAACGTATATTGGCAGAAAGAACCGTGTTGAAAGAATTGGATGGAGGATGCCAACTTCCCTTTGGGGCTTATTGTACCAAAGAAGGAGATACCTACACTTTAAAAACCGCCTTTGCTGAGCGCTGGAACACTTCGGTATCTCACACCATGCATTCAGGTAATAACCCTCTTGAGCTGGCGCAACTCGCACTCGAAGAGATTAAAAAGCAGCGCTCTTGATTGTTGGAATAAGCAGAAAACTTAAAGCAAAATCACACATCAAGCAAGAAGCTCAAAAGGCAGGTTTCGAGCTGGTTCAAGAACCTTTTATTGCCATTGAACACAGTAGCTTTGAACTGCCATCGGCATTTTATGACTGGATCTTCTTTGGCTCTAGCAATGCGGTTAAAAGCTATTTCTCGCAACATCCCATCCCAAATAAAAAAATTGGCGTTTACGGCAAAGCCACAGAAAAAGCGCTTCCCACAACTGTTAAAGCCAATTTTGTTGGTCAATCGAACATGCCTAGTCAAGTGGCAGCCTCTTTTGCAAACAGTGTTGGCAATTCAGCGGTGTTTTTTCCAGAATCCAACAAAAGCAGAAGATCCATTTCTGCCGCTCTCAAGAATGAGCAACGTCTTTTTGCTACTGCTTATCGCACTAGCTTGATTGCAAAAAAACTTGCAAAGAATTGTACCGTCTTCGTTTTTACAAGTCCTTCTAATGTTGAAGGTTTTCTCTTAGAAAACAATCCTGCCAACACCAAGGCCATAGCTATTGGCAGTTCCACTTTACAAAGTATTGAAAATAAAGGCTTTAAAAGCATTTCTATAGCTCCTGGTGCAGACGAACAAGCCATTTGGGAGGCAATTTGTAAAGAGGTTTGATTGCCCTTTCAATAATTGTAACTTTATCCTCCAATTTTACAGTCCTTTATGAAATTCATTTACACGCTTTTAGCCGCATTATTTTGCGCTCAAATCGGCTCTGCACAGATCATCAATTCGCAGAGCAATCCCAACTTCAAACCAGAAGTGCTTCAAGAACTTTCTGAAGTTTTTGCCAAACAATACGAAGAAGAAAAAGCCGAAGCTGATGCGTTTTATAAATCACACAACTACCCAACCATGTGGGAACACGGTGAAGGTGGAACTGCGGTTGTTATTGGCTTAACTAACAACGGCCACCCTATCGTATACGCTACTGACAATGTAAATGCAGCAAAAACCTCAAAAACAGATAGTGTTCAATTGAATGGTGGTGCTGGTTTGGCATTAGACGGTAACGGATTAGAAATTGGAGAATGGGATGGTGGCGCAGTGCGCACTACACACCAACAACTTACAGGACGAATTACATTGGGAGATAATGTTTCTACTTCTAGCCATGCTACACACGTTTGCGGGACCATGATAGCGAATGGAACAGGGCAAGCAAGTGCCAAAGGAATGGCCACGGCAGCAGATGTTGAATCTTATGACTTTCAAAGTGATGCCAGTGAAATGGCCTCTTGGGCTTCTGGAACAGACAAGCTCCTTTCTAACCATAGCTACGGAACCATTACAGGTTGGTATTTTGATGGATCTGACTGGTATTGGTATGGAGACACCGTGATTAGCGCAACAGCCGATTACAATTTCGGATATTACAGCACTAGAGCAAGAAGCTGGGATTTAATGGCAAGAAATGCCCCTTATTGGTTAATCGTAAAATCTGCCGGTAACGACAGAAATGATTCACATAATGGAACACATAAGGTTTGGTCAAATAGTCAAGGGTGGGTAAACAGCACTACTTCTCGACCACCAGATGGAGGAACAAGTGGTTATGATTGTATCTCAACGAACGGAAATGCTAAAAATATTTTAACGGTAGGAGCCGTAGCAGACATCACCAATGGTTACTCTCAACCCAGCGATGTAGTAATGAGCTCTTTCAGTGGATGGGGCCCATCAGATGATGGTAGAATCAAGCCCGACATTGTAGCCAATGGTATTTCATTGTTTTCTACAGATCATGGCAGCAATACCGATTACGGCAATAAATCAGGAACCAGCATGTCTGCTCCGGCAGCAACAGGTTCTATGCTTTTGATTCAAGAGCATTATCATGATTCAAACAACAACTACATGCTGGCTGCCACCCTCAAAGGTTTGGTTATACACACAGCTGACGAAGCAGGAACAGCAGCAGGACCAGATTACCAACATGGTTGGGGACTCCTCAACACCCTTGAAGCAACAAAAGTGATTAGTGATACCGCAAGCAACACCATCATGGAAAACAACCTAGCGGCTCAGCAAATTGACACTTTTATGATTTCGAGTGATGGAACGCAGCCGTTACGCGCCACTATTTGCTGGACCGATTTTCAAGGTACGGTTCCCTCTTCACCTCACAATTCTACCACACCTGTTTTAGTCAATGATTTAGACCTTCGAGTTGTTCGTGTATCCAATCAAACGATTAGTGAACCTTGGATTCTAAACCCTTCAAACCCCAGTGCAGCCGCCACAACAGGAGATAATTTTAGAGATAACGTGGAGCAAGTGCTCATTCAAAACCCTGCAGCAGGCCAATACGTAGTGGTAGTTTCTCACAAGGGAACCTCTCTATCGGGAACCACACAAGATTACTCACTTATCATTAGTGGAGAAGCGAATATTCCAACTGCTGTTCCTGTAGCAGACTTCTCTGCCAGTCCAACAACGCTTTGTATTGGAGACACTGTTCAGTTTACTGATCTATCTACTGGAAACCCCACTAGCTATTCTTGGAACTTTGTAGGAGGAACACCAAGTTCTTCTACCTCACCTAACCCAACAGTAGTATATAACACCCCTGGGGTATATGCCGTGGTTCAAACAGTGAGCAACTCATCTGGTACAGATATAGAAACTAAAACCAATTACATTACCGTAAATGGCCAATCAATTGTCTTTACGCTTATTCCAGATCAGTGCTTGAGCAGTTCGCCATTCGTTCTCAACGCTGCAACACCTCTTGGAGGAACCTACAGTGGCCCGGGAGTAAATGGTTTAGGCTTGTTCACACCTCTTTCTGCGGGATTAGGAACGCACGACATTGTTTACACCGTAACTGTTAATGGATGTACATCAGTAGATTCTACCACCATCACGGTTAACGGAACCAACTTACAGCTCACACCCTACAATACTTTTTGCGTGAGCGACACAGCATTCATGCTCAACAACGTTACACCTACAGGGGGAATATACAGTGGTCCTGGAGTAACCATGAATATGTTTGATCCCGCAACAGCTGGCGTAGGAACACATACCATAACATATTCGTACACAGCCAGCGGATGTACAGAAACCATTCAGCAAACGATTACAGTAAACAATGCTCCTACGGCAACTTTAGGCTCATTCTCTACGGTATGCTCATCAACTGCGCCATTCGCATTAACGGGTGGCTCGCCTAGTGGAGGATCCTATTTTGGGCCTGGTGTAAATTCAGGAATATTTGATCCATCTGCAGCCGGAGTGGGCACTCATCAAATAGGATATTTAGTAGTTTCTGGATCTTGTTCAGATACTGCATTCTCCTCTATTGTGGTGCAAAATGGACCAACTGTAAGCATTAGCACAACAGGTTCTCTTTGCGAAGACAACAATGCCGTAACTCTTGTTCCTAACCCAAGTGGTGGAACATTCAGCGGCCCTGGTGTTACAGGAAATATTTTTGACCCATCAGCAGTGGGAGCAGGAGCGTACAATATTGTATACACCTTGAACAATGGTATTTGTACTGTAGCAGAAACCTTAATCCTTGTAGTTAATCCTTTGCCTACAGTAACGTATACGCCTCCATCTAGCGGATTGAGCTTTTGTAGTTCTGATGCACCATTTACCCTTTCTGGCGGTATGCCAATGGGCGGAACTTACTCAGGTCCTGGAGTAAGTGCTGGGGTATTTGACCCATCAGCAGCTGGAGTTGGAAGCCATACCATTACCTACGATTATACCGATACCAATAGTTGCCAAAACAACACAACCTTTACCATCAATGTATCGGCTGCTCCAACTGCGAGTTTAGTGCCTTTTGCAACCGTTTGTTTGAATGATGCAGCCTTTGCCTTAACAGGCGGTTCACCAAGTGGAGGAACCTATCTAGGTAATGGTGTAGTAAGTGGCTCATTTGATCCATTGCTTGCAGGAGTAGGAACTCATGTCATCAGCTACGCAGTAGGAAGCGGAGGCTGTTCTGACACCGCTCAACAGTCTATCACAGTAATCGACATTCCAAATGTGGCGCACTCACCTTTGGGTGATGTTTGCTTGGCAGCTGGAGTTATTACACTTTCTGGTGGAACCCCAACTGGCGGTGTGTATAGCGGAACTGGAGTAAGTGGAAATACCTTTGACCCTAGTATTGCTGGGGTGGGAACCCACAACATCACGTACACTGTAACCAACGCATCCAACTGTTCTGATGCAGTAACAGTTTCTGTTGATGTAGTAAATGTTGCCACGGTAGTCATTTCTGATACCACGGTTTGTGAAAATACAGGTGTGTTTGCACTGAGCAGTGGCCAACCAAGCGGAGGTGTGTATAGTGGAAATGGAGTAAACGGAAACACCTTTGACCCAAGCATTGCTGGAGTGGGGACAACACAAATCATCTACGACTACAACCTCAATGGATGTTCAGGATCTGATACAGCTACCTTTACCATAAATGCGGCACCAGTGGCTAATTTAGTTAACCCTGGAAATGTGTGCTTAACAGGTGGAACCATAACGCTTAGCGCCACACCAAGTGGTGGAATATTCTCTGGCTCCGGAATTACCAATGCCAATACAGGAACATTTGACCCAACAGTAGTTGGTGTAGGTACTTACACCGTAAACTACATTGCACTATCAGGAGGCTGTTCCGACACGGCAAGTGTCACTTTTGATGTAGTGAATTCTGCCAACGTAGAAATTATTGCTCCTCAACTGGCTTGTAATGACAGTGCAGCTATTCCTTTGATTGGTTCGCCAGCAGGAGGCACATTTACAGGAAATGGAGTAGTGAACAACACATTTGTTGGCGCACAAGCAGGAATAGGTACACATACCGTTACCTATACGGTTTCTGGAACTTGTGGAGGAACAGCGACACAAGACATTACAGTAGTTACAGCACCAACGGTACCAGCAATTAATGGCTTTACTACCGTTCAAGGAACGGGTACTTACACCTACTTTGTGAACCCTCAAAACGGAGTGAATTATTCGTGGAATGTTTCAAACGGTAGCATTGTATCTACCAACGGAAACCTTGTTTCTGTAGCTTGGAATAACCAAGGACCAGGTGAATTGCAAGTGGTAGCTACTTCAAGTGCGGGATGCACAGACAGCATAAGTACACAAGTGAACATTTGGCCATTGAGCACCAATGAAATCTTAAGTGATGCCAATGTATTGATGTTCCCTAACCCTGCAAAAAATGTGGTATTCATACAAACGGAAGAACATATAGAAGAAGTTATTGTACATGACATCCTCGGTAAAGAGGTGCTCCGTCAAACGAACGAAGAAGGTCACGTAAACAATGTTCAACTTGAAGTGAACGAACTTACCACAGGAGTTTACATGGTTCGTATTAGAATAGCTGGCAAAGAAGAAACAAGACAATTGATAGTGGATTAGCAGGGGATGAGAGTATTTTTTGCATCTATTCGACCCCTCAATCTCTTGGTTATCATCATTACCATGGTTTTCATGGAGTACTTGGTAATTGACTCGCTCTTGTTTAAGCTGAACGAATTGATGGAGAAATCATACACCTTGCAACTGTCTACCTTACAGTTTGTGCTCTTGGTGTTGAGTGTGGTTTGCATAGCAGCTGGTGGATATGTTTTGAATGATCAAATGGATGTAAAAGCTGACAAGGTCAATCATAAAAACAAAGAAACTCTCGATGCGAAAACTGCCTCTATCGCTTATTATTCCCTTACTCTATCTGGCTTGGGCATTGCCTTGTTTATCTCTTACCAATTGGGCATTGTAAACTTGACCGTTATGCATTTGATTGCTGCTGTTTCATTGTGGTTTTACTCCAATCAATTCAAAGGCATGCCTCTAACAGGCAACCTTATTACTGCCATGGTCATTGCTTTGGTTCCTATAACAGTTGGCATTTTTGAAGTCACTCAATTGCAAATCAACTACGCAAACGATTTTGAAGCGTACAAAAACTTCAATTTCAACTTCATTGCCTATTGGGTATTGAGTTTCGGAGTCTTTATTTTCCTCTTCACACTTGCGAGAGAATTGGTCAAAGACCTGGAAGATATGGATGGAGATAGAGCTGCGGGATACAACACCTTGCCCATCGCAACCAGCATAAAAACAACTAAGATTCTCGCCATCTTTTGCTATGTCATCATTATTGGACTGGCTTACTATTTCAGCAATTACATTGTAGTTGACAATTACTCTTTTGGCTTTTCACTGCTACTTATAGCCTTGGTACTTTGGTTGATGTTTGGCTTATGGAGAGCACAGGAGAAAAAGGATTTCAGCAAAGAGTCTTTGAAGATCAAAGTGGTAAGTTTCTACGGACTTCTCTACGCGCTTGTCGTTTACATTCTTATGCATACCAATGAATTTACCAGTGTTTAGAGACCTCAAGCAAAAGAACTTGATTTTAGGATCTAAGTCTCCCAGAAGAAAAGAACTCCTGCAACAATTGGGTTTGACTTTTACAGTGCGAACCAAAGAAGTTGATGAAGTTTGGCCGCAAGAAACACCCGTTGGTCAAATTGCAGAATACCTCTCTACGTTAAAAGCAAATGCTTTTGAAGGCGAACTCATAGCAAATGAAATCGTGCTATGTGCTGATACTACCGTGGTGGTTGAAGGCGAAGTACTTAACAAGCCTGAGAACTTTGAACATGCTCAAAACATGCTCCAAAAACTATCGGGGAAAACACATCAGGTCATCTCTGGTATTTGTGTGAAATCTCACGAAAAACACCTCTCTCAAAGCTGTGTCACAGAGGTGAACATGCGGGACATAAGCAGAGAAGAAATCGATTACTACATCAACACATTCAAGCCTTATGACAAGGCTGGCTCCTACGGTATTCAAGAATGGATAGGGGCTGTAGCCATTACAAGCATCAAAGGTTCTTACAACAACGTGGTTGGCTTACCTACTCATTTGGTAAAACCTATGCTCATTGAACTGTGTTAAGAAACTTTAGACTTCATTCTTTTCTTAAGCCAACCATTCGCAAAAATGGTAGACATAATCAGAAAAGCACCGAGGTAAAACTGAGGGGTCATGCGCTCTTCTTCTCCAAAGAAAAATAAGGCGAGAAGAATTGCATAAATAGGTTCCATATTAATGCTAATACTCACTGTATAAGGAGAAAGTTCTTTCATTACCTCAACGCTAGCTACAAAAGCAAAAGCAGTGCAAAGTGTACCCAATATCAGCAGATATACCCAGTCTAAGGCAAGGGGTATTTGCGCGAACATCTCCCATTGTGAAGTGAGTAAAAAATAAGCCGAAACACCTACTACACCACCCATCATCTCATACAATGAAATGCTTGTGGCATTCCCTTTATTCTCAATAAACTTCCCGTTAATGGTAGTAAACAAGCTGGCGCAAAACGCTGAACCTAAGGCGTACAAAATGCCAAGGGTGTACTCTGTTTCAAAAGTGAAAATCATCCCTAAACCAATAATGACTAATAGCCCAAAGAGTAGCTCGTAAGGAATAACTCGTTTTCGAAAGAAAAGCGGTTCTATGATGGAAGTAAAAAGAGTTGCTGATGCTAAGGTTGCAAGGGTAACACTCACATTTGAAACTTTAATGGCCTCAAAAAATAAGACCCAGTGCAGAGCCACTACCATTCCTGTTAAAACGTAATTGACCAACTGAGCATTTGTGACCACCATTGACTTTTTACGAAACTGCAGGTATGCCCCAAGAGATACAAAAGCAATGAGCATTCTGTACCACACAATAGATTCTGAAGGGATGGAAATAAGTTTGCCTAAGATGCCCGTAAAGCCCCAAATAAGAATAACGAAGTGAAGAAGTATATAACTTTTATTCACGTTCATTGTTCTTTTCAACTGTGGTGAGACCACCAGAAACAATGAATTTCATTACATCTGCGGGTTTTGTATTGAGCGTTTCTACGTTCTCGATATCTACAATAAAAAGGTTTCCAGAAAAGGCATAAGAATGTGGGAGATACACGGCAATCTTACCTTCTTTCAATCCTAACATGGAAAGGTCTGTACTGGTTACAAAACCTAACTTTTGAATGTTCGATTCTTTGCTCAAGCGTACCAAAACAGCATGGTCGAACTTGCGCTTTTTACCTACAAAAGCACTCATTAAATCTACCAAAGAGCGGTAAATGGTTTTGATCAAGGGAGCTTTACCGATAAGACTATTCCATCCATCACGAATTGGGCTTGCAATTAAGGTGTTCCCTAAAAAACCCAAAGCAGCTACGGCTATGAATAAAATGATGATGCCAGAGCCAGGGAACCAATTTACCGGTATCAACTCATCTAAAAAAACAAAGAGTATGTAGAGCAAATAAGCAGTGCCCACTACAGGCACAATCAATAATAGGCCCTGGAAAAAATAAGAGATCAGCTTTTTAATCATTTGTGCTCATGCTGTCAAGTTCTTTTTGAAGCTTTTTGGGTAAGCTCTGTACCACCAGTTCGTAGGAATGGTCTATCAATTCGTAGATCAAAGCGTCAGAAACACCAGCGTCTACACCAACTGTGTTCCAATGCTTTTTGCTCATGTGGTAACCTGCTATAATAGCCGCAAATTCTGCTCTCAATTCTAAAGCTCTTTCGGGATCGCATTTGAGATTGATGCCCTCAAAAAGATCTACATTGGTAAGGGCAAACATTTTATTCATCACCTTAAACACCAAAGTAGCTTGGTAAAAAGGAAAGCCTTCAGTTACCCCAGCTTTACTCAAGCAATAATTGCGGTACTCTTCTATGTTCATTGCACAGGAATAGACCAAGAATCTTTCACTGTACTGAGAATAACACTCGAGTGCATTTGTCGGATTTCTTCAATGGTACTGAGCTTTTGGTTCACCAGTTTGTCTAGTGCTTCAATATCTTTGACCAATGCTTTGAGGTAGTAATCGTATTCTCCGGTTACCTGCAAGCACTCAATCACCTCTGGAATCTCAATCACCTTTCTGGTGAATTTTTGCATGGCATTGTCTATCTGTCTAATCAACGACACCTGAATAATAACCTTTAGACCGTAGCCCATTTTACGGGCGTTAAGGCGCGCATGATACGACTCTATGACATTGGAGCGTTCCAGTTTACGCACTCTTTCTAAAGTTGGTGCTGGGCTTAAACCAATTTCGTTGCTGAGTTGAAGGTTTGTGATGCGACCATCTTTCTGCATCACCTGCAGAATTTTCTTGTCTATTTCATCCAATTTGGCTTGGCCAGAGTGCTCTTTCATAAGATGGGATTTGCTTAATCTAGTTTATATATCAATGGGCGACTAGGAGCCGCATCGTTTTCTATGGGTGCCACTTGAAGGTTGAGGATGTACAATCCGTCTTTCACCTCATTGGGCACGTATATCAATTCGGTAATGGTTTTTTCAAAACATGTGGCTTTGGGGTAATTCCAAAATGCATGATGAGCAGCAAGGGCTCCACCATCTTCTTCAGGGTCAACAGATGGTTGATCAATCAACAAGTGCTCAATACCAAATTCACGCAACCAAGCTGCCAATTCTGGCGCTAAAAATGGGGCATGAGCGTTACTGTAATTGGTGCTCCTTTTTGCAGTTGGATTAGGCGAAGTTCTAAAAATAACCGCCTTAACTTTTGGATTTACTAAGGTAGTTTGTACTTCTTCTAAACCAATCTGCATGCCTTGTTCGGTTAGAGACCCGCTTACCGTTATCACATGCGCTAGGGCAAAAAATGAACTGATATTTTGATTGATGGATTCTTGCTTATCTGAAATATGACCTACACATTCAGTGTGTGTGCCTTGACCATGAGGATTGATGGTTAAGTCAAAAAAATTGACGCTCCCTCCTTGTTTCACTTCACCCACAAAACCTTCACCTATTACCGGCTTAAAAACAGGATGATTGAGGTACCAAGCAAGTACCCCTTGCCCATCATTCCTGAAGGGAATGGAAAGATCTATTCCTTCTTGAAGGTTGATTGAATAGCTGTTGGAATCAATAAAAATATCGGCTTTCACTGTGTTGGGATTACACCCTCAAATTTCACAAAATTAATGGCTCATGCAAATAACTTCATCGAAATATTATCTGCCAAAAACAAACCATCGCTGGTCAATTGAAGTACGTTATCCGAAATTGTAAAATGTGATTTTGAAACTTCTGTTTCTAAGGTGGTTCTTAGCTCTTCTACTTTAGGCTTCCCAAAAACGGTTTCTAATGCTCCAAGATCTATTCCCCAAGCGGTTCTTAAACCCACTAATAATTTTTCGTTCCATGCGGTATCCTCATCTATGGTTTCTGAACCTTCACGCCCTAAAGAGCCTGCTTCTAAAGCCTTGATGTATTTTAAGTTGGAAGAGACATTCCATGACCTGCTTCGGGAACCAAAAGAATGAGCCGAAGGCCCTAAACCTAAATAGGGAACACCTTTCCAATAGGCAGAATTGTGCCTACTTTCACTTCCTGGCAGAGAAAAGTTAGACACTTCATAATGCGCGTACCCTGCCTTGAGAAGACGCTCTACCAATGTGCGGTATTGTTGCTCTGAGTGTTGGTCAGAAATTTCATGAAGCTGCTTGGTTTTTTGCAAATAGCCAAAATGCGTTTGGTCTTCTATGGTTAAATGATACGCAGAAACGTGAGGCACTTTAAATGTGGTAAGTAGTTCTATTTGCTGCAACCACAGCTTGTGGCTCATGCCCGGAATTCCATAAATAAGGTCTACAGTAATGTTACTTATGCCATTTGCTTGTGCGGCAGCAATGGCTTCTTTGGCTTGTGCGCTGGTATGACCGCGGTTGAGGAAGCGCAGAATGTCATCATCAAAAGACTGCACACCCAAACTCAATCGGTTAATTCCAATGCCTTTCCAGCTCTTTACGCTTTGAGCGCTGAGATGTTCTGGATTGGCTTCTAGAGTTATCTCTGCCTCTTTATCTACCTTAAAATGCTCTTTGATGGTAAGGAGGATCTCCCCCAGATCTTGAGCAGAAAGTAAGGATGGGGTTCCACCTCCAAAATAAATGGTATGTATATCATCAGAGATTTCATGCTTTCTGAGTTCAACCTCTCTTTGCAAAGCTTGAATCAATCTTTGCTTTAATTTTAGCGAGGTGCTAAAGTGAAAATCGCAGTAATGGCAAGCGCGTTCGCAAAAAGGAACATGAATGTAGATGCCTGCCATTATGATGCTGTAAGAATGATTCTAAAGGTGGTTCCTTTTCCAACTTCACTGGATTTAACCACTATTTTTCCATTGTGGTAAGATTCTATGATCCTTTTGGTGAGCGACAATCCAAGTCCCCATCCTCTTTTCTTACTTGTGTAGCCTGGCTGAAAAACGCGTTTTCTTTTGCCGTAAGGAATGCCCTTTCCTGTGTCACTTACTTCAATAATAATCTTGCCGTTTGTGCTTTGAATCTGTGCTGTGATAGAACCTGGTTTCCCTTCAAGCGCATCAATGGCATTTTTGCTCAAATTCTCAATTACCCATTCAAACAAATGCTTGTTCAAATTGGCTTGCGCCTCTAAATCTCCCGTGGCTTTGAGCTCTATTTTATCTGATACACGTTTGCGTAAATAGTCAAAGAACTCTTCAATGGTTTCGCCCACCGCATGAGGTTTTAATTCTGGGCGTGAGCCTATTTTAGAGAAGCGCTCGGTAATAACTTCAAAGCGATGGATGTCTTTGTCCATCTCATCTGCAATATGTTTGGTTTGCTCTTCTGCCCGCAGTAATTCTACCCATCCCATGATGGAGCTCAAAGGGGTGCCCAATTGGTGCGCGGTTTCTTTAGACATACCCACCCAAACTTGGTTTTGCTCACTTCTTCTGGCAATGCTGAAGAGGTAATACCCAATAATGATGAATAAACCAATGACTCCAAACTGGATAAAAGGATAATACTTGAGTTGTTCTAGAATCAATGAATTGCTGTAATACACAACATACTCTTGCTTGTCATCTCCCAATGAAAAGCGGATAGGTTCATTGCTGTCTTCCATGGCCAAAACAGTCTCTTGCAAGCCTTTTGCCTCGGCTATTTGACTTTCTGGTATGTTGGTGAACGCTAAGACAGAATCAAGGTTGGAAGTAGCCAAGACCACAGGAGTGGTTCCCATTTGGTTCACAACATCGGCAATGAAACCGTTTTGAATTTCATTGAAGGTTTTCTTCAATTCTTTAAAAAGCAAAGACTCCCCATAGTAGAGGTAATTGTAGGCATCTGCATAGTAGTTTACCTCAATCCGCTTTCCCTTTCTCACCATCAAATCTAGGGCGTCTATGAGTATGATGCGATTGAGCGAATCAACGGCTGCTCTGCCCAGTTCTTGAATGCGCGGATCTGAAGGTTCTATGACTCCAGGAATGTTTCTAGAGCTCAAAATTTCTCCCGCTTCATTTACTTGAATAATAGGGATGTGCGTGTTGTACTCAATCACCTTTGTGGCCAATGCAATGTCTAATGATTTAGGAATGCTTTCGGTAGCCTCAACCCAAAGTTCCATGCGCTGCTCTTCTTCATCTCCCAAATCTTTGAATAGCCGATTGGTGTAGCCTACCAGTTTGGCTCTTCTTTGCACCGCCTCTGCCCACAGTCTTACTTTGGAACGTTCTTCTTCTGCCAGTCGCTGAACAATGAAATTGGTGTACCAAAAAGAACCTGCAACAATCAAGAGTGCCACCAGCATCAAGATTTGTTTCCACAGCGTTTTCTTATCGTAGATTGTTGATGCCATTGCGTTACTTATCGTCTTCCTCTTCCCACTCAAACTCCACCTCAGTGGTATCTGTTTCAGTCAGTTTTTTGAAGAATTTCTTGATTCCTTTTTCGTTGCTTGTATCTGCCTTTTGCGGGTTTGGTTTGCTTTGAGTAGAATCTGTTTTGCTCTCTTCTCCAAACTCACCCAAATCTAATTCAAATTCCATTTCTTGAATTTGCTTTCCAACATCGTGCAACGAAGTATCGTTCTTAAACAGTCCAAGCTCTTCTTTTAAAATAGAGCGCGTAGTTTTCCACTCTTGGTTGGTTTGTGTTTTAGCGTAAGCTTTCGCTGCCTCTTTATCTTTCTCAAAAACCGGATTGTCTACCGTTCCGGTAATGCGTCTAAAAATCATCTGGTTTCCTGTTCCATCATCAGAGTAATGCCCGTATTCGGTTTGTTCGAGATCCCTCTTCAAGAGCACCTCTTTAAGGTTGAAATACATGCGGTAGTCAATGGCATTATCAAAAGTATGTGTGCCTTCTAAGCCCATGGTCAATGCCGAAGATTTGATTTCAAAACCGGGAATGAACACGGTCTCATCTTTCACTTGAATGTTATTCCTCAAGGTTTCAAAAGAGATGTCTTGTAGCGCCTCATTAAAATCATCAAGGTGAACCATGCGTGCCAACACATAATCTTCTCTCAAATCGGTAACCAGTGTGGCCAATGGTTCATAGTTTCTAAGCCTCCCGTTTCGAAATGTGATGTCTGAATTCACAAACAGTGTTGGCATTATAAACTGAAAAGTAGAATCCAATTTCGAGCTCAAAAACACATCCAGATCAGCCTTTCCAGAGATGTGTTCACTTGTAAGGTCTTGCATTTTAAAATTGTCAAAAGCCACCATCATTTTAGAGACATCAACATCGCTCATAAGCGTATTGAGTTTCAATTCAAACTTCTTATTAGAGCCTGACACTATACTGGCCTTACCCTGCACACTGCCGCCAATGGATTGTAACTTAAATGGCGAAAGAGCAAATTGTTTAGCTGTTAGCTGGAGGCGAGCTACTGCATTTTCTCCACTTAGGTTCTCATAGGTAAAACGATCTACCCGCAACTGAAGCAACACATCTACCTGTTGAGGCAATTCAAAAGCGTTTTCGCTCGATTCTTGCTCCTGCACTAATAGGGCTTTGCTAAATTCTTGCATGTAGAGGTTGCCTCTTACCACCAAAGGTTTTGAAGCTGATAGAACCTGATTGAGGTAACCTTTCAGAATACCGCTGTACTTGAAGGGAACCTGTTTGTAATCGCCTTTCATTTGAGTGACTTCCAACTGGCTTGGACTTAATGCAATTTGAGCATTGACTTTTTCCAGTTGATGACTTTCGTAGGTGAAGCCCAAATCTTTCAACTCATACATTCCCTCAAAAGCCAGCTTGGGTAAAATACTTTGTAGCGAGTCTTTTTTTGAGGCGCTCCCCTTGAATTGAACTGAACCATTGAAAGTTCCCTGCAAGCCTTCTAAAGCTGTTACCCCTAAAAATTCGAGCGTTTCTTTGAATTTTAAATCAGATTGGAGACTCCCTGTAAAGCTTTTCCAATGGATTCCCTTCCAACGGAAATTGCCCGAAAAATAGCCTTCTTTACCTACAGCGCTGAGCGAATCTACTTGCAAAAGAAAAGTATTGGGAGAGGATATATTCGCGTGAGAAACACTCCCCGCAGCATGTATGTCTGCAAATTGAGCACCAGATGCTTTATGTATAAACTCGCCCTTTTGCACTTTAAAGGTAGACGAATATGCCACGACCGCATTGGCTTTTCTCTCTAACTTGAAATCAATATCTGCTTGGCCATTGATGGTGTAAGCATCAAGCGATGTACTCATGTTTGGAGGCAGCGCCCCCAAGGCTTCTTCAAGTGCCACTTGAGGTGCAGACAGTTGAAAAGAATAAGTTTCTCCTTGCCACCAACCAGCCGCATTGAGCGAAAGCGAATTGTTCCATTTCACAATCCCTCTTGACAATTGAAAACGGTCACGACTGTGTAAAAACTCCAAGCCCAAGTCAATATTGAGTTGGGTATTATTGAGGTAGTTGTTTCCGTTAACAAGCAATTCTTCAGCTAAAAGATCGCCATACAAAGCCAATTGCAATTCTTCTGGTAGAAAAGTGCCTTTGGCTTTGAGTTTATCTACATGCGCTTTGTAACGCTGATCAGACGCTTCATTCTCCCAAAGAATACCGACATTAACAAGGCCAATATCTTCAATGTTCAATTCAAAATTCTCTGAAGACTCTAGCGTATCTGCCTTCCAAATGGTGTAGTTGTTAGACCCATCCTTAAAAGTATGCAATCGGGCGAACCCGTGTTCTGCATCTACCCTTAAAAGCTTGTATTGTTGATGGTAAACATCAATGAGATTAAAACTGAAAAAGAGTTTTTGAAAATGGAAAAGGGTGTCGTTTGAGTTATGGGTAGATGGGGCAGAAATGTTGTTGAATACCACAGAGGCATTCGGAAATTTTTGAAGCAGTGTAAAATCAATCGACTCCACATTGATTTCTGACTGCACGTTTTTGTTCAGCTCAGCCACCAACTGCTCTATCACTTGGTCCTTAAAAACAAATGCGACAGCTGTTGCAAGCACAAGCAAAATGATTGCGCTTGCAACACACCATCGCAAAGCTATTTTTATCTTCCTCATACTCTGAAATAACGCTAGAATAGCTTCAAAAGTATCAGTTGATTGAATGTGAAATAAAAGATGCTGGAACGATTATGAACATGTTGTTCTTAACCCAGCATACGCAAGAAATCTACTTCCTTCTCTGTCAAGAATCTCCAATGACCTCTCGGCAATCCCTTCTTGCTTAAACCTGCAAACATTACGCGGTCTAGCTTCACTACCTTATGCCCTACCGCCTCAAACATTCTTCTTACCACGCGGTTTTTGCCACTATGTAGTTCAATACCTACTGTTTTATGGCTGGTATCGTCCATCAAGAAATTGGCTTTATCTGCATTTACTACAGTGTCTTCAAGAGTTACCCCGTCCAAGATTTTCTCTAAAATACTTGCGTGTATTTTCTTTTCTGTGGTTACTTGATACAGCTTTCTTACTTCGTGCTTGGGGTGAGTCAATTTCTTGGTTAAGTCACCATCATTAGTCAGAAGAAGCAATCCTGTTGTCATACGATCTAAGCGACCCACTGGAAACAAACGTTCGTTGCATGCCCCAGCCACCAAGTCCATCACAGTTCTTCTTCCTTGCGGATCATCTACTGTAGTAATGAAGTCTTTTGGCTTATTGAGCAATACATACACTAAGTTCTCTTGTTTCACCAAATCATCGCCATAGTGAACGATGTCGTTTGGCATAACGCGTGTGCCTAATTCTGTAACTACTTTACCATTGATTTTAACTACGCCTGCCGTAATGAATTTATCGGCTTCTCTTCTCGAACAAATTCCAGCATTGGCTAAGTATTTATTGAGCCTTGTACCTTCTTTACTAGGGCCAGAGCGTTTGATTGTTGGTTTGGAAAAGGTTCTGTTGCGTGAACCCTTGTTGCTTTTTGGATCGGCCCTGTTAAACTTTCTAACTGCCGAGCTACGAGAAGTTCCGTTTCCTGAACTGGAAATCTTCTCGACTTTCTGTGTTGTTCTTATTCTTCTTCTCCCAGCCATAGCTGCTTGATTTTTAGGCTGCAAAGCTACAGTTTCTTTTACCAATGAGGAGAAAAAGCTTCTTCGAGGTGTGTTATGTTTTGTTGGTGTTGATTGATTATTACGCCAACCACATCAAACCTCACTTCAAAATCAAGGTCTTTTTCAATCATGTAAGCATCTGCTGCTCTGATGATTCGCTTTTGTTGACCAAGGGTCACTAATTCTTCAGGTTCGCCCGCCCAAGTGCTCTCTCGTGTTTTTACTTCAACAAAAACATAGGTGTTCTCATGAGTAAAAATAAGATCTATTTCGTCTTTGTGATGACGCCAATTCTTTTCTACCAGTCGAAATGATTTATTCTGCAGGTATTCCAACGCAAGTTGCTCCCCTTTCTTTCCCAGTTCATTGTGCGAAGCCATTGTTAAAGGCGTACAATTTCCATTTCAAACAAAGTGGCCAATTTTTCTAAGGCGATCTCCTTTACTTTTTGCTCATCCACCTTTTTGCCCAATTCGCGTTCCATGCTCGTCACATCTTTATCGTCTATACCGCAAGGCACAATATTGCCGAAGTATGACAAGTCTGTGTTGACATTGAAAGCAAAACCATGCATGGTTACCCAGCGTGAGGTGCGAACTCCAATGGCACATATTTTCCGAGCAGAATCTTTATCAGCGTCAATCCATACCCCCGTATAACCGGGGTAGCGATCGCTTTCAATGCCAAATTCGCGCAGTGTTAGAATAATGGCTTCTTCAATGTAACGCAGGTATTTATGGATGTCTGTAAAATAATGGTCAAGATTTATAATGGGGTAACCTACAATTTGCCCAGGGCCATGATAGGTAATGTCTCCCCCTCTGTTGATCTTGTAAAAGGTAGCTTCTTTTTCTTTAAGACCCTCTTCATCCAAAAGCAAGTTATCGAGCGAACCGCTTTTGCCTAGTGTATATACATGCGGATGCTCTACAAACAGGAGGTGATCTTGCGTATCTTTTTCTCGCTCTGGGTGCTTTCTATTTTCGATTTTTTGCTGAATGATTGCCTGAAAAAGCTCTTCTTGGTGATCCCAACAAGCTTGGTAATCCATTCTTCCCAAATCTTTGAAATGAACTGCGGTCATTTTGTTTTCTTTGAAGCAAAGGTATGATGCAAAAATTTAGTTCTGCGCAATGGAAATGGACAGGCTTGTCGCTTTTGGCAACGGCTTTGTTTCTATATGCCAGCGGACCATATAGATTTGGTGTATTTGACCAAACAATGAGCATCCCCTACTTAAAGCAGTTTGGCGATCCTTCTCTTTACCCATATGATTTAGCAGTAGCTCAAAAAAAGTATTTAGGCACCTTTTTTTGGCAAGCCCTTGGGTGGGTATGGAAGGTTTTCCCAAATCGCCTGCCGCATTTGTTTTTTACTCTTCAAGCCATTGCTGTTTTCACCTTTTATTATGCAGGAATTCGTCTCGTACGTAAACTTGGAGCCTCGGTTTTTGGAAGCGTTTTGTTTGTCTTTATCACGTTGATGGCGCACCCGGTTTTAGGAGGCATAAAAACTCTTGACAGCATTTTACTTACGAGAAGCATAGCATTTAGTATCGCATTGTTGAGTTTTACATGGACTTTGGACAAAAAGCACGTATGGGCCTCAATTGGTTTTGGCCTTTCTTTCATCATCCATCCCCTTTCAAGCATTGCCCTTTTTGCTTTGAGTGTAATGTTGGTTCTAAGAGAAACTCGCAGAACCGACTATTTAGATCTACTTAGGCTTCTTATTCCTTTTCTATTGATTGCCTCTCCTTTGCTTTTCCAGCACATCAATCAGCACACTGAAAGCATCGCCTTTACAGAGTGGTTTGATTTGATGACGCTACGCTCACAACACCATACGCAGCCGCAAAATTGGGGCTTTAAGCTGAAGCTTCAATTCTTCCTCACAACAAGTGTTGGGTTGTTAAGTGTTGCCTTTCTTCCATCGAGCAAGACACAATGGGTGCATAAAAATGGAGTGCTACTCTTTTTTTCAATCGCATTGATTGCCACTTTGGTGTTAAGCAATTTCCCCAATAGTCTTGTACTAATTTATCAACCCGCAAGAACGTCTAAAGAGCTTTTCCTGCTTTGTTTCATCGCTTTCTCAGCCTTTGTCGGAAGCCTAAATTCAAAAACACCACTCTTCGTTCTTGTACTAGCAGTATTGTTGTCGCTTGCTTTGCTCTGCAACATCAACGAATTGTTTGATCCTGAAGCGCGCTTGGTTATTCCAGCATGTTTGACGCTGTACTTTATATCTCTCAAAACCAGTATCCCCAATCGGCTTGTGTATGCATGCTGCTTCATTGGAGTCGGCATTTTGGTTCGTCCATCTTTTGAACATTGGACTCCTATATTCATTCACTATGAAGATCGTTTTGGTTGGAACGGTATAGCTTCTTGGGCGAAAACCCATAGCGCAAAGGATGCTTTGTTCATTCTTCCACCAAATCATGAGGGATTCAGAGCGCAGAGTGAACGTGCTGTTTATGTGACTTGGAAAGAGGGAACCTCTCAGTACTTTAATCCTTCGTTTGGCCCCTATTGGTTGAATCGATTGCAAATGCTTGGGTTTAAGAACGAAGCAGAAATAGAGCATCACTATCATATGCTACCCTTACATGCCTTTGAAACCATCAAAAAGCATGAGCCTCAACACTCTGAAATATACATACTTAGAGATAAGAAACACCGCTTGAACCTCCCCGAAAAAACAAAGGAAGGCAAGTGGGTCTTGTATCAGCTGAAATAGTGGCTTGAATCGACTGCTTTTGCTACTTTTGTTGTTTGATTAATTACATAAAATCAACATTATGCATTTGGCATTTTCACCAGGACCTCAAGAAATCATCCTCGTAGTTCTTCTTGTACTGATTCTTTTTGGAGGAAGAAAAATTCCCGAATTGATGAAAGGACTAGGTAAAGGCATCAAAGAATTTAAAGATGCTTCTAAAGAAGACAGCGACAAAAAGGTTGAAAAAAACTCTAGCAATTAATGCCTAATTATTCTTTTGCCGAAGTTCAACATCGCATAGACATTAAAGAAGTTAACTGCTATCAGTTAGTTGAGTCTGCAATTCACAAAATAGAAGCGAACAAACATTTAAACGCCTTTCTCGAAGTTTTTGAGGAAGATGCTTTAAAGAGAGCGCTTGAAATTGATGATAAAATTAAAGCTGGTACTGCCGGGAAACTAGCGGGTATCATCATAGGCATTAAGGATAATATTTGTTACCAAGGGCATAAAGTAGGAGCATCTTCCAAGATTCTTAACGGTTTTGAATCCTTGTTTTCTTCTACGGCAGTAGAGCGTTTATTGGCAGAAGATGCCATTATTATAGGCCGTTTAAATTGCGATGAATTTGCGATGGGTTCTTCAAATGAAAACTCAGCATTTGGTCCGGTTTTAAATCCCATTGATATCGAACGTGTACCAGGTGGTTCTTCAGGAGGTTCTGCAGCAGCAGTAGCAGCAGGACTGTGTGATGCCTCTTTAGGCTCTGATACGGGTGGCTCGATTCGACAACCTGCCTCTTTCTGCGGCATTGTTGGACTAAAACCTACCTACGGCAGAATTTCGAGATGGGGATTGATTGCCTACAGTTCTTCTTTAGATCAAATAGGACCTTTTACCAACTCGGTTGAAGATTCTGCCACTTTATTGGAAATTATGGCCGGAAAAGATGCTTACGATACTACGGCATCTCAGGTTCCTGTTGACGATTATTCCAATTTTGAAAGAAAAGAATCTCCAAAACGCATTGCCTTCATCAAAGAAGTGATGGAAGCGAAAGGCTTGAGCGGTTCTGTAAAGAAAGCCTATACCAATCAACTGGAAGCATTGAAAAATCAAGGCCATACTATTGAAGAAGTGAGTTTTCCCTTCTTAGATATCATGGTTCCTACTTATTATGTAATTTCAAATGCTGAGGCAAGTTCAAACTTATCTCGCTACGATGGGATGCGTTATGGCTACCGAAGTGATCAAGCAGAGGGTGTTGAATCTACTTACGTAACTTCAAGAAGTGAAGGATTTGGACCTGAGGTAAAACGCAGAATCATGCTCGGTACTTTTGTATTGAGCGCTGGATATTATGATGCGTATTTTGCTCAAGCACAACGGGTAAGACAATTACTCAAAACTAAAACAGAAGAAATTTTAAACTCTTACGACTTCATTGTTACACCTACTACTCCGCATGAGGCCTTTAAGCTAAATGCAAAAAATGAAGATCCTGTAAGTATGTATTTAGAAGATATCTTTACGGTTCAAGCAAACCTTACTGGAAATCCAGCCATCAGCATACCTCAATTCTCAGTAGAAAATGGTTTACCAGTTGGATTTCAAATCTTAGCCAAGCATTTCCACGAAAAAGAAATGTTAAGCTTTGCACATACCTTGATGAACAATTAGTCGTTTAAAAACTACTGTTCTCTCTCATCAAACCCTTGCTATTTCTCGCATTTTTGTTAGAATGGGATTCCCGTTCCTCTGAAAATTGAATTATGAAGAAACTTCTTTACGTAATATTCTCTTGCTTTTCACTGAATACATTTGCACAAGATGTAAATGAACTGATCTTAGGAGACGATCCGATCATACTGGCATTAGACAGCATGGCTAGGTCTCCCTACTTCGCTTTTCATGACTACCCAACAGATACAACTACTTTAAATGTACATGGCTTTGCAGCTGACAGCGTACCTTCTTACTCAGATTCTGTATACGCTGCCCGACTTGCTGAACTCGATGCAAAATCTCCATTTAACCTAGTATACAATGATCGCGTTGAAGCCTTTATTAAACTTTACACGGTAAAGAGAAGAGGCCAAGCTTCAAAACTGTTGGGATTACAACATCAGTACTTCCCAATGATGGAGCAAATATTGGACGAGTACCAAATGCCATTAGAGCTTAAATACTTGGCCGTAATAGAATCTGCTCTTAATCCTAAAGCACGGTCAAGAGCGGGAGCCGTTGGTTTATGGCAATTCATGTATGCTACAGGAAAAATGTACAATATGCACCAGAATTCATACGTAGACGAGCGTATGGACCCTATTAAATCTACTAGAGCCGCATGTGAATACATGAGCTACCTCTACAAGATTTATGGCAAATGGGACCTTGTATTAGCGGCCTACAATTGTGGACCTGGAAACGTGAATAAAGCCATGAGAAGGGCTGGAACAAAAACCGGAAATTATTGGGATTTGTATCCCTACCTTCCTAGAGAAACAAGAGGATACGTTCCGGCGTTTATTGCTGTAAACTACTGGATGAATCACCCAGAAGATCACAACATTTACCCCATTGAACCACGTGTTGAGTTTTTCGACTTTGACACCGTGCATGTAAAGCAACCAATCGTAATGGATGCCTTGGCGCAACAGTTGGATATTGATGTAGAAGACTTGGTTTACCTTAATCCTACCTTCAAAGAAAAGTATGTTCCAGTATATTCCAACAAGACCACGATTCTTGCCTTACCGCACGATAAAGTGGGTGCCTTTGTCTCAAATGATTCTGTGCTCTACGCATTAAATAAGGTAGAATTAGAGAAAGAAAACAAAGGAACTACGGTAAAAAAATTCTCTGAAGACCGCATCACATATCGTGTACAAAGTGGAGATTACTTGGGTAAAATTGCCGCGCGTCATCATGTAAGTGTGAGCAGTTTAAAGAGATGGAATGGACTGAGAAGCAACAACATCCGCGTTGGGCAGCGTTTAGTAATTTATCCAAATGGCAACTACGCAAGCACCACAACTCCAAAAACAAGTAAGCCCAAAACCTATACCACGAGTGGTAAAATGGTTTATTACAACGTACAAAGTGGAGACACCTTATGGGATATTGCTAAAAATAGAGGCATCAGCTTAAGTGAACTACAGCAATTGAATAGCAATTTAGACAGCCGTTCATTGAAACCTGGAATGAAAATTATTGTAGGCACCAACGGTTAGAACCCTTTCGTATTTGATTAGATCTTTCTATACTCATTATGGCATGGTCTTTACTATTAAAAGTGCTATAAATCATCTAGTTTTATACGCTTAAAATATTACTCATGCGCTTCTCAAAAGTACTGTTCGTATTTTCTCTTGTTTCTTCTTTCTTATTTCACGGTTGTAATGAAAGCAGCACCAGTGGCATGCCTTCCTATTCGGGCAGGGTTGGAGAGATTGTGGTAGTTAGCACTAAGGCCCAATGGGAAAGTGAAATTGGAAATGCGGTTCGCTTCGTGTTTTTAGAAGAGCAATACGGTTTACCTCAGGATGAACCTTATTTCAAACTTATTTCTACCACCGAAGATAAATTTCGCTCAATATTCAAAACCTACAGAAACATCTTTGTAGTAAGCATTGACACCAATTTATATTCAGAACCTAAGCTATTGATTCGCAAAGATGTGTATGCCAAGGGCCAGCATATTGTGGAAGCAAGAGCCGCCAATGCAGAAGATTTTAACTCCTTGATGGATGCCAAAAAAGGAGAGCTCATCAAGTATTTCAACAAAACAGAATTGGAACGCCTTTACAGAAGAAACTCCAACTATGTAGAGAAACAATTGGTCGCCAAAATCAAGAATAAGTTCGGCATTGAATTCAACCCACACAAAGGTGGAGTGATGACAAAAGAAACAGAAAATGCCTTTTGGATTAGATGGGAATACGAACAAAACAAAGGCGGAATGAAGCACCAAATCAGTCAAGGTTTATTCGTTTATTCCTACCCTTACTTAGATGAAAAACAGTTTAGTGACAGCAGTATTTTGGCGCAGAGAGATTTTATGCTAGAGCAGTTTATTCCTGGCCCAAATGAAGGTTCTTACATGACTACTGAATACCGCTATGTTCCACCTTCCATTGAACAGACCGTATATCAAGGAGAGTTTGCCAAAGAGATTCGAGGCTTATGGAAACTTGAAAAAGGTTTCATGGGTGGCCCTATGCTTTCTTTAGCTATGTACGACAAGCTGAACAATAGAATGGTTGTGGCCAACGGCTATGTGTTCGCCCCAGAGTTTGACAAAAGGGAGCATCTGAGAGAAGTAGAAGCCATGGTAAAATCAATAAAATTCACAGAGATGTCCCTTACGGACACCTCTGCTACTGATTAGGTTTTATCGAAAAGTCTAAAATGACTTTGTTTTTTTACATCCTCTCTGGCACCTGAATGCCCAACATCTCAAAAGCAGATTTTATAACCCGAGCCGTGATGTTGCTCAGTGCCAATCTAAAGCTGATGTCTTTCTCATGCTCTGCTCTAAAAATAGGCACCGACTGATAAAAAGAATTGTAGGTCTTCACAAGGTCATAGATGTAATTGGCCACCATGGCTGGCGTATAAGCACCAGCAGCATCATTCACTATTTGCGGGAATGCGAGGACCGCTTTTACTACGTCTTTTTCTTTGGCTTGCAACTCAACGCTAGAATCTACACCAACATGCAACTTGTCTTGCTCTGCTTTGCGCAACAATGCTTTTATTCGAGCATGTGTATATTGAATAAATGGAGCGGTATTCCCCGTTAGGTCTACACTCTCTTTTGGATTGAACTGCATGCTTTTTTTAGGGTCTACTTTAAGCAAGTAATACTTCAAAGCACCCAAGCCGAGCATCTCAGACAATTGACTTTTTTCTTCTTCGCTTAAGCCTTCAAAACCTCCACGCTCATTCGTCTCATGAGCAGCAGCATCAATCACCTCTTGCATTAAATCATCTGCATCTACCACGGTTCCTTCTCTACTCTTCATTTTGCCTTCTGGCAATTCTACCATGCCATAAGAAAGGTGGTAGCAGCTCTTAGCCCACGCATAGCCCAACTTATCGAGTATCAAAAACAAGACTTTAAAATGGTAGTTCTGCTCGTTACCTACAGTGTAAATCATTTGTTTTACATCGGGGTAATTCTTGTAGCGTTCAATGGCAGTGCCAATATCTTGCGTCATATAAACCGCAGTGCCATCCGCTCTGAGAATAAGCTTCTCATCCAAACCATCGTCACTCAAGTCAATCCAAACAGAACCATCTTCTTTTTTGAAGAAAACGCCTTTATCTAGACCCTCTTGAACCACATGTTTACCTAGCAAATACGTATCACTCTCGTAATACAGCACATCAAAATCAACACCCATTTTGGTGTATGTAGATGAAAATCCATCGTATACCCAGGTATTCATTTTTTCCCAAAGTGTAATTGTTTCCGGATCTTTAGATTCCCACTTAAGCAGCATGCTTTGCGCTTCTTTTAAGATAGGAGCCTCTTTTTCTGCGAAGCTTTTTATGCCTTTTATCTCGTGAATTTGTTGCTTTTCAAGATCTGTAAGTTCTTGATCTTTTGATTTTCCCTTACGCAACAAGTCTTTCTCTAATTGTGAAATGTCTTCGTCATTCTTTAAAAGCTCACTTTCTTCGAGCTTTTCAGAAATAAGAGTCGCCATTTCTTTCTTGTAGTGCTTGTCAAAAGCCACATAGTATTTCCCCGCCAAGTGGTCTCCTTTCATTCCACTTGTCTCTGGGGTTTCACCCTTACCAAACTTGAGCCAAGCCACCATGCTTTTGCAAATATGAATTCCACGGTCGTTGATGATTTGTGTTCTTACCACTTGGTTTCCACTCATCTCTAGAATGCGACTGACAGAATCTCCCAAGAATATGTTTCTAAGGTGACCCAAATGCAATGGTTTATTGGTATTTGGCGAAGAAAATTCTACCATCACCAAGCCGCGATCTGTCTTTTCTGTTCCGTATTCTTCGTTGGAAAAAGCTGTGCTCAATTGATTCAACCAAAAGCGATTGCCAATTTGAATATTCAAAAAGCCTTTGATAATCTCATAAGAGTGCACTTCTTCTAACCTCAGAAGAGCTTCACCAATTTGCTGTGCCGTTTCTTCTGGTTTTTGCCTAGAAATTTTTAGAAGGGGAAACACGTTAAGTGTAATATCTCCTGTAAACTCCTTTCGCGTTGGCTGGAACTGCAATTGTTGCTCAGCCGGCTGCTGACCATAAAGTTCTTGAATGGCGGTAGCTGCATGCGCTTTTAAAAATTGGTCTATCTGCACAATTAATGACTTTTCTGTTGGGTTATTTCTTCGGTAAGTTCTTCGAGAATTGAAA
The DNA here is from genome assembly GCA_965658375.1 of Salibacteraceae bacterium. Classification (GTDB taxonomy): domain Bacteria; phylum Bacteroidota; class Bacteroidia; order Flavobacteriales_G; family Salibacteraceae; genus CBFHSD01. The sequence goes on from CBFHSD010000003.1 coordinate 40,611, forward strand.
AAGCAGTTTCTGCCATGAGGTTGCATTTCTCGTCTAAGGTTGGATTGATTTCCACAAACTCGAGTGCAGCAACTTTTCCTGTTTGAATAAACATGGACATGATTGATTTCACTTCTTCTCCATTGAAACCATAAGGAACCGGGGTTCCTGTACCATGAGAGATTAAGTTGCTATCCATACTGTCTACATCGAATGAGATATAAATCATATCGCAATTGGATAATGAACTAATGGTCTCATTAACACAGCGCTCTAATCCACGGTAGCGCACTTCATCTACTGTGTAGTTCTTCACTCCCAAACGTTCCATGAGTTCATCTTCGGGAGTTTCCGTATCGCGAACACCAAAAAACACAAGGTTTTCTGCTTCAATTTTAGGGGAAACACCACCAAGCTCTTGGATAGCTTTCCATGCCCGTTCTCCTTCTTGGCTTAATTGCCTATTTGGGATACGTGAAGGCAAATTGTCTTCTGCCAATGCAGTTGCTAAAGGCATGCCGTGCACATTGCCACTTGGAGATGTATATGGTGAGTGTAAATCGGCATGGGCATCAATCCAAACAACACCAATAGTTTTATCTGGGTGTGCCAATTTTAAGCCTGCAATGGTTCCTCCTGCAGTGCTGTGATCTCCGGACAACAGCAATGGAAACTGGTTTTTCTCAATGGTTTCTCCAACAACAGAAACAATGCGTTCATACACTTTTTGAATGTGAGTAATGCGTTTCGCAAAAGGCGTATTTACAGCGTTGAATAAAGCATAGTTTTCGTCTTGCACATGAAGTGCTGGGTATTTCTTAAAAAAATCACTTTCTGCATTTAAACAAGCCACTTTTAAAGCTTCAAAGCCCAGGCTTGCCCCTCTTGTTCCTGCTCCTATTTCGCTTGGAACATCAATTAACTGAATCTTGGACATAGCATTATTTCTTGGGGGTCAAAATTAGCAAACTGGCTCTCTTACCAACATCCTGAAAAAAACAAAGGTGCCTGCATCACTGCAAGCACCTTTAGACCAATAAACCTAACCCTCAAATATCAACCATGAAATAGTCGATATGAATGTTTCATTATCAAATATACTCTAAATCTTAACTTTAAAAAGCGATATTCTAAAAATCAGACCAATTGACTATTTTGTTAATGGATTTGACTAATTAGCAGAAAAATAAACTGAATTAGAGCAAGTTAGATATTAAATAAACCACATATTCATCTCACAAAGGGAGCTTTACTTTTCAAATGCTCGCAATTTTCTCATTTTGAGATTATATTCTTAACGTCAGCATCTTTTTAATCCTATTCAGCTCCTTCCATAGCTCAACCTGCTCATCACTTGTTTTCAAAGCATTTACAGCTAATGCATCAGATATACGATGAGTTTCAAGTTTAAGTTTTTTTATCTCTTGCCTCAATTGCGGATCGGAAAGTTTTTCTGCTTGTTTGAACGCCTCTAAAAAATCTGACGGAATGAGCGCTTGAAAACAATGCATTAGCGCAGTGCACCACTTCCATTCCCATTCAATCCAATTCTTCAATGCCCCTGCTGCTTGCAAAGCACTTTGAGAGTTTGAAAAGTGAAATTTTAGCTTGGCCGTTGTGCTTGTGTATAGGGTTAGTCCTTCTCCCAGGGCGGTTGTGTTGCCTATACTTTCTATAGACTCCTTTACAGAAGGGTATGACCATACATAGTCGCTACCAAGTATATCCGGTGAATTTTCTTGCGCGTTTGCCAATAAGGAATGAGCTTCATGAATACGCAACAAATCCAGTACGCGCTTCTTAGCAAGAAGAGGCACCAATGGCTTCATCAAAACTGCCTTTTTGAGTTCGAAAACTTCATTCACCGTGGCTTCGTCCACATCTTGCTCTTCATGCTGAAGTTTTAATATTTCAAGAGCCTCTTGTTTAGTCATTAAGTTTCAAAAGTGTGATTGGCTCTTTAATGTAAGCGTCAATCAATTCTAAAAATTGCTTTCTCTCTATTGCCACTGCCCCTAAGCTGATCAAATGTTCTGTTACCATTTGACAGTCGATTAACTCAACACCCAATTCCACAATGCGTTTTGATAGAGCAATAAGCCCTGTTTTAGAGGCGTTCTTCTTTTTCGAAAACATGGATTCGCCAAAAAACACTTTGCCGATGCATACCCCATACAGCCCACCAACAAGCGCGTCACCTTCCCAAACTTCTACCGAGTGCGCATAGCCCTCGCCATGCAAGCGACAATAGGCTTCAATAATTTCTTCTGTAATCCAAGTGCCATCTTGATTTGGGCGTTCCACCTCACTACATGCTTTTACAATGTCTTCAAATTTTTGGTTGAAAGTAACTCGATATTTCCCGTTCAAGTAGGGTCGCATGCTCTTAGATACTTTCAGTTCTTGAGGGTAAAATATACAGCGTTCTTGAGGCGACCACCACAGAAAATCAGATTCTGGATTGAACCAGGGAAATATGCCACTCCGGTAAGCCAAAAGCAGTCGGTTTACAGTTAAATCACCACCAATGGCTACCAGGTCATCTGTTTCGCTATCGATTTTAGGGAACCAAAGTTCTTCGGTAAGAAAACTTGGATTCTTCACTAGAAACGCGGCTGCACCGGCTTATTGTTCAATATGCCATCAATTTTATCCATCACTTCATCAGTAAGTAGATGAACATCATCTTGTGCTTTTAAATTCTCTTCTAACTGCGATACCTTGCTGGCTCCGAGTATGACTGAACTTACATTGGGATTTTTCAAACACCATGCTAATCCAAGCCTTGGCATAGTAATGTCTAAATCTGCTGCTAAGGTGCTCAATTCACGCACAGGCTTCAATTTATCTTCATTGAAGTTTTTCTCTTTCAACCACTCCAATTCATCTAGCTGAAGGCGCGTATTGTCGGGGAAGCCATCATTGTATTTACCCGTTAAAATACCACTGGCTAATGGCGACCAAACGGTTGTTCCATATTGGTGGTTCTTAAACAGTTGATTGTACTCTACTTCCATACGGTAGCGGTGTAGCATATTGTATTGCGGCTGCTCCATGGTAGGCGGTATGAGGTTGTATTGGCGAGCAACTCCTATAGCTTCTTGTATTTCTTGAGCGCTCCATTCACTGGTTCCCCAATACAATATTTTACCCTGCATAATCAAATTATGCATGGTCCAAACTGTTTCTTCTATTGGAGTTGACTTATCCGGTCTATGGCAATAGAATAAATCCAAATAATCCAACCTCAATCTTTTTAATGCACCATCACAAGCTTCTACCAAGTGCTTTCTAGATAGGCCAGTTTGAGTGGGTTTTTCTCCTCCCCAAAATGCTTTAGAAGAAATTATGTAGCTGTCTCTAGACCAAGCCATTTTATTTAGGATTGCTCCCATCACTTCTTCGCTCTTTCCTTGAGCATATACTTCTGCATTGTCAAAAAAGTTAATGCCAGAATCATAAGCCAAGCGCATGCACTGTTCTGCAACCTTGGTACTTACTTGATTGCCAAATGTGATCCAAGACCCAAATGAAAAAGAGCTGACCTTCAACCCTGATTTTCCGAGATTTCTGTATTCCATAATGTACTAGATGATTATTGGTACAAGATTAACGATTTCCGCAACAGGAAGCTTGGTTTTAGACTTGACGAGGTGATAAAATTTTAAGTAATTTGTTGGCTTAAATTATATGATATGATTAGACTGTTATTTACTGTTTTAACACTTTGGAGCTTTGCTTGTTTTGCAGGCCCTGGAGACACAACAAAAGTATTTTCTCATGATGAAACACATTGGGACTGGAACGGAAATTTCTATGACACGGTTCAGTTTCCACCTCCCGGAACTTACAGCAAAGTAATCATGCATTATGAGCTTGGTTGCCCATCAATAGGATGCAGCGAATGGGATTACACCACAACAATTCAATTGATGGATATTTCAGATCCAAATGCCATTGAAAGGTATGAACTTGCAAAAGTGATTACCCCTTATGCCGGGGACAAACAACAGGGGTGGTTTCATGAATACAAGTTTGACGTAACTGGCTTCACACCTTTATTGACAGGTGAAAAGGTTATAAATGCCAAATATGGAGGCTGGCAAAATGGATTTACCGTTTCTATTTGGTTCGACTTTATTGAGGGAACACCACCAATGGATCCCCTAAGTGTACACCAGGTATATCTTGGAAGTTACACCTATGGTAACGCTTCGAACCCAATTAATGGAAATCTGCAATATGAAGAAATCGATCCGGTTACAGGTGCTGAGAATTTTCAATTTAAGGTTGCTGCAACTGGCCACGGATTTGGAGATAACAGCGGTAACGGTGTAAACCCAGAAAACTGCGCAGAATTTTGCGATAAATGGTTTAAACTAAGGGTAAATAATGCTGTGCGTTACCAACAAACTGTTTGGAGAAATGATTGTGGTGATGAAGCACATATTGCTCAAACAGGTACTTGGATTTACAACCGAGCGGGATGGTGCCCTGGAGGAGAAGCAGAAGAATTTGTTTATGATTTTACAAAAAATCTTCCAGACAATCAATCTACTTTCGGAATTGAACTTGAATGGGAAAACTACACGGCTACAAATGTGAATATGTCTTACATCATTAGCGGAATTGTTTTCCAATATGGAGCAATCAATCACAGTTTAGATGCTGAAGTATCAGATGTGTTAAGACCTACCACATACGATCGTTATTCTAGGTACAACCCGACTGGAGAAAACCCATTGATTATTATCAAGAACTTGGGATCTGACGTATTGAATACAGCAGAAATTAGATATGGAGTAACTGGTGGAAAAGAATATAGAGTATCCTGGCAAGGAAATCTTGGGTTTTTAGAAACCGACACCGTTGAGCTTGTTATTCCTTCGCACAACTTCTATGTAAGTCCTGCGAACGAGTTTTACGCTTCTATAGAGAATCCGAATGGCGGTGTGGACGAAGTAGCTCACAACAATACGTTCACAACACATTATACGATTCCAGATGTATACAACTCAAGAATGGTTCTTGAAGTAAAATCAAACAACCGCGGAAATGAAAACCGCTACTTGCTTGCCACTTCAGACAACGACACCTTGGTATGGAGAGACAATCTTGCCAATAACACTACATACGTTGACACTATTGAGGCGGTTCCTGGAGCTTACTTTTTTTATATCGAAGATGATGGGAGTGGCGGTGGAGGAGACGGCCTATCTTGGTGGGCAAACCCTAACCAAGGAACCGGATCTGCAAAGCTTATTAACGTAAATGTACCGGGTTCAACCCCTCCATTGTTTATTCATAACATTGAAAGTGATTTCGGTAATTTTTACAGATACAACTTTACCATTGGGTATGATTTAGATGAAGGAGATCCTTCTTTAGACGATCCTTCTTGGCTTCCACCAAATGCCATTACTTCAATAAGCAAAAAGGTTGACAATGCTGGCTTGAGTATTTACCCTAACCCTTCAAGTGATGTTCTTCAAATTCATTTGCAAAATAGACAAGAAGGCACTGAGCTGGTTATTTACAGCCAAATGGGTGCAGAGGTAATGAGAAAAACAGTTCCAGCTACAGCAGATTACCTAGAGCGCATTGACGTTTCTGCATGGACTAATGGAATTTACATCGTACAACTTGTGAACGACAACGAGATTAAAACACGAAAATTCGTGAAACAATAGACTAAAAAAAGAGCGGCCATGAGCCGCTCTTTTTATTTACTAATTATCGTAGTAGTCTTCTGAGTCTGTCTTGACTGTTTCTTCAAGCCATTTGAAAAATTCCCTGTGCCAAAGCAAGCCGTTCTGAGGCTGTAACACCCAGTGATTTTCTTCTGGAAAGTACAACAATCTACTTTTCAGCCTTTGTACCCGGGCAGCAGTAAACGCTTCAAACGCTTGTGTTTCTGGTACCCTAAAGTCTTTTCCTCCCTGAATAATCATCATAGGTCTGTTCCAAGCTGCTACATATTTATGCGGTGAGAATTCTCTGTAAGATTTTCTAGCAGCTTCATTATTCATCCAATAAGGTCCGCCTACATCGTAGTTGGCAAAGAATAATTCCTCTGTAGAACCATACCAGCTCTCTAGGTTGAACAAACCACAATGAGAGATGAAAGACTTAAATCTATTTTCATGAATTCCCGCCAACATAAAAGTAGAATAGCCTCCAAAGCTCGCTCCAACACAAGCCACCTTTGTTTGGTCAATGAACTCATTCGGAAATACAATTTGATCATAAGCTGCGAGGTAATCTTGCATTGCTTTTCCACCCCAGTCTTTACTAATCTCTTCGTTCCATTCTATACCAAAAGTGGGCAAACCTCTTCTGTTTGGCGCAATTACGATGTAATCGTTGGCAGCCATTAACTGAAAGTTCCAACGGTAGCTGTAAAACTGAGAGATGGCACTTTGTGGTCCACCTTGACAATAGAAAATTGCGGGATATTTTTTATTTTCATCAAAGTTTGGCGGGTAAATCACCCAAACTTGCATTTGCTTTCCATCAATGGTTTCTACCCATTTTTCTTCCACGGTACTTAGCTCAAGTTTATTATAAATAGCATCATTGGTTTTAGTCACTTGCTTCAATGAGCCATTCGAAATCTTTACTTGATAAATCTCTGTTGCGTGGTTCATATCTTGCTTCTCCACATACAACACGCCATTCGCCTCACCAACAATACCATTGATATTATGTGTTCCGTCTGTTACTTGTTTCACTAGACCATCGGCTTCTCTAATATCAGAACCAATTTTACCAGTAATCATGCTCATATCGATAGACCACAACTGGTATCTTGCATTTTTACCTCCCCTGAAATAGATGGTTTTTCCATCATTGCTCCAATTGAAAGAAGTAATACTTTCTCTCCAAAAAAATAGGTCAAAAGTTATTTGACCAGTGGCAACATCCATGAATATAATGGTGTTTTGGTCACTTTCATACCCATCTCTTGACATACCCAACCAAGCGAATTTTTTACCATCTGGACTAAAAGAAGGATGACTATCATAACCACCAGCGGTTCCTTCTAAAGCTTTTGTTTCTCTGGTCTCTACGTTATAAAAGTACAAGTCGCTATTGGTGCTTTCCGCATAATCAACACCCGTCTTTTTCTTTGAAGCGTAGACTACGGTTTTGCTGTCTGGGCTCCATGTTACATCTTCAGAACCTCCAAATGGCATAAGAGGAGCATCATGTGGTTCACCCTCTAAAATATCTACAACATTCGACACAGAGCCATTGGCTAAATCCGCAACAAATAAATGACGGTAACTTCCGTCATTCCAGGTATCCCAATGACGAATCATCAAATCATCATAGATTTTCGCATCTGCCTGTTGTAAATCTGGATACTCATCACTCACTCCGCTTTCCACTTGAGCTCTAGCAGCGAAAAGCACTTTCCTTCCATCTGGCGAAACTTTCGCGAATTCCGCTCCTTCAATTCCTGCAACAGCTTTGGGATTTTTAAAGTCTAGGCCAGCTTCATACCAATGGCCTCCATTCATAAATCCAACCTTGTCTCCTGACGTGTAGATTTGAACGCCATACTCAGAGCCTTTCATGTCGGTCAACTGCTTTGGTTCTCCGCCTTTAACAGGTACCATAAACAAGTTTCTATCTCCAGAATTTGCTTCCACCTCATAAGTCTTTACACCATATATGATGTTTTTGCCATCTGGCGTTAGTCCTTCACCACCAACACGGCCAAGCTCCCACAACTTTTCGGGTGTCATCACGTTTTGTCCGAAGGTCATAAAAGACCCTAGACCACATATCAATACTGAGAAAATTCTTAGAATCATGTAGTTAAATTTTAGGTGAACGAACTTAAGCGAATTCTACTCAATTTCGGCATGATTATTTGAATTATTGGGGTGTAGAAACCTCAAGAACAACACTCCTTCTTCTGAAGAGACAGAGTTTATGGGGTCTATACCTGAAGAAGATAGACATAAACTTCTAAGAAATGATACAGATTAAGGAAAATCTTCCCAAAACAAGAAAAACACAGCTCTTGTTTTCTCTTACATTCCTATTAATCACCTTTACTTCCTGTAAAAAAGACCTGAATACGGATATTCCTTCAGAAGAGATCTTAGAATTTCAAAACTTATCCGTAAGTCCAGGTTTTGATTGGAAATCAACACGCTCATTGGAAGTAAAAGTGGAAGGTGTTGATTTAAATGGTAGATCAATTACCAACCAGCTTTCCATTTTTGACGAAAACGGAAAAGAACTCTTTTCAGCTTGGCAAGAGATGTCTGCCAACACGAGCATTGACTTGGTATTACCTAGTAAAGATGAGCACATCACCGTTTCATACGGATCAATTAGACACACACCCTTCTTATCGATAATAATACAGTAGTATTTAACTTTTTAGACCAAACAGAAGATGAAGAAGACGATGAATAAATACATATATGTTCTTGGATTAAGCTTATTCTCGTTTTCTGGAATGAGCCAAGTAACAAACGATTTTGAAGTGGGAAGTCGCAATCATTACAAAACATTATGCTGGCAATTTTACAGCACCAGTGTAAACGGTGGTTCAAATGCATTTTCTGGACCGTTCAGTGCTAGAACTGGCCAGCTCAGTAACAATCCATATACCAATCCTTCAACCAACTTTCATCAAGTCATTTCTCCTTGGGTTGACATACCATCTAATGGAACAGTAGCTTTTGAAGCTAAAATTAAAGGTTCTATTTCTGGAGGGAAATTCTTGAATGTATACCTCACAGATCAAAACGGAACGGTAAGCTCATTGGAGTCTCAGTTCTCTTTTGCAAATAACAGCACAACCTATACTTTCAACCAAACAGCAGCTAGTGGTGGAGTTTATCAAGTGCATTGGGATTATTACGGAAACGGAGGAAACGGAAGAGGGCTTCTAGATAACATTGTTATTTCAGGTACTGATGTAAGTGAGCCTTCAAACAACCAAGGCGCTGGAAATTGTCCAACCATTTCATTGACTGTTGATACAGATGGTGATGGTATTCCGGATGATGATGACGATTATCCAAATGACGCTGCGAAAGCTTTTGATAATTACTATCCAAACCCAAGTTCGTACGCTTCTTATGCCTTTGAAGATTTATGGCCAAATATGGGTGATTACGACTTCAATGATTTGGTAATTCGATTTAGAATCAACCCCATTACAAATGCCAACAACAAGGTTGTTGAACTCGATTTAGGATTTAAAGTGTAAGCAGCGGGAGCTGGATTTGACAATGGGTTTGGAATCCAATTAGATGATGCTATTGCTAACCAAGTGCAATCAGTCAATAGCACTGAGTTAAACAACGGTTCTTACACTTCTTACAATGCTAATGGAACTGAGTCTGGTCAATCACAAGCAGTTCTTATCGTATTTGAGTCTGCAGACCAAGTGATTCAAAGAAGTGGTGTTGCAATGTTTAATACTGTTCCTGGTATACCTGCTGGCGTGAGCGATGACATTAGTATGTCTGTTGTATTCAGTTCTCCATTGAACCTTTCAGATGTGAGCTTAGAATCATTCAATTCATTTATGATTGTAGACCAAGACAGAGGAAAAGATATTCACCTGATAGACCGTGAGCCAACAGCCTTAGTCGATCCTGTTTTCTTTAATACCATGAATGATGTATCTAATCCTTCTAACGGATATTACAAAACAGCGAACAACTTACCATGGGCATTGGAATTACCCGTTGAACTGCAATACCCAATGGAAAAAGAAGATATTGTAAATGCTTATTTGAAGTTTGCAGATTGGGCTCAGTCTGGCGGATTACTTTATCCAGATTGGTACGAAAACTTATCAGGTTACAGAAATAATGCAGTAATTTACTAGAGAAAAACAAACCTTTCAAACCAAAAAAACGGGGATAGTTAACTATCCCCGTTTTTTTATGTTCAATCATTAAAGAACCAATCTCGAACTTTTTTTATTTCAGGGCTTTACATAAATGAAATAAAGAGGTACATTGGCCGCTCAATTGAATAACTTGAAACTCCTACTTAGATGTTATTGAATGTATTAAATGATCCAAAGATCAAAGAATTTAAGGAAAAGTCCGATAGGATTATTTCCATTTTCACGGCACAAACAAATGTGTTATTGAAAGAAGAATTAGCAAAAGAGGAACTATAAAAGCTCCTCTTTTTTTATTTACAAGTCTTTTAATTGGGCCTCAAGCAAATCTAATTTCTCTTGAGCATCTGCCTTTTTTCTGCGTTCGTTTTCAACCACCTGTTCTGGAGCACCTGCCACAAATCGCTCGTTGCTCAACTTTTTATCTACGCTTTTTAAGAAGCCTTTGATATATTCAATCTCTTTCTCAATTTTCACCTTTTCGGCAGCCATATCAATAGCTCCTTCGAGAGGAATGAAATATTCTGTTCCGCTAACAACAAACCCATACGCTTTTTCTGGCTTGTCTTGTCTAATGTCAATACCTTCTAGATTTCCTAGTTTTAAAATCACTTCATCAAACGAGTTATTTCTCTTTCCAACAGCAATGAGTTCAAGCGCATCTTTATTCGGGATGTTTTGCTTGGCTCTAAATTGTCTGATTTCAACAATAACCTTACTTGCTGTATTGAATTGATCAATCACATCTTTATTCTCAACAGTGACTTCTGGCCAGCTTGAAACGATAATGTAATCATCTTCATTTCTTTCTCTCAACAAATGCCATATCTCTTCAGAAATGAATGGCATAAAGGGATGCGCCAATTTTACCATCGTCTCAAAATGACCTATGGCCTGCTCTAAAGTCAAAGCGTCAATTGGTTTTTGATAGGCCGGCTTGATCATTTCTAAATACCATGAACAGAAATCATCCCAAACCAACTTATAAATGGCCATTAAGGCTTCACTCAATCGGTATTGTTTGAAAAGGTCCTCAATTTCTGTAATCAATTGATTGGTGCGTGCCTCAAACCAAACATGAGCAGCTGCAGCTGCTGCGGGTTGTTCAATGGTCTCATCCATTTCCCAACCTTTGATCAAACGCAGTGCATTCCAAATTTTATTGGTAAAGTTTCTTCCCTGTTCACAGAGCGACTCATCAAAGGGCAAATCGTTTCCTGCAGGTGATGTGAGCAGCATTCCAACGCGAACACCATCTGCGGAATACTTCTCCATCAACTTGATAGGATCCGGAGAATTCCCCAATGATTTAGACATTTTACGCCCTTGTTTATCGCGTACAATTCCTGTGAGGTATACATTCTCAAACGGACGATCGCCTCTATAATCATATCCAGCAATAATCATTCTAGCTACCCAGAAGAATAAAATTTCCGGTGCTGTCACCAAATCGTTGCTGGGATAATAGTAGTTGATTTCTTCGTTTTCAGGTTCTCGAATACCATCAAACACTGCGATAGGCCACAACCAACTTGAGAACCATGTATCTAACACATCTTCTTCTTGTTTGAGGTCTTCTAGCTTTAAATCTGTATTGCCCGTTTTCTCTTGAGCCAAGATTAAAGCCTCTGCTTCTGTTTGCGCCACTACAAAGTCTTGGTTGCCATCTCCAAAATACCAGGCAGGTATTTGATGACCCCAGAAAAGTTGTCTAGAAATGTTCCAGTTGTGGATGTTTTCCATCCAATGACGGTAAGTATTCTTGAACTTACCAGGAATCAATTTCACATAGTCTTCCATTACTGCATCCAATGCTGGCTTGCAGAGCTCATCCATTTCTAAGAACCACTGAATAGATAACCGAGGCTCAATCACAGCTCCTGTGCGTTCGCTGGTTCCTACAGAGGTTTGGTAGTCTTCTGTTTTTACAAGAACGTCAGACTCTTCCAGTTCTTTAGCAATGAGTTTTCTTACCGCAAAACGATCCTTACCTTCATAATGGAGACCATTGGAATTTAATGTGCCATCTTCATTCAATACATCTATGATTTCAAGCTTGTGCTTGTCTCCAATGTTTTTATCATTTACATCATGCGCAGGGGTAATTTTTAAACACCCTGTCCCAAACTCTATGTCTACGTAGGTATCTCCAATAATTGGCACCTCTCGGTTCGCAATAGGAACAATTGCTGTTTTTCCTATTAAATGGGTGAACCGTTCATCTTCTGGGTTCACACAAATAGCTGTATCGCCCAAGATGGTTTCAGGTCGTGTAGTGGCAATGGTTACAAAGTCATCAGATCCAGAAATCGCATACTTTAAGTAGTACAATTTTGCGTTTACATCTTTGTGAATTACCTCTTCATCAGACACAGTTGTTAAGGCTTCGGGATCCCAATTTACCATGCGGTATCCGCGGTAAATCATTCCTTTTTTGTAAAGGTCTACAAATACCTTAATTACGCTTTCGTAACGCGTTTCATCCATGGTAAATGCCGTCCGATCCCAATCGCAAGAAGCACCTAGAGCTTTTAGTTGCTCAAGAATAATTCCACCGTGTTTATGGGTCCACTCCCAAGCGTGTTCTAGAAACTCTTCTCTGCTCAGGTCTGCTTTATCTATGCCTTCTTCTTTTAATTTGGCAACTACTTTAGCTTCTGTAGCAATAGAGGCGTGATCGGTTCCGGGAACCCAACAAGCGTTTTTTCCCTGCATTCGGGCTTTACGGATCAAAACATCTTGAATGGTGTTGTTCAACATGTGACCCATGTGCAATACGCCTGTTACATTGGGCGGAGGGATAACAATGGTGTATGGCTCTCTTTCATCTGGAGTAGACTTGAAAAAGCCTTTTTCCATCCAGTGACTATACCACTTGTTTTCTGATTCTTGCGGGTTGTATTTGCTTGATATTTCCATCTGTAACAGGACTATTTTAAGGGCGGCAAAGTTATTTTTTTAGTAAGTGTGTTTTCATAAAAGCCGCTCATATATTTCTAAAGGTAAGTGTCAAATGATGTTAAAGCCCGCAATAAACTATACTCGGGGCGAAGAATTCACTACATTTGAAGCTCAAATCAAGATAAAAACAATAGTTATGAAAAGAAGTCTTATCGCTTTTGCTCTTATGATATTTACAGGGAGCGCAGCCCTAGCACAAATAGGTGGTCCAGAAATTTCATTCGAGAAAAAAGTTCATGATTTTGGCGATATTGAATACGCTGGAAATGGAGCTTGTGAATTTGTATTTACGAATACGGGTACTGAACCTTTGATTATTTCAAATGCAAAAGGATCTTGCGGATGTACTGTTCCTGAATGGCCAAAGCAACCTATTGCTCCTGGAGCATCTGCTGCCATTAAAGTAAAATATGATACAAAAAGACCTGGTCCTTTTACTAAGTCTGTAACATTAACAAGTAATGCTTCTAACGCAGCTTCTGAAATGTTGAAGATAAAAGGTAAAGTTGCTGCTAAACCAGCGCAAGAAAATGCGTCTCCAGTGAGTAAGACAATGGCCCCAGTAAGTGGCGGTTCTAACTAAATAGAATATTTTTAAAAAGAAAAGCCCCGTCAAATGACGGGGCTTTTTTTGTTTTAACTCTTTAACCAAGCACCAACCATCCAGTTGGTTTTTTCCAAGTTACTGATCATGGGTGTGAGTAAATCGTTGGTTCCTTCATCATCAGATTGCCCAGCTACTTCAACTGCTTGCCCAAGCAAATGCAAAAGGCTGATATGGTCATGGTAGATCATTTCCATTATTTCTCTCCCATTGTATTTCTTTGTCTTTGGCTCTATGGACGAAGTCTCTAAATACTCTTTAAAGCTATGCAGAGGTTCGCCCCCAAGGGTAAGAATACGCTCTGCCAATGCATCAATCTGCAAGGCAGCATCGTTGTACCAATTTTCAAACTGAACGTGAAGTTCAAAGAAATTTTCGCCCTTTATGTTCCAATGAAATCCTCTTAGGTTTTGGTAAAACACTTGATATGCTGCTAGAGAATCGTTTAACTTGATAATGATTCGTTCCCTTTCTGAATCGGGAATTTGCACGGTCGGTTTCATATAATTATTTGTTTCCTCAAAACTACACATCAATAGAGTATAAATCAAATTGAATAAAAATATATTCCCATTAAAAATAGTTATGTTTGCCGCATGACACTCATACAACTCGAATATATTTTAGCTATTGCCAACTACGGATCTTTTGTAGAAGCAGCAAACAGTTGCCACGTAACTCAGCCAGCTTTAACCACTCAAGTAAAAAATTTAGAGCGCGAATTAGACATTGTAATCTTTGATAGAACGCGCAAGCCCATTGTACCTACAGAAATTGGATCACAAATCATCAACAGGGCCCAAGAAGTGGTGATGATGTCGAAATCAATACCCGATTTGGTGTTGGAATACAATGCTGATGTAAAAGGAGATTTGAAGCTAGGTATCATCCCAACTGTGTCTTCTTATTTGGTTCCTAAATTCATCAACCGATTCAACAAATATCATCCAGATGTGAATGTGAATGTGCAGGAAGAAATAACAGAACAAGTTATTGCGCGCTTAAAAAATGGGGAACTCGATGCAGGGATTATAGCCACTCCTGTAGATACCAAAGGCATCGTTACCATCCCCTTATATTATGAGAAGTTTTACGCCTATTTGGCCAAATCGCACCCATTGTTCCATCAATCCAGCATTTCTGCTGATGATCTTGTTGCAGAAGATGTGTGGTTGCTAAAAGAGGGAAACTGTTTCAGAGATCAAGTGCTGAATTTGTGTTCACCAGATCTGGAAGAGGAATTCAAGGGGCACTTTAAATATGAAAGCCATTCTATTGAAGCACTGAAAACAATAGTGAATGTGAAAAACGGCTTAACATTGGTTCCTGAGTTAGCGTTGACTGATCAAGATAGAGAAGATCAAATTGTTAAACCCTTGTCCGATACTAATCCCGTGCGCGAAATAAGCATTGTAGTCAACCGTCAATTTCTAAAGAAAAGACTGATTGATAGCCTTGCTGAAACCATTAAAGAGTCTATGCCAGAGCACATGTTGGATGCTAAAAAACAAGAAATTATAGATCCACTGGTAAAGGTGTAGGCATTACTCCATCTTTGATTCTATTTTTGCCGCTAAATCTTTACAACAATGCCAAATACATTGCACATTTACAATTCACTAACCGGCAAAAAAGAAGCGTTTGAACCCATTAATGCGCCTTTTGTAGGCATGTACACATGTGGGCCAACCGTTTACAGTGATGTACACCTTGGCAATTGCCGCACCTTCATCAGCTTTGATATGGTGTTCCGCTATTTGATACACCTTGGTTTTAAGGTGCGTTACGTGCGTAACATTACAGATGCCGGACACTTGGAGAATGATGCAGATGAGGGCGAAGATAAAATTGCAAAAAAAGCACGTGTTGAACAGTTAGAACCAATGGAGATTGTGCAACGCTATACGGTAGATTTTCACAAGATTCTTCAGCAGTTCAACAACCTTCCACCAAGTATAGAACCTACAGCAACGGGACATATCATAGAGCAAATTGAAATGATTAAATCCATTATAGACCAAGGTTTGGGCTATGAGGTAAATGGATCGGTGTATTTTGATGTGCCCAAATACAATGAGACATTTAAAGACAGCTATGGCGAACTTTCTGGCAGAAAGTTAGATGACTTGATACATGGCACAAGAGCCCTTGATGGCCAAAGCGAAAAGCGCAGCCCACAAGACTTTGCGCTTTGGAAAAATGCCTCGCCACAACACATTATGCGCTGGCCTTCTCCATGGGGAATTGGTTTTCCAGGATGGCATTTAGAGTGTTCTGTAATGAGCACCAAATACTTGGGCGAAGAATTTGACATACACGGTGGAGGAATGGACTTGAAATTCCCACACCATGAAGCAGAAATAGCGCAATGTACAGCGGCTCACCATAAATCTCCAGTGAAGTATTGGCTGCATGGAAACATGCTCACCCTCAACGGTGCTCGTATGAGTAAATCTACAGGGAACACCTTGTTACCTAGAGAATTGTTTACCGGTGATACAGACAAACTTGAAAAAGGCTACCACCCTGTAGCCGTTCGCTTTTTCATTTTGCAAGCCCATTATAGAAGTACCTTAGACTTTAGTTCTGAAGCATTAAATGCGGCAGAAAAAGGCTTCCAGCGCTTAATGAAAGCTTATGCTCTGCTACCGAATTTAAACTCAGGCGACAAGACTACTGGCTTCGACATTCAGGCATTTGCCGAAAAAGCATACATGGCAATGAATGACGATTTCAATACTCCTGTATTGATCTCTCACCTTTTTGATGCCGCTAAGTTTATACAATCTGTAGGGCAAGGAAAAAACAGCATTTCAACAACAGATTGGGAAGAATTGACTTCTCTCATGAAGGGTTTTATAGAAAATGTCTTGGGACTTTACATCGTAGATGAAGATGGCCAAGCCACAGACAACGGGGTTGTAGATGGCTTAATGGATCAAATGATTGACTTGCGCAAACGTGCTCGTCAAAACAAAGACTTTGACACCTCTGATAGAATTAGAGACAATTTGGCTCAATTGGGCATAGTGCTAAAAGATGGCGCTGCTGGAACCGATTGGGAAATGAAGGGATAAGCGATGATTGAAGTATATAGCGATGATCATTTCATGCGCCACGCCTTGCGCGAAGCAGAAGCAGCCTTAGCCAAAGATGAAGTACCTGTGGGTGCGGTAATTGTGGCTAACAACCGCATTATTGCTCGTGCGCACAACCTTACTGAAGCATTGACGGATGTTACTGCACATGCCGAGATGCAAGCCTTTACATCTGCATCAGAGAATCTAGGAAGCAAATACCTGCAAGACTGTACCTTGTATGTTACTTTAGAGCCCTGTATGATGTGCTCTGGCGCAGCTTATTGGACACAGATAGGAAGAGTGGTGTATGGCGCAAGTGACCCTAAAAGAGGGTGTGCAGAGAAAGAAGGTTCATTACACCCAAAAACAACGGTGACAAGAGGTGTTCTCGCTTTCGAGTGCGCACAGATTTTACAAGAATTTTTCAAACAAAAACGATCTTAATTCGTAGTTAATATCAAAACCAAATAGATATGTATCCTCCTGAAATAGTAGCTCCAATGAAAGCCGAACTCAACAATGTTGGGTTTGAGCAATTGAAATCTGCACAAGAAGTAGATGAGAATATGAAGAACCAAGGCACCACTATGGTGGTGGTAAACTCGGTATGTGGTTGTGCTGCAGGTAACGCCCGTCCAGGGGTTATTTCTTCATTAGAACATGATAAGAAACCAGCTCATTTAACCACAGTATTTGCTGGGGTAGAAAAAGAAGCTACCGACCAAGCACGTAAGTACATGTTGCCTTACCCTCCATCTTCGCCAAGCATAGCTTTGTTTAAAGATGGCAAATTGGTTCACATGTTAGAAAGACATCATATCGAAAATGCAACGGCAGATATGATTTCTGAAAACTTGAAAGCAGCATACAACGAATTCTGCTAATCAATAATTGACATTCAACTCAGAAGCCTCTTCAGCAATGAAGGGGCTTTTTTTGGCACTGAGCAAAAGCACCACTTATAAGAACCCCATCTTTTCATTACATTGACTTCGAAAGCCTCATTCACCTAGCTCAAAACTTCTTTCATCGCTTCAACAGATGCTTTAGAATTGCCAACCACAACTTGGTCTTCCATCAATAATACGGGGCGTTTGAGAAAAGTGTACTCGTCTACAATCAAAGCTTTCATATCTTCTTCAGAAAGGTTTTTCTCTTTCAAACCCATGCTCTTGTACTTCTGTGCGCGCTTGCTAAAAAGCGCTTCGTAAGACCCTGCTAAAGCCTGCATAGCTTCCACTTCACCGTTGGTCATGGGTGCGGTTTTAATTTCGCGCAGTTCTACACCATCCAATGGGAGTTCTTGCATAATGCGCTTGCATGTGCTGCATGTATTCAAGTAAAAAAACTTTTTCATGAAACAAACATAAGTTCATCACACCTTATGGGCTTTCATCCGTTTAAAAATTGATAGACTTGTAGTCCCTAAGGACATGGCAAAGAAAAAACGAAATAAATCGGCCGTAAGGCAATTGTTAGATCCAAAACGCATTGCTATTCCCATAGTCATTGGTTTGGGGGTAGCTACCTATTTCTTGCTCACTGGCATAGACTTTTCTGCCTTTGAATCGGTTGATTTTGGATGGTGGTCTGGCTTCATGCTTTTTTGCGCTTTAATCATGGTGATTCTGAGAGACCTAGGCTACATGCTGCGTTTGCGCATTCTTTCGGGCAAAAGCATTTCGTGGCGCAATGTCTTTGATGACATCATGTTGTGGGAGTTCTCATCTGCCGTAACTCCTTCTGTGGTTGGCGGCTCTGGCGTAGCCATTTTCATCCTGAATAAAGAAGACCTCAGCATTGGCAAATCTACCGCTATAGTTATGACAACCGCCATGTTAGACGAACTCTTCTATGTTGTAATGGTTCCTATACTCTTTCTAGCCGTTGGCGGAGCAGAACTCTTCCCTAGCAATGTTGGCGAAATTGAACTCCTTGGCAAAATGTGGGGAGTTAAAGAAGTGTTTTGGATTGGCTTTGGCTTCATCTTATTGCTCATCAGCATCATCGTATTCGGCATCTTTATCAGTCCGCAAAAACTAAAAAGTGCATTGAGCGCCATTTTCTCTTTGCCCATTCTCAAACGCTGGAAAAAAGGGGCTCTTGAAACAGGAGATGAAATTGTAATTACAAGCAATGAACTCAAAGGCAAACCCATTGGTTTCTGGTTCGCGGCATTCATTACCACAGCGCTCTCTTGGACAGCCCGCTATTTGGTTGTCAACTTTTTATTAATGGCCTTTACAGGGCTCTCTTTTGCAGACAACCTCATGATTCTCGCTAGACAACTCATCATGTGGGTAATCATGCTCATTTCTCCAACCCCTGGCGGAGAGGGCATTGCGCAATTGGCCTTTGAATCTTTCTTAGCGGATTTTACTCCCCTTGGCTTAGCTGCGGCATTGGCTATTCTCTGGCGACTCTTTACTTACTATCCTTACTTATTTTTGGGTGCTGTAATTTTACCCAATTGGATACAACGGGTGTATTTAAAACGCAAACTCATTACTTTTAAATCATAAACCACTAGATAAAAAGAACAATATGGACACAACAGATAAAGGATTTGGAACAAAAGCCATTCACGGGGGCTTAGAACCCGATGCAAGTACAGGAGCCATTATGACTCCTATTTACCAAACATCTACCTACGTACAAGACGGAGTGGGAAACCACAAAGGCTATGAATACTCAAGAACGCAAAACCCAACACGCCATGCGCTTGAGAAGAACTTAGCAGCTATTGAAAACGGAAAATTTGGAGCCGCTTTTGGCTCTGGTTTGGCAGCAATTGATTGTGTGATCAAAATGCTGAACCCTGGAGATGAAGTAATCTCTACCAACGATTTGTATGGTGGTTCTTACCGCATCTTCAAAACCATCTTCGAAAAGTACGGCATCAAATTTCACTTTGTTGGCATGGGAGATCCTGCGGCAGTTGAGGCATTGGTAAATGAAAATACCAAACTTATTTGGGTAGAAACACCAACCAACCCAATGATGAATATTATTGACATCAAAGCCATGTCGGCCATTGCCAAAAAGGCAGGTGCTTTGCTTGGTGTAGACAACACCTTTGCCTCTCCATACTTACAAAACCCATTAGATTTAGGAGCTGATATCGTTATGCATTCAGTAACCAAATACCTTGGTGGCCACAGCGATGTTGTGATGGGCGTCTTGGTGATGAACGATGAAGCTATTGCCAATGAGGTGTACCGCATCCAAAACTCAAGTGGAGCCGTTTGTGGACCACAAGACTCCTTCTTGGTATTGCGCGGAATAAAAACGCTTCACCTACGCATGCAACGCCATAGCGAAAATGGAAGAGCCGTTGCCACTTGGTTAAAAGACCAAGCAAAAGTAGATAAGGTATATTGGCCAGGCTTCGAAGATCATACCAATCATAAAGTAGCAAAAGCACAAATGCGCGATTTTGGAGGGATGATTTCCTTCACCTTAAAAGGAAATAAACTGGAAGATGCCTTAGCCATTGTGGCAAAGGTGAGAGTGTTCTCATTGGCAGAATCTTTAGGCGGAGTAGAATCATTGATTGGGCATCCCGCAACAATGACACATGCCGCTATACCAAAAGAAGAACGCGAAAAATCTGGTGTCGTAGATTCACTCATCAGAATGAGTGTTGGTGTAGAAGATGCCAATGATTTGATTCAAGACCTAAACCAAGCACTCAACTGCTAAGTCATGGGTAGATATGCAGTAATAGGGCTAGGAACTTTTGGTATGGCAATCGCTCGAAAATTGAGCGAACGCGGAGCCGAAGTCATGGCCATTGACAATGATGTAAATCACATACAAACCATCAAAGACGATGTTGCTTATGCCGTAACATTAGATTCAACAGACATGAAGGCTTTGGAAACTCAAGGCATTCAAAATCTAGATGCGGTAGTAGTAGCCATTGGCGAAAACTTTGAAGCTTTACTGCTTACGGTTGTATATTTAAAAGAGTTGAACGTGCCGCGCATTATTGCCAGAGCCAGTGGTGAGCAGCAACGAATGATTCTCGAAAAATTGGGGGTAAAAGAAATTCTTTCTCCTGAAGATGAGGTAGGAACAGTAGTAGCAGAAAGCCTATTGAACCCTAACATTCTTTCATCTTTGCAATTGCCCGATGACTACGAAATTGTGGAAATGAAACCTCCTACCAAAATCATCAACAAGTCTTTAGAAATTGTGGGGATGCGCGACAAGTACAAACTGACCGTGATTACCATAAAAAGAGAATTTGAAGAGGTGGTGAATGGAGAAACAAGGCGTGAAAAACACGTTTTGGGCGTACCTTCAAGCGACACTCAAATTGAAGCAAGTGATACCATTATGGTATTTGGACAAGTCAAAGACATTGAGAAATTTTGCGATATCAACAGAGCATGAACCTCATATATATTACAGGAGCCAGCAGCGGCATAGGAAAAGCAGTAGCAGAATTACTTTTACAAACAGAAGAATGGGAAGTGATTGGTCTCTCACGCAGATGCACGATAGAACATCCCAATTACACCCACCAAACCCTTGATCTTGCCTCCGCTCAGCAAGTGCACTTGTTTGAGTTTCAACCTCACGGCAATTATGAGCAAGTGGTGCTTTTCAATAATGCTGGAACCTTAGGCGGCATTAAGAAGATTGGCACTTCAGATGATGTAGCATTAGAAGAACTTTTCTTCATTAACACCATAGCGCCTGTAATTCTCAGCAATAAGTTTATTCGTCAGGATACAGAAAATGCTTTGATCATAAATGTAAGCTCAGGTGCAGGAAGCAGCGCCATTCCTGGATGGGCAGGCTACTGTGCTAGTAAAGCTGCCATCGACTTGTTTTCAGAAACAGTGGCCTTAGAACTTCAAGAGTCAGAATCAACGCTTCGTATTTTTAGCGTAGCACCTGGCGTAGTAGATTCTGCGATGCAAGGCGAAATCAGAAAAGCCACTGAAGACGATTTCAGTCGGGTAGACTATTTTAAATCACTCAAAGAGAATAATGAATTGGCTTCACCGCATGAAGTAGCTCTTAAATTCAAAAAAGTGATTGAGAATCCTTCAGATTTTAGCACATGCTTTTCTCTTCGAGATGTCTCTTTGTAGACACAATCTTTCCTCTAATTCTTTGACGACCAAGCTTTATTCAATTACTTTTGGAAGCCTTGCTGATTTTTAGGCAAGTTTTTCAACCCTGCCTTTCGCGCAAGGTCAAAATATTTATGAAGATGAATTTCAGAACTGCAGCCCTAACCATCACCTTTTTATTCTCTATTGCACTTGCTCAACACCACTGCGGACAAGGCGAAATAAGGGACCAACTGAAACACGATCATCCAGAGATTTTCAAGAACATTGAAGCCGGATATCCAGCCTATCAATCTGCAATGAATGCCACAAGAAGTGGCAAAACAGAAAGCGTTGATTACGTTATTCCTGTGGTATTTCACATCATGCATGATGATGGAACCGAAAACATCTCAGACGATCAGATTCACGATGCCATGCGCATCATCAATGATGACTTCAACAAAAGAAATCCATTATTAGGAACCGTTTATGCTCCTTTTGTGAGCCGCATTGGAGACGGTAAAATTGAATTTAGATTAGCCAAGTTAGATCCTAATGGAAATAACACCACAGGAATTCGCAGAATACGCACCAACGAAACCTATGCTGCCGATGAAAACTCGAAGCTTGTTGTTGGAGGATGGCCAAGAGAAAGCTATTTGAATATTTGGGTAGCACGCAGTCTAAATGGTGTTTCTTCAAACACCCTAGCATATGCTTTGATTCCTGCCGTTGCAGAAAATTTTCCAAATCAAGACGGTATCATGTGTAGATACAGCGCAGTAGGTGGTATTGGCGAAGCCGACCCCGATAATGCCAGCACACTTTCTCATGAAATAGGCCATTGCCTCGGATTAGAGCATACTTGGGGACAAACCAATGATCCTGGTTTGGCGCTCAATTGCAATGACGATGATGGCATTACTGATACACCAAATACCATTGGCCAATTAGGCGGATGTAACCTTACAGAAAGTTCTTGCGGTTCTACAGATAATATGCAAAACATGATGAACTACTCAAACTGTTCATTCATGTTTACTGAAGGGCAAGTAAATTACATGCACAATGTGTTAGACAACTCTTTGGCAGACAGGAACCAATTGCACACAGCCAATAACTTGGCAGCAACAGGAGTTGATGAGCTTAATTTTGCAAACTTCTACTCCACTTCTAACACAGTTTGTGCTGGAGATACCGTTTTCTATACAGATAGAAGCGCTTATGGAGCCAACACTTGGAATTGGACATTTGATGGTGGCGAAGTGCATGACGGGAACACCGCGTTCCCTTACGTAGTATACAATGAGGTTGGAGTGTACAATGTGAGACAAGAGGTAAGCAACGGTACAGACACCCGTAGTATAATGGAACAAAACTACGTGCAAGTGCTTGACCCTGTTGGAGCCCCAATGCCTTTTATGGAAGATTTTGAAAACGTTTCGAATCTCGCACAAGAAGGGTGGGTACCTTACAACGCGTACTTCGATAATTATGAATTTGAACTGAGTAATAGTGTTGGTTTTAGTGGAAATAAGAGCATTATGTTCGACAACTTTGGGAACGCCATGTCTACCACAGATTACCTCCACTCATTAAGTTTAGATCTTGGTGTATTCACTTCAGCGAACATCACCTTTAACTATGCTTATGCTAGAAGAAGCAATTCATCTGCAGATCAAATGATTGTTGAGCTTTCAACAGATTGCGGTGAAAATTGGGCGCCAAGATTCCAACAAGCGGGAAGCCAGTTGGCCACCGTATCTACTTTAGAAAACTCAGATTGGTCGCCCAGCTCAACGAGTGATTGGGAATCCGTTACTCTTCCTGCTGTAAATGGAGCATTGTTGTCTGAAGCAACCCAAATGCGTTTTGTGTTCAATAGCTTTCAAGGAAATAACCTCTTCATAGATGACATTAACATTACCGGAACTTGGGTAGATGTTGCTCAATTGAGATACCCTAGAGATGGGCAATCAGGCCTTTCTGAAGATGTACAATTGAACTGGAAAGATATTGGTAACACCAACCAATACGAATATGAAGTAGATACAGATGCTAGCTTTTCAACTCCAGAATTAATCACAGGAGTAAAAGACTTTATTTCTACAGATCCCACGGATGATGACACTTGGTTGAGCCTTGATGGTCTGACTCATGGGGGCACCTATTTTTGGAGAGTTCGCTTGATTAAAAATGGAACCCCTGAAGCTTGGAGTGATACTTGGAGCTTTACCATTGCAGACAATGGAGTAGATGTTGAAGAACGTGCAGAAAACCAATTTGGCTTGAAGGTTTATCCTAACCCTACACATGATCAAATAAATATTGAACTAGACGTTAAACCTCAAGATCAGTTTTCCATCCAATTGACGGATTTGAACGGTCATGTACTTTTTCAAGAATCGAAAAGAGATGTTAGTGGCAAATACAGAAGTACTTTGCTTGAACCAAACCTTGCCGCTGGTGTTTACGTTGTTCTGGTTACTGTCAATGACCAATCTTACTCCAAGCGCCTAATCGTTCGATAACTACTTGCTAGAACAAACGCTTATTATGAGGTATTTCAAAACACTTTTGGGTATCCTGTTACCCGTTATGCTTACAGCACAAAATCTTTGTGGAACAGATTTCATGGTGGAACAAGACATCCATCAACATCCAGAGAAACAAGAGTTATACGAGAAAATCTGGAATCAAGAAGGGTTCACACAAAATAGGTCGGTGCAAGCCAGTTATGTAATTCCAGTGGTAGTACATGTCATCCATGACAACGAGAAAGGGAATATCTCTTACGAACAAGTGGAAGATGCCATTCGCGTTTTAAACGAAGACATGGCCAGAGAAAACGCTGATACAGCCGATACAAGAGCCATCTTCAAACCCTATGCAACAGGGGTAGATGTTGAATTTCGATTGGCGCAATATGACCCTTCGGGCAATTGTACCAACGGAATTGTGCGCATCAACAACCCAAGTCAATCAAACAATGCTTCTAATAGTGTAAAAAGCTTAAGCTACTGGCCTAGCGATAGCTATTTTAATATTTGGGTGGTAAATACCATTGAAAACAATAGCGGAACTACAGGAACCATTTTAGGTTATGCACAATTCCCTGGTTCTGGGAATTGGAGTCGTTACGGTGTGGTTATCAGAAACGACAGAATGGGTGGCATTGGAACAGGAGCTAGCAATGGAGACAGAACTCTAACTCATGAGGTAGGCCACTGTTTAAACCTATTGCATGTATTTCAAAGCGGGTGTGGAAACAGCTGTTCCAGTTCAGGAGATCGTGTATGTGATACTCCCCCGATGTTAGAAGCCACCTATGGTTGCAGCACTGGACAGAACACATGTAGCAACGATGCCAGCGGGTCACAGTCGGTTTACAACGGCAATGTAGTAGACCAAATAGAGAACTACATGAGCTATGATGATTGCCAAAATATGTTTACTCAGGGACAAGCCACTCGAATGATTACTGCATTGAACCAATACAGCCAATTGCAAAATTTATGGTCTGCAGGGAACCTAGCTTCTACGGGAGTAGATAACATGTATGCCAATCTTTGTATGGCAGATTTTAATGCCAGTGCTACGGTTATCTGCGCTGGTCAAACAGTTACGTATACCAATACTTCTTTTCACTTTCCAGATTCTATTTCTTGGAACCTTCCAGGAAGTGATTCACCAACAGCTTCTGGAGATGTAGTTACAGTAAGCTACCTACAACCTGGGGTATATAATGCATCCATTACGGCTCAAAAAGGAACCCAAATAGAAAACAACACCAAGTCAAATTTTATCGTTGTGCTTCCTCAAACAGGAGCTGCCGCTCCTCTCACAGAGAGTTTTGAAGGATCTAGCAATATCCAAAATCTTGGTTGGTTTACAGATGATACAGATGGAGTTACGAGATGGGGCGTTTCTTCTGGTTCATCTACAGATGGTTCCTTTTCTGCCAAATGCTATGCCGATGGCACTGAATTTAAAACATCTCTCTACAGTAAAAACTATGATACGCGTATTATAGACAATGCCACTTTAACCCTGTCTTTTGACTACGCACATGCAAGAAGAGCAAGTGGAAATATTGATGCGTTGCGCGTATACGCCAGCTCTAATTGCGGTGCCACATGGAACCTTATTTGGTCTAGAGTAGGTCAAAGTTTGCAAACCGTTGGCTACCGTTCTACCAATTGGAGCCCTTCTAGTCAAAACGATTGGGAAGAGGTAAACATTCCATTAAGCTCTATTTTTATTGGAGATCAAGTGCGACTCCGTTTTGAATTAGAAAGTGATGGTGGTAACAACCTCTATTTAGACCGCATCAACATTGCTGGTGACATTAACCTTACTCCTGCTTTAGTGAACCCTTACAATAATGCCATTGTTGGAATGGCAGATCCAGAGTTCAAATGGTTGGCAATTCCTCAAGTGGATCTCTATCAAGTAGAAATTGACACCAACAACATGTTCAACTCTGGCTTGAATCAAATACAAACCGTTCAAAGCAACGGCCAAGGCGTGGTTCCAAACACAACAGATTTTGGTGTTTTGAATGAAGACTATACCTATTTCTGGCGTGTAAGATCTGTAAGTAATGGAGCTGCATCTGCATGGAGCAACACATGGAACTTTAGTTTTTCCGATTCGGTTTCTGCACCAGGGCCAAGCAGCATGTTTGAAGCAGAAAGTGCAGGCGAAATTAAGGTTTACCCAAATCCAAATGCTGGTCAGTTTACGGTAAGTAGTACAGCGGGCTTGCAGTCCATATCTATCTATAGTCTAAGCGGAGTATTGATTGATACTTATAGACCAAATGGGGCGAACACCATGCAGCTTCAACTTGACATCAATGCAGGCATATATATTCTAAAGTCTGAAGATCTCAATGGTCAAAGTGCCATAAAACGCATTATCCTACAACGATAAATACTCCCTTTTAAAGTATATAAACCAGTCTGCTGATTCATTTCAGTTGACTGGTTTTTTTATTTCCAACAAAAAGGATTTCTCGCACCTGTTAGAAGCTCTTTGAGCATAAAAATACCTTCCTTAAAATTTGCATAACCTAACGTTAGCTTTTTTATACATAGAGTTCTAAACAAGACGCTCGAAGCAATCTTAAATTACTGACTATTAATGCCTTTATAGATTCATCTTATAAAGATGACATTTAACCTTCATGAAAAGTTGAAGCAACATAAGAGGAGCAATTTTGCTTACAAATAAACAATTCTTACTATGCAAAATCTTTTTACTCTCGTAACAGCTTGTGCTCTTTCTGCTTCAGCATTTGCACAAAGCGGAAGTTGGAATTTTGATCCAACCATTGAAATAACAGACTACGCTCCTGAGACCGTAGTTATGCCAGCATCTCCATTGCAATTTCAAGTAATTTTTATTGGTGGGGAACACATGGTTCAAACTGTTGATGCGAATGGTGCTCCTGATGGAGAAACACCAGCTAAACAATGGCACGACTTCATTGGGTTCACCCCAGATGAAAATTCGGAAGATTTAGGTTGGGTATCTGTAAACCACGAAATGATCTTAGCCGATGACAAAATTGGTGATGGTGGTGGTATGACTGTATTTAAGGTGAAAAGAGATCCTGATACAGACACACTTATGGTTGTTGAGCAAACTTTGGCTGATGGAAGACAAGGTATGTTCTTCAATGTTGATTTCGTAAATACAGTTGGTGAAACAGGAATGAATTGTGGTGGTATCAACACTGCTGATGGTCGTATTTGGACTGCAGAAGAGTGGTACCAATCTAACAATGTTACTATCAATACTTATTACGGTACAGCACCAGATTATGGTATTAGAGATACGGCAGATGTTACTATTTCAAGTGATGTAGATGGTTCATTTGACGGAACTACAATTCCAAAATGGCAATCTTTAAATTACATGGTTGAGATAGACCCTCGAGAAGCGAAAGCCATTCGCAAGCAATACAATTGGGGTAAAATGGGCTTTGAAGGTGGAACCGTAATGGAAGATAACAAAACAGTTTACTTGGGTGTAGACAACACACCTGCTGCTTGGGTAAAATTTGTTGCTGATGTTGCTGGAGATTTCACTTCTGGATCTCTTTACGTATACAGAGAAAACGCTGCGATCCATTGGGTACAGGTAGATAATGGTTCTTTCCAAGATGCACTTGACGTAGAAGACAACGCTTGGGCAGAAGGAGCTTCAATGTACAACAGAATTGAGTGGGTCGCCCGTTCAACAAATGGCAAAATCTACTTCACTGAAACAGGTAGAGATAACCCTGGAGGCCGATGGATAGGCGAGCATACTGACGGGGGCGAACATGCAAACCACCACATGATGAGAGCTTTACAACAAGGAACTCACCCAGATTCTTCTGACTATGTAGATTACTACGGTCGGGTAATGGAGTTTGATCCAGAAACGAACGAAATGAGAGTTTTCTTAGCTGGTGGACCTGAGTACCTCGGAACTTCTGATGTGCCAATGAACCAATATCCTGACATTCACTTGTCAAACCCTGACGGATTGAGCTTTCTAAGATCAAACGGGCGCGAGTATATGATTGTACAAGAAGATTTGAACGGAAACTCATACGGTCGTACTCCAGGTGGAGTTACCAACAGATTGTGTGAAGTGTTCTTATTGGATATGGAAATAGAAAATCCTACGTACTCTGATTTGATACGTATTTCTGCAGTACCTGAAGGTGCTGAGGTTACAGGTGCAAGAGCCACTCCTGATGGAAAAACAATTTTATTAAACTCTCAACACCCTAGCACAGGAAATCCTTACCCTTACAACAACTCTTTAACGTATGCTATTACAGGTTGGGATGATGCCATTGCAACTGGTCTTTTAGATCGTAAATCTTTAGATGCAAACGGTTTTCAAGTGTATCCTAACCCAGCTACAAGAGAAATTCAACTGAATAAAGTAAGTGATATTGCGATTTACAACATGCAAGGACAAAGAATTAAAGTAGCGCGTCAAGTAACTCGTGTAGATGTTTCTGAGTTACCTACCGGAACTTACTTTGTACAAAACGCTGAAGGAAATACCCTAAAGTTAATCGTTGAGTAATCTAACGGTTCTATTGTTTCTTATAAACTTGAACCCAAGGTCAAATTACTGACCTTGGGTTTTTTATCTCAAAAAACATGAAAAATAGGTTCATTCAACTTTCCGTTCTACTCGTTATAATCTGTATCGGAATTGCTGGATCTTCTAGCACCGAATCTCCGGCAGAATTAGTCAAAGCAACTTATCTAGAAGATTTGTTTGTTCTTGAAGAAGACATAAAAAACTTAAAAATTCTGGCCTCGTCAAACGCTTCAATAAATGAACTTCAATTGCAAGTGTTAACCACTAGAATTTCTTACAAGAAAGTTGAATACCTACTTAATTATCAGCAACCACAGGCTATAAAAGACTTTATTAACGGAGCTCCATTGCCTGTCTTAGAAAGAAAAGTACCAGGAGTTTTTGAAATGGAACCTGAGGGACTTCAGGTTATTGATGAACTGGTTTTTTCTGCAGAAATGGATACCAGCTATGAAGAACTTCAAGCGTTAACCACAAAACTTCAAGCGGCATATACGCCTATTCTCACTCAAGCAATGCAAGCGCCATTAACAGATAGAGAAGTAATAGAAGCCTGTAGAATTGAACTCATTACCATTTTCACTTTAGGATTAACCGGTTTTGACACACCTGGAAGTATTAATGCTATTCCAGAAGCACTTTTTGCTCTTGAAAGCTTAGAAAATGCACTTGCAAATTACTACGTACACCTCACCAACAATGAGCTTGAAAAAGAACTCAAAAAAACGTTTAAAGCAGCCACTAAATACCTGAGAAGAAATAAAAACTTTGATGATTTTGATCGTTTATATTTTCTAATGGAGTACCTCAACCCTTTATTCAAACAAACTCTTGAACTACACCGAACCCTAAATATTGAAAGTGTCTACGAAGTCACAAATTCAGAAATATCTATCAATTATAATGCGGATAACCTATTTGATTCAACTTTTCTGAATGTAGAATATTACACACCACTCCCGAAAGACCTGAATAGAACTGCATTATTAAAATTAGGAGAAACTCTTTTCTATGACCCCATACTTTCTACGAATAATGAAAGAAGTTGTGCATCGTGCCACAACCCGAAAAAAGCTTTTACAGACGGCCAAGCAAAAAGCATTGCCTACAATTTTGAAGGAACATTAGACAGAAATGCACCCACTTTGCTCAATGCTGTTTATGCTCGAAAATTCTTTTGGGATTTGCGTGCCGACAATTTAGATAGACAAGCGGAACACGTAATTCTAAATGACAAAGAATTCCATTCTTCTTACACAGAAGTTTTAGAAAAACTAAACCAAAGCGAAGAATACATCCAGCTTTTTAGTGAAGCTTTTAATTGGAAAAAACCAGAGGATATAAAGCGATCAACCTTTGCCATGGCATTAACTTCATTTACCGCTTCCTTGCAATCACTCAATAGTCCGTTTGACCAATATGTTCGGGGTAAAAGCATTGAGCTAAGCGAATCTGCAAAAAGAGGTTTCAACTTATTTATGGGCAAAGCCGTTTGCGGTACGTGCCACTTTGCACCGCATTTTAGTGGACTAGTGCCTCCACTTTACCAAGAAAATGAATCAGAAATTATTGGTGTTCCAGCTACAGCACAAGAAAAAGAGTTAGATGGAGATATGGGAAGAGCAGCTTCGGGAGTGGTTCATGACGCCAGTGCCATTTATAAATTCAGCTTTAAAACTCCTACTGTTAGAAATGTGGAATTCACAGCACCATACATGCACAATGGGGTATATGATTCTTTGAATCAAGTAATGGATTTTTACAACAATGGAGGTGGAGAAGGTTTAGGCTATAAAGTACCAAATCAAACCTTGCCATTTTCTGATTTAAACCTCACAGATGAAGAAATTGCGGATGTAATTGCTTTTATGAAAAGTTTAAGCGATACATCTAAAATTTACAGCATGCCAAACTCTTTGCCTGCTTTTGCTAATGAAGAATGGAATGCGAGAAAAATTGGAGGAACTTATTAAAGAATTACTTTTACCACATTAATTATTAAACTCCAAAACGACTATGAAGAATCTTTGTTATCTACTATTCAGTTTTTTACTCTTGACTGGTTGCCAATCAAACAATAAAAAAGAAACTAAAACTCCAATAGAAAGCTCCCAATCTTTAAATGTACTCTTACTCGTTGGAGATGATATAGCTTTTGGAGATTTAGGTGTTTATGGGTCGGAAATTCAAACTCCAAATTTTGAGCGCCTAGCAAATGCGGGAGTTCGTTTTTCTAATTTCCATTCTTCACCAGTATGCTCAGTTACTCGGTCAATGCTTCTTACAGGTTGCAATAATATAGAGGTTGGATTGGGTTCTTTTGACTATTCATTCTACCCAGATTCTAAAGGCGAACCTGGTTACGAAGGCTATCTAACAGAAAATGCCCTAACAATTACCCAGTTATTTAAAGACGAAGGTTATGAGGTGATGAAAGTTGGAAAATGGCACTTGGGTGGCGAAGCTGAAGGCGGTGAAGGACCGTTACACTGGGGTTTTACCAAAGAATTTGGTATACTCTCAGGAGGTTCTAACCACTGGAACAACCTTCGTATGACACCTGATTTTAGTGACCCAGACTACTTAAATAAAAAATTTGAAGAGCATTGGACATTAAATGGGGAGAAATATGATAGACCAGATGGCATTTATTCAGGAGAACTTTACACGAATCAAATGCTCAACTTTATTGAAGAAGCACACGCTGATGGTAAACCTTGGTTTTCTTATATGGCATTTACAACAGCTCATTTCCCAATTCAAGCACCGCCTGAATTGGTAGATAAGCATTACCAATTTTATTTAGATAAAGGGTATGAAGGATTAAAACAATTCAGATATGAGCGACTCAAAGCAAATAAACTCATCTCTGAAATAGCTCCTCCATCTCCAGAAAACGACCTGGTAAAGAAATGGGATGAATTAAGCCAAGAAGAAAAAGAGTATCAGGCAAAAGTTTTTGCAACATATGCAGCTGAGATTGAAGATCAGGACAATAGAATTGGTCAAATGCTAGACTACCTAAAA
Source organism: Salibacteraceae bacterium (assembly GCA_965658375.1). Lineage (GTDB taxonomy): Bacteria > Bacteroidota > Bacteroidia > Flavobacteriales_G > Salibacteraceae > CBFHSD01. Next base: position 72,327 of record CBFHSD010000003.1, read on the forward strand.
GAATCTGGTCAACTTGAAAACACCCTAATTGTTTATGTTTCTGACAATGGCCCTGAAGGAATGGAATCAGAAAACCCAAATACAGGTAATAAAGAACTTGGTCAATGGATTGAAAACAATTACGACACTAGCTTTGAGGCCATCGGAACTGCAAACTCATCTAACACCATCGGAACCTCATGGGCAAACGCTGCCACTGGTGGTCTTTCTTGGTGGAAGTGGTTTATCGGAGAAGGAGGTGTCCGTGTACCTATGATTATTGTTCCTCCTGGGGCAATGAGCGGAAATTATTCAAGAGCAGGAGAAATTAGCAATGTGGTTATGTCTGTGAAAGACATCCCAATGACCATATTAGACTATGCAGGAATTGAACATCCTGGAGATACATACAATAATAAAACTGTTGTAAAACCTACTGGAATTAGCGCTCGTAGTTATTTGGATGGCTCTTCTAACGAAGTAAGAGGCGAAGATGATTGGTATGCTTTTGAATTATTTGGAAACGGCTACCTTATGAAAGGAAACTACAAACTAATGAAAGTGCGCAAAGGTATGTTTGGAGATGGAGAATGGCACTTGTATAATGTAGTTGAAGATCCTTCTGAAAGCAAGCCTTTACAAAGTGAAATGCGCGAACGTTTTGATGAAATGCTAGGTCTTTACAACGCATATGCTTCTGAACATAACTTGGTTGAAGTAGATGAAGACTGGAACGCATTTAAAACAGCGAGTGAATAATTTTTCTTCCTTAAAGAAATAGCTATTTTGATTAAAATAGCATGAAAGTGTTCTTATGCTGGAGTAACAAATTTGTTACTCCAGCATAAACACCTTGTACTTATCAAAAGTAAATTCGGTATTGAACTATTGGGAAAAGACCTAATTGATAAACTGTAGCTATTTAAAGCCTCAAATAAGCGGAAAAGGAATGAAGTGGCATTATTAGAGAATAAAATGGAAGGCAAGAACTATTTCACAAGCACTAACTTCGTTTTGTAACCATTCAATTCTGGCGAATGAATAAAGTAAACGCCACCACTCAATCTACTCACATCAAGCAAACCATTTTGAACTGGAAATTGGAAAGAAGAACCATTGGCTGAAACCACATCTAGCGACTTTATAGGGTTGTCGCTTACTACATGAACCACACCTCCACTTACTGGATTAGGCCAAAGTGTTATTTCTTTTTTAGTCAACTCTTCAAAACCAACTCCTGAAACTAGTGTGCATAAACTGGTATCAGTGCATGTTCCATTCACCATTGCAACCGCATAGTTTCCACTTAAAGAAGCAGTAAAGCTGTTTGTTGATTCTCCTGCTATTGGAGCGTTTCCATTGTTGCAATCAATCCATTGGTAACTGTCATAGCCACTCATAGCAGTAAGTGTAAAACCATTTTGATTTACCGTGGCATCCAACGCATCTACGGTTAATTCTAAGGTAACAACACTATCGCAACCAGCGGTGCTAGTATAATTCTCGGTATAGCTTCCCGAACCGGTATATTGGGTACCATTCGGGCTTGTATAGGCTCCACAGTTGTTCACCACATCTGTTGTTTGAAATAACTCATTAATGGTAATATTAGAAGTAATCACACTATCACAACCTTGAGAAGATTGTAACGTGTCTATGTAAGTTCCGGAGTTGGTCGCCATTGTGCCTCCTGGCAAAGGGTAAGAGCCACAAGCAGTATCTGTAACCGTTTTTTGAAAGACGCCTACAACCGTTACATTCATCACAAATAAGCTATCACAACCCATAGAATTCTGAATGGTATCTGCATAAGTTCCCGATTGTGTGATTACTTGACCTCCTGGACTTACATAAACCGAACAAACCACAGGACTAACGGTAGAGAATGAAGGGTTATTCACTGTTAAATCAATGGTGATGATGCTATCGCATCCTACTGCATTCTGTAAAGTATCATTGAAAATAGCTGAATTGAAATAAACATCTCCTGACGGACTGGTATAAAAAGAGCACTCTGTAACCACCAAAGATGAAGTTGATGATTGTAATGCTGTAAAATCTAATGTATACACACTGTCACAACCTGCAGCGCTTGTAACAGTATCTTGGATTACTGCACTCCCGTTTAAAACTACTCCTCCTGCAGAAGTATAAGGCACACAAGACGTTACCTGTGAAGTACCACCAGTTACGTTTCCACTAGATAGAGTTGCTCCAGTTACCCAATTGGATGTACTGCCACTCAATGAGAAGTTCTGTAATGTTCCGTTGCCGTTGCTGCCAGAAAAATCTGTTACAGTGGATACCCCATTATTACTTCCTCCTGCTATACCATGATTGAATTTATAATAAGCAACCAAAGAAATCGGAATTGTACAAAATTCACTGTTCATGGTAGCATTGATTTGGGCTAACGTTCTTACCGTGTTCCAAACACGTAATTCGTCAATTACACCTTCAAAGTTATTCGCTGCATCTACTCTTCGTCCTATAGAAATTGAGCCAATAGCCGTGTTTACCCCAACAGTAGTATTTTGGGTTACCTCTAATTGGCCATCTATGTACATTCTAAATTTAACTGAAGCACTGTTGTCATAAGTCACAGCCACATGGTGCCAAGCACCATCTGCAATGCTTTGTGTACTATTAAACCCGTTTCCACCAACCTCAATTCTCAATTTTCCAAAATTGATTAAGTTCAAAGTAAACCTAGACCCTAGAGGAGACATGCTCCCTTGATCGTAAATAACTTGCTGGGTAGATTGAGAAGCGCTGGTTTTTATCCAACATTCAACGGTTCTATCGCTAGAGCCTGTTGGCCCGCTCAAAGAAGTTTGAACATAATCATTTACACCGTCAAAGTGCAATCCGTTTTGGGCAAAAGCACTAGAAAACACTAAAATGACAATAAAAAGAGATGAGAAAAACTGTTTCATGAGTTGGATTATTTGGTGCAAAAGAACAAAATCCTACCTTACACATTATCCATGTTAAAAATAGACCATAAAAATACTTTTGTTGTTAGATTATTTTCTCCAAACAGATAGGCAGCATTGCTTGATTTGGTTCATACTGTTGAATCTGATTGAAAGAGCCTTTATAGGAGCAGTTCATTATCTTCGCGCCACAAAAAAGAACCTCTCGAGGGTTCTTTTATTATTTATTGAAAAGAAGTTAAATCAATGAGCCAGCAACTTTCAGAACAAGAGATTGTTCGCAGAGAATCGCTCGCTAAATTACGCGAGTTGGGCATAGACCCTTATCCAGCAGCTGAATATGGCATTACACATACAGCAGCAGACTTGAAAGCCAACTACAACGAATCAGATGAGGAATTCAAACAGGTTTCGTTGGCAGGTAGAATCATGTCTAAACGGATAATGGGTAAGGCAAGTTTTGCTGAACTCATGGATAGCTCAGGCAGGATTCAAACCTATTTCAACAGAGATGAACTGTGCCCTGGTGAAGATAAAAACATGTACAATGACGTATTCAAAAAGTTATTGGATATGGGTGATTTTATTGGTGTGAAAGGACATATGTTCACCACACAAACGGGCGAACTTTCTTTAATGGTAAAAGATCTTACAGTTCTCAGTAAATCACTCAAGCCATTGCCCATTGTTAAGACTGATGCAGATGGCAACATACACGATGCATTTTCAGATCCTGAATTGCGCTACCGCCAGCGCTATGTAGATCTATTGGTGAATGATGGGGTAAAAGACACCTTTATCAAGCGTACCAAGTTGATGAGTTCCATGCGCACCTTCTTCAATGAAAAGGGATACATGGAGGTTGAAACACCTATTCTACAATCCATACCTGGTGGGGCTGCTGCTCGCCCATTTGTTACGCATCATAACGCGCTAAACGTACCCTTGTATTTGAGAATTGCCAATGAGCTTTACCTCAAAAGATTGATCGTTGGTGGTTTTGATGGTGTTTATGAATTCGCGAAAGACTTCAGAAACGAAGGAATGGACCGCACGCACAACCCAGAGTTTACGGTAATGGAAATCTATGTAGCCTACAAAGACTACAACTGGATGATGAGCTTTACCGAGCAAATGATAGAACGTGCTGCAATGGATGTGTTGGGAACCACAGAGATAAAAGTGGGCGATAGAGAAATCTCTCTCAAAGCACCATTTAAGCGGGTAACCATGATTGATGCGATTAAAGACCACACGGGAATTGACATTGCCGGCATGGATGAAAATCAACTGCGCGAAGTGTGTAAGAAGTTAGAGATTCAGACCGATCCATCTATGGGTAAAGGAAAGTTGATTGATGAGATTTTTGGCGAAAAAGCCGAAGGCAATTACATCCAACCAACCTTTATTACAGACTACCCGGTTGAGATGTCGCCTCTATGTAAAAAACACCGCGAGAACCCTGAACTCACCGAGCGTTTTGAATTAATGATAAACGGAAAAGAAGTGGCCAATGCCTACTCTGAGTTGAACGACCCAATTGACCAACGCGAGCGTTTTGAAGAGCAAATGAAACTGAGCGCAAAGGGAGATGATGAAGCTATGTTTATTGATCAAGATTTTTTGAGATCGCTCGAATATGGGATGCCCCCTACATCTGGTATGGGTATTGGTATAGACCGTTTGGCGATGCTATTGACGAACCAAAGCAGCATACAAGAGGTGTTGTTCTTCCCGCAGATGAAACCTGAGGTTTGGGAAAAACAAGGGCCAGAATTGACTGAAAATGAACAATTGGTTTTTGATCAATTAAAAAGTGAAACTCCAACAACCCTAGCTGCGTTGAAAGAAAAAGCAGGCTTATCTAACAAACAATGGGATAAAGCCATGAAAGGTTTAGGCAAGCATGGCTTGACCAAGGTGACAAAAACAGACGATATTTTAATGGTTGAACTTGTAGAAGAATAAGACATGACAACAGGAACGATAAAAACAGAAAAAGGAGACATGAAAGTGTCGTTTTACGATGCTGATGCTCCAAACACGGTAGCCAACTTCGTAAAACTTTCAAAAGACGGGTATTACAACGGTTTGACTTTTCACCGTGTACTCCCAGATTTTGTAATTCAAGGTGGATGCCCAGACGGCACGGGTGCCGGTGGCCCAGGTTACAGCATTGATTGCGAATTGGATGGCGAAAACCAATTTCATGACAGAGGCGTACTATCCATGGCTCACGCAGGGAGAAACACTGGTGGCTCTCAGTTTTTCATTTGCCACAGCAGAAACAACACTGCGCATTTAGACCGTAACCATACTTGTTTCGGAAAAGTGACAGAAGGTTTGGATGTGATTGATGATATCCGTCAAGGAGATAAAATCTTAGAAATAGTGATTGATTAACACGTCAAACACTTGAGAAATATGAAACCGCTTGGGAAAACCTAAGCGGTTTTTTTCTTTTTAAACCTATTGCTCCAAGCCACATTTAAAATCACTCCGCCCAGAACCAGTGCTATACCTAAGCCAGTTTGCAGATTAGGAGAAATGCCAAAAAGAGTATAGTCAAAGAAAAGCGCAAAAATTATCCCGATGTATTTCAACGGGGCAATAGTATTGGCTTCTGCAGCTTGCCAGCCCTTGGTCATGTGCACTTGGGCCACTTGGGTAAAAATGCCCATCAACAACAACACGCCCCAATCCCAACCTTGGGGCCATGTCCATTGGTATAAAGAGAGCACAAACATCACAGGGGTTGCAATCAATGGAAAGTAAAAGACCACCACCACAGGATGATCGGTATCCTTCACTTTTCGAATCATATTGTATGCCAATCCCGCAAATATGGAAGAGACTACACCAGCAATCAAATACTTGGTTTCTACATTATCATCAAAACCCTTGATTACCGCCACACCCACAAATGCGGCTAAAAAGAATAAAAACTGGACAGGCTTCAGCTTTTCACCCAAAATAAAAATGGCAAAAATAGCAGTGAAAATAGGAGATAGGTATTGAATGGTAATGGCTGTAGCAATAGGAAGGTTCTGCAAGGTGTAGAAGAAAAGTGTCAAGGCAGTCATGCCAAATAAACCTCTTAGAATCAAATACTTCTTCTGGTTCCCCCAGGGACTAATTTTTAATTTTAAAATCATGCTTACGCTCAGCACAATAGAAACTACAGATCTAAAAAACACAATCTCAACCGTAGGTAAGTGCTGCAAATACTTCACACAAAGCTGCATGAGTGAGAAGCCTAACGCAGAGATAATCATGAAATTTACCGCATTTTTCACGCTGCAAAAGTGCTTATTCTTTTGAGATGGTATTTATTGAGCAAAAGGAATACGTTAGATTTGTAATCAATAGAATTCAAAGAGTATTTGGAAAAACGGAGAGTTGGAGTTATTGGTAGTGGAAGCTGGGGTTCGGCCATTGTAAAAATGCTGACTCAAAACCTAGAGGATGTGCATTGGTTTGTGCGCAACCCAGAGAGTGCTGAGCACCTGAGAAACTACAGCCACAATCCCAAATACCTTCAATCGGTAGAGTTCGACTTAGAAAAACTTCACATCACTTCAGATTTAAAAGAAGTAGTCCACAACTGTGATGTGCTCTTTATGGTTACACCTTCTGCTTTTATTGTTGATTTATTTTCTGAACTCACCAAAGCAGATTTTTCTAATAAAATCATTGTTTCTGCCATCAAGGGAATAATTCCTGAATTTAACGCTATTCCAGCACGCTACTTTCACAAAACATTTGATATTCCTTACGAGCAAATTGGAATGATTTCAGGCCCGTGTCATGCTGAAGAGGTGGCTTTAGAACGTTTGAGCTACTTAACCATTGGCTGCCAGGATGAAGATATTGCACAAGAAATTTCTGAAATGTTGGCTTGCCGTTTTATAAAAACAACGGTAAGTGATGACTTATTTGGAACCGAATTGTGTGCCGTACTTAAAAACATTTACGCCATTGCATCGGGTGTTTTCTCTGGCTTAGGATACGGAGATAACTTCCAAGCTGTATTGATTGCCAATGCTATTCAAGAAGCTGAGAGCTTTGTAGATGCCGTAAACCCTATTCACCGCGATGTACTTTCTAGTGCCTATTTAGGCGATTTACTGGTAACAGCCTATTCTAAATTTTCTAGAAACCGCACGTTTGGTTTTATGATTGGCAAAGGCTACTCTGTAAAAACAGCTCAACTTGAAATGGATATGATTGCAGAAGGCTATTATGCTGTGAACAGCATCATGGAAATGAACAAGAAATTCATGGTAGAAATTCCGATTTGCGAAGCCGTTTACAACATTGTATACGAGCGTATTTCTCCTTATTTAGAAACTAAGATTTTAGCCGATAAACTGAGCTAGTTTACTCAAAGTGCCGTACAATCACCTTTGCTTTTGCTGGGCCAATAACCTTCGCCAATTCCAATTCGGTGGTTTCTTTTACTCTTTTTACAGATTTAAATTCGCGCAATAACTGGGTAATTGTTTGTTCGCCAATGCCCTTTATGCCGTGCAGTTCACTTCTGGTTTGAGCTTTACTCCTTTTATTTCTGTGATGCGTAATCCCAAAGCGGTGCGCCTCATTCCTTAAGTTTTGAATCACTTTCAAGGTTTCGCTGCGCTTATCTAAGTAAAGCGGTACCGAATCTCCCGGAAAGTAAATTTCTTCCAAACGTTTTGCTATCCCAATGATTGGGATTTTTCCACGGAGCCCTAAAAGCTCCAGTGCTTCTAAGGATGCTCCCAATTGTCCTTTACCTCCATCAATCACAATCAATTGTGGCAAAGGCTCTCCTTCTTCCATCAAGCGCTTGTATCTTCTATGCACAGCCTCTGTCATGCTTGCATAATCATCTGGGCCAACCACAGTTTTTATGTTAAAGTGGCGGTAATCCTTCTTACTCGGTTTCCCGTTCTTAAAAACTACACAAGCAGAAACCGCAAAATCTCCCTGAAAATTCGAGTTATCAAAACACTCTATATGAACCGGATCTTCCTTAAGGTGAAGATCTGTCTTCATTTGGTTCATCAAACGCGTTACATGACGGTCGGGATCAGTTTTCTCCATCTGCTTGTTGCGTTCGCGCATGCTATACATGGCGTTGCGCTTAGAGAACTCAATGAGCTTTTTCTTTTCGCCAATTTGGGGCACAGTAAAAGTGATGTTCGGCATTTCTAAATCAAGCGGAATCGAAGTATATATTTCTCTTGATAAGCTTTGAAACTGTTCTCTCAAACGAACAATAGCTGCGGCTAAAATTTCTTCATCCTCTTCATCTAATTTCTTCTTTACCTCAACAGTATGGCTTTGTATGATTGCCCCATTGTTTATTTTCATGAAGTTGACAAATGCAGAAACAGCATCTGTAACCAAAGTGAAGACATCTACATTGTGAATGTTTGGGTTCACGACAGTACTCTTTGCTTGGTAGCTTTGAAGCAGGTCTATTTTGTCTTTTAACTCTTGAGCAGATTCAAACTCTAGGTTTTCTGCATGCTTCATCATCCGCTCCTCAACCCGCTTAATTACCCCATTGATATTCCCTTTTACAATAGACTTTATCTCTGTGATATTGGCATTGTATTCTTCTTCTGTTTGATGGGCTTCGCATGGCCCTAGGCAATTGCCTATTTGGTATTCTAAACACACCCTAAACTTGCCTTCTTCAATATTCGCATCGTTTAAATGCAGATTACAGGTTCTGGTCTTGTACATCCTGTGAATGAGATCTAACAAGGCACGCATGGTTTTTACACTGGCGTATGGACCAAAATACTGACTGCCATCTTTGATCAAGGTTCTCGTAGCAAACACACGCGGGAACCGTTCCTTCTTAATGCAAATCCAAGGGTAGGTTTTATCATCGCGCAACTGGATGTTGAATCTTGGCTGATGCTTCTTTATCAGTGAATTTTCTAACAGTAAGGCATCAAACTCAGTTTCGGTAACGATATATTTAATGTCGTTGATCTTTTTAACCAAAAGTTTGGTCTTCCCGTTTTCATAGCGGTTCTTAGAAAAATACTGATTGACCCTGTTTTTTAGAACACGCGCTTTCCCTACATAGAGCAGCTTTTCATCCACATCAAAAAACTGATATACCCCAGGGCGTTGAGGTAGGAATTTTAAAATTTGCTTTAATTTGTCGTTTTTCTTTTCCAAGCTTACAGCAAAAATAAGCGCTTGAAAGAGATTAATAGAAAATAAAACAAACTGCGCTGAACATATATACTCCGGGATTGTTATGATGTACTGAAATAAAGGTATGTCTAATTATTCCATAAAAGATCTAGAAAAGCTTAGCGGCATTAAGGCGCACACCATTCGTATGTGGGAGCGCAGGTATGGAATTATAGAGCCTCACAGAACCCCAACAAACATTAGGTATTACGATGATGAACAATTGAAAAAATTGCTCAACGTAAGTCTATTGGTAAATGCTGGACAAAAGATATCTCACATCAGTAAGTATACATTTGATGAGTTAAACAAAGAGATTCTTCATCTCTACAACAGCCAACACGCGTCTAACAATGTGATGAGCAAAGTTGACTTGAGTAGCTTAATCATTGCCATGATGGAAGTGGATGAAGAAAAGTTTGAGCGAATTTTCTCGAACAGCGTCACGCATCAAGGGTTTTTCAATACCATCATAAACCTCATTTATCCATTTTTAGAGAAGGTGGGAATCATGTGGGGTGTGAACGACATTAATCCAGCACAAGAGCACTTTGTTTCTAATCTCATACGCCAAAAGCTCATGGTAGCCATTGATGGCCTTCCGTTGAACAAAAGTACCAAACAGAAGTTTGTGATTTTCTTACCAGATCAAGAGCATCATGAAATTGGTCTTTTATTGGCCAACTACGTATTGAGAGAAAATGGTGTAGAAACCATATACCTTGGGCAATCTGTACCTCTAGACGATGTCATCAGTATTTCGAAAATTACCAATCCAACTGGGATCCTTTTCTTCCAAACACTTGCTAAGCCCCGGATGTCAACCGAAAGAACCTTGGCGACACTACATGAGGAATTTCCAGAGACCTCTATCTACACAGCAGGCTCTGCTTCAAGCTTTGAGCACATCAACATTCCAGAAAACTGCACTTTCATCAACGGAATAGACCATTTTCTTGAGCTTATTAAAGCCAATTCATAAGTCCCTTTAAGGGCGGGAAATCAGTGATATAACTTTTTCTAATAGAATTATTGTTTACTTTTATTCAATAAAAGTTGAACAAACATGGTTTCGCAAGTTCTTTTTGTGTTCTTTTGTTCAACAAATAATGAAAATAGTTGAACAATGTCGACAAAAGAGTTTACCAATCAAGTTTTAGATTTAAAACAGCCTTTGAATTATTTCGCATTGCAACTCACCAACAACCATCAAGATGCGGAAGACCTTCTTCAAGATACTTTCACCAAAGCGATTGCTTACCAAAGCAAATTCAAGGAGAAAACAAATCTGAAGGCGTGGTTATACACCATTATGAAGAACACCTTCATCAACAATTACAGAAGAGCTGTTAAAGCCAACACTATTTTTGACAATACAGAAGATTCGTACTACCTGAATTCTTCAAAAGGAAATGAAGGAAGCAATCCACAAAGCGCTTTGTCAATTAAAGAAATGTGGTCAGCGGTTGAAGAGTTAGAAGACGATTACCGCATTCCATTTATTAGTCATTACAAAGGGTTTAAATACAAAGAAATTGCTGAAGAGCTCAATCTTCCAATAGGTACGGTAAAATCTCGTATATTTTTGGCGAGAAAAAAACTGATGAATCAGCTTAACGGATACGGAGAAGGAAGAAAATGAAAAAGGTTAATGTCATAGGTTCTGGATTTGCTGGCCTTTCTGCAGCAGCTTATTTAGCAAAAGCCGGACATCAAGTAGATTTATTTGAAAAAAATGAAATGCTTGGTGGTAGAGCTAGAAAGTTTAGTGCTGAAGGATTCACTTTTGACATGGGACCCTCTTGGTATTGGATGCCCGATGTTTTTGAAGATTTCTTCGCAAACTTCAATCATTCTGTATCAGATTTTTATCATTTGCTCCGTTTAGACCCAAGTTACCGAGTTTATTTTGGAGAAGATGATCATGTAGATTTACCAGCATCTTTAGAAGGTTTATACGATTTATTCGAAAGTCTCGAGAGAGGAGCTGGAAAGAAGCTTCATAAATTCTTAGCAGAAGCAGAATACAAATACAAGGTAGGAATACAAAAATTGGTGCACAAACCAAGCAAATCCTTGCTAGAGTTTGCAGATCCTAAACTTTTGTATGGCCTCATTAAAATGGATGTATTCAACTCCTTGAGCTCTCAAGTAAGACGTTTGTTTAAACATCCCAAACTCATAGAGATTCTAGAATTTCCGGTGCTCTTTTTGGGCGCAACACCACAAAAAATTCCTGCACTTTACAGTTTAATGAACTATGCAGATATGGTTGGTGGCACTTGGTATCCGCAAGGTGGTATGCACCGCATTGTAGAAGCCATGGTGAACGTTGCCAAAGAACAAGGCGTGAATTTTCATACCGACAGTTTTGTAGACGAAATAGTAGTGAAAAACAGACTAGCCCAGCACATGATGGTGAATGGGCAAGCCAAAAAAGCTGACTATTTTGTTGCAGGTGCTGACTACCATCATGTAGATCAATTTTTGTTACAACCAGAACATAGAAACTACTCTGCAGAATATTGGGATAAACGCGTATTGGCTCCTTCTTCATTGATTTTTTATCTAGGAGTAGACAAACGTTTGAAAAATCTTTTGCACCACAACCTCTTCTTTGACGAAGATTTTGGTCTGCACGCCAAGGAAATTTATGAAGATCCACAATGGCCAGAAAAACCATTGTTTTATGTATGTGCCCCCTCAGTCACAGATCCTTCTGTGGCACCAGAGGGCAAAGAGAACATCTTCATTCTCATACCAGTTGCACCAAACTTAGACGACCCGCAAGAAACCAAAGACTTTTACTACAATTTGGTGATGGATCGTCTGGAGAAACTCACCAAGCAAAAAATTAGAGAACACGTTACGTACAGACGTGATTACAGCCACACCAATTTCAAAGAAGATTACCATGCATTTAAAGGTAATGCCTACGGTTTAGCGAATACACTCAAACAAACTGCCATTCTCAAACCACAATTGGCGAACAAAAAAGTGAAAAACTTGTTTTATACAGGTCAATTAACGGTTCCAGGCCCTGGTGTTCCGCCTTCCATCATCAGTGGTGAAGTTGTTTCGAAAGAAATTCACAACATCACAAAGGTGAAACCCAACAACAGGCCAACGGAAACTATTAACGTTCAAACATCCTAAATCATGACACAAAAAGAGTTATTTGATCAAGTAAGTGTTCGAGGTTCTAAAATGATGACGAGATCATACAGCACTTCCTTTTCTTTAGGCATCCTTTTCCTTGACCGCAGCTTACGAAACGATATTTACTCCATTTATGGCTTTGTGCGTGTTGCAGACGAGATTGTGGATACTTTTCATGAATTCAACAAACAAGAATTGCTTACCGAATTTTGGCAAGACACTTACAAAGCGCTTGATCGCGGAATCTCTACCAACCCGGTATTGAATGCTTTTCAAGCTACTGTAAATGAATATAATGTTGACCGCTCCTTAATTGACACATTCCTAAAGAGCATGGAAATGGACTTAGCCGAAAATAAATACGACCAAGAAGGCTACGAACAATACATATTAGGCAGTGCAGAAGTGGTAGGACTCATGTGCCTAAAGGTTTTTGTAAAAGGAGACCAAAAGATGTATGAAGATTTGAAGCCCTTTGCCATGAAATTGGGTTCAGCCTTCCAGAAAATCAACTTCTTAAGAGACCTACAGGCCGATTTTGGACAATTGGGTAGAGTTTACTTCCCAGGAGTAAGCATGGATCAATTTGATGCATTGACTAAACAAGAAATTGAAGAGGACATTGCCCAAGACTTCGCAACAGGGTTAGAGGGCATAAAAATGCTTCCTCAAACATCGCGCTTTGGTGTTTATGTGGCATATGTATACTATACCAGCTTATTCAAGAAAATCCAAAATACACCTGTTCAAGATATTTTAACCCGCAGAATTCGCATCCCAAACAACCAAAAGTTAGCCTTATTGGGTAAAAGCTACGTAAAACATAGTGTGGGAATGATGTAAAAAAGCAACGCCCTTTTACATTTCTTTGTACCCTTCATGAATACAACACCCGAACAACAAGAGATGGTGGTTTTGGTAGATGCCAACGACCAAGATCTAGGCCTGATGGAAAAACAAGAAGCCCACATTAAAGGGGTGCTTCACCGCGCTTTTAGCGTTTTTGTTTTTAATGATCAAGGCGAAATGATGCTGCAACAAAGAGCTGCGGGCAAATACCATTCCCCCCTTTTGTGGACCAACACCACTTGCAGTCATCCTAGAAAAGGTGAAACACCCATTGAGGCCGCGCACCGCAGACTTGTGGAAGAAATGGGCTTTGACTGTAAACTGCTCAAAGCATTTGATTTTACCTACAAAGCAGAATTTGAGAATGGCTTGATTGAACACGAATTTGACCACGTATTTATTGGCAAATACAATGGTGAACCGCAATTAAATCCTGAAGAAGCGGAAGGTTTTCGTTGGATTTCTTGGGCCGATTTGCACATGGAGATTCAAAAAAATCCAGATGAATTCACCCCTTGGTTCAAAATAGCACTGAATGAGGTTGAACAAAAGCAAGAGGAAATCCTTACGTCTTTAGCAACTATTTAATCAAGCACACATGCCAAGAGTTACGGTTACCAGAAAAGCACATTTCAATGCAGCCCACAGGCTACATAATCCAAATTGGAGCGCAGAGAAAAACCAAGAGGTATTTGGTTTGTGTAACAATGTAAATTACCACGGCCACAACTACGACTTAGAGGTAAGCGTAACTGGAGAGATTGACCCCAACACGGGTTACGTGCTTGATATGAAAGACCTCAAACACATCATTAAAACTGAGGTGGAAAATGCATTTGACCACAAAAACCTCAACCTTGATACCGAAGAGTTTAAAAACCTCAATCCCACTGCAGAAAACATTGTTGTGGTCATTTACAATAAGTTAAAACCTTTCCTTAATACAGATCAAACACTGCGCGTAAAGTTGTACGAAACACCGCGTAATTTTGTAGAATACGCTGGAGAATAAAGGTTCTAAGATGAAATCAATTTCACTTTTTTGGCATCGCAGAGACTTAAGAGTTGAAGACAATCATGGCCTATTTGAAGGGTTAAATGCAGAAAAGGCGATTCAGCCCATTTTCATTTTTGACACGAACATTCTCGACAAGTTAGAAGACAAGAGCGACCGTAGAGTCACCTTTATTCATCAGAACCTAGAGCACCTCAAAGAAAAGTATCAGTCTAACAGAAGTGACCTTTGGGTGTTTTACGGGAACCCGCTGGATATTTTCAAGAAGCTCGCGAGTGAATACGAGATCAAATCGGTTCACACCAACGCAGATTACGAACCCTATGCGCTTGAACGCGATGAAGCAGTTGCTAAATTCATTGAATACAATAAAAGTACTTTTCACGCTTATAAAGACCATGTGTTTTACCATAAGGATGAAGTGCTGAAGGCAGATGATTCACCCTACACAGTATTTACGCCATACAGCAGACGTTGGAAGGCAAGAATGGCAGAAGAAGGCATCCCATCTTACGCTTCAGAGAAGCAGCTTCACAAGCTGAATCAAGTTGAGGCATCTCAGTTAATTGCTTTAGAGGAAATGGGGTTCACTAAAAACACAAGTCATCTTCCAGAGAGAAAAATTCCACTTAAAATCATACGTGATTATCACCTTACGCGCGACATTCCTAGCATTGCGGGAACCTCTAAATTGAGTTTGCACCTGCGTTTTGGAACCATCAGCATTCGCAAACTTATTGGCATTGCAGAAAACACGAATGAAAAGTGGTTGAATGAGCTCATTTGGCGCGATTTCTATCAAGCGATTTTGCATCATTTCCCACATGTGGTGCACTCGGCATTTAAAGCGAAGTACAATCATATTCCTTGGCGAAACAACGAAGAAGATTTTGTGCAATGGTGCAATGGGAAAACGGGTATTCCAATTGTAGATGCCGGAATGCGCGAACTCAATGCCACAGGTTTTATGCACAACCGCGTGCGTATGATTGTTGCGAGTTTCCTCACCAAAAACCTACTCATCAATTGGCAATGGGGCGAAGCTTATTTTGCGGCTAAACTCAATGATTTTGAGCTTGGCTCAAACAATGGAGGTTGGCAATGGGCGGCCAGCACAGGCTGTGATGCAGCTCCTTACTTCAGAGTATTTAATCCAGAAAGCCAAGCCAAAAAGTTTGACTCTGAACTGAAGTACATTAAAAAATGGGTTCCAGAATTTCAAGAATTGACCTACGCAAAGCCCATGGTAGATCTTAAATCAACCAGAAAACGGGCAATTGAGGTTTTTAAAGAGGCGCTGAGCTAGTAACATTTCTTTGTATTACACAAGACTATTAAGAAGAGATTTGATAGTATCATATTTCTCAATTGTGATACTATCACTCTGCTTTTAAACTTCCTTTTTAATTACAGTCCAAACTCCCATACTCAATAGCCAAAGCCTGCTATTTTTGCTTCAGTGAAATCATTGGAAAAATACCTTCAAAAACGCTTAGAGGAACGCAAAGAAAAAGGCTTGCTGCGCGTCATAAAGCCTTCTCTCAAAGGAGTAGATTTTGTGTCTAACGATTATTTGGGTACCGCCCAAACTCCCGTGAGCGTTTCTCCATCAAAAAGTCGGCAACTCAGAGGTTCACGCAATTTGGTTGGGAGCTCAGCTGCGCTTACTCAATTGGAAGAAGATTTTGCCCATTTTTTTGGAACTGAAGCCTGCATGGTTTTACCCAGTGGCTACCAAGCCAACTTAGCACTATTGGTGACAGTTGCTACTCCAAAAACCTCTATTCTTTTTGATGAGCACGTGCACAATTCACTCAGAAGAGCCATTCAACTTACTGGCGCAAAGGCTCTTAAAATTAAGCACAACAATACCGCACATTTGAAGCAGCAACTGGCGAACACCTCAGACAATACCATTGTCATTTGTGAAAGCTTGTACTCCATGCATGGCGACTTTTGTCACATCAAAGAATGGAGCGCACTCTGTGAAGAACACCAAGCCTGGCTTTGGGTAGATGAAGCCCACACTGCAGGTTGGTATGGCAAACATGGACGGGGCGTTTGCATGGAAAACAACTTGGATATTCCGCTTATTTCTGTTGGCCTAGGAAAAGCAATGGGTACGCAAGGTGGCCTTATTTTGGGAAGCAAATCGTTGATGCAGTCTGTAGTCAATTTTGGTGATCCCGCCATTTACAGCACCGCCATTTCCGATACGCACATTCAAGAATTAGCGCAACGTTTAGAAGATGTAAAAGCCGCGCAAAACGAGCGCGCAACTTTACTGAAGAACATTGCCCACTTCCAAGAAAGGGCAAAACACCTCAAAGGCTATCAACACTCAGAGAGTCCCATTCAAACTATTGTGATTGGAAATCCGGAGCAGACAACTGCTTTGGCCAAGGCACTTGCGAACGAACAATTGAATGTGGCGGCCGTTCGGTATCCAACGGTTCCTAAAGGAAGCGATTTATTGCGCATGAGCTTGCACAGCTACAACACCGCCCAAGAAATTGAACATTTGATAAATACAATCGAAGAACATGTCTAAACAACCCCTTGTTGTGACCGCTATAGATACAGACGTAGGTAAAACAGTGGTTTCTGCCCTGGTAGCAAAAGCCTTAAACACCGATTATTGGAAACCTGTTCAAGCTGGTGGTCTAGACCACAGTGATAGTATGGAAGTGGATCGTCTTACGAAAGGGTCCCTCAAAATCTGGCCTGAAGCTTTTCGGTTGAATACGCCTGCTTCTCCGCACCTAGCAGCTGAAATAGATGGAATAGAAATTCAAGCTGAACAACTAGTCATTCCCGAAACTGAAAATCAACTCTTAATTGAAGGAGCCGGTGGATTGATGGTTCCTATCAGTGAGAAATTCACGCTTTTAGATTGGTTTAAAATGATCAATCCAAAAATTTTGGTGGTTACGAAACACTACTTGGGCAGCATCAACCACACACTTTGCACATTAGAAGTTATGAAGCAGCACGGCCTGCAGGTAGAAGGCCTTATTGTAAATGGAGATGCCCATGAACCAAGCGAGCGGGCTTTTGCCAAAATAGCGGGTGTGGAAGTTCTCGCTCATGTACCTTTGGCGCCTCAATTGAATACAACTTGGATCAACAACACAGCAGCAGAACTCGCACCAAAACTCAGCTTTCTATGTCCTCGCTAAGCGAAAAAGATCAAGCACTGATTTGGCATCCTTACACCCAAATGAAACACGCTCCTGCGCCAACGGCATTTGTCAAGGGCCAAGGCACACTGCTATACACAGAAAGTGGAGATGCTGTAATTGATGCCATCTCCTCTTGGTGGGTAAACCTTCATGGGCATTGTCATCCTTATATCTCTGAAGCGGTTAAAAAGCAGGTAGAGACCTTAGAGCATGCTATTTTCGCGGGATTCACACATGAGCCTGCGGTAAAATTGGCTGAGAAACTCATGGCAATTTCTCCCGATCAATTGAAAAAGGTGTTCTATTCAGACAATGGATCTACAGCGGTTGAGATTGCCGTAAAAATGGCGCTTCAATCGTTTAGAAACCAAGGGAAGCCGCGCCACAAAATCATTTCTTTTGAAGGCGGATTTCATGGTGAAACTTTTGGAGCTATGTCGGTAAGTGCCCAATCTGTTTTTACAGAAGCTTTTAAAGATTATTGTTTTGACTGTATCTCTATTCCTGTGCCTACCCCAGGGAATGAGGCCCAAGCCATAGAAGCATTTAAAGCGGCTTGCGATGAAGAGATTTGTGCTTTTATCTACGAGCCATTGCTGCAAGGCGCGAGCGGAATGGTTATGTATTCTGCTGAAGCACTGAACGAAATGATTGGCTATGCGCAAAGCAAAGGAGCCTATTGCATTGCCGATGAGGTGGCCGTTGGCTTTGGGAGAAGCGGAAAAATATTCGCGTCTGACTACATGGAAAACAAACCCGATTTCATGTGCTTCTCAAAAGCGCTTACGGGTGGTTATATGGCCTTGGGAGCCACGCTCTGCACCAATGAGGTTTACGCGCATTTTTTAAGCGATGATCCACTGCATACTTTTTATCATGGGCACTCATTTACAGCTAACCCCATTTCTTGCACCGCAGCATTGGCAAGCATTGAGCTTTTAATGCAGCCAGAGCAATTGGCAAAAATCAATTGGATTTCTGCACAGCATCGAGCACAGGCTAAAGTCTGGAAAGCACATGGAATGGTCAATGTGGTTCGCCAATTGGGAACCGTTATTGCCATAGAAATAAAAGCCGATCAAGGTGGTTACAACTCCAACCTACGCCAAAAACTCTATGACTTTTTTATGAGTCAAAATGTCTTGCTTAGGCCTTTGGGGAATATTGTCTACATCTTCCCGCCATTGAGCATAAGTGCAGAAGAATTGAATAAAGTATACGCTACCATCACTGCTGCTTTAAACGCCTTGGAGGAGGGCACTTTATGAAAGTAGCGTTAGGCATCAAAGGAATCGGAAGCATCTCTGCCTTGGGTCATGAGCGCGCAGCCATTGTGCAAGAAAGTGCCTCTACCAGCCATGCAATGCAAAAGCATGGTGAATGGTGCAGCAAAATACCTGAATGCAGCGAAGCCTACCTCGATGAAGTGTGCAGCAGCAAACGCATCAAACCTTTAGACCGCGTGGTCAAGCTTTCTATTGCCGCTGGAAAACAAGCCTTGGAGCAATCGGGATTTGACCCTGCAGAAACCGGATTATTGATCGGAACATCTAGAGGAGCGCAAGAAACGCAAGAACATCTCTTTGCCGATTTCGATTCAGGGAAGAGACTCAATCCCAACGGTTCGCCCAGAACTACTTTGGGAAATATAGCCAGCGAAACAGCAGCTGCCTTAGGCATAAAAGGCTATTCTCATGCCATGTCGCAAACATGTAGCAGTGGGTTTCAAGCTATTTTACAAGCCGCATCATGGATAGAAGCTGGATGGGCCAAACGCTTTATTGTTATTGGAGCCGAAGCGCCATTGACTCCCTATTTCACTCAGCAAATGGCGGCCATGAAAATTTACAGCAATCGAACAGAAGGCTACCCAAATTTGTCTTTGGACCTGCAGAAAAAAGAAAACACCTTTATCTTGGGAGAAGGGGCTGTGGCCATTGCCATTGAAAAAAAAGAAGAAGCAAGCAACTACTTGGCATCGGTCTCGGGCTTAGGTTTTGGAAGAGAAGCGGGCAGTCATGCAGCAAGTATCAACGCCAATGGAAAGGCCTTACAAGACGCCATGAAAATGGCCTTGCAAGAGCATACATCTATTGACGGTATTGTGGCACACAGCCCAGGAACCATTCAGGGAGATTTAGCCGAAAACAAAGCCATTCAAATCATTACAAATAAGGTATTGAACAATTCGGATTCGACCATTCCTGTAACGGGGAATAAATGGAAAATTGGTCATACTTTAGGAGCATCGGGAATGTTTAGTTTAGAACTTGGAATCACTATGTTTGCACGCAAGGAGTGGATTCCTGTCCCTTACTTGAATGCACCCACACCCGTACCACCAAAAAAACTATTGATAAACGCACAAGGATTTGGCGGCAACGCTGTGAGCCTTGTTTTGGATAAAGAGCAATGAAAAACTGGACCAAAGAAGAAATTTACGCACTGCACGACATGCCTTTGTTAGACCTTGTTTATAAGGCGGCTAGCGTGCATAGAGAACACCATAACCCCAACGAGGTGCAAATCTCTACCCTACTCTCTATTAAAACTGGTGGGTGTTCTGAAGATTGCGGCTATTGCCCACAAGCTAAGCGTTACCATACCGGAGTAGAAGACGAAGGTTTGATGATTGTAGATCAAGTAAAAGCTGCTGCATTACGCGCGAAAGAAAGCGGTTCATCGCGCTTGTGCATGGGTGCCGCTTGGAGAAACGTGCGCGACAATGCCGAGTTTGATCAAGTGATTGACATGGTAGAGGCCGTAAATGGTGTTGGTCTAGAAGTATGCTGTACCCTTGGTATGCTTTCTGAAAACCAAGCCAAGCGACTTGCAAATGCTGGATTGTACGCTTACAATCACAACATAGATACTTCTGAAGAATATTACAAAGAGGTAATCTCAACCCGAGGTTATGAGGATCGCTTAAAAACTATAGACAACGTACGCAAAACGGGTGTTACCGTGTGCTCTGGTGGAATTATAGGAATGGGTGAAGCCAAGAAAGACCGCTGCGACATGTTGCATACCCTTTCTTTATTGAACCCTCAGCCAGAATCTGTTCCGATTAATGCCCTTGTTGCTGTTGATGGAACCCCAATGGAAGAGCAAACACCTGTTAGCAGCTGGGAAATGATTCGCATGGTAGCAACTGCACGTATTGTATTGCCAACAAGTGTGGTGCGTTTATCTGCTGGGCGAACCCAAATGAACGAAGAAACGCAAGCCTTTTGCTTTATGGCCGGGGCCGGTTCTATCTTTGCGGGAGATAAATTATTGACGACTCCTAACCCAGATATCAACCAAGATTTGGCATTGTTTGAAACCTTGGGAATCAAAAACCGCAAACCAACCAAGAAAGAAAAAGAAAACCACGACTTGACCGAGGATGGTGCGCGCAAAAAATGGTCGCGACCAAAGCATACCATAGATAGAAACTTGGAGGCACAAGAAAAAGCCAAAGAGCAACGCAAGTTGGAAAAACAAGAAGAAGTTTAAGAAGAGAATCCCGCAATAAGCGGGATTTTTTTTGCTCTCTCTTTTAATACTCTTTTCATCTTAAGCTGAGAACAAACAACCTTTCACGAAAGGAAAACTACCGTATTCTAATTGACACAATCAAAACCTAACTTTTTCATGTAACATTGTTTTGTGGATGAGAATAAAATGCTCCTCACAGAACAATCAAGACTTTAGGCTTTTACTTACCACAGCTCAAATTTCCGTGGAAGTAACTTTTTTTCATATGACAGATAAAACCACCGCCCAGGGATGCACGGTGGTTTGTTTTTAACAATCAACCAACCCTCCTCACAAATTCCCTACTTTTACCGCAAACCGCACGGAATGCTGACAAAAGACACAGATAAAAAACTCTTTTTATTGGATGCTTACGCCCTCATATTTAGGGCGTATTATGCCTTTGCTAAAAACCCAAGAATCAACTCCAAAGGTTTCAATACCTCTGCTGTATTTGGTTTCACCAATGCGCTTTTAGATGTGATTAAAAACGAGCAGCCCACCCACCTTGCCGTATGTTTTGACCCACCCGAACCTCCTGGTAGAACTAAAACTTTTGAGGGCTACAAAGCCAATCGCGATGCTACTCCAGAAGACATTAAACTCTCGGTGCCATTTATCATGCAATTGCTTCAAGGCATGAACATTCCTATTTATATGGAAAGCGGTTATGAGGCTGATGACGTTG
Source organism: Salibacteraceae bacterium (assembly GCA_965658375.1). Classification (GTDB taxonomy): domain Bacteria; phylum Bacteroidota; class Bacteroidia; order Flavobacteriales_G; family Salibacteraceae; genus CBFHSD01. The sequence continues at coordinate 93,852 of CBFHSD010000003.1, forward strand.
TAGGAACCCTTGCCAAACAAGCAGAAAAGGAAGGTTTTACTACCTATATGATGACTCCAGACAAGGATTTTGGACAGTTGGTTTCTGAAAACATTTTCATGTTCAAACCAGCTCGTATGGGGAACTCGGCAGAAGTATGGGGAATCCCAGAAATTCTAGAAAAGTTTGGTTTAACACGGGTGGAGCAAGTGATAGATACCCTAGGCCTCATGGGTGACGCGGTAGATAACATACCAGGTGTACCTGGAGTGGGACCCAAAAAAGCTCAGCAACTTATTGAGCAGTTTGACTCAGTTGAGGGCATTTACCAAAACTTAGATCAACTAAAAGGCAAACTCAAAGAAAACCTAGAGAACAACAAAGAACAGGCTTTTATGTCTAAGCTCTTGGCCACTATAATTCTAGATGTGCCATGCACCTTCAATGCAGAAGACTGCAAAATGAGCGAACCCAATAAAGAGGAACTTAGGGAGTTATTCAACGAGTTGGAGTTCCGTAGAATGGCAGAACGCATTTTAGGTGACGCCCCAGTTGTGCAAGCAATTAAACCCGATAGCGAACAGTTCTCCTTATTCGGTGGCGGTGCTGAAGAAAAGGCTGAACCCAGCTTTGCAACATTAGACACTACAGACCACGATTACCAATTAGTAGAAGGTCAAGAAGCCATTGATCAACTGATTGCCGATCTCCAAAAGCAAAATGTTATTTGTTTCGACACAGAAACATCACAGCTTAACCCTTTATTGGCCGAATTGGTTGGCCTCTCTTTCAGCTATGAAAAAGGCAAAGGATTTTGGGTTCCCGCACCAAAAGACAGAGCAGAAGCTACAGATTTTGTGGCTCAATTTGCTCCAGTGCTTACTAACCCCAACATTGTAAAGGTGGCGCAAAACCTCAAGTACGATTTTCATATTCTCATGAATTACGGCTTAGAAGTGAAGGCTCCTTGGCACGATACCATGATTAACCATTACATTCAAGAGCCAGATTCTAACCGTAGAAGCATGGATATTTTGGCTGAAAACCTTTTGGATTACCAGCCAGTCAGTATCACGAAACTGATTGGTAAAAAAGGGAAGAACCAAAAGTCAATGGCCGATTTGGATCCTGCTAGTATAACCGACTATGCGGCAGAAGATGCTGACATTACCCTTCAGCTTTTTCACAAACTCACTCCAGACTTAGAAAAGGCCAACGGCACAAAAGTGTTTGAAGAGGTTGATATGCCTTTGGTTCCTGTGCTTGCTCGTATGGAGAGAGAAGGAATCAATCTAGATACCGATTTCCTCAATCAATACTCACAAGATCTAGGAAAAGAGTTGGTTGGTATTGAGCAAGAAATCTATGATCATGCGGGAAGTGAATTCAAAATTAGCAGCCCCAAGCAGGTTGGCGAAGTGCTCTTTGACCGCTTGAAAGTGATTGAAAAACCGAAAAAAACAAAAACGGGCCAATACGCCACCAACGAAGAAGTGTTGCGCCAATTGGCGGGCAAACACCCCATCATTGACAAAATCTTGGAATTTAGAGAGGTTGCCAAACTCAAAAGCACCTATGTAGATAGCTTACCCAAATTGGTGAACCCGAATACCAAACACATACATACTTCATTCAACCAAGTGGTGGCCGCCACAGGGCGATTGAGTTCAGATAATCCCAACTTACAGAATATTCCAGTGCGCTCGGAAAGAGGAAAGAAGATACGTGCTGCGTTTATTCCAAGAAATGAAGAATACACCCTTCTGGCAGCAGATTACTCGCAAGTGGAGTTACGCATTATCGCTGCCTTGAGTGGCGATGAAGGAATGATCAGCGCTTTCCAAAACGGACAAGACATTCATGCCTCTACAGCAGCTAAAGTCTATGATTTACCCATTGAAGAAGTTACGCGTGAACTGCGTTCCAATGCCAAAACAGTGAACTTCGGGATTATTTATGGCATCTCTGCTTTTGGCTTAAGCCAGCGCATTGACATCTCTAGAAAAGAAGCCAAGAATATTATTGATAGTTATTTCGAAAAATTTCCGGGCATTAAAACCTACATGGATAAAAGCATCGAGAATGCGCGCGAACACGGTTATGTAGAAACCATTTTGGGCCGTAGAAGGTATTTGCGCGACATCCACTCGGCAAACGCTACAGTGCGCGGTTTTGCAGAACGCAATGCCATCAACTCGCCCATTCAAGGTTCTGCAGCAGACATTATCAAGCTGGCCATGATTGACGTAGATCAAAAACTAAGAGAAGGGAACTGGAAGTCCAAAATGCTTTTGCAGGTACATGATGAATTGGTGTTTGACGCCCATAAGGATGAGGTTGACAAACTTACCACCTTGGTAAAATCAAGCATGGAAAATGCCTACAAAATGGAAGTTCCACTAGAGGTAGATGCCAATACGGGCAGCAACTGGTTAGAGGCGCATTAAGTGCCAAACTCCATCTGCTCTTCAGAGATCAATGGCATGTTGCCCATTTTTAGAAATACGTTTACTAAGGTAGCTACATCTTTTTCGCAATAGGAAACAATGCGCTGTAAGTCATTGTCTTCGTAATACACTTGGCGCACCATGCTGCCATCAATATCATCTTTAGGTGTTGGAATGTCAAAAATGGCAGCCAATAAATCTAACGAAGTGAAACTCTTATAATCGCCCAGTTTCCAAAGTTCCATAGTATCTAAATGAGGGATCTCCCATGGCTTTTTACCATGCATTTGCAGTACTGGCGGTAGTTCTAAACCCAAAACCATCATTCTTCTGGCTATGTACGGAAAGTCGAATTCTTTACCATTATGGCCGCACAAAATGCGAAAGCGGTCGGCATGATCAATCAAAAGCTCGGCAAACTCTTTCAGTAATTCTTCTTCATTGTGACTGGCGTAACTCTTCAATCGCAGGGTGCGCTTGGCTCCCGCAATGTACCCCACAGAAATGCATACAATCTTTCCAAATTCGGCATAAATGCCTGCGCGTTCATACAATTCATCGGCCTCACGCTCATCTTGGCGTTTTAAAGAGGCAGATTTCTTTTCCCAAAGGTGTTGCATGCGGTCGGGAACCTCACCAAAGTTTTGGTATTGAGGTACGGTTTCAATGTCTAAAAAAAGTACATGATCGAGGTTTACATTTCTAAGCATAGGTATATCTGTTGTTGTGCCAATTCACAATTTTTAAATGATAAGGTGTTCCAGCCTCTTTAATCAGCGGATCGCAGATAAATATAGGTTCTTTTCGTTAAAGTAATGCTCTCGCTGCATAAGTTGCTTTTTCTAAGAAGCTCTTTTGGATGGCCCTTCACGCAAAAAATGGACAAGAAAGTAGAATGCCCACTCATATGTTGAGGTAAAGACGCTTTGGTAGACAAAGCAACTACCTTTGCCCCATGTCAAATTCCTACAAAAGTCAAGAAGAGATCCTCAAGAAGTTGGATATTCCTAGACTCAACAACATGCAAGTTGAAGCAATTGCTACCATTCGTAAGAACCCGGAAGTGTTGCTCTTATCTCCTACAGGAACAGGAAAAACCTTAGCATTTCTTCTACCTATACTCAAAAATTTACAACAAGACTTGAATGAAGTACAAGCCCTCATTTTGGTTCCATCGCGTGAGTTGGCCATACAAATAGAGCAAGTAATGCGCAATATGGGAAGCGGCTTTAAAGTAAATGCTGTTTACGGTGGCAGATCAGGATCAAAAGATAGAGTAGAGCTCAATCATAGACCTGCTGTTCTTGTGGGAACCCCAGGACGTGTTTCGGACCATTTAAAAAGAGGGGTGATTTCTCCTAGGTTTATTCAAACATTGGTGTTGGATGAGTTTGATAAATCGCTTGAAGTGGGCTTTGAGATTGAAATGAGAAAAATAGTGCGTTTGCTCACCAACGTTGACAAAAAGGTGCTTACATCGGCAACACGAGGGGTTAAAATTCCTGATTTTGTTGGACTTTCCGATCCTATTGTCATCAACTATTTGCAAGAAAAAAGAAGCAGCCTAGCCCTTAAAAAAGTCATTTCTCCTTCAAAAGACAAGTTGGAAACCTTAGTGCAACTCTTGGGTCACATAGGGGAAAAAAATGGTATTGTTTTCTGCAACTTCAAAGATTCTATTCAGCGTGTGAGCGATTTTTTAAGAGAGAACGGAGTGAGCCATGGTGTGTTCTATGGCGGCATTGAACAGGTAGATCGCGAACGTGCTTTGATTCAGTTTAGAAATGGAACGCACCGCCTATTGTTGGCTACCGATTTGGCTGCCCGTGGCATTGATGTGCCTGAATTAGATTTTATCATTCACTATCACCTGCCTTTGAAAGCAGATGAGTTTACGCACCGTAACGGGAGAACAGCTCGTATGAATACCGAAGGATTGGCCTACGTTATCAAGGCAAAAACGGAAGAGCTGCCCTACTTTATTGGCGCTATTGACGAAGAAGAATTGCAAGACAAAAAATTGCCTCAAGCCACGCAATGGAAAACCCTTTTTATTACCGGAGGTAGAAGAGACAAAATATCTAAAGGCGATATTGCTGGTTTGTTCATGAAGCAAGGCGGCCTTGAAAAAAACCAGCTTGGGATGATTGAACTCAAGACAGATTCTGCTTTTGTTGCAGTTCAAAATAATCAAGTAAAAGCCTTGCTCCCAAAAGTGAACAATGCCCGTTTGAAGACCAAGAAAGTGCGTATCACAGTTCTGTAGCAGAACTTAAACCACAAGCACCCCTTTCTTGTGAACCAATGGAACATCTATGAGGTTTTTTTCAATCAGCGATTCGGGTAAGAAAATGTACTTCTTGTCAAAAATGTCTCTCCCTAAGTAAAAACTCAACCAATACTCGTTGCTTAAGCCATGAAGCTCCCTCGGAATAAACTCTGCTTTCACCGCCTGCTTTGCAGAAATATCTGGCAAAGCCCTTCGCAAAGTGCTGGTTGTTACCGCTTCCTTTTTCACCGTTCCATAGCCTTTGCTAGTAAGCATTACATTGGTAATGGGCTCAGAGCGGTCGTTGATGATGTAAACATTCCAAACTTTCTGTCCTTCTTCCTCTTCGGGAACTACAGCTACATAAACCCCTTCAATTTGCTTTCTTAATTCGTTCAGTTTCATTTTGCCAATGCTATTCCGCCATCCAACCATTGGTAAATATCGTTGGGGTAGCCATTTGTTCTTTTGCTAGATCTTTTATGTCCCAAACGTACAATCACCAAATCAAGTTCGGGAACAACAAATACATATTGTCCTAAAATACCCCGCATAAAAAACACTTGGTACTTT
>CBFHSD010000004.1:0-94921 GCA_965658375.1 Salibacteraceae bacterium
CTAGAAGAGGCTTTAGAGCTGTTCAAGCTGCCGCGTACTTTAGGTGATTTTGAAGAGAAAACAGTAGTGGTTGGTGCAGGTCGCTTTGGACCTTACGTGCGACATGATGGTAAATTTGTATCCATTAAAAACGATGATCCGCTTTCCATTGAGCTTCCAAGAGCTATTGAGCTTATTGAAACCAAACGTGTTGAAGATGCAAAAAAGCATATTTCTTCTTTTGATCATGACAAAGGAACTATTGAGGTACTGAACGGAAGATGGGGTCCTTACATTAAACAAGGAAAGAAGAATTACAAGATTCCGAAAGAAACGGAAGCGACAACAATAACTTTAGAATCGGCATTGGAAATAATGGCCAATCAACCAGTTAAAAAGAAAAGAACAGCAAAAAAGAAATAGCCAGTGGATATTTCAATTTACCTAAACGCTCCAGAATTTCCAGCAACCAAAAAAGGTACCATAGGCGCTGCCTGCATCCAATTCAAATCTGATGATGGGTTAGAAGAATTGCAAAAAGGGGACATTGTTCTTCTTGGGGTTCCAGAATACCGAAATCAAAGTGCTGAAATACCCTCAGGTGATTTGCAAGCCGTGCGCGCTGCATTCTACAAGATGTACCCGCAAGATGCTGAAACAAGGTTTTATGATTTAGGAGATATTTTACCCGGTTCAACCGTAGATGACACGTATCACGCTTTATCGCAAGTATTGGAGCAGGTGATAAAAAAACAAGCAGTACCTGTTATTATAGGAGGGAGTCATGATTTGACTTGGGGACAATACAAGGCTTACCAGAACTTGGAACAAGTGGTAAACCTATGCACAGTAGACAAACGTTACGATATCGGTCAGAGTGCGGAGGATCCAATTCATCACGAGACCTTTTTATCTCAAATTATGCTCCATCAGCCCAACTACCTATTTGACTACACCAATTTGGGTTGGCAGAGATATTATGTGTCAAACGATGTTCTAGAGTTGATGGAACAACTCAACTTCAACGGGATGAGACTAGGGCAACTACGATCAAACATTGAACTGATTGAACCTTTGATTCGCAATGCTGATCTGGTAAGTGTGGATTTATCTTCTGTTCAATCTGGAAGTACGCCAGCCTGCGTAGAATCTACCCCAAATGGAATAAGTGCAGATCATATTTGCAATATTGCGAGATATGCAGGTTTGAGCGATAAAGTGTCTTCTTTCGGAGTTTATGGCTACCACGCTTTGAAAGATAACAATACCAATACAGCTGAATTGATAGCTCAGATCATGTGGTACTTTGTTGAAGGTTTAGGAAATAGAAAAGATGACACACCAGTAGATGGAGATGCGAATTATCTAAGATACCGTGTTTCGGTAAGTGGGAATGAAGAAGATCTTATTTTTTTAAAGAGTGTGAAAACAGATCGATGGTGGATGAAGGTGCCTTTTCCAGCAACTAGGAAAAACACATACAAGCGACATCAAATGGTGTCTTGTTCATATAACGATTATACTCAGGCTTGTAGAAATGAAATCCCTGAACTTTGGCTAAACACCTACCGCAAGTTTTTGTAAAAGAATGTTTAAAACAACGGCAAATTCACACCAGTCGACATTTTTACGATGTTTAAAAAATTTTTGCTCCTTAAATTATTTGGCTATTTTAGCGCCTTTACTTTTGAGCAATTTGACTCGAAACCCGTACATTATATGAGGAAGATTTTAGTTTTAACAGTAGTATTATTCGGAACTTTGAAAGCATCAGCTCAGCAAGATCCGCAGTTCTCTATGTTCATGTTTAATCAACTGTACTTCAATCCGGCCTACGCTGGGTCTGATGACGCTATTTGTGCGGCATTGTCGTATAGGAATCAGTGGATGGGCTTTGAGGGCAATCCTCAAACTTTCTTGTTTTCAGCTGATGGTCCTTTTAGCTTGCCAGTTCCTGGTTTTGAAGATAACCAGTTAGCTGGAGGTTTAACCGTTTGGGGAGATCAAATTGGACAAGAATCTACAACTGGTGTAAAAGGAACTTTGGCATATCGCTTCAAAGCGGGGCCTGGTCGACTATCTGTAGGTACTTCATTTGGCTTTCTTCAAAAGTCGTTAGGGAATGATTGGGATGCATCTCAGGACTTCATGTTTGATCCATCAATTCCGAACGGAACAACTGCCGATGGAGGTTTTGATATGGACTTCGGTTTGTATTACACCATTCCAAAGAAACTTTATGTCGGTATTTCAACAACGCATCTCACTGCGGCTGACTTAGAGTCAGCTTCTGAAGGCGGTTCTCAATTGAATTATAACATTGCACGTCACTATTACCTTACAGGAGGTTATGAATATGAAATCAACAGTGATTGGGTATTAAAGCCGAACTTAATGGTGAAGCTTGATGGTACGGTAACTTCGTTCGATATCAATGCTATGGTAGAATACCAAAGCACTATTTGGGGAGGAGCATCTTACAGACTTGGTGACGGAATCCCAGTAATGGTAGGTTACAATTATCAAATGACTGGATCTGGTGCAGGTGGTGGAATGCTAAAGGCAGGTATCGGTTATGATATTACTACAAATGAGTTGAGACAAAACAGTAGTGGGTCTTTAGAAGTGATGGTGCGTTATTGCTTTAATGTAACAATACCACCTAAAGTTCAGAGACACAGGACTGTAATCTTCATGTAGTTAAAAGGAGCGAAACAATAAAATTGTATACTTGCGCGTTTTGTGTGAGGAGCGGAATAAATTTGAGATAACAAAAAACGACACTATGAATCGATTGTTGTTTGTGATGGGACTTCTTGTAGCTACTATAGTTACAAGTTGTGGTCCAAGAGAGAATGGGGAATTAATCGGGGTGCAGCCTAGGCCGCCTTGGTATGATGTGGATCCTTTTGGAACAGTATATATTCCAATGGGTGCCTTTGTGATGGGAGAGAACGATCAAGATGTTCCCTACGCACAAGTATCTAGAGCCAAAACGGTTTCTGTCCAGGCATTCTATATGGATGATACGGAGATAACCAATAATGAATACCGTCAATTTGTGCATTGGGTGCGTGACTCAATGGCTATGCAATTGATCATTGACAATGAACCTGAAGGTTGGGAAGAGTTCGCTTTTCTTGAAGATATTTTCGGGAACGAATTGGATGTGAAACGTTGGGGTAATCAAGGTGTTCCCGGTCCAACGGACATCAAAATCAACTGGCAAGCGAAATACTGGATCCCTTACTTCGAAAGTAAGAACCCAGAAGATGAGTACTTTGACGTATTAGAGCAAATGTATTACCCACCAAATGAGAGGTACTATGGAAAACGTCATGTCGATGTGCGTAAATTGGTTTACGAATACTCATGGATTGATTACCAAATGGCTGCGAAATATGGCCGCATGAGACACAACTTCGGTGAAGATTATGGGTACAATCGTGCTGACTTTATCAAAGAAGATAAAATTGAGGTGTATCCAGATACGCTTTGTTGGGTAGCTGACTTTACTTACTCTTATAATGAACCTTTAACACAGATGTACTTCTGGCATCCAGCTTATGATGATTATCCTGTTGTTGGAGTGAACTGGAAACAAGCAAAAGCCTTCGGCTATTGGAGAACAAATTTGTTCAACAAATATTTAGAGGGTGCAGGAATACCATTAGTGCAGGACTTTAGATTACCAACTGAAACAGAATGGGAATATGCCTCACGTGGCGGACTAGACGTGTCTATGTACGGATGGGGTGGTCCTTACACTAGAAATGATAGAGGGTGTTTATTGGCCAACTTCAAGCCGTTAAGAGGAAGATATATTGACGATGGTGGTTTTCATACAGTAACTGGTTACAGTTATTCTCCGAATGATTACGGTCTTTACTGTATGTCTGGGAATGTTGCAGAATGGACAAGCAATGCTTATGATGAATCTGCATATAACTTCTCACATGACTTAAACCCTAACTATCAATTTGATGCTTCAGATAATGATCATCCAGCACTTCAAAGAAAAGTTGTTCGTGGAGGTTCTTGGAAAGACATATTGTATTATACCCAAACTGGTGTTCGTTCTTATGAATATCAGGATACTGCAAAGTCTTACATTGGTTTCCGAAATGTAATGACCTATCTAGGTCGTGCTAAAGGAGACATCACTGAGGAGTAATTAATTATCAATCAATCGTAATATTTACCTACTTTATTAAAATTAAGAGATATGAGCAAGGAAATCACAGGTTTTAGACCAGGGAGTAAGAGTTGGAAGAAATTCATGGCGAAGATGTATGGAATCGGAGGGGCTGTAGTAATTATTGGAGCGCTCTTTAAAATTCTTCACTTGAATGGTGCAGCTATCATGTTAATTGTTGGTCTTGGAACTGAGGCAATCATTTTCTTCTTCTCTGCATTTGATCCTTTACACGAAGATCCAGATTGGAGTTTAGTTTATCCGGAATTGGCAGAAGACTTTGACGGTGAATCAGCAGCAAGAGGAATTGGTGGCGGAGGTTCAGGCCTTAGCTCAACTCAAGAATTAGACAACATGCTTGAAGAAGCTAAAATTGGTCCTGAACTAATTGAGAGCCTTGGAGCTGGAATGACCAAATTATCAGAAACTACGGCTCATTTAAATTCAATGGGTGATGCAGCAGGTGCTTCTAATGAATTGGTAGATTCTATGAAGACAGCTTCTGATAAAGTTGGTGAGTTAACAGATTCGTATAAAGAAGCTGCAAATTCATTGATGGGCTTACAAGTATCTAGCGAAGAAGGAAGTGCTTATGCTGATAACTTGGCGAAAGTGAACTCAAATCTTTCGGCATTGAACTCTGTTTACGAACTGCAATTGAACAGTGCACGTGACAATGCAGAAGTGAATACTGCTATGTTTACCAATATTCAAGAGTTGATTACTAACTTGAATGACTCTGTAGAAGATACAAAACGTTACAAAGAGAATATCTCTGAGCTTTCGTCTAACCTTGAATCTTTGAATACGATTTATGGCAATATGTTGAATGCAATGTCGTTTGCTCCTAAGCAATCCTAATCAATTGATAACGAACTAACAAAAGATTAGAAAATGGCAGGAGGTAAAGAAACCCCAAGGCAGAAAATGATCGGAATGATGTACTTGGTACTATTAGCCATGTTGGCTATGAACGTATCAAAAGAAGTATTGAATTCTTTCATTTTGATCGATGATGCCTTGAGTAATACCAATGAGAACTTTGGTAAGAAAATTCAGGCAAACTACGCTGAATTTGATAAGCAAATGCTTATTGACGAGAACAAAACGAAACCCTGGAAGATTAAGGCCGACAAAGCTCATAAAGCTTCTAGTGATATGATCAAGTACATTCAGGATACCAAAAAGCAAGTTATAGCCTTCACCGAAGGGCACGAGGCCAATTTTGGTTCAATAGAAGCAGTTCCGGATTCAATGTGGTTGTTGAAAAACTTAAATGCAAAAGACAACTACGATAAACCAACTGAAATGATGATTGGGCCTAATGAGGCAGCTCCTAAAGAAGGAGATTACACAGCAGTTGACCTTCATTTGAAGCTTCAAAAGTTTATAGATGAAATGAATGAAGTTCTTGGTGAAGAAGGAAGAAAGCAAGTAACGATTCCTTTAAACTTTGACGAGATCAAAGAATCTGATGGTAGAATGGTTTCATGGGAAATCGGAAACTTCTACCACATTCCATTGGCAGCAGTTGTTACAAACTTGTCCCGTTTTGAATCTGAGGTGAGAAATGCGGAAGCTGATGTACTAAAATACCTACTTGGTAAAATTAGTGGTGAAGATTTCAGTTTTGATCGTTTAGACGTGCGTGTAGTGCCAAGAACTGATTACGTTGTAATGGGAGATTCTTTTGTTGCTGAAGTTGTAATTGCTGCTTCGAATTCAACAAAGCCACCTCAATTACGTGTTGGTTCTGATATTGATACTGCAGGTGCTGTATCAGAATGGACTGTAACCAATGAATTAGAAGGAGCTGTTAAAGAGCAAAGAGTTCAAGTAGATGGAAGTGGTGTAGCTTCTTACCGTTTTAAGCCTACATCAGAAGGTGAGGTAACTTGGGGTGGTTTCTTAGAGGTATTGAAACCAGGTTCTACAGATGATTACGAAAAGCGTCCGTTTAAGCATTCATTTATTGTGGCTAAGCCATCTTTGGTGATTTCACCAACAGCGGTAAATGTATTCTACAAAGGGGTTGATAATCCTGTAGATATCTCTGTTTCCGGAATTGCTTCTTCAAAACTTCAGCCATCAATTTCTGGTGGTACTTTGAAAAAAGTAGGAGATGGGAAATACATTGTAAGAGCAAATAACTCTGTGAGAAAAGCGAAAATCTCGGTTTCTGCAAAAATGGGTGATGGATCGACAAAGAATTTTGGAGATATGGAGTTTAGAGTAAAATCTCTTCCAATTCCAAATCCATACGTTGCTGGTGTAGAAGGTCAAGGCGAAGTAAATCTGGCCCTATTGAAAAGTACACCAAAAGTATTTGCAACACTGAAAGACTTCTTGTTTGAAGTAACTTACAATGTGGTTTCTTTTGAGTTGATCGCAACAGTAGATGGTAGAAAGAAGATTGCAAAATCAAATTCTGCTAATATTTCTGGTGAGATGAAGCAAATCATAGGGAATCAGAGAAGAGGAGACCTTGTTACATTCCAAAGCATCAAAGCTGTTGGTCCTGATGGGAATCCTGTGTTATTAAGTCCAGTAGTAATTACTGTAAAATAATAAGAGATGAGAAAATTTGGTTTAATCTTATGTGTGGTATTTGGGGTTCAATCTTTGAATGGTCAAGTATTAGATATTCCATCAAATACACTTGATGGAGTTTATACACAATCTCAAGACAATCCTAACCGTAAAGCAATACCTTATGTGCAACTGCATGAAAGAGATATCATGTGGTCGAGAAGAGTATGGCGTAAGGTGGATATGAATGAGAAGGTAAATCAAGTTTTTTACTTTCCGGAGAAACCTGATCAAGGTCGCGTAAGCTTATGGTTTGGTTTGTTCAATGCGATATTGAATAAAGGAACGGTAACAGCTTATTCAGCGGATAATGACATGTTTAATATGCCATTAACTGTGAACGATGTGAATGCTATTCGTGTAAAGGAATGTGAATCACAAGTTATTGATCCAATGACTGGGGATCCTCAAATTGTAAGCTTTAACGATACACTTTTATTAGGTGACATTAAGAAGTTTGCGATTAAAGAGGAGGTTTTCTTTGATAAGCAACGTTCTGTAATTGAATATAGGTTGCTAGGTTTAGCTCCTATCGGTCCACTGAAAGATGGTGGTTGTAATATCATTGGAGAACAAGAAATGTTTTGGGTATATTTCCCTCAAATTCGCCAAGAATTGGTGAATATGGAGGTGTACAATACCAACAATGATGTGCACAAACTGACATATGATGATGTGTTCTGGAAGCGTATGTTCGCTGCTGAGATTACGAAAGAAACCAATGTTTACAACAGAAGATTGGATCAGTATTTATCTCCCATGGATCAGTTGTTAAAGTCTGAAGAAATAAAACAACAGATTTTCAACTACGAACATGATCTTTGGACGTACTAAAAAGAGAATATAGATAACGAAGAAAGGGTGGCTGTTTAGTCACCCTTTTTTTATGGAAAAGTTGAAACAAAAAAAGCCGTAGCATTTGCTACGGCTTTTGTATTTTATTGATTGCGAACTATTTTTTAATGTACCCTTCAAAAGTGTTGTGTTCCTTTTTGTAAAGTTGGTCCTCTGGTAAAGACTTGAAGTAGTCATAAGTAATTTTAAGACCTTCACTTCTAGATACTTTTGGTTGCCAGTTTAGAATATCTATAGCTCTAGTAATGTCAGGCTGTCTTTGCATCGGATCATCTACAGGCAACGGCTTGTAAATTACCTTTTGATCGGTACCTGTTAATGAAATGATTTCTTCAGCAAAATCGGCAATGGTAATTTCATCAGGATTACCAATATTTACTGGATGTGGATAGTCACTCATTAACAAACGGTGTATACCTTCTACAAGGTCATCCACATAACAGAACGAACGTGTTTGTTTTCCATCTCCAAAAACAGTCAAATCTTCTCCTCTTAGAGCTTGACCTATGAATGCAGGTAAAACGCGTCCATCATTCAATCGCATTCGAGGTCCGTAAGTATTAAATATGCGAATGATTCTAGTTTCTACACCATGATAGGTGTGATAAGCCATTGTCATTGCCTCTAAGTAACGTTTAGCCTCATCGTATACGCCACGTGGTCCTACTGGGTTAACATGTCCCCAATAGCTCTCTTTTTGTGGATGTACTTGTGGATTACCATATACTTCAGATGTGGAAGCAACAAGAATACGAGCTCCCTTAGCTTTTGCTAAACCGAGCAAATTATGCGTTCCCATTGCACCCACTTTAAGGGTTTGAATAGGTATTTTTAAATAGTCGATAGGCGAGGCGGGTGAGGCAAAGTGGAGAATGTAGTCTAATTCTCCTGCAACATGCACGAAATTTGATACATCGTGGTGATAAAAGCTAAAGTGCTTATTACCAAACAAATGTTCTATGTTCTTCAAGTTACCGGTAATCAGATTATCCATAGCCAATACTTCCATTCCTTCTTTTAGGAATCGGTCACATAAGTGTGAACCTAGAAAGCCTGCCGCTCCCGTGATCAAAATTCTTTTCATAAAAGATTAAGATTTATTGCTATTGATATATTCAATGATAGAACTAGAGATGAATTCAAGCTGTTCTATACTCAGTTCTGTGTGCATTGGCAATGAGAGTACCTCGCGACCAATCTCTTCGGTATTAGGCATTGAAACATCACCAATCATGGCTGTAAATGCTGCTTGGTGATGGTTTTGTTTTGGATAATAAATATTGTTAGGAATACCTTTATCGTTTAGGTGTTCTTGTAATCCTTCTCTGTTTACTCCGTGTAATTTAATGGTATATTGATGATAAACGTGGTTGCTATAGTTAGCCACGAAGGGAGTAGTTATTTCTTCAATTTCTTCAAACTTGGAGTTGTAATACTCAGCGGCTTCACGTCTGGCTGATGAATAAGCGTCTAAGTGTTTCAATTTGATTCTAAGAATGGCCGCTTGAATACTATCAAGACGTGAATTCACACCAATCATATCATGAAAATACCTTTTTGTTTGACCATGATTTGCGATTTTACGTAGATGATCTGCTAGGTCATCATCGTTCGTAAAAATTGCTCCACCATCACCGTAGGCTCCTAAGTTCTTGCTTGGAAAAAAGGATGTAGTTCCAATTGAACCTATGGTTCCTGCTTTCTTTTTTGCACCATCCGAATAGGTGAAGTCAGCTCCAATTGCTTGCGCGGTATCTTCAATAACAGGAATTTGATGTGCATTTGCTATTCTCATAACCTCTTCCATATTCGCACATTGGCCATATAAATGAACAGGTATGATTGCCTTTGTTTTTGAAGTGATTTTAGATTCTAAATCAGCGGTGTCGATATTGAAAGTGTCTGAATACACCTCGCAAAAAACGGGTGTTGCCCCTAGAAGTGCCACCACTTCGCAGGTTGCTACATAGGTAAAGCTAGGGGTTATAACTTCATCTCCAGGTTTTACTCCTAAGGCCATCAATGCTATTTGCAAAGCATCAGTTCCGTTGGCACATGGAATAACATGTTTCACACTTAAGTAGTTCTCGAGGTCTTTCTGGAATTCTTTTACCTCCGGGCCATTGATAAATTGACAACTATCAATAACACCAAGCACTGCTTGGTCAACTTCTTCTTTAATTTTTAGGTATTGATTTTTTAGATCAACCAGTTGGATTTTATCCATAAACTCTGTTTTATTCAACACTGCGAATATAACTTATTGCTTTCCTATAATTGATGTGTACCACAGTTGATTTGTTTTATTTTCGCCAGTTATGCGGAGTGTTTTATTCAGTTTATGTTTGTTCTTGGCTTTCCATCAAGGGAGTGCTCAGCTTTTTGGGCCAGATACCACCGAACAGTTTGTGTATTTCGATCTAAGTTATGCTTACCAAACACCTGGCGGAGACCTTGCAAAACGCTTTGGAAACTCATCCAGAGTTGGAATAGCTTTTGGAAAGAAAACCACTCACAATTGGACTTGGCAATTGGATTGGTTTTTCACTTTTAGCGATAACGTTGTTGAGAGAGATATTTTGGCACCTTTTGTTTCTGAACAGGGTTTTATCATTGGAACCACCGGATTACCAGCGGATGTATTCTTGTTCCAAAGAGGATATTCTGTATATGCTACGTCTGGGAAAGTACTGAACTTATTGAGCGCCAATAAGAATAGTGGAATTTGGTTGAAGGGAAGTTTAGGCTATCAACAGCACCACATCCGTATTGAAGATAGAATAAAAGAGGTGCCCCTAATCAATGATGAATACGCCAAAGGCTACGATAGATTAAGCGCAGGTTTTAGTGTGATGGAGTTTGTAGGTTATCGATATACTGATAGAAATAACAGAGTCAACTTGTTTGGTGGTGTTGAGTTTACACAATCATTTACTCAAGATGTTAGAAAGTACGCTTACGATTTACAAGGCCCCGTTCAACCTCAATCGCGTAATGACCTGAGTGTAGGTTTAAGACTAGGTTTCTCTTTAAATATCAAAAGCAAAGTGCCAGACGAATTTTATTACGATTAGTTAATGACACTTTATAATACTTCAGTTTTTTTCTATGGATTTTCTATTCGATTGGCTTCCTTGTTTAACGAAAAAGCTGCCAAATGGATTAAGGGAAGGCAGAACTGGAGAGATCAACTTTCTAAAGATAGAGCTCCTTACGACTTTTGGTTTCATGTAGCTTCTCTGGGTGAGTTTGAGCAAGCGCGACCACTAATAGAAGCGTTAAAAGCAGAAAACGAATCCTGTAGAATAGTACTCACCTTCTTTTCTCCTTCAGGTTTTGAGATTCGTAAAAACTACCCACTTGCAAATAAGGTTATGTATCTCCCATTAGATCTGCCACACAATGCCGCAGATTTTATTGAGTTAGTTCAACCCAAAAAAGTGGTATTTGTAAAGTATGAGTTCTGGCTGAATTATTTAAACGAACTAGAAAAGAAACGGATTCCTACCATCTTGATTTCGGCAATTTTTCGCGAAGGTCAAGTGTTTTTTAAATCCTATGGAAAGTCTTTTCGTAAAGCCTTAAAGAGCTTTGAGTATATCTATGTTCAAGATGAAAATTCAAAGATGTTGTTGGAGGGTATTGAGGTTCAATCTAAAGTGGTAGGAGATACACGGATTGACAGAGTGAAAGCCGTAAGAAGTCAAAAAATTGATTTCGGGTCAGCGTTAGAATCTTTCACGAGCGAAAGACAAGTTGTTTTGTTTGGAAGCGCTTGGGAAGATGAGTTGAAGATAGCTCAAGAACTTCTCCAAGAAAATTCGGACGTTCAACTCATTGTTGCTCCTCATTTAGTAGATGAAAAGCATCTAACAGAAATGGAAGAAAGACTAGGTACTAAGCGTTGTATTCGCTTCACTAAAATTGAGTCTGATCCCATTGATAGTAAAAGAGTGGTTCTCATTGATACCATTGGACAATTGAGTAAACTCTATAAATATGGCACCGTTGCAGTTGTTGGTGGCGGGTTTCAAGGAAGTGTGCACAATACCTTGGAACCGAGTGTCTGGGGTATTCCAGTTTTATTTGGTCCAGACCATGAAAAGTTTGAAGAAGCAAAACAATTGGTGGCACGAGGGGCCTCTTTAACGGCTAAGAATTGGAAAACACTTTCTGCCAAATTGCAAGAGCTATTGGAGGATAAACAAAGAATCGTTCAATTAGGGGAATTGACTAAAGAGTACATTGAATTGAATAGTGGCGCAACTCAAAAAATTCTATCTGATTGGAGGCGATAGGTTTATTTCCTAGATCTACCAGGTGAGAAATTGGATTTACTCTTTTTGAAATTCTGACGCTTTCTACGTTGTTTCTCGAGTTGTTTCCTATTCTTACGTTGCTGATCGTTGCTGTATCCTTTTTGCTTAAGTCTCTTATTTTGTTCTCTTTGAGCATTGTAAACCCTGTCAGAAGAATAATGCACTCTGCGATCGCAAGCACTGCCGGCCAAGAGAAAGGCAGATAATACTGTCAATATCAGTACTTTTTGAAGTATGTAGAGCGCTTTATGCATGTTTAAAATCGAGCTTTATTTACTATGTAGGGTATTATTCTTTACAGAACAAAAACGCGACCAAAATGATTAAGTTTTCTGTTCCTTTTTGAATTACTCAAAAAGACCATGTAACTCAGTGTCAATTTTATGAATAATTAAGCCTAAATCTTCATTTACTTCTTTAAAGTTATTGTTATCAACGTCAACAATAAGAAGTTTTCCTTTATCATAGGTAGAAATCCAAGATTCGTAGCGTTCGTTCAGTCTTTTCAAATAATCCAAACGAATAGCCTCTTCGTACTCGCGCCCTCTATTTTGAATTTGGTTCACCAATGTTGGAACCGAGGCTTTTAGATAAATCAAAAGATCTGGTGGTTGCACAAATTGCTCAACAAGTGTGAATAGGCTAAAATAATTTTCGAAATCTCTGGTGGTCATAAGACCCATAGAGTGGAGGTTGGGTGCGAAAATGTACGCATCCTCGAATATAGTTCTATCTTGAATTACTTTTTTTCCGCTATTTCTGATGTCTAGAATCTGGCTAAAACGAGCATTCAAGAAGTAAATCTGAAGGTTGAACGACCAACGTTGCATTTCATTATAAAAATCGTTAAGATAAGGGTTCTCATCTACATCTTCATAATGCGCCTCCCAGCCATAATGTTTGGCTAAAAGGGCCGTTAATGTTGTTTTTCCACTTCCTATGTTTCCTGCTACTGCTACGTGCATGTGCTTGAGTTTGATTCAGAGTTAACAAAACTTCAAATATAACCTAATCGGTGAACCTTAGTTCATAGCTTTTCATTCCAGAGTTGCTTAGAACAAAGTATTTTTTATTGATGACAGAGAAGCTTAGAGCATCTTCTTTAAAATCAATCAGTTTAGTGAGCTGCAAAGAAATATAATCCATGTACCAAATGTTATTTTCCTGGAGAAGAAAAATACCTTTTTTAGATGGTGAAAAATCAATGAATTTTCCGATAGGAAAGTTCTTTTGATGAATGGCAAACCTATTGAAAATGCGGATCCCGTAATTGGTGTCTAGCATAAAAAGGGTGTTGTTATATTCTATGATCTTAGAGGCTGTTGGGGTTGTTCTTAGCTGTTGTAAAAGATTACCACTCGTGTTGGAAACCTGAAAACGTTCGTCCAATCTACTCAATTCACTCGCCTGGTTGTCGTAAACCCATAGACCATTGTTGTAAGAGTTAGCCACTTGACTAGCAAAGAGATTGGCGAATTGATCTAGACGAAGAAGAGTTCCCCTCTCTGCTAGCTCATTGTCTAGAAAAAGTACCTGTTGAAAATCACCGAAAAAGACCACATATTTTAATGCATTACTCATGTCTATTGCGGTGATTTCTCCGTATTGGCTTAAGCTGTTTTGCTTCAGGTTTTCTCCTTTTGTATTGTACTTTTTAAGGGTAGAGCCATCGACTACGTAGAGGTGACCTAAGCCGTCAGATTCAACAATGCTTCCCTCACATTTAAAGGAATCTACAAGTACCAACTCGAGCTGAGCCATACTTGTTAAAATAAGCAAATTAAACGCCAATAAACTGCTTAAGGCTTTCCACATAGTCTCTATTATTTGAAAGGCGAGGCACTTTGTTTTGCCCACCTAATTTACCTTTTTCTTTCAGCCAATTGTAAAAAGTATTTGGAGCCGCAATTACTAACTGAGGTAAATCTAAAACGTAATTATTATAACGTTTGGCTTCGTAATCTGAATTTAGACTTTTTAAGGTTTCGTCTAGAATTGTTCTGAATTGATTGATGTCTTTTGGAGGGTGAGTGAATTCAATGATCCACTCATGAGCACCTTGCCGATCTCCTTTCATAAAAATTGGCGCAGCGGTATAATCCTTTACCGTAGCATGAGAAGCTTCGCAAGCTTTGTCAATGGCTTTGTCTGCATTTTCAATGATCAACTCCTCTCCAAAAGCATTGATGTAATGTTTGGTTCTTCCCGTTACTCGAATGCGATACGGACAAATTGAAGTAAAGGTAATGGTATCGCCTGGCATATACCTCCATAAACCGCCTGTTGTGCTAATGACTAATGAGTATTGTTTTCCTACTCCTACTTCGGCTAGCGAAATGGTTTTTGGATGCTCTTTGTCAATTTCACTCAAGGGCACAAATTCATAAAAGATACCGCAGTCTAACATGAGTAACAAGCTAGGGTCACCCAAACTAAACTGGTCTTGAACTCCAAAGAAACCTTCCGAGGCATTATAGATTTCTAAGTAGGTAATATGCTTACCCATAATACGCTTGTACTGTTCTCGATATGGTGTAAAGCTTACTCCGCCATGCACAAAGAGCTCGATGTTAGGCCACACCTCTGCAATGGTTTCTTTTTGAGTGATTTCAAGCACTTTATTTAAGAGTACTAAGGTCCATGAAGGAACTCCAGAGATTTCTGTAATGTCTTCTGCTAGAGCTGCTTTGGCCATTTCTTCTAACTTCTTCTCCCATTCTGCTAATAGAGCAATTTCCTTCCCAGGGATTCTATGCAGCTCTACCCAAAATGGAAGGTTTTTTATCATCAGGGCAGAAAGATCTCCGAAATAAGAGTTCTTGCCTAATGCGTTGACTTCGCTGCTGCCGCCTAGTGCTAGACCCTTGCCTGTAAACAGTTTAGCTTCAGGGTGTGTGTAGTAGTAGAGAGCAATTAAATCTTTTCCGCACTTAAAGTGATTGTCTTCTAAAGACTCTTTTGTTACAGGAATAAATTTGCTTTTGGCATTGGTGGTTCCCGATGATTTTGCGAACCATTTGGTTTCACCTGTCCATAAAACATCTTTTTCACCCTTCATGGTTCTATTGATCAAGGGTTCCAGCGATTCATATGTAGTTACTGGTGCTCTATTTCTAAACTCATCGCTGTTTTTTAATTCATGAAAATGGTACTTCTTTCCATAATAAGTGTGTTTCCCATGATTGATTAAGTGTTGAAACACCTCTTCTTGAACTTGATGTGGTTGCTCCACATACCTTTCAATTTGAGGTATCCTTAACTTAACGGCTTTTGCGATGATGGTATTAAATAGTTGCATGCTCAACAGTTCGTTTGGCCAAATGTAAGCGATTGAAATAGGAAATCAAGATGAAAGCATTACGAAACTAGGTGTATTTTTGTGCCGATGAATGATTCATTTCAAAAAGGAAAGCTGTATTTGATTCCCACTTTAATGGGCGAGTCTGAAGTAGGCAATGTTCTACCATCTGGAATATTACCCATTACCAATTGCTTAGATGTTTTTTTAGTAGAAAAGGCCAAAAGCGCGCGTAGGTTTTTACGTAAACTTGGGTTCACGAAAGAATTTGACGACTTGGAGTTTCATGAACTCAACAAACGCACAAGCGATGAGGATAAATTTGAATACATTCAATTGGCTCTTCAAGGTAAAAGTATCGGAATTCTGTCAGAAGCTGGTTGTCCTGGAATAGCAGATCCAGGATCTGACGTGGTCAAAATGGCGCATGAACTTGGCATTACTGTGGTTCCTTTAGTGGGTCCCTCATCTATACTTTTAACGGTTATGGCTTCTGGTCTAAACGGCCAGTCTTTTGCCTTTAACGGCTATTTGCCAATTGATAAAAAAGAACGTGTTAAAGCCATTCAACGCCTCGAAAGATTGAGCACACAAAACACTCAAACTCAATTGTTCATAGAAACACCCTATAGAAACGATGCCTTGCTAGACGATTTGAAGAAGACTTTACACCCGAATACACAGCTTTGTGTAGCGGCAGATATTACCAATCAGAGCGAGTGGATTAAAACGATGTCAATCTCTAGCTGGAAGAAGCAAAAGGGGAAGCTCAACAAAAGACCAACTGTATTTGCCTTACTAGGGCAATAAATAGTGTAAAATTGCAGTAAGTTAATTGGCTGTATAGAAATTTATTTTACTTTTGCCAACCGTTTTTAAGGAAACGATTACATAGAAAGAAGATACTGTTACAGATATGGCAAATCATAAATCAGCACTAAAGCGAGTTCGCAGCGACAAGAAAAAATACTTGCGTAACCGTTATTACCACAAAACAACTCGTACGGCTATCCGTACTTTAAGAGCAATGAAAGATCACAAAGAGGCAACTGAATTTTTGCCTGCTGTCGTTCAAATGGTTGATAAATTGGCGAAAAGAAACATTATTCACAAGAATAAAGCGTCTAACTTGAAATCAGGACTTACTAAGCATGTAAACAAATTGGCTGCTTAATCCAGTTGATTTATTAGAAATAGGAAAGAGCTTCAGGAAACTGAAGCTCTTTTTTTGTGCTTTTTTTCTACCTTTTTGCCATGAAAGACACTTACCTAAACCATCGGTCTATAAAATCTTGGGCAGAAGATGACCGCCCTAGAGAAAAGCTTATGCATAAAGGAAGAACTGCTTTGAGCGATGCTGAACTTATTGCTATTCTTCTCGGTTCTGGTTCCCGAGATAAATCTGCTGTTGAACTGGCCAGAGAAATACTGCAGTCTTCAGAGAACAACTTGCACGAACTAGGGAGGCAATCGCTCAAAAACCTGATGAAGTTTAAAGGAATTGGCGAAGCAAAAGCAATTTCTGTCATTGCGGCTCTTGAGCTCGGCAGACGCAGAAAAGAAACTGAACCGAAGAAAAAGGCTGTTATCACATCTTCTCATGCAGCATTTGAAATTCTCATTCCGTTTTTAAGCGATTTAAATCATGAAGAATTTTGGGTGCTTTGCCTAAGTAGAGCAAACCATGTAATTGCGAAACACCAAATGAGTAAAGGTGGATTGAGCAGTACCGTGGTGGATCCGAAAATCATCTTTGAAAAGGCGTTGAGTGAACAAGCATCGGCCCTTATTCTTGCGCATAATCACCCTTCTGGGAATTTAAAAGCGAGCGAGGCCGATAAAAGGCTCACTGCAAAAATTAAAAAGGGTGGAGAGCTGTTAGATATTCAATTGCTAGACCATATAATTTTAGCTGGAGATAGCTATTTGAGCTTTGCGGATGAAGGTTTATTGTAATTCAAATTTATTCCGCACTTAATCCCCTCTTCAACGGTGTAGAGTTTAGAGGACTTCTATATTTGCTTTGTAATATCTGAAGTATGAAAGTTGTAAATCTTGGTAGTTCTAACAGTATTCTTAACACCTACATTGCTGAATTAAGAGATGTGATGGTTCAAACAGATCGCATGCGCTTTAGAAAGAATTTGGAACGTATTGGGCAAATTTTCGCCTACGAGATCAGTAAAAAATTGAAGTACGAAGAAGCTGAAGTTATTACTCCTTTGGGTAGTTCAGACGTTTCTATCATGAGAAGTCAACCAGTTATAGGTGCAATTCTTAGAGCAGCACTTCCCCTTCATCAAGGCTTGCTATCTTTTTTTGACGAAGCAGACAATGCATTTATCGCGGCATATAGAAACAACAAGGGTTCAGATTTTGAAATTGTTACCGAGTATTGCTCTTCCACATCTTTAGAAGAAAGAATTCTCATTCTTGCAGACCCTATGTTAGCTACTGGCGGAAGTATGAAGGCCAGTTATGATGTATTAACAGAGGAATATGGAAACCCAGAGTCGGTTCATATCGTTTCTATAATTGCGAGCTCGGAAGGTGTAGAAGCCTTGAAAAAGAAGTTTGGGGCAAACGTAACGCTATGGGTAGGAGCGATTGATGATGAACTTACCGCTCAAGCGTACATTGTTCCGGGTCTTGGAGACGCTGGCGATTTAGCCTACGGAAACAAAGAGTAAAGTGTTTGCAGCAATCTTAAAAGTATTTGGTCTTATACTAATGGCAGCGGTGAAGTTTTTAACTGCCCCGCCAATTATTCTAGCCATTAA
The DNA here is from genome assembly GCA_965658375.1 of Salibacteraceae bacterium. Classification (GTDB taxonomy): domain Bacteria; phylum Bacteroidota; class Bacteroidia; order Flavobacteriales_G; family Salibacteraceae; genus CBFHSD01. The sequence goes on from CBFHSD010000004.1 coordinate 18,016, forward strand.
AGGCTATACCTTTCTAGACACCTTCTTAATAACAGGTGTTGGTGGAACACTGGGTTGCTTTTTCTTTTACTATGCGGGAGTTTGGTTTTTTGCCAAGATTCAACGGTTCTTCCCAAGAAAGAAGAAAGCAAAGACTGTCACCAAAAAGAAAAGATTTTTGGTATTCTTAAAAAATAAAGTAGGGATTTGGGGAATAACAGCAGCCATCCCTCTATTATCCATTCCATTATGCATGCTTGTTGCTGCTAAATATTTCCCTTACGATAAACGGGCTCCACTCATTTTTGTACTCATGTCTTGGATATGGTCGTTCATTTTAACGCTTATTTCAGACGAATTAATCAATTGATTTGAAACAATACAAACACATCTTTTTCGATCTAGATCGCACCCTTTGGGATTTTGAAACCAACTCGAAACTCACATTAGAAGAGATTTATTCTGAGTTTGATCTGGCGAACCTTGGAATTAACAGTGCCGAAGAATTTATTACGAAGTATAAAGCCATCAATGAAAGCATGTGGGATTTATACCGCCAAGGTAAAATCACCAAAGACCTACTTAGAGCTGGTCGTTTTGAAGCCACGTTTTTAGAGTATGGAATCAAAGATGAGAATTTGGCCAAAAGTGTTGGGCATTTCTATGTGGAACAAAGCCCCATTAAAACAGCTCTGTTCCCAAATGCTATTGAGGCTTTAACGTATTTAAAAAAGTCATATCACCTTCACATTATCACCAATGGTTTTGAAGAAGTTCAGTTCATTAAGTTGAGCAAAAGCGGATTGGAGCCTTTCTTTGAAGTGGTTGTGACAAGTGAACAAGCAGGATGTAAAAAGCCGGAATCGGCCATTTTCAACTATGCCATGAAAAGGGCAAATGCAGTGCCTTCAGAATCGATCATGATCGGAGATGATGTTCCTGTAGATTTGCACGGAGCCATGAATGTGGGGATTGATTCAGTTTACTTTAACCCGATGGGAGAAAAGGCAGATGAACAAGTCAACTATACAATACAGAACCTAATTGAATTGAAAGAAATACTATGAAGTTTGACGCTAACTTTAGAAGAAGACTGAGGATATACTTAGTTGGAGTGTTTTTAGGGTGCTTGGTGACTTGGGCTGTTCTCTTGCGCAAAAGAAACATGAACGAATTATTTGCTTGGACACCCAATGGGCGAGTTCTGGGAGAATTGCGCAGCGATACAGGACTCATACAACCCGATGGATTTTGGTGCACCATGGAGTGCTATGGCTTCAATAGCGAAGACTACCGCAATTTGCTCACAGATGGAGATGTTGATTTCTCTAATAGTGATACACGCGTTGAAAACAAAAAATATGTAATCTCTTATGAAACGGAAGATCGCGGTACTTTGCGCTTAGTATTCGTTTTTGACGATGAAGTACACCGTTTGGTTGAAGTGACTAAAGTGGATGAAACCATTGAATGTGATTGCCTTTAACTCTTGATATGAAAACACTGCAAACAGCACATTATCCAATTCATATTGGAGAGGTTCTTCCAAAAATTGAAGCGCTTTTGCACAAAAGTTTTCTTACATCTAATGTGTATTTATTGGTAGATTCCAATACGCTAGAGCACTGTCTTCCAATAATAGATCAAGCCAATTTAGAGCTTCTTAATGAAGCAGAGGTGCTGGAAGTAGATCCTGGAGAAAGTGAGAAAAACTTGGATGTAAGCGCTCAATTGTGGGCTGCTTTACTAGAGTCTAATGTAGGAAGAGATGCGGTAATCATTAACCTTGGTGGTGGAATGATAACGGATTTAGGAGGTTTTGTAGCTTCTTGCTACAAACGCGGAATTACATTCATCAATGTGCCTACTTCGCTATTAGCTATGGTAGATGCCAGTGTAGGTTCTAAAACAGGGATTGACTTTTTAGGTGTAAAAAATGCCATTGGACTTTTTAGTAATCCTGAAGGAGTTTTCATTCATCCTACATTTTTAAAAACTTTACCTCAGAGAGAATTGCGCTCTGGTTTTGCAGAGATGCTCAAGCACGGTTTGGTGTATGATGTTTTGCATTGGAAGGCATTAAAACTGATCAATTTCAATGAAGATGTAGATTGGAACACTCACATTGGTGACTCTGTAAAGATTAAAAACACCATTGTAACGGCAGATCCTCTTGAAAAAGGGGAACGCAAAAAACTCAACTTTGGTCATACTATAGGACATGCCATTGAGAGCTATGCACTTGCTGAGGATTTTGACTTGTTGCATGGAGAGGCTGTAGCTTTGGGTATGTATGCTGAGGCTTACATCTCATTCAAAAAGAACTTTTTATCGAACGAGGAATGGATCGAGATTTCCACCATTCTTATGCTCAATTACGCGCAGGTTCAAATGCCCGAGTACCAATTGATACCCATATTGGATTTTCTTAAAAACGATAAGAAAAACCTAGACAACAAACCTATGTTTACGCTGCTTTCAGCTATTGGAGAAAGCCTAGTGAACCAAGAGGTAGAAGAAGACTTGATTCAAGAAGCCATAGAAAAAACATGGGAAGCATGGATGTAAGTTTAAATGCAAACCAACTGGTTTTATCTGGATCGCAAATTGACTTACCCCTTTCTAAAAGTGTGCTGAATAGGCAACTTCTTATTCATGCTTTAGCAGGAAGATTACCGGATCTAAAAGAAGACCCGAGACTTCCTGAGGATTCTATTATTCTTCATAGGTCATTGCCTCAAACGAATGGAGCAATTGATATTGAACTCGCGGGAACCGCTATGCGTTTTTTGTCTGCTTATTATGCGCAAACCGATGGAGCTTCTGTTCTTTTAACAGGGAATGAAAGGATGCAACAAAGACCTCTTGGAATTCTGGTGGATGCATTGATTCAGCTTGGTGGCACTATCAATTATGAGGGGAGAAGGGGCTATCCTCCCATACAAATCAATGGCAGGAAATTGAAAGGCGGTGAGCTTGAGATTGACGGCTCTGTAAGCAGTCAATACATTTCAGCTTTACTCATGATAGCTCCTGAAATGGAACATGGCTTAAAACTCCATTTGAAAGGCAAGTTGGTTTCGAAACCATATATTCAAATGACTTTAGCATTGATGGAAAGTTTTGGTGTAAAATCAACTTGGGTAAACGAAACGATAGTTGTTCAGAATCAAAAATATAAGGTCAATGGCACTTCTGCCATAGAGCTAGATTGGTCTGCGGCAAGCTACTTTTATAGCTTGGTGGCGCTATCTCCAATTGGGTTCACCCTATACTTAAATGGTTTGAAAATGAATAGTGTACAAGGAGATTCGGTTTGTGCGCAGCTTTTTGAAAAACTGGGTGTAGAACCAGAAGAGACTCCCATGGGACTTAGGATTGAAAAAATACAATCTCCTCAAAAAAGTAAAGGGTTTATTGATTGTAGTAATTTTCCCGACTTAGCACAAACCCTCGCTTGTACTTATGCTGGCTTAAACATACCAGTGGAACTCGAAGGTCTTTCTACGCTGCGTATAAAAGAAACGGATCGTATAAAGGCCCTTGCTGAACAGTTGACAAAATTAGGAGCATTGGTGAGTGATCAAAAAGATACACTTGTCATTCAAAAGGGAATTACATCAAAAAAACAAAGCGTATTACTTGAGCATTATGGCGATCACCGCATGGCCATGGCATTTGCGCCAATAGCTGCTTTAGGTCTAGAATTATCATGGAAAAATGGTGAAGTAGTTGAAAAGTCTTTTCCTCATTTTTGGGAAGAAATCAAAAGCTAGAAACGCAGTCTCATTTGAAGTTTCACATCTGTTCTTCGAGAACCTTCAATTTCATCAAGTCCGCTGCCCACAGAGTCTCCATCTGTAAATGTTGATCGAGATACTCGAGCCCAAAAAGAAAGATTTCTGTTCACTTTGTAGCGTGCAAGCATGTACCATCTAAAGCCTGTGTAATAGTATGCAGGGACCGAGAATACATAAAGCAAATCATTTTCGTAAGCATAGATACGAGAGTCATAGCTGTCTGTTTGAAAGAGGGCTAAACGCCCTGTAAGCACAAGCTTATCGCTAGGCACAGAATAGCGTAAATCTTGATAAATCATAAAACCATTGGAGGTGTCAGCATCTAAATGGTATCGGCTCCATTCTACACGCGTTTTCATTCTCCATTGGCTATTGATGGTGTGGTCTACATGAAAACGAAGACTGCTTCTGTGCTGTGTTGCAATTTTATTGATGGTATTTTCTACGCCACTATTCAAGCTTTTTTCTTCATGTCTCAATCGCGCATAAAACTGAGTACGTTTTAAAGGGGTAAAATTCAGTTGAATCAAATAGTCTTCCCCTTTTCCCGGTCCATCAATGCGGTAGCTCAGCCATTTATACTCAAAACGATCTACGTAGGCTTGCACATTCATAAAGGTGGTGATGTTCGCCTTTATTCCAAAATAGGTACCCACCTCATTGTTGTTTACGCTTTTTTCTCCTAGCGCATTGCTGTACACCGGTTGGTATTCTACTCCGTAATTTCTGTGTACAAGTGACATGGTTACTCGGCTGTCTGGACTAAAAGTCAACCCCCCAATACCTGCCATGCCACCATTCATAGAATGTGCTATTTCGCTAAAGATGGAGAGCTTGTTGAATTGTGCAATGAAATCAAATCCAGTATTCAAATTCTCATTGTTGTTCCAAGTGTATTGATTGTAGTAGGTTAAACTTCTTTGAAGGTTCCCACCCAATTCTGTTTTAACACTGGTGATATTGGCTCTAAACCAGTTGTTTTTGAATCCGAGCGATGCTCCGTAAATGGTTTCTTCCAAAGCGTTTTTGTCTTCAAGCTCGTTTAAGTTTCTATGTAAACCAGTGTTTTGAAAAGAGGTAAAAATCTGTTCTTCAGTTTCTAATGTGTCAGACACATAGTTGAAATTAGCGTCAATTCTTTTCTTGCTAAAGAAAGCTGTGAAGTTGATATGGTCAGTTCCTACAGTAGCTCCTACACCTCTCAAAAATTGGTTTTCGTCTACAGAAGTATAGGGAACCAAACCTCTTGGGAAGCGCATTACTCGATTGACATCTGCTGTTTTTCTCAAGCCAAAGCCTGTAGAAAAAGTAAGTCCTTGACCGAACTCTGTTCGCATATCTCCAATGGCTAAAGATTTGAGAAAGCCATCTCCTTTATAAAAGGCGTGAGCCGAATAAAAATCAAAGCCTTCTGGCATATGCGGATTTCCAAAAGGTTCTCCCGCATCTTTTTGCATGGTAACACCCGCACTTAACTGCGTTTGGTAAGTAAAGCGGTAACGTGTGTACCAAAAATCGCGTGAACCTAGAAAGGCGTTGCTGGCTGGGTCTTCACTGTTGGTTGTGTCGGCAATTTTATAGCCTCTGCTTTTTTCTAGAACACGCTGGTAACGAACAAACAAATCGCTTCTTCCATACTTCAATGCATTGCTGAGGCTGAACTTTCTTTGCTCACTGTTTTCGGTACTAATAAATGGTATTACCGATTGGATGGTTTCTGCATCAAAACCATCAATCAAACGCAATTCATAAATTGAAGTGAAGTTTCCGTATAGCGTTCTATAGTTAAGAAAAGCTGTGATTTGGTTCCCCGTTAATAAGCCTAGAGACTCTAGGTTTTCTCTATCTGCTTGGTTGAGGTTAAGTGGAAATTGATAATAATAGGCCAGTTGATCTAGAATAGTGGTAAAGTCGATAGCTGTATTTGCTTGGCGTTCTGCCAAAAGTTCAAGCCGTTGTTCAATAACACCACTCTTAAAAGGGTCTTGTGCGCTAAGGGTAATAACGCTGAAAAGAAGAAACAGAAGAGTAAGCTGCTTCGCCATTAGAATTGAAATGACATGGATGCATTTGGAGAAAAGCCAAGGACATTGTGTTGCATACTGGCGATATCAATATGGAATTTTTCGCTTCTGTAGCCCAGGCCAAAGCTGTATTCTAGTGGAGAAGTCTGGAAGCCACTACGAATTGCTACTTTAGAAACAGGGAGGTATTCAATTCCCATACGAACACGTGCCTTTTGCTCAAGCATTTTTTGAACTTCTAATGTGCTGTTGAATGAGCCTGAAAATTTATATGCTGCTCCAAAACGCAGTGTAAGTGGCATAAACTGTTCTGGCTTATCATCTATTTGGTAATAGTTGATGTTGTAAGCACTTGCTCCAAGGCTGAGTTTATCATTTACTTTGCTATACAGTCCAAGGGCCACATTGTAGCTTTCAATAGAGCTATAACCTTCTGTTCCGTAATTGATAGAAAAGTAGTTGAGTTGAACACCTATCCCAAAAGACTCATTCAACTGCATGGCATAATTCCCGCCAACGGTCAACTCTTGGTATTGATCAAATCCAAATGAGCTCACATTTACTCCTGCTGCGCTTCGCTTAAATTTTAGAGCAGCCACACCACTTGCTGTGCTTAATTCACTTATTTCAAAACTGTTCTGATATGAGAAGCCTACCGTGTTTGAATGGATAAAAGCCAAGGCTCCTAGATTGTTGTACATGCTCCATACATCAGTAAAAGCAACACCTGTGTTACCCATGGCCGAGGCTCTAGCACTTGGCTGGCTATTGCTAAACTGTGCTTTTGAAAGAGCAGCGCAAAATAGGAAAAGGAGTAGGGTGAAGTGTTTTTTCAATGCTTTGGTTTTTAATAATCTAACTCACGAGAAGCTTTTTCAACTTTTTCTTTGAGCTTTAGTTTGTAGTCTGTAATTCTATCAAGCAAATTCTTATCCCCAGTGGCAATCATTTGTGCAGCTAAAATACCTGCATTTTGCGAACCATCAAGGGCTACTGTTGCAACTGGCACTCCCGCAGGCATTTGCAAGATACTCAATACAGAATCCCAACCGTCAATGCTATTTCTTGATTTTACGGGAACACCAATTACTGGCAATGGCGTAATGCTGGCTGTCATACCAGGTAAATGAGCTGCTCCACCAGCACCGGCAATGATGACTTTTATACCACGCTCGTGTGCTGTTTTCGCATATTCAAACATTTTTTCAGGTGTTCTATGCGCAGAAACAACATCTACCTCAATGGAAACTTCAAGCTGATGAAGCACATCTATAGCAGCTTGCATAACAGGTAAATCACTTGTGCTACCCATAATTATTCCTACCATCGCTTCCATATCAGTTCGTTTTAATTTTTAAAGTTTGAGTAATAGATTGAGCCAAAGATACCGCTTGTTCTAAAGAGGGATTAATCACCGTTGCATGTCCCATTTTGCGGAACGGCTTGGTTGTTTTTTTACCATAAAGATGCACATAGGCACCTTCCATTTTTAATATGTCATTAAGGCCTTCGTAGTAGGCATCTCCAGTATGTCCTTTTTCTCCAAGGAGGTTCACCATTACAGATGGTTGAATAATGGCTGTAGATCCTAAAGGTAAATCTAAAATGGCGCGAAGGTGTTGTTCAAACTGAGAGGTGATATTGCCTTCTATGGTTTGGTGCCCGCTATTGTGGGTGCGCGGAGCAATCTCATTCACTAATATTTCTCCATTCTTGGTCAAGAACATTTCTACGGCTAGAATTCCTGTTATTCCTGCTTTCTCTGCGAGATCTTTCGCCACTTCTTGTGCTTTTTGCTCAACGCTGGAATCAATTGGGGCAGGTGAATAAAGGTACTCAACTAGGTTCGCTTCTTTATTAAATTCCATTGCTACCGTTGGAAAGGTGCGTACTTCGCCAGAAGCATTTCTTGCCACAATAACAGAGAGCTCGGTTTCAAAGTCAACAAAGGATTCTAAGACGCTTGGAGCGTCAAAGGCATTCTTTAAATCATCTTCATTTCTAAGAGGAGTAACCCCTTTGCCATCATATCCTCCTGTCCTCATTTTTTGCATGAACGGGAACTCGGATCTAAGTCCCTCTACTTCTTTTTTATTCTTTACCAAGCGAAAAGGCGCGGTAGGGATATCGTTGTCAATGAAGAATTTCTTTTGGATTCCTTTGTCTTGAACCATTTTTAAAACCGAAGGCTGCGGATATACTTTCACACCTTGAGCCTCTAAATCTTCAAGTGCCTTGACGTTTACATGTTCAATCTCGATGGTAAGAACATCTTTATCTGCGCCAAATGCCATAACCGTATCGTAGTCGGTTAAGCTACCATGAGTAAATGAGTTCGAAATCTCAGAGCAGGGAGCATGTGCGTCAGGATCAAGCGTATGCACTGAAATGTTCAGGTTAATGGCTTCTTGAATCATCATGCGTCCAAGTTGTCCGCCACCAAGCACACCAAGCTTAAAATCTTTCTCGTAGCATTGTTTTTGCATGGTGCGAAAATAAGAAAGCACGCCCAAGATTGGAGCGTGCTTTCAAAAAATGACGGTCAATATTTTCTCTTCTTACTATGGAAACTGAAAGGCTGTTATGATTGAGTAATACAAGGGAATGCCTAACAAGATGTTCACAGGGAATGTAATTCCTAAAGCCATCGGCAAATAAAGTCCGGGGTTTGCTTTTGGTATAGCATGCTTGGCTGCAGCAGGAACAGCAATATATGATGCGCTAGCGCCAAGTATTGCAAAAAGCATTTGATTACCAGTTTCTGCTGTGATTTTCATGCTGATAAAGAGCGCAATTAATCCATGTAAGAAAGGCATAGCCATCGCAAAAACAATGGGAAAAATACCTTCTTTAAGCATTGCAGCTAAATGTTTTCCGCTTGTTATACCCATGTCTAAGAGGAAAACAATTAAGAAGCCTTTAAATATGTCACTCACAAAAGGTTGTATACCCTGTGCTTGTGTTGGATCGGTGAGATACCCAATGATCAAACTTCCTAGTAGAAGAAAAACACTTCCGTTGGTAAACGAGTGGGCCAAAATTTTAGAAAAGGGGGCTTGGCCCAACTCGTTGCGTTGATTGCGTTTAAAATAGTTAAGAAGAACCACTCCCGCCAAAATGGCTGGAGCTTCCATAATTGCCATTACAGCAATCATGTGTCCGCTAAAAGTAATCGATTCAAAATCTAAAAAAGACGAAGCAGTAACAAAGGTTACAGCACTTACCGAACCATATGAAGCTGCTACCGCTGCCGCATTATCAAAGCCCAACTTTCCTTTAAGAATAAAAAAACTTGTAACAGGAATTACTGTAGCAAGGGTTAATCCAAGGGCTATGCTCGACAAACTTTCAAAGTTCATTCCGCTGTGTGCTAGTTCCTGTCCTCCTTTAAATCCAATTGAAAGAAGCAAATAGATTGAAATGAATTTGGAACTTGTTGGGGGGATCTCCAAATCACTCTTAAATTGAACAGCACAAATTCCTAACAAGAAAAACAGCAAAGCTGGATTCGTTAGGTTTTCCATTACGGTACTCAGCTCCATTCCTATGCGCCAATGAGGACTCGAAGAACTTTGTTGTAGTTGACTTGCTTCCCTGTTTTTTCGACTAGAAGCGTATACTTATGGAGAATCAGAGGAGAGAGGCCTTTCACTTTTAAGTCGGTTTTGGTTAGCCACTCAAAAGAGACCTCTGTTTTTTGGTGCGAACTTTGAATCACTTCTTGTAAAAGTTGAAAAGCCGCTCTTTCTTCACGATTTTTTTCCGATTGAGGCGGGAAGGACAAAATCAAGTCACTTGTATGCAATTGACTCGTTTTTTCTTTTGTCTTAAACATCTCTTGATTAAACGTCATATCCTTACAGGTTTTATTCGGGGCAAACTTACGGGCTAGTATTCATAAATTTTTATTTGAATTTCTTATCTTTGCCATAACAATAAGCTTATGAATTATACCCTGCATCAACTCAGAGTGTTTAGTAAAGTCAATGAATTGCAAAGTGTTACAAAGGCTGCAGAAGAGCTACATCTTACACAACCAGCGGTTTCTATCCAAGTTAAGAAACTTCAAGATCAATTTGAACTTCCGCTTATAGAACATGTTGGCAGGCAGTTATATGTTACAGATTTCGGGAAAGACATTGCAACAAGAGCAAAGCATATTTTAAAAGAGGCAGAAGAGATCAAACATTCTGTAGCGCGTTACAAAGGAATTCTTGCTGGAAACATTAAGATATCTGTTGTTTCTACAGGCAAATATGTCATGCCTTTCTTCTTAAAATCCTTTATGGATAAATACCCAGGAATTGATATTTCTCTCGATGTATCTAATAAGAATAGGGTGATGCGAAAGTTAATGAAGAATGAAAGTGACTTCTCATTAGTCTCTGTGGTTCCCGATGACGTACAAGTACATATGGTTGAACTTATGGATAACGAGCTCTACCTCATGGGTAGAACAGAAAGCCGCTTTGATGTGGAAAAGCCCGCAGACCTTAGCAATTATACTTTGTTGTTTAGAGAGCAAGGTTCTGCTACAAGAAATGCGATGGAGAAGTTTTTAGAAAAACACAAAGTTCAAGTCAATAAATCAATGGAGTTGGTTTCAAACGAAGCCATTAAACAGGCGTTGCTTGCAGGGCTTGGTTTGTCAATAGTTCCTCTTATTGGTGCAAGAGGTGCATTGAAAGACAATAGATTGAGCACTTTTCCTCTCAAGGGCTTACCCATGCGTACAAAATGGAACATGATTTACTCAAAAGGAAAAAACCTTACTCCAGCCCAATTGGCTTTGGTAGATCATTTTAAAGAGCACAGAGCGCAGATTACTAAAGAGTTTTTTAATTAGAGGTATACATTTCGTAGCAACTGTTATTCTCTGTGGAAGGGTTAAGTTTGCATTCTTTCAACAGGCCCGTGGTTCAAGTAAAAGACAAATTGTTTCAAATCTTCCTAAATGAGCAAGAAATAACTCATAAGGTCAAAGAATTGGCGCTCTTGATTGAGGCTGATTATGCAAATACAACACCGCTGCTTCTTCCCGTACTTAATGGCTCTTTCATCTTTGCGAGCGATTTAATGAGGGCCTTAAAGATTCCTTGTGCACTAGATTTTGTAAAATACAAAAGCTATCACGGTATGGAAAGTTCTGGAAGCGTGTCTAAATCTTTGCCTCCATCGGATGAGTTGAAAGGAAAGGATATACTCATTATTGAAGATATTGTGGATACCGGCTTGACCATGAAAGCCATGTTGGAAGATTTGCAACAACAGGGTGTAAGATCTGTAAACATTTGCACCTTATTGTTTAAGCCAGGAAAATTTAAAGAGTCTTACCAAGTAAAGTACAAAGGGTTTGAAATACCAGATGATTTTGTGGTAGGCTATGGATTAGATTACGATGGGCAAGGAAGAAACTTGCCTGCTATTTATAAAGTGTTAGAATAATTAGATATGTTAAATTTAGTACTATTCGGACCTCCAGGAGCTGGAAAAGGAACTCAAGCAACTCTGTTGGTCGATCAATTTCAATTGATACACCTCAGCACAGGTGATATTTTTAGAGCCAATATTAAAGGCGAAACTGAATTGGGCCTTTTGGCAAAAAAATATATTGACAAGGGAGACTTGGTTCCCGATGAGGTAACCATTAATATGCTTAACGCAGAAGTGGAAAAACATGCAGATGCCAAAGGATTTATTTTCGATGGTTTCCCAAGAACAACTGCTCAGGCAGAGGCACTTGACAAATTCTTATCTAGAAAAGAAACGGGCATTTCATTAATGCTTGCCTTAGAGGTAGAAGAAGAAGAATTGAAATCTCGTTTGTTAGAACGCGGAAAAACCTCGGGCCGTTCAGATGATCAGAATCCTGATATTATCGCGAACCGCATTAAAGAATATGAAGCCAAAACGGCTCCCTTAAAATCATACTACGGTGAACAGAATAAATTCATCGGGATAGACGGTATGGGATCTATTGAAGAGATTACCGATCGTTTGGTATTTGCAATCAACTCTATTCATTAAATCTAATGGCTAAAAACCGCAAGGTATTACAGCAAAACTTTGTTGACTACGTTAAAGTACACGTAGAAAGTGGAAATGGTGGAAGAGGTTCTACCCACTTACGCAGAGAGAAATTCATCCCAAAAGGTGGTCCTGATGGTGGTGATGGTGGAAGAGGTGGCCATGTCATCATCAAAGCCAACGACCAGAAATGGACCTTACTTCACTTGAAATACCAGCGCCATTTTAAAGCAGGGCACGGTGGTGACGGTGGAAAACAGCAAAGCACAGGAAAAGACGGGAAAGATGTGCACATAGAAGTGCCACTAGGAACCGTTTTGCGCGATGCCGAAAGCAATGCTGTTATCAAAGAGATGACTGAGCTGGGTGAGGAGTTTGTTGTGATGCGCGGTGGAAAAGGTGGCCTTGGTAACTCCAATTTTAAAACGGCTGTGAACCAAACACCACGCTACGCTCAACCCGGACAAGATGGGAGAGAGAATTGGATTGTTATTGAATTAAAGCTATTAGCAGACGTTGGTTTGGTGGGCTTCCCCAATGCGGGCAAGTCTACTTTGCTGTCTGTCATTTCTGCTGCTAAACCAGAAATAGGGGCTTACCCTTTTACTACTTTGGTTCCCAATTTAGGGATGGTGAGCTACAGAAACGACCGCAGTTTTGTGATGGCCGATATTCCAGGAATTATCGAGGGAGCCTCTGAAGGCAAAGGACTCGGTTACCGATTCTTAAGGCACATTGAAAGAAACTCAGTTTTATTGTTCATGATTCCTTGCGATACGGATGATTTGAACAGAGAGTTTGATATTCTATACAAGGAATTGGAAAAGTTTAACCCAGAATTGTTAGATAAAGAGTTTGTGGTTGCCATTACCAAATCAGACTTTTTAGATGACACTTTGAAAAAGGAATTAGAGGAAACAATCACTTTCAAACAGCCTTATGTGTTTATTTCTTCTGTTGCACAAAAAGGGTTGACAGAGCTCAAAGATTTGCTTTGGAAAGCGATTAATGAAGAGGTATAAATGTTAGACACCCTTATTGCATTAGACCAAGAAGTGTTTTTGTGGTTCAACGGGTTCCACAATACTTTCTTTGATGGCCTCATGTGGTGGATTTCTGATGACCTTATCTGGTCACCTTTTTATGCTCTTATGCTGTTTTTTGCTCTGAGAAAATTGAGAAGCCAAAAGCTTACTTCATTGAAGTACGTTGCAGCATTGGTAGTAAGTGTGGTAATTACTATTGCCCTTGCAGACCAAGTAGCAAGTGGTTTTTTAAAGCCAACTGTTGAGCGCTTAAGGCCTTCGCATGAGCCTGCACTTGAAGGTATGGTTCATAACGTAGAGAATCCAATGAAAGGCGGTATATACAAAGGTGGTAAATATGGCTTTGTTTCTTCGCATGCGGCCAATACCTTTGGTTTTGCAATATTTTTTCTATTGTTGTTTAAGAGTAATTGGGGTAAAAGCTTGCTCCTCTGGGCAGCGGTAGTTTCATATTCAAGAATTTATTTAGGGGTACATTACCCAGGTGACATTATTGGTGGAGCTTTGGTTGGATTGGGAGCAGGAGTTATTGGCTTTTGGATATTCACAAAAACCAAAGATTACATGCAACAAAAATTAGTGGTATGAGCGCGTTCTTAGCAGTGTTTCTAGGAGGTGGTTTGGGGAGTTTGTTAAGATATGGTTTGTCTTTGCTAGTGGTCAATAAGTTTTCGCAAACACTGCCTTTAGCTACATTATTGGCCAATGTTTTTGCTTGTATGCTCATGGCCTTAGGGTTTACTATTTGGAGTGATGCTCTAATGAAAATTACATGGTTGAAACCATTCTTGCTCATTGGGCTATGTGGTGGTTTATCTACATTTTCAACTTTTAGTTATGAGAATTGGGCTTTGCTAAAAGCCGGTGATTATGGATGGCTTGTCGCAAACATCATCCTATCTGTAGTCCTTTGTTTGTTGGTGTTCTGGTTTTTTATGCAGAAAGAATTCGCAGAATGAATCGCAATTCTTAAAACTAGACAAGAAGAGCTGTTTTGCTCGCTAAATGAAGGTGTGCTTTACCCTTACTTTTCCTGTTCAAAATATTGATTTAGTGAGTGTTATTTAAATTCTACTCTCATTTTATGCATGAACCACTCAATTCATATTGCTTCGCATCATAAATGAGCACAGGCCAAGCGTGAAATCATCGTCTAATTCTTTTGTAGATAGTTTCAAGTATGAGTGGAAGGCCATGATACTTGGCTTACTCATTGTTGTGGTGTTTGCTACTTTTATTGTGTCTGCACCAATGGGTTTCTTGCTTGCATGGGTTCCAGCATTGGCAATTTTGGGAATTGTGATGGTTGCGCTCATTGCTCATCAACCCAAATACGCATTGTTTCTAACGCTGCTCATGTCCTTTTTTCAATCGGGCTTATCGCGTTATGTCCCCATATTTACTTGGGGACTTACTGTCGATTTACTTCTCTTATTATGTTAGCTCATTACTTTCTTTAAGTATTGGAAAAAGTTTGAGGTAGGCCGCGCAAATCAGTCGCTTACGTGGGTTTGGGTAGCCTGGTACGCCTATGTCTTTTTCGAGCTGTTTAACCCTCAGAAAGAAGCCGCTACCATCGCTTGGTTCTATGCTATGCGTGGTGTAGGCTTGTATTCCATGTTGTTAACGCCTTTGGCCTTAATACTCATGAGAAAACCTAAAGACATGGATTTTTGGCACACCATTGTTATACTAAATGGTTTTGTGGGTGCGGCCTGGGGAATTAAACAAATTTATATTGGAGTTACGGGAATAGAAGCCATTTGGTTGCAGGGACCTGCCGGTTCTACCCATGTGCTTTTGGCAGGTTAAGGGCTTTTTCGTTTTTTTCAGATGCCTCTCAGTTTGGAGCTTCCATGGGGCATATAGGCCTGCTTAGTACAATTCTGGTTCTTGCTACTAAAAATAAGACCAAACAAATAGGTTTGATAATTACCGCGCTTTTGTGTTTTTGAGGAATGATTCTTTCAGGGTCTAGAGCCCCAATTGCGGTTCCAGCCATAGGCGGCTTAGTCTTTTTGGCATTAAGCGGTAGGCACAAGATTTTCATTATCGGCCTGTTTATAGGTTCACTCGCCTTTGGTTTTCTAAAGTTCACCAACATTGCACAAAGCAACTACTACATTGGTAGAATGAGAACGGCTTTGAATCCTTCTGAAGATCCCTCATACATAGCACGTTTAGAGAAAGAAGCTAAGATGAAGGTATACCTTGCCAGCAGACCTTTTGGTGGGGGTATTGGAGCCGCTGGTTTTTGGGGTTTACGATTTACGCCACTTACCGTATTGGCGAATACGGCAACAGATGGCTTGTACTATCGCATATGGATGGAAGGAGGCATCGTTGGTTTAACGCTTTACTTAGGAATCTTGATTTACCTCTTGATTCATGGAAGCCTCATTACCTTAGAAATTCAGTCGCCTCATTTACGGATTAAATCTGCCGCAATAATGGCGGGAATAGGTGGGCTTATGGTGGCCAGTATTGCCAACGAGTTGATGGTGCAAATGCCTACGGGGATAATTGTGTACGGTCAGTTGGCCTTTATCTGGCAAATGAAACGTTGGGATAAAGAGTATATCCATGAAGAAAAGCTGAAAATCCGTAAAAAGAGTCTCATTTACGATTAAGATTTCCTCTTGTTTAAAAGATTCTACATAAAAGATTGAGTGACTACTTTTTGTGATTTATCTTAACCCTCAAACTTTAAACTTAAATCTTTATGGAAGCAGTAATTGACCAAGCTCAGGTTGAAGGCCAACCGCGATATGCCGGTTTTTGGATTCGTTTTGGAGCTTATTTTATTGATGGAATCTTATTGAATATCCTCAATTGGGTTGTGATTTTCGCCTTTGGTGTTACAGATATGTATGCAGATACCTTAATGGGAGATCCCGAAGCAATGGACCTTTCTGCATTTGCAGCACCCTATGGCCTTATTTTCGTTTTAAACATCGTTTATTGGGCAGGCCTTACAAGTAGCTCGTATCAGGCCACTTTAGGCAAAATGGCGCTCGGCTTAAAAGTAACCAGCGTGTACGGAGAGCGCATTACCTTTAGCAATGCTTTGGGTAGGTATTTATCTAAAATCATCTCTGCTATGATACTCATGATTGGCTTTATCATGGCTGGTTTTGACAGTAAAAAGCAAGGTTTGCATGATAAAATGGCCAATACTTTGGTGGTACATAAATAGAATAAAGAACATTTTTTAATAGAAATAGGCGCTTTAATAGCGTCTATTTTTTTTTCGATATTTGGGTAAATCATTCAAGATAATCGTGTTATGCATACTAGCCATTTTTTTCGTGTTCTTTTTTCTGTTTTATTCATTGGTTCTAAACCCTTTATTATCAACTAACATGAAAAAGTTCATTTATATCTTACTCAGTCTGTTACCTATCATAGGTAATACGCAACATTCATTTGCTCCAGTGGGTGCGGAATGGTATTTTACCCAGCCATTTGGAAGTCCATATGGTGATGTTTCTTTGGCAAGGGTTATAGGTGATACTTTAATCAATAATAAGTACTCCACAATTGTGCAGTCGAATTGGGGTAATTCGTCTATTTTTTTGGATAGTCTTCAGGTAGATTACATTCATGAGGACGGTGATAAAGTCTTTTACTGGTACAATGATTCATTTCGTTTGTATTTTGACTTTTCTGTTGAAAAAGGAGATACTCTTGAAGTGGATATGCGCCTTGTAAAGAAATACGATACAAATTTTGTTGCAATACGAGATGTAGAATCGGTTCGTTTGTATGTTAGGGATGTTCATTGGATTGATTATCAGGGTGATAATTTGAAATCCTTTAATCTAGAAGTGGTTGAGAATTTGCCTTTGGTGGTTCCAAATTTCTCAATTGCAGAGAAATTAGGACATACAAAAGACTTTTTCATGTCGTGGCATCCGTTCGATACTATTTGGGGATGGACAACTTCTCATGATCCGTGGTTAAGGTGTTACAAGGATAGTTCGTCAACTATTAAACTCGGGGCTTGGGCGAGTTACGATCTTCCTTGTGATACTACGGGCCATATAAACACCGCATTATTGTCTTTAACTGAATTGGAACGAAATGAATATCACATTTATCCCCAACCTGCAACACAACAAATTACCATTCAAGGGGTGAACAGCAACACAGCTTGGCGCTTCATTTCGGCAACAGGGCAAGTGGTGAAGTCTGGTATAGGAAAAAACATAAATGTTGAAGCTTTACCAAGAGGCTTATGCATCTTAGAAATTCAAGGAGAGCATCCGTCCAGTCACAAAGTCATTCTAGAATAAGCATTTTAACGATAGAGAAACAATAAAAAAAGGGGAGTGATTAGATCATTCCTCTTGCTTTTAGCTCTAAGTATTTGTTTACCGTGTGTAGTGAGAGTTCTTCTGGCTTGGTAAGTATGGTTTGTATGCCAAACTGCTTGAGTTTGTTCACAATTTGTTCTTTGTCTACCACCGCCTCTTTGGCAATGGTGTTGAGGTAAATGTCTTTCAAGCTATCTACATCTCTCTTGCTAAAATCTGTTACCTCTGTGTTTTCAAAAAACACGACTACCAATAAGTGGCGTTTATTCAACTTCCGTAGTATAGGAAGGACCCGCATGGCACTCAGTGAACTTTCAAAGTTGGTATACAAAAACAAGAGGCTACGCGTACGCACTACTTTTGTTACAGCTTGGTACAATCGCTCGTAATCGGCTTCTGTTTTGCGTTCGCGCTCATTGTATAGGGTGTCTAGTATTTTGGGCAATTGCTTTTTACCGCGATCGCTTTGTACTATAGACCCAAGTAGGTCGGAGAATGTAATAATCCCCGCTTTATCGTATTTTTTTAAGATGATGTTAGAAATAACCAAGCTGGTATTGATGGCGTGTTCCATCAAAGTAAGGCCATTAAAAGGCAGTTTCATAGCCCGGCTTTTGTCAACAATAGAATAGATGTTTTGAGATTTTTCATCTTCGTACTGGTTCACCATCAATTGATTAAAGCGGCTAGTAGCTTTCCAGTTGATGCTTCTAAAATCATCTCCGCGTACATAGTTCTTAATCTGTTCAAACTCATAGCTGTGGCCAATGCGTCTAATTTTACGCAAGCCTTGTACACTAGAAACTCGAGTAAAAGCCATGAGCTCAAACTGCTTCATTTGAATGATGCTAGGATATACCTTAACCATGGCAGGCTTGGCCAATTCTACTTTTCTCTCTACAAAACCCAATGGCGTTTGAATAAAGGCATTGAGCTGCCCAAAGTGATATTCACCGCGAGACAATGGCCGTATGCTGTAATCGAGCTCCGTTTGTTTGTTGGGTAAAAGCACCGTCTTGATTTCAAAATTGCGTTGCTGCAATTGAGCGGGAAGCTCTTCTATCAATTTAACTTTCAACCGAAGGTTCCCGAAATTCTCTAGGGTGATGTACACATTTTGCTCATCTCCCAAGCTCAAGATTTTAGGTGTTTTTCTATGGCCAACAATGTGCTCTTGTCTTAAGGTGATGAAAGCGTCAATGCCCGCAAGGGCAAGCAATGCAAAGAGCATAAATTGACTGATGGGGAAGAGGATGCTCCACACAAAGCTGAGGCAAAAAAGCGCCACCATAGCTCCCGCTGCATAGAAGAAGCGCGGATTGAGGTAAATAGACTTATAAAAGGCCTTGATCATCTAGGAACTTCTATTTTTTCAATGATTTCGTCAATCACTTCTTCAATTTCTACTCCTTCCATTTCTCTGTCTGGTGATAAGATAATTCTGTGGTTCAACACAGGAACTGTTACTTTTCTGATGTCATCAGGAGTTACAAAATCTCTCCCTGCCATGGCCGCAGCTGTTTTAGCGGTGTATAAAATGGCGAGTGAAGCTCTAGGCGATGCACCTAGAAACAACGATGCATTGTTACGTGTTTCGTGCACCATTTGGGCAATGTAGTTTACCAATTCGTCTTTTACATGCACTTTGCTAATGGTCTCTTGCAACTGCTTCATTTGAGATACACTCAACACAGCATCTAGGTCTACTTCTTTCGTAGACACGGTATCATTCTTAAAGCGCATAAGAATGTCGGTTTCTTCTTGGAGAGAAGGGTAACTCATGTTGATTCTAAATAAGAATCTGTCGAGTTGTGCTTCGGGCAATTTGTAGGTTCCCTCTTGTTCTACCGGGTTTTGGGTGGCAATAACAAAGAAGGGGTATTCCATTTTATATTCGGTTCCATCTAAAGTAATTTGCTGCTCTTGCATTACTTCAAACAAGGCCGATTGTGTTTTGGCTGGTGCACGATTGATTTCGTCAATCAACACAATGTTGGAAAAAATAGGACCCGATTTGAATTCGAAATCACTGGTTTTTACATTGAACACATTGGTGCCAATCACATCTGTAGGCATCATGTCTGGTGTAAACTGAATACGCGAAAAATCTACCGAAAGTGTTTTTGACAACAACTTGGCGGTAAGGGTTTTTGCAATTCCAGGAACCCCTTCGAGCAGAATGTGACCGCCAGAGAGCATACCTATCATCAGTAACTCTAACGTGTCATCTTGCCCCACAATGATTTTTCCAATCTCTTTTCTGATCTTCATCACCGCATGGTTTAACTCTTCCAAGTCTTTTTGCATGGGGCTTTTCTCAATTACTGGTGCCGGATCAGTTACCTGTTCCATATTTTGTGCTTCTGCTTGAGAAGGTGTTGTGCCTTCGTTTTGCGGCTGATTGTTTTCTGGTGTTTTGTTTTCTTCTTCCATGATTACCTCACTTTTTGATAGAATGCTTCAATTTTTTGATGGTAGCTGATCAAGAATTCACTGCTGATCTCTAGGTTGCTCTCAATCACTTTAGACATCTCCATGATGCTTCTAATGTCTTTGAGTTCAATGCCAGATTTGTGTGCTAATTTCTCGTTAAAATCTGGGTCGTCTAATTTGGGGTTGATATGCAGTTGTTTGCGAATGAAATAAAATAGAATCTCGCGCTCTTTCATTAAAATAGAGCGGTTATTGCCTTCTGCATAGTGCAGATTCCCTACAGTTTGCACAAAATCGAGAGAAGCGTTTTTGTTTTTGGTGATGAGGGGGATTATGCGTTGCTTTCTTTTGGTATTCAAGAGCAAATAGGCGAACACAGAACCCAATAAAAGGTACCAAGCCCACCTTAAAGACTGTTGTTCGAGTAGAAAGTCTAAAGGGCCCTCAGAGAAATCCCGGTGCCTGCGATTGCTATCGTAGTTAGTGTAGCGCGAGTTGTCCCAATGAATGTCTCCTTCTGGTATTTTACTGATAATTTGGTTGATGTAGTTAAAGCCTTCTTCTTCAATAAAATGAAGGTTGGTAAAGGCTAAAGGAGTGCTGTGCAGGTAGATTTTTCCTTTTCCCCAGGTAATCTCTAAAAAGTTAATGCGGTTATTATCGAAATAGCCTAAGGATGAGTAATTCAAAGAATCTCGAAACCAATGAGGGTTGTAAGAGTAGAAGCTGTAAAGTTCTGTGGTATCTTTTACTCTGTGCTGAAATACGTATGTAGAGTCTAGTGTTAAGCTGGTTCCTGAGTAAAAGTTAAGGTTGATAGAATCGCTATCGAGTGCAGATTTGGATTGATAGCCAGCATTTCCTCTTTGGAAAACGGTATCGTGCAATTGATAGGGGATGTAGTTAGAGCTAATAAATGCTGTATTTCCGCGGTCTATAAAACGAAGGATGGAGTCCAATACCGTATTGTCGAGGTATTTTGAGGCCCCTACATACAAATACGTTCCTGTCATGGGTTCCTCATCTTCCCATGCTTCTTGCATTAAAGCGTTAAAAGATTCATCATGAATGTTCACTTCGTGTATCCCATTCGATTCTTCAAGTACTTCTTTGAAATACCTCAAGCCAAATGGTTCTGTATCATCAATTCCGTACATGCGGTACCAGTTGTAATCTGGATCGCGCATCAAGTAAAGCGCGGCTAAAATACCGAGTACCGAAACAGCAGCTATGATTACAATCCCGTTTCTTCTCATGCTTCTTTCGGGATTGATTTTTCAATAAAAGAAGTGAACATCGGCTGCGTTCTTGAAAACTTGTCTTTGTCCATTTTATACTCCCCATACCAGAAGTATTCGTAGATGAAAGTGAGCTCTTTAAACTCGTCAAACCAAGGATCTTCAAACAATTCAAAAACGTATTGTTGGTTGGTTTTTTCCTTGTGCCAGTCAATTTTGTGAATATCATCTAAGTTGCGCAAGGCAATCAAGTAATACACGCGAACCGCTTCTCTGTATTTGTTCTTTTTTAGAGCGTATTTCAAGGCTTTTTCTAGGTCGGCTTCGTGTATGTCTTCATCCAAATCATCAAATGAGATTTTTCTTCTCGACTTGATCCTCAAATTCTTGCGCTTGAACTCTTCTGGAAGCACCAACCAAATCACATATACAATAATGGTAATGAGCAAAATGTAAGCAACAACGGTCATGACATCTTCGAGTTCAGAAAAATTCCAATCTCTACTTTTTCGGGGAGTATACTCTTTGGTTTTTTCTCTTTCTTGAATGTATGAAATATCTTGGGTTTCGTTTTGCCAAACGCTTTTCTCCAAGGTACGTGCAGAATCTGGTTCTTGGGCGTAAGAGAACCCGAAAAGTAGGCAGAAGAAGAGGATTGTTAGTCGCTTCATCTGGTCGTAATTTTAGATTCTCGCTCCATGCCGTAAATGGTCTTGTGCTGTCCAATGGCTTTGATCTTAGCCATCAAACCTTCTGCTGTCATTACTTCTTTAGCAGAGTAGGAATAAACTCCAAAACCAATGGCAATTAATCCTATAGACATGGCAATAAAAATCAAAATAATGGTGCTAAAAATGCCAGACATAATGGCTGTAGAAAGCTCTGGCGAGAAGGGGAGATTCCAACTTACTACCTCAAAATACATGTAAATGAATGGCGAAAAAATGATAATGAAAAATAGAAAACCGATGAATAGAAATGTAAGGTAAGAGATCAGCATGTTTCCGAACTGTGCATTCATTACCCCCAACGCTTTTCCAATCGCACTAAAGGCGTTGATATTGTTTGTGCGAACCAAATACATGGCTGTGAGCCAAACCGGGAGGTTAAGCAGAAACAAGGTCATGGCCCAGCCATTTTCTATAAAAAAGAGCAGTTGAATACCCGCTGCTAAAAGCACCGTGTGGCCGTAAATACTGATTTCTTGTTTTAGCTTACGTGTATAATTCTTGTTGACGTAGAGGTGAAACTGCTTGAGTGCTTGGTATAGAAAAGTACCGAAAAACAGGGAGTTTACCACAAATAATAATGGAGAGTCGGTAAAGTTGAAATAATCAGTAACATCAAACAAATCAAAGCTGTCTAATGAAGAAACTCCCCATTCAAAATAAATGGCCATTTGCGCTAGTATACCATATAAAAAGGCAGCGATAAGGGCTATTGGTAGTACTTTAGACCCTAGTTTGGTGGCAATACGCATGGTGTCTGTAAATACTTCTCCAATGCTTTTAATCTCTTGATTTTGAAAACGATAATCAGATGGTTCTTCATTCTGTCCTTCAAAAGCATATTCATCTTTTACTTTTTTAGGCAACAACAAAGGGTAGAGCACATAGTACGATAGAATAAGTAGTAAGGAACCTACAATGACCATGATGCGCACCATATCTGGCAAATCGGTTTGGCGTGTGATAAAACCTTCTATGAACCCTGCCATAATGAACAAAGGCACGGTAGAAATAAATACTTTAAAACCTTTTTTGGCGCTGTTTTTCAACGCCAACGATCTGGAGAAGGTTCCCGGAAAAATCAAGCCCTTTCCAACAATAAGTCCTGCGGCTCCGGCAATAATAATGGCCGATATTTCTATGGTTCCGTGTTGCCAAATGGTCAATAAAGATTCTTTGTAAATGCCTTGCTGAAAAAAGAAGTACTGGAAGGTTCCCAGCATAACACCGTTTCTAAGCAATGCGAATATGGACCCTATACCGTATAAAAAGCCAAAAGCAAAGGTGTATAGTGCAACACTAATATTGTTGATGGTTATAGAAACAAACATCTCTGTTTGCCCGTAATTTTTGTACACCGCCATGGGGTCGCCACTTTCGATGTTTCGAAGTGTTTGATTGATGTAGCCATCGCCTAAAATTTGGCGGGCAAATTCTGGATTGTAGTGTGTACTAAATACGCCAATAGCAACTGCTAAGGCAAAAAGTACAAAGGCCGAGATGAACTCTTTTCTGCTGTGCCAAAAAATGGCAGGCAATTCTTCGGTCCAAAAGGTCCACAAACGAGTGTTATCCGTTTTCTGATTTTTATAAACTCCTAAGAATAAAAGTTGTGCTAAACTGTTGAGGTAAACACGAATAGATCGGTGCTTATAAAAAGTGTTGGCGTAGCTTAAATCATCGGTGATTTCAACGTACAATTCGGTGATTTTGTCTGGGTTTTTCTTCCCTTGATCTAATTGTTTTTCGTAGGTTTTCCAAGTAGACCGATGAATGTCAATAAAGCGAGTTTCGCGCATACGTTTTAGCTGGAAGGCGTGAAGATAATTGAAATTTTAAGCCTGAATTGTCATTTTTATTTTTTTAAGACTTCAAGGCGGCTTGGTCTAAAGTATTCCGCTATTTTCGAGCCTCGCCAATGAAAACAATTGCCATTGAAACAGCTCAGAAAGTGAGCATTGAATACCAACTCGCTGGTTTGCGAAACCGCATCATTGGATTTATCATCGATCAGTTTATTCTTTCGCTACTGATTTCTCTGCTCTCATACCTCTTTTTTACAGCCATGGATGGCTTGAATATCTATAAAGAAGAGCTTGTTTTTCTTTACTATTTCATTTTCGTTTTTCCCCTTTGGGTGGCCTATACTGCCTTTTTCGAAATATTTAATAATGGGCGAACACCGGGTAAAATGGCGGTGGGAACCAAGGTGGTAAAGATCAACGGAGGCGTTCCCTCAGTAACAGACTACCTCGTGCGTTGGGTGTTTCGTTTTGTAGAGATTTATACCTGTGCTGGAGTGATTGGTGCCATATTGGTTTCTTCATCAGACAAGGGCCAACGTTTAGGCGGTATGATTTCTAACACAACGGTAATTACAACGCGACTTCCAAATCATTTTAGGCTAGAAGACATTGATAAAATTGGTTCTAAAGAAGCTTATACGCCTCAATACAAAAGTGCGGTGAACCTTCGCGAAGAGGACGTTTTAGTCATTAAACAAGTTTTGGATAGATCTAGAAAGCTGAAAGGAGAAATCTCTAAAAAAGCAATAGAAGCATTGAGCAATCAATTGAAAGAGGTGCTTCGTATAGATGAAGAAGTCAAGAACCACCCTCAATTCTTGGCCACAGTCTTGAAAGATTACATTGTGCTTTCGCGTTAATTCTGGAAGCTTTCTACAAAGCTCCAGCAAACAAGTACATTGGAATGAAGAGGCAAAAACTTAAGTAAAAGTCAAAAAGCAATTTTTTTGAAGATTCTTTCTTTTCTGTGCGCTTTAAGTAAGCCATTGTTGCAGTATAAATCAATCCAGCAAAAAGTCCAGTTCCTAAAACAAAGAAGATACCTTCAGACCAATTTTCTGGAATGGCGCTGAAGATGCCACTTGTAATCAGTACGATATAAGTTGTTTTAATAAGGGTTTTTTGGATGAAAGAAAGATCCTCGAAACTGTATAGTTTGACTTTATTAAAAAAGATAAACAGCATTAGAATTGATAATCCTATAATGGAGATAGATTGTAATGTGTAATGCCCCAATACGGTAATTCCGAAAATTGCAAATAAGAGTTTTTGGTTCATGTTAATGGTTTAAAATTCATTAAATCAATGCAATTGGCAATTAAAAAAAAACAGAATTGCAAACCAATTCAGCATTTCGCAAGGCTAAACTTCTAGCTCAAAGCAAGCAGTAGGGCAGTCAAACAAAATCCCCAAAAAACAGCCAGTGCAATAAAGGGAAGGCGTACAAAATTGAGAATACCAGAAACCCGGTTCACTAAAACTGCATTGAGCTTACTTTTTTCAAGTGAAATGGGAAGATGCTTATCCGTATTGTTTTGGTTTTTTTCCAGCACTTCACTTTCGGGAACGCGCTTTAAGGCAAAAGACATGACGCGCTGCACAATAACACTTAACAAACCACCAAGCATCGGAATTTTTCGTTCAATGGTTCGAGACAATGCCGGAAAAACTACCATGACGAAAACGCCACGCACCAACATACCACTCACTTCTTTGAATGTAACATTCTTAAAAGCAGTGCCTTTGGTTTTTAGATCATGGTAAATGTTTTTACTCAGCGAGAAAGTGTAGTCAATCAGCATCACCAAATCATCGCGCACTTGTGTAGTGAACAAGATCAATGCAATCAAGGTTCCCTCAACGACCCAAAGTAAGAAGCCGAAAATGCCATAGCTCAGGTATTCGAAACCGCTCAAGTCTAGTGCAAAGAACCCAATGAGGTAAGTGAGGATTCCAAAAAAATGCACGCTAACAAAGAACCATAGAAAGTATTTTGGGAAGGTGATAAGATCAAACACCGTAGCTGCCAGCTCTGGGTTGCTGTATTTACTCAGAGCGGCATTGAGCTCGCCTTTTAATTCAGATTTGAGTGCTTGTTTCAACGTGTGTCAGTTCTTGGTCAAAGAAAGCACTATTCCGCGAATGTGTTAAGGGCTTCAGCATAATCTCACTTTTTTCTCGCATCTAAAGTTTGCCTTTTTGGGGGATAGCATTGGCTTATGTGGTTAGTGGATGGGCAGGGAATGTAGGATGTTTGTATACGAAAACAAAGTAGTTTTTTTATAGCGATTAGGTTTAGGTACCCTTCCCAGTCGAGAGATTCGGAAGGGTTTTTTATGCCTGGCTTTTGTTCGCGACAAATAGCTGTATTTAACGTCTTTTAAGACACAGTGTTAATCATCGTTACAAAGCGAAAAGTTTACAATAAAACATGCGTTAATGCTGTTATATATAAAGCGATGTGATCATTCTAGATCACTGAAAAGCGGAATAGTTTTTCATAGCGATTAGGTTTAGGGTTAGCCTCTCTTGGTGCAAATACCAAGAGGGGCTTTTTTATTTGAGAATATTCACGTTCTTTGAATCCATGGAATTCAATCAGCTGCTAGAAAAAGCCCATCATTTTGTTGAGCGCACCAACCAAAACATCTTCTTAACCGGTAAAGCAGGTACAGGTAAAACTACCTTTCTAAGAAACCTGTGCGAACGCACTTATAAGCGTTTTGTAGTGGTGGCTCCCACCGGTATTGCTGCCTTGAATGCTGGCGGTGTTACTGTGCATTCTCAATTTTTAATGCCCTTGGGTTTGTTTGTTCCTAGCCGCGAACCTGCAGGAACCTTCCAAAGCACTTTTCCCATTTTTACGAACCATTCATTGCTCACAAGACACCCTCTAAATGCCGCACGAAAAAAGGTGTTGCGAGAGATTGACCTTTTGATCATAGATGAGGTGAGCATGCTCCGCGCAGATGTGTTGGATGCCATTGACTTTAGATTGAAACATGCCAAACGCAATTTTAAACAGCCTTTTGGTGGAGTGCAGCTGCTTATGATAGGCGATTTGTTTCAGTTGCCACCCATTGTTAAAGACCAAGAGCGCCAAGTGATGCGTCAATTTTATGAAAGTCCGTTTTTCTTTCATTCGCAAGCCTTGAGAGAAGGCGGATTTGTACACATTGAGCTAGAGAAGATTTACCGTCAGTCAGATGCTGTATTTATTAATTTACTCAATAACTTGAGAAACAATACCGTAACAGCGCAAGACATTGCCACTCTTAATGCACACTACAAAATTGAAGAAGAACGCAACAAGTTAGATGGTGTGGTTACTCTTACTACCCACAACTACAAGGCAGACACCATCAACAAAAAGCATTTGGATGAATTGCCTGGCAAAGCCAAAGTGTATCAAGCAGAAGTGCACGAAGAGTTTCCAGAAAGCATGTATCCCTTAGAAGAGCGCATCTCACTTAAGGTGGGAACCCAAGTCATGTTCATCAAAAACGATCCAGAGGGAGCCTACTTCAATGGCAAATTAGCCAAGGTTGTAGAGATTACCAAAGGCGATGTTTTTGTGCAGATGCAAGGAGAGGAAGAAACCTACAAACTGAAGCAAGAACGCTGGGAAAACAAGCGCTATGTGATTGATGATAAAAGCAAAGAGTTAGAAGAAGAAACCATTGGAACCTTTATTCAATACCCCATTCGTTTGGCTTGGGCTATCACGGTGCATAAAAGTCAAGGGCTCACTTTTGAGAAAGCCATTATTGATGTGGGGCAAGCCTTTGCTTCTGGTCAAGTATATGTAGCGCTTTCGCGTTTAAAATCTTTAGAGGGTTTGACTTTGGGAACCAAAGTAGATCCGCGGGTCATTTCAAACAACCAAGAAGTAGTTGATTTTACAGCTGCCAAACCGAGTCAAGAACAACTGGATGAGCGTTTAACAATAAGCGAGAACCTCTACGTTTACCAACTTTTGATGGATACCTTCAATTTTGACAAGCTCAAACTGCAGGTACAAGAAATTCAGAAAAATCATAGCAGTAAAACAGAGTTTGAAGATGAGCAGATGCGTGCTGCATTGCCTAGTATTTTAAGGTTGATTGAAAATGAAGAGGAGACCACTTCCAGATTTAGAAATCAACTCCATAAATTATTGGTAGATAATAAACGCGAGGTCTTGCAAGAACGCATTGAAAAAGGCGCCATGTATTACCGCAAAAAGCTCTTTGATATTGTGCGCTTGACGCTCTTCCACATGGAGCAAGTGCAGTTTTATTCGAAGACAAAAGCTTACGTGAATGCCCTGCAAGAGTTTGATCAGTTATTGAACAAACAACTCGAGCGCATTGTCTCTGCCAATGGCATTGTGCTTTCTGTTTTGCAAAAGAAAGAAGTCACTGATTTGAACCAACAACTAGCTACTTTGCTTAAAGAACGTGATCAAATGTTGAGCGAAGTAATTCGTATAACCGAAGAATTGGCTCCAAAATCGAAGAGAAAAACAGGTAAAAAACGCAAGAAGTCTAGTGGTCCTCAAGAAGTGGGTGCCACTTATCAAGAAACACTCAAGTTGGCACAAGAAGGCCTCAAGGTTGATGAGATAGCCAAGAAACGCGACATGGCTAAAAGCACCATTGAAGGGCACTTCTCTAAACTCATTAAACAAGGAGATTTAGACATTCACAACATCATGTCTGCTGATACAGTGGATGCTGTTGTAACGATTATGAAAGACAAAAAGCCCAATGGTTTGGGTGAGTTGATGAAGCTGACGAAGAACAACTACGATTACTCCACTTTACGCATGATTCAAGCCCATTTGTACGCGAAAGAAAAAGAAGATTAAACCTCTTTGTCAATCAAGTCAGTGACTACGTGGTAACGCGGATCATCAATGGCAGATTGAATAACAGCATCGAATTTCGCGTTGTTTTTCAAAAGCAGCATCTGACATTCTGGACTCAAGTGGGTGAGGGTTACTTTTTTGCCCAAATCTTCGTATTTGTTCACGATATTTCGCAAGGCTTCGATTCCAGAGTGGTCTCCCACACGCGACTCAATAAAGTCAATTTCAATTTGATCTGGATCTTCTTTGGCATCAAATTTAGCATTGAAAGATTGCACTGATCCAAAGAAAAGTGGTCCCCAAATTTCATACACTTTGGTGCCATCTTCTTTCATGCGCTTGCGTGCACGAATCATTGTGGCGTTCTTCCAAGCAAAGACTAATGCAGACATAATTACCCCTGCAATAACTGCGACTGCCAAATCTTTCCAAACAGTAATGGCAGAAACGGCAATAAGAACAATGGCATCAGACAAAGGAATTTTGTTGAGTATGCGAAAACTACTCCACGCAAAGGTTCCAATCACAACCATAAACATCACCCCAACCAAAGCGGCAATAGGTATTTGCTCAATCAAAGGGGCTCCAAACAAGATGAAGATCAATAGGGCCACAGCGGCCACAAAACCAGACAATCTTCCTCTACCTCCAGAATTCACATTGATGATGGATTGACCAATCATGGCGCAACCGCCCATTCCGCCAAATAGGCCATTGATGAAATTGGCACCACCTTGAGCCACACATTCTCTGTTTCCAGAGCCACGTGTTTCTGTCAAGTCATCAATCAAATTTAAGGTCATGAGTGATTCAATCAGCCCTACAGCAGCCAATAGCAATGCTGTTACTAAGATTTGGTCCCAATGGCCGTTCATGGTGTCTAATGCCATGAAGATTTCCAAATTGAGCTTTGGGAGTTCGCCTTGTAATCCAGAACCACCGCTATCTTTAATGAAAGAACCAACCGTGCTCACATCCAAACCACCAAAAATGGTAATGGCTGCCACAACAATAATTCCTGTTAATGCCGCGGGTACTTTGTTCGTGAGTTTTGGCAAGAAGTACATAATAGCCATGGTAAGGCCTACTAAGCCAAGCATGATAGCTAAATCTGTACCTGCTAACCAAGCTTCAATGCCGTTAGAGTTGGTTTTGAATAATTCCAATTGAGACATGAAGATTACAATGGCCAATCCGTTCACAAAGCCCATCATTACAGGATGTGGAATCAGACGTACGAATTTACCCAAACGTAAAACGCCTGCGCTTATTTGTATTACGCCCACAATGAGTAGCGTAATAAAAAGCCATTGTAAACCAAGGTTTTCTACTGGAGTGTCTAATGATGCGCCTACATGGTTTCCAGTTTGAATAAGGCTTACCATCACAACAGCCATTGCTCCGGTTGCTCCTGATATCATTCCTGGGCGACCACCAAAGATAGAAGTGATTAAGCCCATCATAAATGCACCGTAGAGCCCAACCATTGGGTCAATACCTGCTACAAAGGCAAATGCAACCGCTTCTGGCACCAATGCCAAGGCAACGGTTAATCCGCTGAGTATGTCGTTTTTAGGGTTGGTTGTAAAGTTATGTATCAGCTGTTTCATAATGTCTACGCAATCTCAAAAAGTGCGCGAAAGTACGGCCTTTTCAACAATGAGACTAAGGTTACAGAAAGGTTTTACAAAACAGTAATAGAGACTGAAAAAGGTTCTCAAGAAGTTCTTCCATTTAAACGCTCCTTCATGCATTGTAAGCGTGCACGGTGCTGGCGCTGCAGAAGTATAGGGTAGAGGTTGCCAATGATGTTAATGGCGGTGATGAAGCCTACCAAGGTGTAATACTCATGAAGAAGCAGAGGCATCGAAATCATACAAATGATGACGAGGGCCCCCAGATGTCCGAATTCTGACTGCTTGGTTTGGAAACTAAAGTTTTCCAATCCATCCTTGCTCCCGTCAAAGTATTTCAAGCGCTGCTTTTTTCTTCCCAAGAATGCCAAGAGTAAAGCTCGTTGAAAGTATTTGACACCCATTTTTCTAGACCAATTTTTTAAGGTTTTAGGCTTGTGAACCTTGTAGTAAGATTGAGGGAGAAGTTTGTTAGATGGATAGGCAAAACCAACAAAGGCAAAAACCCCGGTAATGAATAAGGTGTGCAGAAAAGCAATGAACAGAGATTGGATGGTAGAAAAATCTGTGGGTGATGAATGCGTCAAATGAAGAAGCAGCTTATAGCTTCTAAACATCAGAAAAAGACTAAAGAGGGGAAATGCGATTTTCTTTAACATCATTACATCTTAGGTCTATTGGCATTTAAAAGTTCGTCTCTTCTAAAAAGAATCATTTGTTGAATAAGCGACTTTGGAAGAGGATTAGAGTAAGGGAGTTTTATGGTGCCTTTTCCCAATTCAAAACCTTCCAATTCATCCTTAAAGTGGCCAACAGTTTCCTCAAAAGGGTAGAAACTGATGGACTTTGACGTTGCCGAAAACATGAGTTGAAGTTGAGGTTTTACTGCGGGAACCAAGGTGTATGAAGGAACTTTGGATTGGGGTATTTCTGCTGCTTCGGCAATGGTTTCTAAAACGATTTGATGTAATTCTCTTAAAAGCGATTGCCGTTCTTCAGCTTGATTCTTGATATAGTCTTCAACGGATTTATAGCGCGGCATTCCACCTTTTTTAGCCATATATTTTTGTGTTGTTGAGGCAATTACTGTGTTGTTAGAACACAAGCAGAATTGCACTATTCTAATTCTGTTTTTTTAGGATTATGAAAATACGTTTTTAGGTTAGATGCTTTGAAAAGCGCTATGAATAAATGTGCTAGAGCCACTTCACATTTCGTTAGAACTAAATTTTCTCTAAAGTATTTACCGTAAAATCGTTTTTGATGTTCCCAGTGT
Source organism: Salibacteraceae bacterium (assembly GCA_965658375.1). Classification (GTDB taxonomy): domain Bacteria; phylum Bacteroidota; class Bacteroidia; order Flavobacteriales_G; family Salibacteraceae; genus CBFHSD01. The sequence goes on from CBFHSD010000004.1 coordinate 49,171, forward strand.
TGCGCACAGTTTTGGGTTCAAAAAGCAAGACTTTCACCTCTTCTTCCGCAATGGGTTTGTGTGTTACTCCTTTCGGAATGATGACCATTTCTCCTGCTTTCAGTTCTAGTGTTTTGTCGTCCAATTCAATCTTTAATTCCCCATCAATTACCAGAAACAATTCATCTTCTTTTTCATGCTTATGTGCTACAAATTCGCCTTTTAGTTTGGCTACTTTTACCAATTGATCATTGAGTTCACCAACAATTTTAGGTGTCCAATGCGCACTGAAAGCCTCAAATTTTTCGAATAGATTGACTTTGTTTATTTCCATTATGTATCTGTTCCATTTCGTGAAGGGAAATCTTGGCATTCGTGATATCCAATGATTCTCTGGAAAACTAAAAATACTTTATTATTTAGGATAAAAGAAATCACCAACGAAGAAAAGCTGCAAGCCTTTGAATGAGATTTTCAGGGATGGGTTCTTGCTTAGGTAGATGAAAGAAGCGTGAACCTATTTAACATTTTGAAGTTCTGCCAAAATGGTTTGCTTTCCCGTAACTTTTTGATCTTTTTCTACCAAGATTTTGGTGCCAATTGGCAAAAAGATATCTACACGAGAACCGAATTTTATAAAACCAAATTCTTCACCCTGTACTGCTTTATCGCCTTGTTTGGCGTAGGTTACAATTCTACGGGCAAGAGCTCCAGCAATTTGTCTAAAAAGAATTTCCACACCAGAATCATGCTTTACACAAACGGTACTTCTTTCATTGTCTGTAGATGATTTGGGGTGCCAAGCTACCAAGTATTTACCAGGGTGGTATTTGAAATACGATACCAAACCACTTATAGGAAACCACTGAATGTGCACATTTAACGGTGACATGAAAATAGATACCTGTATGCGTTTGTCTCTCAGGTATTCGGTTTCTTCGGTTTCTTCAATCACCACAACTTTACCATCTGCCGGAGCGTAAATAAAAGTGGGGTGTTCAACCGAGTGCCTTGTTGGTTTTCTAAAGAACTGTAGGGCAATAACTACAAAGAATATTCCGAGCAGTTGAAGCAGAATTTCTAACCAATTCAATGAGTCATTGAGTAGGCTTCCTGCGTAGAACAAAAGAAAAGAAAGGATTATTGCGATGAAAATGGTGGCTTTACCTTCTTTGTGTAGGGTCATACCTGCAGATTTTGAGCAAATATGTGAATTCTAAATTGATTGGATGATGTGTAAATACGCTAAAGCCAAAGGTGCGGCAAAAAGAACACCATCAAAACGGTCTAAAATCCCACCATGACCAGGTAAAATGTTTCCAGAATCTTTCACACCTAAATCTCGCTTGTACCTAGATTGAAATAAATCGCCAAGTGTTCCGCCAAGAGCTATAAGCAGTCCCAATACCATCCAATGTACTCTGCTTTGAACAGGAAAAAGGTCATACAAAAAGAAGGCAAGAATCGCGTTTAGAACTACTCCGCCAATAAATCCTTCCCATGTTTTGCCAGGAGATACACGTTCAAGAAGCTTGTTTTTCCCGATAGACCTTCCCACAAGGTAAGCCCCCGTATCATTGGTCCACATTAAAAGAAAAAAGCCCAATGGCAATTCATAACTGTAATCGCTACTGTAGCTTCCATGTAGCATACCTAGGCCTATTAAGCAAAGGAAAGGAAAGGTGCTATATAATGTCGCGAACACTTCTATGGCCGCACGCTCCGCACTGTGCGCGGTAGTGCGGTACACTTCTTTGGCTACCAGAAACAAATAAGTAAAAACAGGAATGTAGCTAAGTCCTTGATGAAAAGTAGCATCCAAAAGGGGCAGAGCAGCAAGAAACAAAGCCAAGACATGCACCATGCCTGCCCATGGCTTTACACTTATGCGCTCTTTAAAGAGAAGAATAAACTCTCGCGTACCTAGAAGAGAAACAAGTAAAAGCAGCCCATAGCTCGTCCAAAAACCGCTAACAATGGCGGCAATAACTACAGCTACAAATGCAATACCTGTAAGGCTTCTTTGCCAAAAGTTACTCAAGACTTCTCTCTAGAATTGATGTATTCCAACGCTTTCTCTTTGTCTTCTTCGCGCACAAAAAGTTGGGCGCTATTATCAACGTTAGTCGCATTAAAAGAAGTGTAGACAGAATCTTGTTGGTTTTTGATAACAGAAATAATTCCAAATTCTGATTCTAAATGTGCCTTGATCAATTCAACATCAAAGGTATCTGCTGAATTGAAAATATTTACCCAATTATCCATTTGATTCGGTTTTATCTTGATCGTTCATAGGGGGCTTAGGTGCATCTGCTGTTGCTGTTGGACTTGTAGGAGCAGGACCTTGTGTTTTGGCGCTTTCAGCTTCTGCCTCAACTCTTTCCGCTTCTTTCTTGTTTTCAGAAGTTGCTTCAGCAGCTTTGCGCTTTCTTTTTTCCATGTCTTTGCGCCCTTCTTCCATTTCGGCTTTTCTTACAGCTTCGGCTTCGCGCTCGCCAAAAATACGCACTAGGTCTTCTCTGAAAATCACTTCTTTTTCTAGAAGTAATTCAGCCAATTGAGTCAACTTGTCTTTATTCTCTTCAAGAATTTTTAAAGTTCTTTCGTAGTTGCTCTCAACCAATCCGCTTACTTCTTTGTCAATGGTTTGAGCCATGTCTTCGCTGTAAGGCTTGGTCATGGAGTACTCATTTTGACCTGTACTATCGTAGTAGCTCAGGTTCCCCACCTTTTTATTCAATCCGTAGATAGAAACCATCGCATAAGCCTGCTTGGTTACTTTCTCCAAATCGCTTAAAGCACCAGTAGAAATCTCTCCAAATATGATTTTCTCAGCCGCTCTACCACCAAGAGTGGCACACATCTCATCATTCATTTGAGAAGGAGTGGTAATCTGACGTTCTTCTGGTAAATACCATGCAGCTCCTAAAGATCTACCTCTAGGTACAATGGTTACCTTAACCAATGGGTTGGCGTTAGGCAGCAACCAAGATACCGTAGCGTGACCAGCTTCATGGAAGGCAATCACTTTTTTCTCTGATGGGGCAATAATTTTACTTTTCTTCTCTAGACCAGCAATAATACGGTCTACAGCATCCAAGAAATCTTGACGTTCAATGGCCTTTTTGTGTCTACGAGCGGCAATCAGTGCAGCTTCATTACACAAATTAGCAATCTCGGCACCACTAAATCCTGGTGTTTGATGTGCTAAGAATTCAAGATCAATGCCTTCGTCTAATTTCAAGCCTTTTGTGTGAACCTTAAAGATGGCTTTACGCTCTTCCAATTCTGGCAAGTCAACATGTATCTGGCGGTCAAATCTACCAGGACGTAACAAGGCGCGGTCTAAAACATCCGCACGGTTCGTTGCTGCTATGATAATCACACCTGAGTTAGAACCAAAACCGTCCATTTCTGTCAAGAGTTGGTTGAGTGTGTTTTCACGCTCATCATTCGCACCTTGCATCATGCTTTTTCCACGAGCTCTACCAATAGCGTCAATCTCATCAATGAAAATGATACACGGAGACTTTTCTTTTGCTTGCTTAAACAAGTCGCGCACACGGCTTGCACCAACTCCTACAAACATCTCTACAAAGTCAGAACCAGAGAGCGAGAAGAAAGGTACTTGTGCTTCTCCGGCAACCGCTTTAGCGATGAGTGTTTTACCTGTTCCTGGAGGGCCTACAAGGAGTGCACCTTTTGGAATTTTGGCTCCCAATTGCGTGTAACGTTTTGGATTCTTAAGGAATTCAACAATTTCTTGAATTTCTTCTTTGGCTTCTTCTAAACCGGCAACATCATTGAAGTTTACCTTTACACTTGTGTTCTTGTCGAACAATTGAGCGCGTGATTTTCCAATGTTGAAAATCTGACCACCTGGGCCACCACCACCGCCCATTCTTCGCATCACAAACAACCAAAGGCCGATGATGATAAAGAAAGGAAGCAACCAATAGAAAAGGTCTCTGCTCCAGTTTTCGCGTTTGATGTATTCGTAGTGTAAGCCATATTCATCTCCCCAAGCTTTCAAATCTTCTTGAAAACTATCTTTAGGAGTGTTGAACTGAAATTGAGGGCCCATGCCATTGGCCTCTGTAGAGAAATTACCTTTGGACTTGTATTTGTCTGCATATTCTTTGCGAAGAATGGAGTCGTTTTTCAACTCAACCTCAGCAGTCTCGTAATTGATTATGAGTACCTTCTTTACGTGACCCGCTTCTACCATTTCTTGAAACTCAGCAATGGTAATTTTAATGGGTTGATTGCCCCATTGAAAAAGGTTCACCGAAAGAAGCAACAAAGCGATAACTCCGTATATCCAATACAGATTAAAATTCGATTTTGGCTTTATGGGCGGTTTTGGTGGTTTGGGCGAGTTGCCTTTATTAGGCTTTTTGTTCTCCATTCTATCTTTCTTAATCCAGTTCTTCAATGACTTCAATCTCTGCATCGGCCCACAATTCTTCTAAATTGTAAAAAGACCGAGCCTCTTCTTGAAAAACATGCACTACAACATTAAAGTAATCTATCAACACCCATTCTGCTTGTTGTTTCCCCTCTTTGTGAACCGGTTTTTCACCTAAGTTCTTTTGGACGGATTCCTCAACAGAATCAGCTAAGGCGGCTACGTTGGTGTTTGACGACCCGTGACAAATTACGAAATAATCGCAGATGGCATTGTTTACATTTTCAAGGTTTAAAACAGAGATTTGTTTACCTTTTTTTTCTTGAATGCCTTGAACGGCTGCTTCGACAATTTGTTTCGAGTTCACTGTATTTTCTATTAGAACATTCAAAAGTAAAGATTTTGAAGCGAGGCAGCCTTGCTTATTTTTGCAAGTTCTTATCAAACCTGAATGAACCCAAGTACATTATTCATTGGTCAAAGTCATACGCATTTTTCTGAGCTGGATTCTACCAACTCAGAACTGCTTAGAATGATCAAGTTAGACAAGCTGAATGAGGGCCATGTAGTTTCTTCAGATTTCCAAAAGGAAGGAAGAGGGCAACGTGGAAAGCAGTGGGCCAGCCAAAAAGGGATGAATTTGATGATGAGCGTATTGTTGAAACCGAGTGCGTTCAAATGGAACGATCAGTTTGTACTGAATATGGCCATAGCTCTCGGGGTTCGCTCATTTTTTCAAGATAAGGTCTTGGATGAAGTGAAGATCAAGTGGCCGAATGATATTTATGTGAATAACAAAAAAGTAGCAGGCATTCTTTTAGAAAACGTGATTAAGGATGGCCACATTGAATACTGTGTTGCAGGTATTGGTGCGAATTTGAATCAAGAGTATTTTGAAGAGCTTACCTCTGCGAGTTCACTCAAGCTTGAGACTGGTAAGTATTGGAGCCCCACATTCGCGATGCAAGAATTGTGCGGATTCCTTGAGGTGTTTTACATGAAATTGAAAACTTCGAAAACGGATGTGTTCAAGCTTTACAATGCGCACCTTTATGGCGGTACATGGAAAAACTACTTGTATCAGAATCAACGGGTAGAGGCAAAAGTCGTTTCCGTTTCTGAAAATGGTAAAGCAAGTTTCCAACTCAAGAATGAGCAGTTGCTGACTTTAAATCACGGAGAAATTCAGTTGATGCTTGACTAATCAAAATGGCGTTCTAGACCATCTGCAAGAATATTAAAGAAGTTAGTCAATGGTGTTTTCGCCATCATCAAAAGCATGGCATTCATTTCACCATCAAATTCCATTTTCGTGAGCGTAGATGCTCCGTTTTCTTTAGAGAAAATATGAAGCACAAAAGGAAATGGCACTTTACCATGTGCATTCATAACCATGTGTTCTGCTGTTGACTTTTCTTTGTCAAATGCTAAGCCGATGCGTGCTAAGTTTTTAATCTTAAAAGAGCAGGTAGCGCCATCACTTTCCCATCCTTCAATTTTATCTTGAGGCATGAGGTGGTGAAGGTTATTCAAATCAGATAAAAAGTCAAAAACTTCGTTTTGACTTGTGTTTACCGTTACTTCTTTGCTTGATATTTTAGCCATGTGCTTATGTTGTAGGTGCCCAAGCTCCTGGATTCTTTCTCCATTTGCTTAGAGATTCTAAATCTTTTTCTTGAATGTGCTTTGATTCAATTGCTTGCTTTATCAACGCATCGTAATGGCTCAATGTTTGAAAAGGGCAGTTATTCTCTTCAAAAGCATCGCTCGCCAATTGAAAGCCGTAGGTAAAAATGGCAATCAAACCTTTCACATTACAACCTGCATCTCTTAAGGCTTTTACTGCTTTCAAGCTGCTTCCTCCTGTAGAAATCAAATCTTCAATTACAACCACATTTTGTCCAGATTCTACAACACCTTCAATCTGATTGGTTAAGCCATGTCCCTTAGGTTCTGGTCTTACGTAAATCATTGGGATGCCTAAATCTTGAGCCACTAAAGCTGCTTGAGCTATACCACCTGTGGCAACGCCAGCAATTACATCTGGCTTGCCATACGTTGCTTCTATGGTTTGCACAAATTGTTGACGAATGAAATTGCGAATCATTGGATAAGACAAGGTCTTTCTATTGTCACAATAAATGGGTGAATTCCAGCCTGAAGCCCATTTAAAAGGCTTTTGAGGACTTAATTGTACTGCTTTGATTTGAAGCAAAAATTCAGCTACTTTGGCTGAGGATTCTTCCGCTAAATTCATGACGCGAATGTACGAGATTTTCATCAACGATAGACCTGTAATACTCACAGAAACTTCAGCTACAGAAGTTCCTGATACTGCTGATATTATTGATTTCAACGGAAAAAAGGGATTGAAAGAAGTCTTGGAAACCTTTAGGCTAGATACAAGTATAGAAAGCTTGAGGATTCGACATTTTGATTTAGAAGAGCTGTGGTATTATTTCAGAAGAGCACACAAGTTCATTCACGCTGCGGGTGGACGTGTAGTAAACGATAAAGGAGGATACTTGTGCATTCACCGATTGGGCAAATGGGATTTGCCAAAAGGGAAACTAGAAAAGGGAGAAACTCCTGCTATTTGTGCCGTGAGAGAGGTTGAAGAAGAATGTGGAATAAGCGGACTCAAGATTTTAAAGCCTTTAAAAAGCACCTACCATACTTACGAACTAAAAGGAGAGCAAGTCTTAAAGAAAAGTTGGTGGTATGATATGCATACAAGTGATACGGGCATTTTAATTCCTCAAACGGAAGAAGGCATTGATAAAGTAGAGTGGAAGTCTAAGGCAGAGATGCACCATTTGGCTGACGTGACCTTTCCTACTTTGCAGAAGCTTTTTCTTAGTGCTGAATAAAATGGAAGCCATCATGAGCTCCAGTTTTTAGCGCTTTTTTAATCTCAATTAAATCATCTGAAATTTGCTCTGGTGTTGGGGCAGGCATTCGAAGGAAACGGCCATCTGTTTGAATCAGAAAATAGGTGGGTGAACCAATGACTTGGTATTCTTCTAAGGTGTCCCAATGGTGATTGAACCAGGCGAATTCAACAAGTTTAATTTTATGATCTTGAGCAAATATCTCGAAGTTGGATTCGTTTCTATCCATTGAAACGGCAATAAATTGCACGTAGTTTTTATACTCTTTCGCGAATTTTTCTAAGATTAAAAGATGTTTCTGAAATAGGTCGTCATCTGTTTCAAAAAATATGAGGTAGGTGAATTTATTTTCGTTTTTAAGCGAAATATCTTCCCCTGATGCTAAAGTAAATGGCAAGTGAGGTGCCTGATCTCCTACGCCTAGCTTTTTGTTCGACTTCAACCAATTTAGAGCTATACCGCTTACAAAAGGGGTCTTGGCTTGACACAAATCATTCACGAATCCATACCTAAATCCTGAAGAGAATCGCTCATCATGGTTGCTTGGCTGAAAATAATGAAGCAACATCAGCTGATTGAATGTGGTATTAGGGAAGGAGCTATCTTGAATGGCGGTGATGCATGCCAAGGTATTGAACTCTTTTTCGCAAGCTAACATCGCCCGGTCGTGTTTTCTAATAAAATCTTGAGACTTTCCTTTTGTAACTATTTTAAAGGTTTCAAAATAAGCTGGACTATCAAATCGCACTTTTTCATCTTTGAAATACTTGAGGTATACCAATTCATGTCCTCTGCGATTCAATAGGTAAAGTTGAGCCAAAGTATACTGCAACTCTGAAGCAAAAAAGTCATTTTCTTTTGCTTCTTCAGTAAAGGTAGTGTCTATGCTATGAACCGCACTGTCTATTTTGCCAGCTAGCATTGTTGAGCGCATAATGTCTGGAACCGTCACATAGAAGTCTGCCATAACAGAGTCTAATCGCGCTTTGTGACGGTTGATGGAAAAGGTATTTTTATTGTTTTCTGTAATGCTTTTGATTCGGATTGGGTCCATCAAAACATCTGCCTGTTTGGGACCTTTTAATGTGATGTTGAGGTCTTGATTTGGTAATAGGTAAAAGGGAACCTTGCGTTGTTCTACTTTAAAGTAAGCGAGCACAGGACAGTTCAATTCAAGATTGAATTCGACCATTCCAGTCTCATTTATTTTTCCTTCAGCAAGTGTTTGAAAGGTATTGGTGAGGTAGTCTTTAGGAATAACTATGGCACATGGTACACCATAGAAAGCATTGATGGTGAGTTGGATGTGCGAAGAAGCAAAAGCAAAAGATGTCCAGCTACTAAAGCAAATTATGAATAGCCTCAGGTACAAACTGTTTAACATCGCCATTATTCTTTAAAATTTCTCTTACAACGGTTGAACTTAGAGCAGAGTATGCTGCACTACTAATTAAAAATACAGAATCTACCTCTGGAGCCATCGCATGATTCATCATGCTAATCGTGCGCTCATATTCAAAGTCTCCGGTGGTTCTTACGCCACGAATCAAAAAGCTTGCCCCAATAGTTTGCGCAAAATTTACGGTAAGTCCTTCGTAAGGTTTGGCGTTAATATGATTGTAATCTGCAAAGGTGCGCTCAACCATCTCCATCCTCTTTTCTAAGGAGTAGCGGTAATTCTTGTTAGAATTGATGCCAACGCCAATGATGATTTCATCAAACAAAGGAGCCGCCCTTTCAATAATATCTTGATGCCCAAGAGTAATGGGGTCAAAAGAACCGGGAAAGAGTGCTATGCGCTTGGATTGTTGCTTCATACTGCAAGATTACTAAAATGCATGCTCACTGCGATTTACTCTTCTTTGAAGAAACTGAAATTCACAGAGCTGTATTTCTTAAGTTCGTTAAATTGTGGGTGTTCCTCAAAACGCGTGTCTCTGCTATGTTCAACTATGAGTAAGCTTTCTGGGGCAAGCAGGCTCTTTTCAAAAACCAAATTGGGAATTTCTTCAATTCCAAGCAACTCATAGGGTGGGTCACAAAAAATAATATCATACTTTTTGTTATCCATTTTCAGCCATTTGAAAGCATCATGCTTTACGGCAATGATTTGATCAAATCCCAGATCGTCAGCTGTTTTTTCAATAAACTTGGTGCATCCGTAGTTATTGTCAACCGAAGTTATCAGTCCCGCACCACGAGAAGCGAATTCGTAACTAATATTTCCGGTTCCCGCAAAAAGGTCAAGCACGTTTAATCCATCGAAATGAAAACGATTGTTCAAAATATTGAACAGGTTTTCTTTGGCAAAATCTGTTGTAGGCCTGGTGGGCAAATTTTTGGGAGCAATAATTCGCTTCCCTTTTTTAACTCCGCTAACTATCCGCATACATATAAACTTATTAAGGCAAACAGTTCTTCTTTGCTTACTTGTAGTTGAGGGTTAATGGAAATGCTTCCTGGCAAATGAATAGGGTGGAAAGGAGGGAGGAAACTGCGCAATAATTCACTTTGGCTCAACTCAAATGTGGGTGAACCGGAATGGCTCAAGTGACAGCCGCTGGTAGAAATATTTAATTGATCCAGGGTGTAGAGTAAGAAGTACAAAACATCTTCTTCTGTTTGCACATCAAAGGCGTTGAAATAAACCAACGCTTTATGCTTAAAGATTGAGATGCTCATTTGCTCTCCCATAAAATGAAGATATACCTGGTGCTTATTGAGTTCTTTGGTTCCTAATCGCTGTGCTTGAATTAAAGCTGCGTAAATGTGTTGCTGATTTTCAAAATCGCCAAAAGGCTCAAAAAGAATATATGTATCTAAATCTTCTAATGCTTGATAGCGAACAGAAGAAATTGGATTTTTAAAATGAAGCTGAAGGTGCTTTTGTGCATTCTCTGCTTGAAAAAGTACTGTAGGGCTTAAGCAAAAACGCGCATGACTAATTCCGATGTGATAGATGCTATTTTGAGAAGGGAGAAGAGCAGTCAATTCATCTCTATTCTCAACTGCTTTAGGGCTCTTGAAATAAGCGTCAATCACCCCTTTTTCTCGGTTAAACAAGATGCCTTCTGCAGAGTTTTCGCTTAGAACGCAAAGGTATACATGCGAAGAAGCAGCTTGGTTAAAGCTGCTTCCTTCTGCTAGTGTAATATGTGAATGAGTCTTGCTCAATTAGCGTTCTTCTTTCCAGTTACCAGATGTACTAGGGTCTGTCATAGATCCTACTTGCATTACATCATTTTTATCAAATGGTGCAGCATCTGTACATTGGAAAACTTGAATATCTACATTGTTTTTCGTAATCGATCCCGCTTCCAATTTAAACTTTGCCTTTGGGCTAGAGAAAGGAACATAAGCCAAATCAGAAATGCTATTCATGCTTAGCTCGTTGTCTTTCAATCTGGTTTCCATGTATTCACTATTAAAGATGCTTTCAAAAGCAGGAACCAATGTAGTGTCTCTAGTAAGAATACCTTGTTCCAATGCTTCCGCTTCAGTAAGTGTGTCAGGAACCGTTCCGTTTGATTTTACTACAGTAATAGAATCGTACTGAACAAAACTCAAAAGCGTATCGAAATTGGATGTGTAAGTGCCTTTTTCTTTTTTGAATGCCGTTTCTATTTCTCTAATGTCTTTGAGTCTTTGTACTACGTGAACATATCTTCTGTTCTTTTCTTTGATGAAGCGCATCGGTTCATCTATACTTTCGTAATTCAAATAAGTCAATAATCCAGAAGCTACAACCAACACTATGCTTACACCCATTGAGATTTTATTAGAAATAATCTCCAGCGTATTTAGCAATACAACAGCACCCACTATTAGAATACCTACACCGGCAATAATGAATGGTCCACTTTGATCTTTTGATATTCCCCATGATAATGCTCCAATACCTAAAAACAAGAAAATTACCGATGGTACAAAACGACTAATTGTGTTCATAAGTTGAAATGATTGTATATTCTTTGGCTCATTAAAGTTGAGCAAATCTAAAATAAATTTTATTTCGTGTATTTTAAATAATCGGTACCAATTGGAAGAATTCAACAAGCCTATTTTAAGAAATGCCATCATAGAAGCTTTAGCCGCTAATTTTGAGCATATTCCAACTCCAGACCAGCAAAACTTCATTGAAAAAATGGCTGAGTTTTTATTGCCAGAGAGTAAGTGGGATACATTTATTTTAAGAGGTTATGCAGGAACAGGTAAAACTACATGTATTAGCGCATTGGTAAAAGTGCTTCCAACCCTCAAGCTAAAGTATCAGCTTTTAGCACCAACTGGTCGTGCCGCCAAAGTGGTTTCTAATTACACCCAGCTAACTGCTTATACCATACATCGTCATATTTATTCTGTTTCTGACAACAAAGGGGGCTTACACATGGTCTTGAGGCCAAACAGGGCAAAGAACACTCTTTATATAGTGGATGAAGCTTCCATGATTTCTGGAGAAGAAGATCAGGGAGTTCGCATGAATTTGTTGCAAGATTTAATTGCCTTTGTTAATAGTGGCGAAAACTGTGCACTCTTGTTTATTGGTGACATTGCTCAGTTACCTCCGGTACATACCACTTTGAGTCCAGCATTAATTCCAAGAGAATTGAGAGATTGGCATGACCGCAGCGTAAATGGAGCGCAACTGACCAAAGTGGTACGTCAAGGATTAGATTCTGGCATTTTATCCAATGCAACGGGCATTAGAGAGCAAATAGATGCGGAAACAACCGCATTGCAATTGGATGAAAAATTTGAAGATGTGCTAAGAATTGATGGCATGGAGTTGCAAGAAGTTTTGGAAGATGCCTTCACTTCTGATCACGCAGATGAAACAATACTCATTACAAAATCGAATAAGAGAGCCGCACAGTTCAATGATGGCATTCGCAAGCGAATTTTATACCGGGAAGAGCAGCTAGAAGCAGGCGATCGCTTGATGATTGTGAAAAACAATTATTTCTGGATGCCAGCCATGCAAGAAGGCGGCTTCATTGCCAATGGTGATGTAGCTGAGGTTTTGAGAATTAGCAACAGAGAAGAACGCTATGGTTTTGATTTTGCTGATGTACAGTTGAGGTTTGAAGAGTACCAATCAGAACCGGTATTGGAGGTCAAGGTATTGATGAACACACTACTTAGTGAAAAAGCTGGGCTTTCAAGTAGTGAAAGTGAACAATTGTATGAGTCAGTTGCTTCAGATTATAGTCACCTCAAGTCAAGAGCACAGAAATACTTGGCAATGAAAAAAGATCCGTACTTTCAAGCGCTGCATGTAAAGTTTGCTTGGGCAATCACTGCTCACAAAGCACAGGGAGGTCAATGGGAAAATGTCATTGTAGATCAGGGTTTTTTAAGCGAAGAATCCTTAGATCAATCTTATTTAAGATGGTTGTATACAGCTGTGACACGTGCAAAGAAGAAACTTTTCTTCTTGAATTTCAATGAAGTTTTTTTTAAGGAATAACAATGGGTTTACTGACACGTTTGTATCAAAAATTTATGGTATGGGAATTTGAAATGAACATGCCAGCCCACATAAAAAAAGGAGTACTCATTGGTGCTCCACATACATCAAATTTCGATTTTTTCGTTTCCCTAGCTTTCATGTTTTCAAGGCCATACTCGTTTAATTACATCATCAAACAATCGTGGATAGACAGCCCTTTAGGCTGGATATTTAAGAGAACCAATGGCATTGGGGTAGATAGGAAGGCGGATAACAAAGATTTTGTTTTGGGTTTACAAAAGGAAATGATCAAACGCGATCAGCTCTTTCTAGTGATGTCTCCAGAAGGAACGCGATCTTATGTGGAGAGATGGAAAACGGGATTCTACAGAATAGCAACAGCTGCACAATTGCCTATCATTCTTGGAAAGGCAGACTATCAGAAAAAAGTTTTGGATGCTAACAGAGTCTTTTGGCCAACAGGAGATCCTTCAGTTGACTTCATGTTGCTAGAAGAAGAATACGCCAAAGTGCAGGGCAAATACCCCTCGAAATTCAACTTAAAGTTCCGGTAGTGTTGATAAACTCTCTGTGAATTTAAGGGTTTAAACGAATAATCCTTACTTTAGTAGTCAAGCACCGCCCTAAACAGAAGAATCTAAATACAATTGACGAAAGTTATTCACATACTTGTGCATACCATTACCCTATGTGTGGTAGTTTGCGCAGTGGCTTTTGGTCAAGGTTCTAATCGAAGTTCTGAAGGAGGCGGTTGTCAAACCGTTAACCGCAACATTGGTTTGAGCACAGAAGGCAATGGGGTTTATTGCTTGGATGCTTGGGACGGAAATGATTTCATTGATATTTCTTTTCAAAATTTCGGATTAGATACGATAGTATCTGTCACCTATTCTTATGAGTATGACGGCACTACTTATGGTCCTGTTGTAGCCACTATGAATCTTCAAACGGGTATGGTACACCAGGCGCCTTTGGCGATACCCAACATCACTTCGGGATCTCATAACATCAGTGTTTGGGTACTTGATGTAAATGGAATGAGTGATCAATGCAACCAAAACGACTCATTGCTCTATCAATTCAGCACGGTCACTGCTTCAAGCATTCAATCTCCGCTAGCAGATACCGTAGTTTGTCGGGGAGAAAGCCATGTTTTCAATGCAGATTCCAGCTTTTCGACTTACCTGTGGTCCAATGGCTCAACAGCTTCTTCTCTTCAAGTAATGAATTCTGGAGTGTATAAAGTGCAGCTCATTGATGACCAAGGTTGTGTTCGCATAGATTCAGCACTCGTGTCAAATTATCCCGTAGTGAAGCCCTTAGGAGATTTAGACACTTCTGTTTGTTCGAGTATGATTCCATACACGATAACGCTCCCGGGTTCATACAGCTCTGTTGTTTGGAATAATCAAACTTTAGGGAATTCTTTTACTGCTCAAGAAGCAGGAGATTTTCAATTGAGTTACCAAGATTCATTTGGATGTGCGGGAGTAGATTCTTTGTATTTAAAGGTTCATCAGTTGGCAGACCCTAATTTAGCTCAAACCCATGTGTTTTGTGATGGAGATTCAGTAGAACTAGAGCTTCATGAGTCATTTACCACTTATGCTTGGAGCAATAGCAAAGCGACACCTTCTGTTACAGTATCAAATGCGGGTCAATACAGTGTCATTTTAACAGATAGCAATGGGTGTGAGCAAACTGCGGTAACTCAAGTGCTCAAACAAGACTTACCTAGTATTCTATGGAATATGGACTCTGTGCTTTGTAAAGGGGAGTTTTTGCAATTGCAAGTAGGTAATCATAAAGCATACCAATGGAGTACCGGGTCGAGTGCACCAAGCATTCAAATTACATCTCCTGGTGTTTACACAGTTTCTGTTACAGACTCTGTAGGATGTGTCAATTCAGATGCATTTGAAGTAGTTGAAAAAGAGGCAACTGTTGAGTTAGGCGAGGATACAGCAATTTGTAATGGGTCACTCATCTTTTTATCTCCAATGGGAAATTATGATCAATTGCTTTGGAACAAGACAACAATAAGCAATTCGCTTTCCATTGGTCAAGCTGGTGAGTTTACCGTAGAGGCAACACAGTTTGGAAAATGCATTGCTCGCGATACTATCAAAGTAAGTTCCATTGCATTTCCCTATGCTGATTTCACTAGCCAGTCTGTAGGAAATAGTGTGCTTTTCACGAATTTTTCAAGCAGTTATGACTCGTTGCTGTGGACGTTTGGAGATGGGGTAACTTCTACTGATGAAAATCCATCACATGCTTATTTAACTCCCGGCATTTATTTGACCAAACTGACAGCTTCAAATGTATGCGGGATGGATTCTTATGAGCAGCAGGTGCGTGTAATTCAGACAAATGATGTTGAATTGGAGCAGCGTATACAAGTGAGCTTATCGCCAAATCCTACCTATGGTCAATTGCGTATTCAAGTGAGTGGCTATATTTCTACTTTGGATTATGAAGTGGTGAATGCCATTGGTCAATACGTGCTTCTTGGACAGTTGAATCCTCAAACAGGAATGGATGAGACTATTGATCTCTCTTCTTTTTCAAGAGGGACTTATTTTCTTCGTTTGCATTCTGAAGAATTTCAAGAAACACATCAGGTTATTTTAAAATAGCTTGGCTTCCCAGCTTAGTTGATATCTAATTTCAGAGTTTTTCTTAACGCGTCTAAAGCTGGGTTTTTATCTACCAATGCTTGATACTTTTCCTGATTGGTGTACGGCTTATTTGGTTTACTCATCTTTTTCTCATTGATGGTAGGCGAAATGGCCAAAGTGAAATTATTCAGCTCTTTCTTAAAGTAACCGGTCATTTCCGCTGCAATAGAATGATAGATATCAAGGGATGTTGAATGCTCTAAGAAGAGCTCAATCTGAAAATTGGGGTTGAGTTTGATTCCAGCTTTTTCCAAAGTGGGATAAATGCTACGCCTCTTATCCTTCTTCAAATCTGCCACAAAAGACTGCAGCACCTCTTTTACTTGGCTTTCGGAAAAAGTAGTTTCCGGGCCTACTTCTTCTAGATTCGAGTTGTCCTCTTCGGTTTCTTCTTTCTTATTGTAAGCGTCTGAGATACGAATATCTTGAGCCTTATAGGATCCTTTTAATACACTCGCATGAATGGTGTTTTTTTGAGGCTGTGAGATTGTGACATGATGGGCGGGAACGGATTTAGAAGCAGAATCTCTTTCACTCTTTAAAGCCGTAGGATCGTTAAAAATAACAATAGGATAGAGGAGAGGGTCAAATACCTCAGCTACTTTTTTTTTTCAGGGTCCACACCAATGCTTCCCATTTGCATTAAGGTCAACTCTACTAGCAGGCGTTGGTTTTTACTCGACTTGTATCGGTAGTCGCAACTAGAGCCTAGTGTTAAGGCATCCAAAAGAAATTTTTGTGAAGCCAATTCCGACTGTTGAGCATACTTAGCTTTGATATTCTCTCCTACTTCCAATAAAGGCAAGGTAGCTGAGTCTTTACAAACTAAAAGGTTTCTGAAATGGGCCGTCAATCCATTGATGAATAAGTGACCGTCAAAACCTTTTTCTATTACATCATTGAAAGCCAGTAAAGCATCTGTAATGGAGTGCGATATGAGAGCTTCAGTTGTTTTAAAGTAATAGTCGTAGTCTAGAATGTTGAGGTTACGAATCACATCGTTGTAGGTCAACTGATCACCGCTAAAACTCACCATTTGGTCAAAAATAGAGAGTGCATCCCGCATACCTCCATCGGCCTTTTGGGCGATTAAATGAAGTGCATCTTGTTCTGCTTGCACTCCTTCTTGCGTTGCTACATTTTCTAAGTGAGCTACCATGTCAGCAATGCTGATACGCTGAAAGTCAAAAATTTGACATCTGCTTAAGATGGTAGGAATAATCTTGTGCTTTTCGGTAGTAGCTAAAATAAAGATGGCATGTGCAGGAGGTTCTTCCAATGTTTTCAAGAAAGCATTAAATGCCGCTTGCGATAACATGTGAACCTCATCTATAATGTAAACCTTATACTGACCAACTTGCGGTGGAATCCGTACTTGGTCAATCAATTGTCGAATATCGTCTACCGAATTGTTCGATGCCGCGTCCAATTCAAAAATATTGAAGGCGAAATCATTGTCTTCATCAATTTCAGTGATATTCGTATTGATTGTTTTGGCGAGAATCCGTGCTGTAGTGGTTTTTCCTACTCCTCTGGGACCGCAAAACAAAAAAGCCTGCGCTAAATGGTCATTTTCTATTGCATTCTGCAGCGTGTTGGTGATGCTCTTTTGCCCAACAACAGTGTCCCATGACTGGGGTCTGTACTTTCTTGCAGATACAATGTAATTTCCCATGATAGGCCAACAAATGTAAAAGAATAGCTGCTTGAAAAAAGGGTTGTGAATAAATTGTAGCTACACTCTTTCTAAGTGCTTCTATATCAAGTATGTTATTTTCGTTCAAGAACGTTTTGGTAGTAGGTTTTTGTTTACTAATTTTGCAGACCCAATTTTGGGGACTTTTAATCAATAATTATTACAGTATGAATCGTTACGAAACTGTTTTCATTTCAACTCCCGTTTTGTCTGACGAGCAGGCAAAGGAAGCAGTAAGCAAATTTACAGGGTTCATTAAAGAGCACGGTGGTAAAATCGTGTTTCAGGACTCCTGGGGATTACGCAAGTTGGCGTACCCAATTCAAAAAAAATCAACTGGCTTTTATGAGCTGATTGAATTTGAAGCAACTGGTGATTTAATTTCTACAATGGAAGTTGAATTTAAACGTGATGAGCGCGTTCTTCGTTTCTTAACAGTGAAGATGAACAAGCACCACGCAACCTATGCAGAAAGTAGAAGAAATCATAAAGAAGAGGCAAAAGCCTAGTAATAACCTTAAAATATAAAAAGCTATGGCTGATTCAGATATCAGATACCTTACACCCATTAACATTGAGGTTAAGAAAGCGAAGTATTGCCGATTCAAAAAATCGGGTATTAAATTCATCGATTATAAAGATCCTAAGTTCTTGTTGAAGTTCTTGAACGAGCAGGGAAAAATTCTTCCTAGAAGAGTGACAGGAACATCTGCAAAATACCAACGTAAAGTGGCTAATGCAGTGAAACGCGCACGCCACTTGGCAATTTTGCCTTACGTAGGAGACATGTTGAAGTAATAGAAGGAGATCGAAAAGATGGAAATTATACTTAAAGAAAACGTAGACAAGTTAGGAGAAGCTGGAGATCTAGTTGTTGTGAAGCCAGGATATGGCCGTAACTTCTTAATCCCAAACGGAAAAGCTGTTGTTGCTACTCCTTCTGCTAAGAAAATGCGCGAAGAAAACCTTCGCCAAAGAGCTCATAAAGAAGCTAAAATGGTTGAAATGGCTGAAGCAAAAGCAGCTAAATTGAAAGGATTGAAAGTAAGCATTGGAGCCAAAGTTGGTGAAAGTGGTAAAATCTTCGGTTCTGTTAATACAATCCAATTGGCTGATGCAATCAACGGATTAGGTGTTGAAGTAGAACGTAAAAACGTTTCTATCATCAATGAGCCTATCAAATCTGTAGGTTCTTATGAAGCTAAAGTAAAACTCTACAAATCAGTTGTTGAAACCATTACTTTTGAAGTAGTAGGCGAATAACAATACGATTGTTTGATACGAAAAGTCACTTCGAAAGAAGTGACTTTTTTTTTGCCCGTTTTCGTGTAATTTCACCCAATTAAATTTCAATTCTTCATGCTCAACGTTCTTCTTACTCATTCGTATTATTATCGCTATGATCCTAAGCAGTGGAAGAACAAAACACCCTTTCCTCCTCTTGGTACATTGCTCGCTGCAGCAGTGGTGAAAGAACAAGGTTGTGAACTTGATTTTTGGGATGCGAACCTGCAAGAAAATCATCACGACATTGAAAAATTGAATGTGCCAGATGTATTTATCTGTTACGATGACGGGTTCAACTACCTTACCAAAATGTGCCTCACCAACATGCGTAATGCGGTATATGACCAACTGAAATGGGCAAAAGCAAATGGTGCGCTTACAGTAGTCTGCAGTAGCGATTCTACCGATCATTATAAGGAATATCATAGAAGTGGAGCTGACATTGTTATTCATGGTGAAGGAGAGGGGAGTTTGGAAGAAATTCTGACATTGAAAAAGAATGGCAAACTCCACTTAGAATCAATAGATGGAATTTCTTGGCAGAATGACGCTGGAGAAATAGTTAAGAACAAAGGCAGAAAGAATATTTCAAATCTTGATCAACTCCCATCACCCTTATGGGAATTGGTAGATATGCCAGCATATAGAAAGATTTGGGCCGAAGGTGGCAAAGAGTTCACTTTGAATATTGCGACCACAAGAGGATGTCCTTTTAAGTGCAATTGGTGTGCAAAACCCATTTATGGTCAGCGTTACAACTCAAGGTCTCCCGAACAAGTAGTAGATGAAATTGAATACCTCATTCGAACGTTCGATGTAAGGCACTTTTGGATGTGCGATGACATCTTCGGGCTCAAGCCCAAATGGGTTCAAGCCTTTAGAGAAATAGTAAAACAGCGCGAACTTAAGTTCACCTATTACATTCAAAGCAGGGTTGACTTATTGTTAAGAGAAGATACCATTGATGCTTTGTCAGATTCTGGATTGACAGAAGTGTGGGTTGGTGCTGAAAGTGGTTCACAGAAAATTTTAGATGCAATGGATAAAGACACCACCATTGCGCAGATAGAAGAGGCAACGGTACTTTTAAAGCAGAGGGGTATTAAAGTGTGTTACTTTATTCAGTTTGGCTATTTGGGCGAAACCAAAGAAGACATTGAACTGACCATTGACTTGATCAAAAGAATGAACCCATCCAACATTGGTGTTTCCGTTTCCTATCCTTTACCTGGAACCAAGTTTTACGAAAAGGTGAAATTGGAATTGGGTAACAAAAAGAACTGGACAGATTCTGATGAATTGGCCATGATGTTCAAAGGAACTTTCAACTCTAAGTTTTATAAAAATTTACATCGTTTGGTACATTGCGAATTCAGATTCAACCAAGGGATAGAACACTTGAGAAGGGGAAGATTTTCTCCCTCAAATGCAAAATCTATTTTGGCCCTTCCTTATTACTTACCCATCATAATTGTGAGAAGAATGATGATGAAGAAGCTTAACAATCAAGCAGTATAATGGGGGGATTTGACGAAATAGCGGAAGACTATAATGATGATTTCACTTTTAGTGCCATCGGTCAGATCCAGCGCCAGCAAGTATGGAGTTATGTAGATCGACATTTTAACCTAGCAGGCAAAGATGTTTTGGAATTGAATTGCGGAACAGGCATTGACGCAAATGAGTTTGAAAAACGAGGAGCCCATGTCATAGCCACAGATGGTTCAAAGAAAATGGTGGAGCTAACCCAGAAGAGAAACCAAGGAAAGGTAGAGGCCCTTCATTGCACTTTACAGAACATTGGTAATCTGCCCCCCCAAAAATATGATTTGATATTCTCCAATTTTGGCGGTATCAACTGTTTGGCGCCAGCTGATATGAAGCGATTCTTCGCTCAATTAGGTGCAACTTTAAAGAGTGATGGTCGTCTTATCTTGGTAATCATGCCAAAGGAATGTCTTTGGGATCAATGGTACTTGAGGTTGAAAGGAATTAAAAATTATAAACGCAGAAATACCAGTAAGGCAGTTAAAGTTCCTGTTGGAAAGCGAATGGTAAATACGTGGTATTATTCTCCAATTGACATCGAACGGTTCGCCCAAGCTGATTTTAAAAATGTAGGTGTAAAGCCCATCGGTTTGTATGTTCCTCCATCTTACATGAATCCTTTTTTTGCCAAGAGAAAAGTACTACTCTCGGCATTTTCAATGTTTGATTCCATAGCTGCAGGGGTTCCATTCTTGGCCAAGTATGCTGATCATTTTCTAATTGAATTGAAAGCGAAGAATGGATAAGGTTCTACTAACACATGGCTACTTCATCAAAGAAGATGAGAAAGAGCAATCGATCATGCGGCCTTACCCACCACTTGGTCTACTTTACATATCATCATATCTAGAAGAAAAAGACATTGACCATCAAGTCTTGGATAGTACTTTTTCTTCATTTTCAGAATGGAAAAAAAAGGTTTTAGAATACCGCCCGAATTGGATTTGTTTTTATGTGAACCTCATAACAAAATTGACAGTGGTTCAATTCATGAAATGGATAAAAAATCATCCAGAGCTTAGCCAAACTAAGATTGTATTGGGTGGACCCGATGTCTCGTTCAATTGGGAAAATTACTTACAAGCAGGAGCCAATTTTATTGTGATTGGCGAAGGAGAAGAAACACTGAGCGAACTGGTTCGAGCCAATACGGAAGAAGAATTTCAAAACATTCATGGAATTGCTTTTAGAGCTCAAAATGGTGATGCGATTCAAACAGCTGCTCGAAAGCATGTGAAAAATATTGATGAGCTTCCAATGCCAGCTAGGCACCGCATTCGCTTGAATCAGTATTTAGAAATCTGGCAAGAATACCACGGTTCAAGAACAGCCAATGTATCTACCCAAAGAGGTTGTCCGTTTACCTGTAAATGGTGCAGCACGGCAGTGTATGGCCAGAGCTACAGAAGAAGATCGCCAGAGTTGGTGGTTGACGAGCTGCTTCAACTCAAAGAAGAATATGGCGTAGAAAGTATTTGGTTTGTAGACGATGTGTTTACCGTAAACTACAAGTGGATCAAGCAATTACACGCGGCCTTTCAAAAGGCGGGTTTAAAGATCAATTTCGAATGCATTACTCGTGCAGAGCGCCTCAATGATACCATTCTGAAGCTATTGAAAGAAATGGGTTGCTTTCGCATTTGGATAGGTGCGGAGAGTGGTTCGCAAAAAATTTTAGATGCCATGGACCGAAAGGTCTCCAAAGAGCAGGTGAGTCAAATGATTCAACGAACCAAAGCATTTGATATTGAGGCGGGAACCTTTATCATGGTGGGCTATCCTGGAGAAGATGAGAAAGACATTCAAGAAACCATCGATTATTTAAAGGAATGTCAGCCCACTCACTTTACGATCACAAAAGCGTACCCTATTAAAGGAACCACATTGTATCAAGAGATAGAGTCTAAAATCAAAACTCATTTAAACTGGGAAACAAGCACTGATAGAGACATTGATTTCAAACGCACCTATCCATCTCAGTATTATAATTTAGCCATCCGAAGAATTGTTAACGAGGTCAACTATAGTAAAACGCAAGCGGCCATAGGAAAGCAAGGCATTCGTAAATCAATATTCAAAGCTAAATCTACCGTTGCAGCAATAGGCATGTACGCCATCCGCTCTTTTATGAATTGACCAAGTGTGTCTATATCAAACTCTTATTGAATGAAAAAAGCAACATCAGACCAAAATAAAACAGAAGAATTCTCTGTCTTTCATCTGGTGAAAACAAACCTTAAGACATTTGCATTGGTTGCACTCATCAGCGGACTAAGTGCATTGCTGTTGTCTTCAGAATGGTTTTTTGATCCCAAATACAAGAGTGAGACGGTGGTTTATGTGCCATTGGTAAAAATGAGCGAGCAGCTCATGTATACAGGCTACCGATTTGCTAATGATAAAGAGACCGATGAATTTATCCAGATTTTAATGTCTAACAACATTATAGATTCAATAGATGCCCGCTTTGATTTAGGAGCACATTACAAGATTCCGAAAGATGAATTTTACTTTCAAGAATTAAAAGAAGAGTTTGAGTCAAACGTTTCTATCAGTAAAACACGTTGGAGTTCAGTATCTGTAGAGGTAATGGATACAGATGCGCAATTGGCAGCAGATTTAGCCAATGAAATTGTGCGTTTAGGAGATGTACTCAAAGAGCATCTCTACTTTCAAAACAATCAAATGGCCTTTGAAAATGCCAATCAGTATTATGCTAGAAAGGTGAATGAGCTGGAAGTGATAGAAGGCTTTTTGGTAGATGAAAAGATTGCTGATAAAGAGCGCGCAGTAGAGAGCTTAAGAATTCGTTTAGCAGAGAGTAGAGATGAAGAGTTAAAACTCAAAAGAGCTTTGCGCGACTTGCGCGAAGAGTCGGGAATGTATTCTCCAGAGAAAAGCATGGAAGCACTTTCTACAGAAAAAATTCGCTTAGAAAGTAAGATCATGTCAGATTCTGCGAAGGTAGTGGAGCTAGAAGGTCTTGTGTCCACATCCGATACTATTTTAGTGAATGCAAAGGCAGATTACTCCTCTAATAAAGCCAAATTAAAACATGTTTCTAGCCAAGTGAAAGAGGCGCAGAAATACGCATATCAATACCAATTGCTCACCGATCAGCTCACTAACCGATTGGATATTCGCAATGCTTTAGAAAAAGAGCTGGTATTGTTAGAGGCAAAATATAATCCCGAATTTGCCAACATTAAATCTCAAAAAGCAGAGCGTCAACTCAATTTAGAGGTAGACGAAATGGTAAGTAGAAAAGCCTATCTCGAAAAAACCAAACAGCATTTGAACGATCAAGTGCCCAAAGCCTACATCGTAAACCGCGCGATACCCAATACCTTAGATAAATACCCTAAAAGGTGGCTGCTAGTTGGGGTGTCTATCCTTGCAGCGCTTTTCGTAACACTTATCTATTTTGTTGGTGAGTTTTATATCAAGCAGAGTGCATGAGAATTTCCTTGACGCTATATCAAAAGCTCTCAGGTGTTCTTTTGCTTATTGCAGCATGTGTTCCACTGGTTGTGTTAAGGTGGCAGAACTATTCAATAGTGCTGCTTGTAGCTGGAATTGGAGGTGCCATTTCTTGGTTTATTTATGCCAGCCAAAAAGAACATGTGTTGTTTCAGGCAAAGGCTTTTCTTATTCCTTTTTCTTTCGAGATAGAAATTTTTTCGGGAACCAAAGTCTTACTCCCGAGTGAACCCTTAATCGCTATTGGGATGGGTGTATTTCTCATTCGCTTCATCACAAAAGATTTGAGAAAAGTTTCACTCACCTTTTTAGATGGGCTATTGCTGCTTTTTATGGGCTGGCTTACGCTTACCTCTTTATTCTCAGAAATGCCAAAAGTAAGTTTCAAATACACCATTGTTTTCTCGTCTTACATTTTGATCTTTTACTTTTTACTCAAAGAAACGCTGAAGAAAGGCACCTTCATCAAATTGGTAGACGCCTATCTTTTCGGTTTGGTGTGCATCTCTATCTATAGCATCTACAATTCCTTTGGCTTCGGTTTTATTCCCGCAGCTTCTCGCATGATTTCTAAACCCTTTTTTAACGACCACACCATAATGGGAGCCGCACTGGGTTTTGGTGTGTTTTGGAGTTTAGGTCGTTTGTTTTTTTCCTTCAAAGACAAAGCATCGAAGTTGACGGTTGTTGCTTTTCTTACCGCTTTTTTCATTTTAGTGGTGAACCTCTACTTGGGTTACTCAAGAGCAGCTTGGTTCAGTATTCTTTTAGCGGCATCGCTTCTCATCGTTTACAGCATGAACATAAAGCCTGTTTATGTGTATGCTGCACTTATTGTTTTAGTGGGAGCCTTCGCTATTAATTTCACACATCTATCAGATGCATTTTTAACCAATTCTGCAGATTCTGGAAGAAGAAATTCAGACATCCTTGAGCAAACACAATCCATCACAAATATTCAAAGCGATGTTTCTAATGTGGAGCGCATTAACCGTTGGAAATCAGCTTGGAGAATGCAAGAATTAAAGCCCTTTTTGGGTTTTGGTCCTGGAACATATCAGTTCACTTATGTGCCATTTCAAGATGAGCGCGATATGACGCGTATTAGCACAATCAATCCCTATTGGGTAAAAGAAATGCATGGTGGAACCGCCCACTCAGAACCACTTTTGCTCTTGGCTGAAACAGGTTGGCTAGGAGTAGTCTTTTGGTTGATTTTGTGTGCTTGGTTTTTTATTCAGTTGTTCTGTTTACTGCGAGAACCTCTCGGTTTTCATCATTTTGTTGTGCTTGGGGTATTTACCTTCTTGTTGCATGCCTTGGTGAACAATTTTTTAAACTCAGCTTCTATTGCTTTTTTGTTTTGGGGAAGTCTAGCGTATTTGAGTCACTTTAGAAAACAATTGCCTGCGTAATGGAAGGGAAAGAGCCCATACAGCTTTCAACATTGGCATCAGAGGTAATACACACTTTGTTGTACTTCGATATATTCAAACATCCTTTGAAAAAAACTGAGGTGCTTCGCTTTTTAAGAATCAAGGTTACGGATGATGAAGAACTGGATCAGACCTTAAAATTACTTGTCGGTCAAAAACTCATCCATCAACAAGAAGTTTATTTTGGATTTGAAGATTTAGACTTCAAGGTTCAACGCAGAATAGAGGCAGAAAAGAAGGCAAATGAGGTAAAGGGGATCGCTCTGTTTTTTTCAAAACTCATCTACCAATTTCCTTTCAGTAAAGGGGTTGCCATTTCAGGTTCACTTTCAAAAGGTTGTATGTATGAAGATGGAGATGTTGACTTTTTTATCATTACCTCGAAAAATAGGCTTTGGATCAATCGCGTGCTATTGACCGTGTTTAAAAAAGTGTTCCTACTTAATTCTAAGAAGTACTGCTGCATCAATTATTTCATTGCAGAAGACAGCTTAGAAATTCCAAATCCGAATTACTTTATTGCTGTAGAAACCGCTACTTTATTGCCTCAATACGGATTAAAGACCTTGCAGTTGTTCTTTGATGCCAATCCCTGGCTTTATGATTATTTCCCTAATCTAGAAGCAAAGACTTTGAACAATCAATCTAGAAGTAAGAATTACATTACAAGAGCTTTTGAAAAAGCACTGAAATCAGAATGGGGAAACAGATTAGACAATCAGTTCTTGTTATTGATGCAAAAGGTGAAAAGGGTAAAGAGCAGAGCATCGGATGACACCTCTTTTCAAAGCGATAAAAATGTTTCAAAGCATCATCCAGAGAACCGCCAATCCATCGTTCCTGAACTCATGGCCAAAAATGTCAAAATATTTGAATTGAAGCACACCGTAACGCTGAACTTTAGTAAAGACTTACTCGTACCGTAAAGCTTCTACGGGGTCTAAACGAGCAGCTTTTCTAGCAGGATAGAATCCTGCAACAACTCCCACAAAAAAGCAAAGCGCCAGTCCAATGGAAATCCAAAGCCAAGGGATCACAAAAGCGGTTTCTAAAAAGAATGCGACCAAAAAACCAATGCCAACTCCCATCAATACTCCTAGTAATCCGCCAGCCAAACAAATGGCAATGGCCTCATACAAAAACTGATTTCTGATAAAGCGCTGTTGGGCGCCAAGTGCTTTTCTTGTGCCAATTTCGCGTGTGCGCTCGGTAACGCTTACCAGCATCATATTCATTAGTCCAATGGCGGCACCGGTTAAGGTAATAATGGCAATAAAAGCTGCTGCTAAAGTGGCGTAGCTCAAAAGATCAATCAAGCGAGTGGCCATGGCATCACTCCGGTAAACGGTAAAAGAATCTTCATCTCCCAATTTGTCTTTTCGCACCAAGCGCATTAAACCTGTTGCTTCATTCATAGCTGTTTCCAACTCTGCTTGGTTTCCAGTGCTTACAGTGGTAGTGAAATTCATTTCTGGATACGCATACTGCTGTCTTACTGTTCCAATGGGGATAATTACAATTCTATCGCCTCCAAAACCAGAAGAGTTTCCTTTTCCTTCTAATATGCCAATCACACGGTATTTGATGTTCTCTACCTTGATGGATTTACCCAAGGGATCAGTGTTTGGAAAAAGATCTTTCACAACATCTTGACCAATCAATGCAGACCAGCTGTTAGAGGTGATTTCGGTTGCAGAAAAGTTTCGTCCACTCTGCAACTTATAGCCATTGGTAATTAAGAAATTTTCATCGCCACCACTCACACGCATATTGGGGTTCGTCTCTAGATCTGCATGGGTTATTTTGGCGTTAAACTTGGCTACAACGCTTATCCCAACATCGCCTCTGTAATTGTAAGCTTCTTTAAACGCAGCCGCTTCTTTGTAAGAAATGTAGGGTTTGGCAATAACGCGCTTGCCTTCTTTCTTTACGTTTAAATCGCGCCTGCTTCTAATGGAAATACTGTTGGCTCCCATAGAAGAAAACTGATCGTTGATGCTAGATTTTAAAGAGTCAACTGCGGTTAGAATTCCCACCAATGCAGTAATACCAATGGCTATGATAAAAAGGGTGAGAAAGGCCCTTAATTTTTGACTCAAAATAGAGTCTACAGACATACGTATGTTTTGCCACTGGCTTAATTGCATGGTTCAAATGTAATCAAGAGGAATAGAGGGCAAGCAGAATTTAGGACAAAGGGAACTAATCAAGGTATAAATGGAAGTTTAAGAAAGGCAACGAGTAAACCATAAGGAATGATTATTTTCGCGTCACAACACAAGTTCAACATTAAAACCGATTAGCATGATATTCGATCTTGATATGATCAAAGCAGTTTACAGTCGCTATCCAGAGCGAGTTGCTGCAGCGCGCCAACTACTAGACAAGCCTTTAACACTCACAGAAAAAATTCTCTATACTCACTTGTGGGATGGCAATGCCAGCCAAGCATACGAAAGAGGGAATGCCTATGTAGATTTTGCTCCAGACCGTGTAGCTATGCAAGATGCAACGGCACAAATGGCTTTGTTGCAATTCATGCAAGCTGGAAAAGACAAGGTAGCTGTACCTTCAACAGCTCATGCCGATCACTTGATTCAAGCAAGAATTGGAGCTGACAAAGATTTACAAGACGGAATTAACAAGAACAACGAAGTATTCAACTTCTTGTCTTCTGTATGTAACAAATACGGAATTGGTTTTTGGAAACCAGGTGCAGGAATCATTCACCAAGTGGTGCTTGAGAATTATGCTTTTCCTGGTGGAATGATGATTGGAACGGATAGCCACACTGTAAACGCAGGTGGTCTAGGAATGGTAGCCGTTGGTGTTGGTGGTGCAGATGCCGTTGACGTAATGGCAGGCATGCCGTGGGAATTGAAATTCCCCAAACTAATTGGTGTAAAACTTACAGGAAAACTCAATGGTTGGACCTCTGCAAAAGATGTGATTCTTAAAGTAGCAGGTATCCTAACTGTAAAAGGTGGAACCGGTTGCATTGTAGAATACTTTGGAGAAGGGGCAAAGAACCTTTCAGCTACAGGAAAAGGAACCATTTGTAATATGGGTGCTGAGATTGGAGCAACAACTTCAACTTTTGGATACGATGATTCTATGCGCAGATACTTGGCAGCAACGGGTCGTCAAGATGTAGTTGATTTGGCAGATACAGTAGCAGATCACTTAACTGGAGATGATGAAGTATATGCAAATCCAGAGGAGTTCTTTGATCAAGTAATTGAAATTAACTTGGATGAGTTGACACCGCATTTGAACGGACCGTTTACTCCAGATTTGGCGACACCTGTTGCTGAAATGAAAGAAAAAGCAGCAGCCAACGATTGGCCAACAGAAATTGAATGGGCATTGATTGGTTCTTGTACCAACTCATCGTACGAAGATTTAACAAGAGCGGCTTCTATTGTAGAAGATGCTGTAGCCAAAGGAGTAAAACCAAAAGCTATTTTGGGGATTAACCCAGGTTCTGAACAAGTCCGTTTTACTGCTGAGCGTGATGGCTTGATGGATAGCTTCAACAAGTTTGAAAATGCACGAATCTTTACGAATGCTTGTGGACCATGTATTGGTCAGTGGGCGCGTGAAGGAGCAGAGAAGCAAGAGAAAAATTCCATCGTTCACTCTTTCAACAGAAACTTTGCGAAAAGAGCCGATGGGAACCCGAATACGCATGCTTTTGTAACATCTCCAGAGATGGTGGCAGCCATTGCCATTTCAGGTAAATTGGATTTCAACCCTCTGGCAGATACATTGAAAAGTGAGTCTGGTGAAGATGTAAAGCTTTCTGAACCAAGTGGTTTTGAATTGCCAAGCCGTGGGTTCGCAGTAGAAGACAATGGATACCAAGCACCTGCTGCCGATGGTAGTGGATTGGATGTAGTGGTGAACCCAGAATCTGAAAGACTGCAATTGCTTGAGCCATTTGCAGCTTGGGACGGTCAAAACATCAACGGTGCAAAATTGCTGATTAAGGCCTTTGGAAAATGTACAACAGACCATATCTCAATGGCAGGTCCATGGTTGAGGTACAGGGGACACCTAGATAATATCTCTAACAACTGTTTGATTGGAGCCGTAAACGCCTTTGGCGGAGCTACCAATGCAGTGGTGAACCAATTGAATGGTGAAACTATGGAAGTTCCAGCAACCGGTAGGGCATATAAAGCAGCTGGTGTACCATCTATTGTTGTGGGAGATCACAACTACGGTGAAGGTTCTTCTAGAGAACACGCAGCAATGGAACCAAGGTTCTTAGGAGTAAGAGCGGTAATTGTAAAATCATTCGCTAGAATTCACGAGACCAACTTGAAAAAACAAGGAATGCTCGGCCTTACTTTTGATAACGAATCTGACTACGATTTGATCAAAGAAGACGATACTTTCAACTTTGTTGATTTGGTAGATTTTGCTCCTAAAAAGCAATTGACACTTGAAGTTGTTCATGCAGATGGCAGCACAGACAGTATCAAGTTGAACCATACCTATAACGCGCAACAAATTGAGTGGTTTAAGGCGGGTTCTGCATTGAACTTGATTAAAACGCAAAACGCGTAATTGAATATTTTTTCACAAAGAGGCTAATCTATGTATAGGTTAGCCTCTTTTGTTATTTTAATTATGAGCATACAGAACGACATCATTCTTAGAGCAGCAAATGGCCAAGTAACCGAGCGCACTCCCGTTTGGTTGATGCGTCAGGCAGGTAGAATATTGCCTGAGTATAGAGCCATACGCAACAACCTTTCTGGTTTTAAAGAACTGGTAGAAACACCAGAGTTGGCGAGTGAGGTAACCATTCAACCAGTAGATATTTTGGGTGTTGATGCAGCCATTATTTTCTCAGATATTCTTGTGATTCCAGAAGCATTGGGATGCACGTATCAAATGGTAGAAAAGAAAGGGCCTGTATTTGAAAACCCTTTGAAAACAGAAGCTGATTTCAATAAGCTACAATTGGATGGAGTAACAGATCGTTTGCAGTATGTTTTTGATGCTCTGCGTGTTACAAAGAGAGAACTAAACGGTAGAGTACCACTCATTGGTTTTGCCGGTGCGCCTTGGACCATTCTATCTTACATGGTAGAAGGTGGTGGATCTAAAACCTTTAGTGAAGCGAGAAAACTCTTGTATACCCGTCCGGACCTAGCGCATCAAACGCTAGATACTATTGCTAAAGCAACCATCGCGTATTTAAAGAAGCAAATAGAAGCCGGTGCAGACATGCTTCAACTTTTCGATTCTTGGGCAGGAATACTTCCTAAAGCACAGTACGATACCTTCGCTTTGCCTTACATTAAGCAAATTTGTGATGCGATTGATGAGGTTCCCGTAACAGTTTTTGCAAAAGGGGCATGGTTTTCTCTAGAGGAAATGGGTCAACTCAATTGCAATACTATTGGTGTTGACTGGAACACATCTCCAGAATATGCGCGAGCGAAAGTTGGAGAAGGAAAAGCACTACAGGGTAACTTAGATCCATGTTTGTTGTATGCCAGTGAAAAAGAAATAAGAACCCAAACGCATGATATGTTAAGACGTTTTGGTAAAAAGCCGCATATTGCTAACTTGGGCCACGGAGTATACCCTGATACAAAACCTGAAAAGGTGAAAGTATTTATTGAATCAGTAAAAGAATATCAACACAATTTGTAATGAAGAAAATAGTATTAACCCTTTGCGTCACTGCTTTTTTTGGCAGTTTATTCGCACAGAATAATTTAGTCCCGAATAGTGATTTCTCAATGATTGAGAAAAAAGTGAAAGGTCCAGGTTCTATTATGTTGGCTTCCCCTTGGTTTGGAACCAATGAAGAATACATGGCCGATTTGTACCAAGTAGGAAATAAAAAAGGTTTCGGTATTCCGGACAACGATAGAGGAAGTCAAGATGATCAATCTGGAGGTGCCTATGCCGGTATTAGAGCGTATTCCTACAACGCCAAAGAACCAAGAACGTACCTGCAAGTAAAACTTACAAAGCCTTTGGTTGAAGGCAAGAGATACTGTGTGAGCTTTGATTTAAGCTTAGCAGATTTATCAAAGTATGGAGTAAACAATGTTGGGGCGGTAATTTCAAGCACCAAATTAAAAGACAAGAATATTGCTGGTGGAACTATTGTTCCACAAGTAAAAAATAGTCAGAATAAAATCTTCCAAGATCAGTACCTCTTCGAAACGGTTTGTTCAATAGTAACAGCAATAGGTGGTGAGCGTTATTTATGCATCGGAAACTTTGCAAGTGATGTGGAAATGAAAAAGAAAACCAACTCGGTAAAATTGAGAAAGCCATCAGGTTTTCAAGGTATGCAATCGTCAGATGCTTACTATTACATAGACAATGTGAAGGTGATTAACCTAGAAGAATTGACAACGTGTGATTGTGAACCAGAAGATCGCAATCAAATGCAAGTGCAACACACAGAGAATATCTCCGAAACCATAGACATGAGTGCAGGTGATATTTTGATGACAAAGAAAATTTTCTTCTCATCAAATTCTGTGAGTGTTTCTAACGGAACTCAAATGCAAGAAGTAGTAGATCTAATGACTGAGAATAGCGGATTAAACGTAACCATTGTTGGTCATACAGATGCAGTAGAAGAGAAAGAATACATCGGTAATCTTTCAGAGAAAAGAGCAGAAGAAGTTTACAACTATTTGGTAGAGCAGGGAATTGATGCTTCTCGTTTAAGTAAAAAAGCTGCGGGATCTACTGATCCAGATGATGACTCTGGCACACGTGATTCATTAGCAAAGAATAGAAGAGTTTCTTTTGAAGTAAAATAATTTAAGTTCAAAGGGAGGTGAAAGCCTCCCTTTTTTCTTTTAAAGCCATACATAATGCAAGAATATTCTCCGAGAGTACAAAAAGGATGGGCATTTTACGATTGGGCAAACTCTGTATATAGCCTTGTCATTTCTACCGCTATTTTCCCCATTTATTACGCCAGTGTTGTGAGTGATAAGGTCAATATATTTGGATTAGAGCTCAACAATACCTCGTTATATACCTACGTGCTTTCGGCTTCATTTTTCATGGTTATTCTACTTTCCCCAATCCTTTCTGGAATAGCCGATTATACTGGCCGGAAAAAGACTTTTTTAAGACGTTTTTGTTACATAGGCAGCATCAGCTGTATGGCTTTGTTCTTTTTTGAAGATGAGTCTTTTCTTTGGCTAGGCCTGTTAGGAACCTTTATGGCGAGCATAGGTTTTTGGGGCAGTTTAGTTTTTTACAACTCTTACCTTCCTGAAATTGCACCAGTAGAGAAACAAGACAAACTGAGTGCAAGAGGATTTGCCATTGGTTATTTAGGCTCTTCTATATTACTCATTGCCTCTTTGGTTCTTATTGAGTCTGGAGTGCTAGAAACAGGTTTTGCTACAAGAATAGTTTTTGTAATCACAGGTATTTGGTGGCTTGGTTTTGCCCAAATTACTTTTGCGCG
The DNA here is from genome assembly GCA_965658375.1 of Salibacteraceae bacterium. Lineage (GTDB taxonomy): Bacteria > Bacteroidota > Bacteroidia > Flavobacteriales_G > Salibacteraceae > CBFHSD01. The sequence continues at coordinate 81,512 of CBFHSD010000004.1, forward strand.
TTTACCGGTTTCGCCAGCCAGAAAGTCTATTCAATGGAGCACACTAACAGATGGATTTAAAAAACTGAGAACCGTTTGGGATGAGCTGAAGCACGCAAAAAACACCAAGCGATTTATTTCGGCTTTTTTCCTCTACAGTGTAGGAGTGCAAACCGTTATCCTAGTTTCTTCTTTATATGGAACCAAGGTGCTGAACCTTGAAACATCTCAATTGATCATTACCATTTTACTCATTCAATTTGTGGGGATAGCAGGATCTGTGTTGTTCTCATTTCTATCCAAAAAAATTGGAAATATCCGCGCCTTGAGCTTAGCAGTTGTTGTTTGGGTTTTGGTATGTGTGAGTGCTTACTTGCTCAATCCTAACGATCCATTGGTCATTACCAAATTTTATATTGTTGGTGGTTTGGTTGGCTTGGTTTTAGGCGGAGTACAATCCCTATCGCGTTCCACTTTTTCTAAAATGTTACCTCAAGAAGCAGATCATACAACGTGGTTCAGCTTTTATGATGTGACCGAAAAAGCGGCCATTGTGTTAGGTACGTTCACCTTTGCTTTTCTAGAAGATGTAACCGATAACATGCGCTACTCCATTCTTTCCTTAACTGTTTTCTTCTTTATTGGCTTTGTGGTTTTGCGCTTTGTAAAAATGCCGAAAGAGGTAGCTTAATTGTCAAAATAGGGGAAACGCTTTTTTCTCCCTAGTGCCAGAACAATACCAGCATATTTTTGCTTTTAGTAGATGTATCTTTGCGCAAATTTTTTGGATGATGGATCGATTTGATATAGGCATTATAGGTGGTGGAATTGTTGGAGCGGCTACCATGTATCAGCTTCAGAAAAAATACCCGAACAAAAACATTGTTGTCTTTGAAAAAGAATCGCGTTTAGCAGACCATCAAACAGGAAACAACTCTGGGGTAATCCACAGCGGCTTGTATTACAAACCGGGAAGCAAAAAAGCCATCAACTGTATGCAAGGCCGTGTGGAGTTGGTTGAATTTGCCAAAAAGTACAAGGTTCCTCACGATGTATGCGGAAAAGTGGTTGCTGCAGCAGATCCAAGCGAGCTTCCTTTCTTAGATAAAATCACTGCTATTGGAGCAGAGAATGGATTGAATGGCATTGAACGCCTTACACCAGATCAAGTAAAAGATATTGAACCTTTTTGTGAAGCCATTGCCGGTATTTTTGTGCCTCAAACCGGAATCATAGATTACCGCAGAGCAACAGAAGTAATGACAGAAGTTGCACTCTCTACCAACGAGAATAGCAAAGTTCTTTTAGGAACCGAAGTCAAAGACATTATTGATGATGCCGAAGGTTCTATTGTAGTCACCACCCAAGGCAATTTCATATGCGAGTTTATTGTGGCATGCGGAGGATTACAAGCCGATCGCTTGGCAAGAAAAGCAGGAATAAAACTCAAAGAAAAAGTTGTTGGTTTTAGAGGTGATTACTATGAGCTTACCGATGAAGGAAAGCACAAAGTAAAGAACCTCATTTACCCTGTTCCAAATCCAGATTTTCCATTCTTAGGGGTGCACTTTACGCGCATGACCAATGGAGAGGTTGAATGTGGACCCAATGCGGTGTTTACCTTTAAGCGTGAGGGCTATGGTAAAACAGACTTTGACCTCAAAGACACCTTAGATGCTTTGAGTTACTCAGGAACCTGGAAACTCTTCTTGAATAACATGAAATTCGGAATCAATGAATACCGCAGAGCATTCTCGAAAAAACTCTTTTTAGAGACCCTTCAACGCTTGATTCCCTCTTTAACCATGGAAGACCTCAGAGAGGGGAGAAGTGGTGTGAGAGCCCTGCTATTGGCAGAAGATGGAGATACTAGAGATGATTTCAGAATCGTATACCAAGACAAAGCCATACATGTGCTCAATGCACCATCGCCCGCAGCTACAGCCAGCTTAGCCATTGGTAGCGATATTGTAGATATGGCCGAGAAACATTTCGGTTGGGAGTAATGTAGAGAATGGCACTTTGAGAGCATCAGTGCCCAATTGAGGTCCCCGAGCCGCTGCATTGAGTTTATCGAAGTGTGAGTCGAAGGAGGTCCCTGAGCGGAGTCGAAGGGCCGGTTCACTGCCCCAAGTAGGCCCCTGAGGCTCTCGAAAGGAGGTGGCTGAGCCGCTGCGTTGAGCGGTGTCGAAACGTGAGTCGAAGCCCCGAAATAATGAAAGAGTTGTCTTACATCAGTTTCTTTTTCATGCCTTATTGTCTTGAAAATCAATTGTTCACCGTCAATATTTCCGTTTTCACCTAAGTTTTAAGCCATCTTTTCCGTTTTTATCTCTAGGCGCGATTTATGACCAAAGGGAAGTATGGATTTAAATAAACTCACAATCAAAGCAAGAGCCGCTGTAAACCAGGGGCAGCAGATTGCTACGCAAAACGGACAACAGGCCATTGAAACGGGTCACCTTTTGCAAGGCATACTGCGAGAAGACGACAACGTGGCGCCTTTTTTCTTTCAAAAAATGGGTGTGGCGCAGGAGCGTGTAGAGCAAATCCTTTCATCCATTCTTAGCGCCTATCCTAAGGTTGCTGGTGGAGATGTGTACTTATCGCCCGATGGGCAAAAAGCCATTCAAAATGCATTTGCACATGCTAAAGATATGGGCGATGAATACGTTTCTATTGAAAGCCTCATGTATGCCATTCTTACTGGTAAAGACGATGTTGCACGCATGTTGAAAGACTGTGGAATGACTAAGGATGGATTCAATACCGCTATTAAAGAACTCAGAAAAGGAAGTATTGTCAATAGCCACAGTGCAGAAGACACCTACAATTCATTGAATAAGTATGCGGTTCACCTCAATGAGCAAGCTCGAAAAGGCAAGCTCGATCCGGTTATTGGTCGCGATGAAGAAATAAGAAGAGTGCTTCAAATTCTCTCTCGCAGAACCAAAAACAACCCTATTCTTATTGGAGAACCTGGTGTAGGAAAAACCGCCATTGCCGAAGGGCTCGCTCACCGCATTGTAAACGGAGATGTGCCAGATAACCTGCAATCGAAAGAGCTGTACGCCCTAGATATGGGCGCTTTGGTGGCCGGAGCCAAGTACAAAGGTGAATTTGAAGAACGCCTCAAAGCTGTAGTGAAAGAAGTGACCTCTGCAGACGGAAATATCATCTTGTTCATTGACGAGATCCACACCTTAGTTGGTGCTGGTGGAGGCGAAGGGGCCATGGATGCAGCAAACATTCTAAAACCTGCTTTGGCCCGCGGAGAACTCCGTGCCGTTGGAGCTACCACCTTGGTAGAGTATCAAAAGTATTTTGAGAAAGACAAGGCGTTGGAGCGCAGGTTCCAACAAGTAGTGGTTGATGAGCCAAGTACAGAAGATGCGATTTCTATCTTACGGGGAATCAAAGAAAAGTACGAAACGCACCATAAAGTGCGCATCAAAGATGAAGCGATTATTCAATCGGTTGAATTGTCACAACGCTACATTACCGATCGTTTTTTACCTGATAAAGCTATTGATTTGATGGACGAAGCATCTGCCAAAATGCGCATGGAAATCAATTCTATGCCCGTTCAGTTAGATGAAGTAGAGCGTAAAATAAGACAGCTAGAAATTGAGCGCGAAGCCATAAAGCGCGAGAAAGACCAAAAGAAACTGGATTTCTTACAAAAAGAGTTGGCGAACCTGAATGAGGTACGCAACGGCATTCGTGCGCAATGGGAAGGCGAGAAAGAAGTGGTTGATGGCATTCAAGGCATTAAAGAGCAAATTGAGCAACTCAAGTTAGAAGCCCAACAAGCAGAACGTAACGGTGATTTGGGCAAAGTTGCTGAGATTAGATACGGCAGACTCGTAGAGGCAGAAGCTAAGATGAAAGATTACGAGGCTCAGATGAATGAGCTGAAAGAACGCGGTTCCATCTTAATCAAAGAAGAGGTAGATGCAGAAGACATTGCAGAAGTGGTGGCCAAGTGGACGGGGATTCCGGTAAGTAAAATGCTGCAAAGTGAGCGCGAAAAGCTGCTCCTTCTCGAAGAAGAACTGCACAAGCGTGTGGTGGGACAAGAAGAAGCCATTGCGGCTGTATCTGATGCGGTGCGCAGAAGTAGAGCTGGTTTGGGAGATGAAGATAAACCCATTGGAAGCTTCCTTTTCTTGGGAACCACAGGTGTGGGGAAAACCGAGTTGGCAAAAGCCTTGGCAGAGTACCTTTTCAACAACGAGAATGCTATGACGCGCATTGATATGAGCGAGTACCAAGAACGCCATGCCGTCTCACGCTTGGTGGGAGCACCTCCTGGATATGTAGGTTACGATGAGGGGGGGCAATTGACAGAAGCAGTGCGCAGAAAACCGTATTCTGTAGTGCTTTTGGATGAGATAGAAAAAGCGCATCCCGATGTGTTCAACACCTTGCTTCAAGTTTTGGATGACGGGCGATTGACGGACAACAAGGGACGTATGGCAAATTTCAAGAATACTATCGTCATTATGACTTCAAACTTAGGCAGCGAAATTATCCGTGACAACTTTGAGGGCTTAACAGAACTCAATTCCGAAGAAGTTCAAGAACGCACTAAAATGATATTGTTTGAGAACTTGAAACGCGCCTTGAAACCGGAGTTCTTGAATAGAATTGATGAAACCATCATGTTTACTCCTTTGAGTAAAATCGATGTGAGACGCATTGTTGAATTACAATTCAATGGCGTATCCAAACGCTTAAAACAGCAAGACATTCTCCTGAGCGCTTCAGAAGAAGTCATCGATTACTTGGCAGACTTGGGGTATGATCCACAATTTGGAGCGCGACCAGTAAAAAGGGTCATCCAAAAAGAGGTGCTCAATGCCTTGAGTAAAGAAATTCTTGGAGGCAAGGTGCACAAGGGAGACGCCTTGATCTTAGATCAGTTTGACGGCAAATTTGTGTTTAGAAAGAACACGGCAGCAGTGCTTTAAGAAAAAAGCAAGTAGGAGAGAAGCCTCGGTGATTCATCGAGGTTTTTTTGTGTACGATCCTCTTTCAACTAAAAAGTTAGTTGAACTAAAAAATTAGTTATACATTTGTCGTGTAATGGCAATAAATTCAAATATAAAAGAACTCACTAAGGCAGAAGAGCAGGTCATGCAAGAGCTTTGGAAATTGAAGCAAGCTTTTGTAAAAGACATTGTTCAAGAGCTCCCAGATCCTAAACCCGCGGTAAACACAGTCAGTACAATTGTGCGCATCTTGGAACAAAAAGGGTTTGTTGGGCACACAGCTAAAGGGCGTTCTTTTCAATATCATCCGTTAATTACACGCGATGACTACGCATCTTTTGTGGCCAACAATGTGATCTCAAAATACTTTGGAGATTCGGCCGAGAAGTTGCTATCGTTCTTTGTGAAAGAAAAAAAGATGGACCTCACTACCTTAGACGAGGTGCTTAAACAAATGAATAAAGAGAAGTAATATGAGCTTTGCAGAAAATTTTCTGGTAGGTCAAGGAATGCTTTTAATTGCGGTGCTTTTATACGTGCTGCTGTTAAGAAAAGTGACCCATTTCCAATGGAATAGGATTTACCTTTTAAGCGCATTGCTGCTCTCCGTTGCTTACCCTTTTCTAGATCTTGTTTTAAAGCAGAAAACCAAGGTGTTTATGCTTCAATTGCCAGAAGTGGTGGTTCAAGCAAGTCAGCAAGCAATGGTACTAGAGCAAAATGGACCGTTCAATTGGTTGTGGGTGTACTTGGCGGTTTCATACATGTTATTAGTGCTTTTGATGTTTCGAGTGTTCATGGTATTTCGCAGTTCAGCTGTAAAGCAGAGTGTCGCTTTTTCTTTCTTTAATAAAATTGTGATCAAGGTAGATTTCAAAGCCCGCGAACACGATTTAATCTATTCTCACGAGGAGGTACATAGCCGCCAATGGCATTCTTTAGATGTGCTGTTGGTAGAGGTGTTCAAGGTGTTTTTCTGGTTCAATCCAGCAGTATGGCTCAGTGGTAAACTGTTGCGCGAGGTACATGAATTTATTGCCGATGAATGTACGCTTGCCATTACAAATCGCACCAGTTACCAAGAGCTATTACTTGCAAAGCACTTTGGCGTGAACCCAGCTGTACTTTCCAATTCTTTTTTCAATAAAAGTTTACTTCAAAAACGAATCAACATGATGCAAAAAGATAAATCAAAACAAATATGGGTACCTGTTCTAGCAATAGGTTTGATGGTGGCACTAGCAACAACAACGGGTTGCGATAAACAGGTAGAAAACGAGATTCAAGTAACAAAGGTTGAATCGGAAATGACCAAGCCAGATGAGATGGCTATGTTTCCTGGTGGACAGGAAGCGCTGTTTACTTTTATAGGAGAAAATTTGAAATACCCAACTGAAGCGAAAGAAGCTGGCTTATCTGGCAGAGCGATGGTGGGATTCAAAATTTCTGAAGCAGGAGAAATTACAGATGTGCACATTAAAAATGAAGCAGATGTAGACCCTACATTGTACGATGCAGCTTTATCTGTCATCAGACAGATGCCCAATTGGGAACCAGCTAAGAAAGACGGTAAGCCGGTAGCAATGGAAATGACATTGCCTATCCTGTTTCAGTTGCAATAATTAAAAAGGGAAGTCTTATGACTTCCCTTTTTTTCTTCCAGTTTTTTCCAGTGCTTGGTGAAGAACATATTCAATTTGGCCGTTTACACTCCTAAATTCATCGGCAGCCCACTTTTCAATGGCAGCATACTCCTCTGGATTTAAACGTAGTACGAAACTTTTTTTGTTCGTTTTAGGCATACACTATTTTTCTTTTCCTAAGATCAAGTAGGCTCCGCTTTGCATACTTGTGATGACACGCCATCCTTCGCGAGAGAGATGATTGAGTCTTTCTTCAAACTTCTCTATTTTTTCGAATGCCTTTTGATTGATGATTTTGTATTGCATAATGTTTAGTATAAAGATCCTGTATTTACCACCGGGCTAGCGTTTTTATCAGAGCAAAGCACCACCATTAAATTGCTTACCATGGCAGCCTTGCGCTCGTCATCTAAGTGTATAATGTTATCGCGCTCTAAGTGTTCAATGGCCATGTCTACCATTCCAACCGCACCTTCAACAATTTTATGTCTCGCAGCTACAATAGCCGTAGCTTGTTGGCGCTGTAGCATGGCTCCTGCAATCTCTTCTGCATAAGCTAAATGGTTAATGCGCGCTTCCAGAACATTAATTCCAGCCATAGCTAAACGTTCACGTAAGGCGTTTTCCAATTCGTCATTCACCTCTTCGCCACCACCTCTTAAGGTAAGACCGCTTTCTTTTCCTTCATCTTCAAAGCAGTCATATGGGTATTTACCCGCCATGTAGCGCAATGCAGCATCACTTTGTACCAGCACGTAGTTGCGGTAGTCGTTCACTTCAAAAGCAGCTTTAGCAGTGTTCTCAACTTTCCAAACAACTACCGCGCTAATGATAATGGGGTTCCCCAAATTGTCATTCACCTTAATTTTCTCAGTATCAAAGTTTCTTGCTTTTAGAGAGATGTTGGTCTTCTTGAAAAATGGGTTAGCCCAATAAAAACCGTGAGATTTAACGGTTCCCTTGTATTCACCAAAGAGCACAAGCACTTTAGATTCATTGGGGTTTACAATGAAAAATCCTGGAAGCATTAGAATACTCGCAAGTAGTAATACTATAAATAACGGTGCTGAATGAAGCAGTACCATGCTTAAAACGCATCCGGCAATGGTTGCCAATTGAATCAGGACAAAAAGATATCCCGAGGGTGCTGAAGTTGATTTTTCGTTTATCATGATGATATTATTTTGATATCGTAAAAGTATTAAAATATTTGATTTTAAAAAGTGCTCGAAGAAAATATCTTTGAAAAAAAGAAAGTATGCGGTTTAATGTCAGCGAAGTGAATGATTGTATCCGAAGCAGAAGAACGGTTGTTCCTGAAAGCTTTAGTGCGCGAAAAGTGCATAGAGAGTTGATAGAGATCATGTTAGAGAATGCACGTTGGGCACCAACCCATAGGCTCACACAGCCTTGGCGCTTTAAAGTGTTCATGGAAGAGGGGTTGAAAAAGTTTGGAGATTGGCACGCAGACACCTATAAAAGCATCACTACTCCAGAAGATTTTAAAGAGCATAAGTACAAGAAGCTCAAGGAGCGCCCCTTGCTGGCATCTGCAGTTATTGCTATTGTCATGCATAGAGATGAGGAGCACAGTGTGCCTGAGGTAGAAGAAATAGCTGCTACGGCTGCTGCTGTAGAGAATATGTACATTACTTGTTCTGCCTATGGTTTAGGTGGATATTGGGGAAGCGGTGGCTTAACCTATACTCAAGAAATGAAGGGCTTTTTAGGAATTGGAGAGGAAGATCGCTGTTTGGGTCTGTTTTTTGTTGGATACCCAGAGGGCGAATGGCCAAGACAAAAACCGAGAACAGAAAGAAGAATTTTTACAGAATGGATTACAGAATAAAGTCTTTTTTAATCGCGAATGCTGTAATTTCTCTCATTTCTTGCGATGATGACGGATGCACAACATGCACATTCACTTATGCGAGTGAAACAACGCTACAAGAAGAAGATTGGTGCGATGGAGAAACCATGGACGACATCAATAATTATTACCAACATCAAGAAGGAGTAGGAACCATAGAGGGGGATTGGGAGTGTAATTAAGCACTTTCAATTCTATATTTCTCGCAAGAGATGTCGCAAGCCTTTAAGGCTTGAATGAGATGCCGATAATTGTGGTAGGTCATTAAAATAAGGGCATCACCCATTTGAATTCTAAAAGGAATGCGAAGCAGAGTTTGCACCTTAATCTTGCCCCAGTCGCTTTGTTTATGACTTTGCATAAGCTGCATGAGTCTGTGGTTCCACTCAAAAAATGTCTCAATGACTTGCGCATCAGGAGAAACGCTGTCACCGGGGTTTATGCTTTTAAAAGAGGGAAGCTTTTTTACTTGATTCACTTCCGTGGGATTCATGTACTTTTCAATGAGCTTTCCCGTCCAAGCCTGATTGTAATCGCTTCGAGGATTTTTAACTTTCAATTCATAGGTGCGTTTACCCTTTTCCATAAAAGGAACGTAGTGTTCCATGGTCATGTTTAGATGAGCCAAACAAGAGGCTGCGCTCCATTTTCCAGCTGCTGGTGCAGAATAGAATCTTGCTGGAAGCTCTTTTAAGAACTCGTCTTGCACCAAGCGAATATTGAATTTAGTATGATCAATAAGCTTTTTTGCTAGCTCGGAAGTGATTATTTTCGCCATGAACATTTTAATTGAACCAAAAATACAAGAATGAAGAAGGTAATTTTAACCCTTGCTGTAGCAACTTTTATGTTTTCATGCGGTGAAAGCACGAATCCAGAAACGACTACCAACCCAGAAACACAACAAAGTGAAGAGCAAGAAGGTTCTGAGGAAGAAGAGGCTCCAGTATATCCCTATGCAGATGGTGCTGAGATTGACATGAGCACAGTTTCGTCTGTTGATGAACTTGTAGCGCAAATGCAAGAGGAAGAGGCAGATAGTATTCAAATTGCTATTTCTGCTGACATCACTCAAGCTTGCAAGAAGAAAGGTTGTTGGATGACCATTGATTTGAATAATGGCGAAGACATGATGGTGCAATTCAAAGACTATGACTTCTTTGTTCCTTTAGATGCAGGTGGACACAAGACTACTGTAAGCGGAGTAGCTTATAAAAAAGTGACTACTGTAGATGAGTTGAGACACTATGCTGAAGATGCTGAGGCAAGTGCTGATAGCATTGCTTCTATTACAGAAGACAAAGTAGAGTGGGCATTCATGGCCGATGGTGTTGTAGTTGAGTAATGAAGAAGTTACTGATTTCATTTTTCTTAGTAGCGGGTATTGCTGCTTGCAGTGAAACTTCTTCTGATCAAAAAGCAGAAGAAGCTCCTGTAAAAAAGGAAAAGGCGAACAGCCCTCAACTAAGAGAATACAGTGAGTTGGCGTTGACCATGCGTGATATGTTTGATCGCCTTGAGTTGGTGAAAGGCCATATTGCTAAAGGAGAAGCTATTCCAGATAGTCTGCAGCTAGACTTTTCTACCATACATTCTGATCAACGAACAGAAGGTATGGGAGAAGGGAACGCTTTTGAAGGCTACGCTACGCTCTTTTTAAACTCGGTAGACACCTTGGCAGCAAACCAAGATGTTGAGACGTTTAACTTGATGGTAAATGCTTGTGTGGATTGCCATACAAAGTATTGCACCGGAGTTGTTCGGAAAATCAAGAAGCTGGAGATTTAAAAGAGTTTAAACCAAGACATAAAAAAAGCCTTGTTCATTTGAACAAGGCTTTTTTGTATTGTATAACTTGGTGTGAGTAAGACTAGCGTCTTGCTTCCTTAATTCTTGCAGCCTTACCTGTTCTTTGTCTAAGGTAGAAGATACGTGCTCTTCTCACTACACCTACTTTGTTCACTTCTAAACGCTCAATAAAAGGCGAGTTATCAGCAAAAATACGCTCAACACCAACACCGCTGGCCATTTTGCGAACTGTAAACGTTGCAGAGATGCTATCTCCACCTTTACGCTGAATTACTGTGCCTTGAAAAGGCTGAATACGCTCTTTTTCACCTTCACGTATTTTATAGTGTACAGTTACTGTATCTCCCGCTTTGAAAGATGGTAACTCGTTTTTATGACTAACTTCTTTAGCTATTTCTTGTAATCTCGCATCCATGACTTTAAATCTTATAGTAGGCCTCAGAAAATGAGGGTGCAATATTACGGAATTTACTTTGAAAAATCTAGGCAGACGATTAAAAATTCAAAGATTTATTCGTCTAGTAAATCAGGCCTTCTCAATTTGGTGCGCTCCAAGGCTTTATCGTGCCTCCATTGATCTATTGCTTTCAGATTTCCTGAGAGTAAAATATCCGGAACTTTCATTCCGTTGAATTCTGCTGGTCTAGTGTACACTGGAGGGGCCAAGAGGCTGTCTTGAAAAGAATCGGTTAAGGCGCTTGTTCCATCTCCCATGGCACCTGGTATCAAACGTACAATAGCGTCTGTAAGAACCATAGCTGCGAGTTCGCCCCCAGTGAGAACAAAGTCGCCAATAGATATTTCTTTGCTAACGTAATGCGCTCTAATTCGCTCATCAATGCCCTTGTAATGCCCACAGATAAAGATTAAGTTTTCTTTGGTAGAGAGTTGGTTCGCTATGCCTTGCGTAAGCGTTTTTCCATCTGGCGTTAAGAAAATGATCTCATCGTAATTGCGCTGTTCCATCAGTTGGTCTAACAAATCTGCCAAAGGCTGTGGAGTGAGCACCATTCCTGCACCACCACCAAATTGATAGTCATCAACCTTCTTGTGTTTGTCTTTTGAATAATCTCTTGGATTGTGATACTGTATTTCTACATGGCCACTTTCCGCAGCTCTTTTTAAAATAGAGTGGGTTAGAGGTCCTTCGAACATTTCTGGAAACAAAGTGACAATGTCAATGCGCATGGGGCAAAAATACAAGGAATAAAAAAAGGCCGTGCTGTTAAACACGACCATTCGAAACAAAGGGTGATTTCGTTTACATTCCTACACCGTAGTAGACTTGTTTGCCATTAGGGTAAATGCCTTCAAAAAGCACTCCACCTTTTTTTCCTTTGAGTGCTGTTTCAAGATCCTCAAGGCTATCAATTTTACGACTATCAATTTTTTGAATAATATATCCTTCTCTTATTCCCGAGCTGCGGAGTTTACCTCCATTCATGCGTGTAATTTTTACTCCGTTATCAATATTCAAAGCTTCCATTTCTTCGCTAGAAAGCTCTTGAAACTCTGCTCCAAGCTCAACGGCCAGTTTGTTGTCTTCCTCTTCAACAATGTCTGTGTTCCCATGTCGGTTTCGTAATACAACTTTTTTAGAGACCACTCTTCCATTTCTGTTTAAAGTCACACTTACTTTATCGCCAGGTCTAAATCGGCTGATTTGTTCTTGCAGCTCAGATACTTGATTTACAGCAATGTCTCCTACTTTCACAATCACATCACCTTCTTCTAGACCTGCTTCATCGGCAGCACCATTCTCAAGCAAGCCAGCAATAAAAACGCCTTCATTCACTTCAAGCTCGTATTCGTCAATGATGTTTTGATCTATGGTTCGAATACTCACTCCAATGTATCCTCTTTGTACGGTTCCAAACTCAATAAGATCTTCTACCACCTTTACGGCAATGTTGGAGGGTACTGCAAAGGCATAACCGCTGTAAGAACCTGTTGGAGATTTAATGGCGGTATTGATCCCAATCAATTCTCCTTTGGCATTTACTAAAGCTCCACCACTGTTTCCTGGGTTTACCGCGGCATCTGTTTGAATGAAAGATTCTACCGGTGAGTAATTTGTGCCTGCATCACGGGGTAAAATATTGATGTTTCTGCCCTTCGCAGAAACAATTCCTGCGGTTACGGTAGAGTTGAGGTTGAAGGGGTTCCCAACAGCAAGTACCCATTCTCCAAGTTTAGCTTCATCAGAGTTGGCGATACGAGCAGGAGTAAGGCCATCAGATTGAATCTTTAATAAAGCTAAGTCTGTAGCCGGGTCAGTTCCTATAACCTCTGCGGTATAGGTTTCGTTGTTGTGTGTGGTGATTTGTATTTCTGATGCGCGATCAATTACATGGTTGTTAGTAACGATGTAACCATCTGATGAAATAACAACTCCAGAACCAGAACCGTGTTTATCGGGCATTTGCTTGCGTTCCCCTTGCTGCCCATAAAAGAAGTACTTAAAGGGGTCTACTTGTATGTATTCTTCACCATCTTGCGTCACTTTTACGTGAACCACAGAGTTCACTACCGACTCGGCTGCTGTGGTTAAATCTACCGCAGAGGCAGAGGCAATGTTTGTGTAGTTGGTAAGTTGTGCTCCAGATTCCACAAATGGATTGATATCTGAAGAACTTACAGCTGTTTGATTGAAGTCTACCATGGAGAAAACTGCGGCCATAGTAAGTCCACTTCCAATTACAGCCCCAAGCATAGTTTTCATCATTCCTTTCATAGATGTTTTGTTTTTGGTTTGTTATTTAATACGCTGTAAAAGCCAATAGTGTTGTGGTTTTGCGGTTAAAAAGTGTTAAGTATTTTCGGTCTCGTTTCCAAAGTGAAGGCATGCTTTTTCTTTTGTTTTAATGCATCTTCGTTCGTTGTAAATTGCAGCCGTGAAGACTTGGTTAAAAATACAAATTGCATTGGTGTTGGGAATAGCTATTGGAGCCCTCTTTACATGGATGCTGCTTTCTCACGAGTCTAGTGAACGCTCCATTCCCTTGGTTCAACAACAAGAACAGAAATCTATTTCTAGCCGAGAAAAATTTGTTCAAGAAGAGGAGTCGGCAGAAATGGAGAACAAAGAAGAGCTGGTTTCCGAGGAAATGGCTCA
>CBFHSD010000005.1:0-88763 GCA_965658375.1 Salibacteraceae bacterium
AAGTGTTATAAAAAAACTGCCAAACGCGTTTCAAAAGCTCTTAAAGTGCAGTCTTGTATGAGGAGAATAAAAGAATCTATTGAACTTAATAAGATACCGGAAGCTTCAATGGCAATGCTAAAAGCGGATATAGAATTAAAGTCTTCCAAAAATAATCAGGATCTGTCGCTTTCGGAAATTAAAGGAACAAAAGCTTTCATGATTACCATCTTCTCAAATTTAATGAGTAACTCTCTTCGTTTTTTCCACCCTGACAGAACACCAGAAATTTATATTCGTTCCGGTTATGATGAGTAGAAGAAAAAGAGGTTTTTGTTATTAGAAATAACGGAATTGGTATAGATTTGAAATTATTCTCAAATGAAATTTTGGCTTGTACCAAACGTTTCACGAACACAAAGAATCAAGAGGAGTTGGTTCATTCATGGTAAAAAATAAGGTTTAAGCATTGGGGGGTTCTATTTTTGTAGAAAGTGAAATGAACCAAGGAACAACTTTTAAAATAGAGCTAAATAGATAATATGGAGTATGCATTTTTAATCGATGATGATCCAGTATACGCTAAACTAGTTTCTATGCTGGTAAAGCACAGAGGATTTTGCTCAAGGCTTGAAGTTTTAGAGAATGGGAAAAAAGGCTTAGAACGATTTGTAGGGTTGTTAGAAAACAATGAGCCTCTGCCAGAAGTGATACTTTTAGATATTAATATGCCCAGAATGAATGGGTTTGAGTTTCTAAGTCAATTTACATTATTAAAGCCACAGCAAAAAAAGAACACATCTATTTACATGGTTACTAGCTCCATTGAGGAAAGTGACAAGAAAAAGGCTTTAGCGTACGAAGAAGTAGAAGGTTTTGTCATTAAGCCAATGAAAGACGATGATTTCAAAAGGATATTTGGCGCGAACAAATAATAACTCTTCTTTTTTTGAAAAATACGTTCAACAGCAAAAAGAACAAATTGCTCTCGTCTATCTTTTTACTTTAAAATACTCCATTAATTCTATAATGCCCTGATCATTCGGAAAATTCATTGCTGCTTCTCGAATAGCATTATCTCTTTTTTTCGTTTGGCTTCCCTTATCTAGAAGTAAGATATAATTGTAATGATAACGAGGATTCATGGCATCATACTCCATGGCTTTTTCTATTGCTAGCAGAGCTTTGCTCGTATTCCCTTCCTCATTCCAAAGCAAACTCAATAAGTAATAGCTCCTTGCATTTTGTGGAGACCTCATGAGTGCTTTTTTAAGCGTTAGCTTGGCATTATTGCCTTCACCTATGGTACTTTGAGCAGTCGCCAAAGAATGGTATGCCGGCATATACATAGAATCAAACTTCAAAGCCATATTAAAGTGACCTATTGCTTTTGCATATTCTTTAGTTCTCATCCTATAATTTCCATACTGCATGCGCCCTTCTCTAAAGTCTGCATTGTACTCTAAGTAGTTGACATACTCATCTTGAACCGTTTGCCAAGCGTCTAAAAAGTCTGCCGGTATTTGTTGGGTTGGCACATCGGCAGTGAGTAAAGCTGCCCTCATACGCACGGTTGCTGATGGGTCTTGGATAAATTGTAGCCCAAACTGAAGTCTTGATGTTATATCAGCATTGGCAAGCGCTTCCAATGCTTCGACTCTCGTTAGAACAGAACTATCTGCTGCTGCCACTTGAACAAATGAAAACAAATCTTCCGAACCTGATTGCAGAATGTATTCCGCAGCCGTTGCTCGGGCGATTTGAGGTGTTTTAGGATTCGTGAACATTTTAACCAATTTTTCCATTTGCGAGGCATCCATTGGCGTTCCAATAAGCAAGGCATCTGTATAATTCTCTGTTGGTTTGTGTCCGTACCATTGCTCTATCGACTGAGCCGCCCAATCTGCTGATTTATCTTGATGGCAATCGTTACAAGCGTTTGAACTATTGGAAATTGCACTTTGATCGGGTCTAGGGATTCTGAACGAATGATCTCTTCTAAAATCATTTCCCATGTATGTTTTACCGGTCATATGGCAGCTAACACATTGTGTTGAAGCTCCCGACCCTTGATGAAAAGTATGTGAAGGAGCATCGTACTCAGAATCATGGCATTGCAAACACAATCTATTCCCATCAAACTTTAAAGCATTTGTATGTGGATTGTGGCAATCTGTGCATTTTACACCTTCATGAAACATTTTACTTTGCACAAAAGAACCGTAGACATAATCTTCTTCTTGAATTTGTCCATTAGGCTCATAGAAAGTGTTATTGATGTTTTGTGGGTGATAAACGTCAAAGAGGTTCTGATCAAATTCCATCCGATCTGCTGAGGCAGTTCTTCGCATATGGCACGGTGCACATTCTTCCACCTGTTGAACACTGTTTTGATCAAGTGGCATTCTCAACAGGTTTTTAGCGCCTTTCAAATCTCCTCTACTCACTGCTTCAATATGTTCTACCCCTGCCCCGTGACACGACTCACAACCCACCGTAACCTCTGAATATGTCGTATGAAAAGCATCCTTTTCCAGGTCATAGTTCTTTTTCACATTGGTACTGTGGCAATTGGCACACATGGTATTCCATGTCATACTTTGTCCCGTCCAATGCAACCATTCCCCTGGATTTATGGTATCTCCAGAATACTGGTTGAACCACTTTCCTTCTTCGCTATCCCAAGAAGCGCGCAATGTTTGCAACCTGCCGTTATTTGTCTCAACTAAATACTGTTGCAAAGGATGCCATCCAAAAGTGTAGGCAATTTCAAAATCCTCTTCTTCTCCGCTCTTATTCTTGGTTCGCACCATAAAAGCATCTTTATTTTTATAGAAAAGAAGTGTATCTCCATCTGCGATGAATCGCTTTTCATTAAAATCTCCCTTCACGGAAGAATCCGTAGGCTGCTCCATGGCATGAAAGTGATGCGAACCGCTCCATTCATCGAACTCCTTTGAGTGACATGACTTGCAAGTAGCGGAACCTACATAGCCGTCTGAATCTGAACTAACCCCCTCATTTGATGCGCACTGCAAATTGCCAAACACCATTAAAGAGACTAGGGAAAGAATTAAAAAAGAATAAGAGAGTGGTTTCCTTCTCACAATCATTGTTTGCCCAAATATATTGAGCATATCGAGAAAAATGCGTCTCATCTTTTTTATTTGACTTTAATTTCTTAAAAAATTAATAACGCCAAGCCTAGGATAGAAAGCTATGTTCTTGGCATATTTGCCTCCCTTATTAAAATTCGAGAACATCGTGGATTCGTATTATCTGTATGCCGTAGTCTTATTGGCTGTTTTAGCCCTTACCGACTTAATGGTAGGTGTTAGCAATGACGCTGTCAATTTTTTAACAGCTGCGGTAGGGTCTAAGGCGGCTTCTTTAAGAACCATACTTGTTGTAGCCAGTATTGGTGTTTTTGTTGGTGCTTCTTTTTCTAGCGGCATGATGGAGATTGCGCGAAAAGGAATATTCGTGCCTTCCGAATTCTATTTCAATGAAATCATGATCATCTTTCTCGCGACCATGATTACAGACATCATTCTTCTTGATGCATTTAACTCTTTGGGGATGCCCACTTCTACAACTGTTTCTATCGTTTTCGAATTGATGGGAGCCTCTGTAATTTTAGCTATTCTAAAGGTGAATGCGAAGGGAGATGCTTTAAATACTGTTTTTCAATACATCAATACAGACAAAGCCATCACCATTATTCTAGGCATACTCTTAAGTGTTGTGGTCGCGTTTTCTGTGGGAGCTTTAGTTCAGTACATTTCAAGGCTTCTTTTTAGTTTTGAATATGAGCGAAGAATAAAGTTTATTGGTTCTATTTGGGGAGGAATTAGCTTTACGATTCTCAGTTACTTTATGATTATCAAAGGGCTTAAAGGTGCTTCTTTTGTAACGCCAGAATTTTTAAACTACGTCAAAGAACATACGCTAGTATTGCTTTTTGCAACAGCAGCTTTTTGGATTCTCCTCTTTCAGGTTCTCATAGCCCTTAAAGTGAACATTCTTAAAATCATCGTTTTATTTGGGACGTTTACCCTGGCAATGGCCTTTGCAGGAAATGATTTAGTCAATTTTATTGGTGTTCCTATTGCAGGCTACCAGGCTTACGAAGCATGGAGCGTTTCAAATGTTGCTGCAGATGCCCTAAAAATGGATATCCTCGGTTCTGCAGTGAAAACTCCAAGTATATTCTTATTCCTTGCAGGTGGCGTTATGGTATTTACCCTTTGGAACTCTAAAAAAGCACGAAGAGTAATTAAAACATCGATCAACCTTTCTCGTCAAAGCAAAGGCGAAGAGCAATTTAAACCCCACCAAGCTGCACGTTTTATTGTTAAATCGGCCACTGTTGCTGGAAGCGCAGCGAGTCAATTGATTCCAAACAAATTAAAAGAGATCATTTCGGTCAATTTCATCAAGCCATTTTCAGATCAGCCTGAAGCTCCTGCTTTTGATTTGATTAGAGCCAGTGTCAATTTAGTGGTAGCTAGTTTATTGATTGCAATAGGAACAAACCTTAAACTCCCACTAAGTACAACTTACGTTTCGTTTATGGTTGTGATGGGAACTTCTTTAGCAGATAAAGCTTGGGGGAAAGAGAGTGCCGTTTATCGTGTTTCTGGTGTTATCAATGTAATTAGTGGTTGGTTCTTAACAGCCCTCATCGCCTTTTCTGTAGCTGGCGGATTCGCTTACCTTATGTTTAAATTTGGCGGTACAGCAACTTCTCTTTTGGCACTTCTGGCTTTTGGTTCTATTGTAAGAACGACTTTGCGGAGTAGAAAGAAAAACGAAAATGACAAGAATGCGTCAGGTTTGATGAGTTTAGTAACATCCAGTGAGAAAATAGACTTTTATTCGTTCAGTTCTAAAGTCATCGAGTTTTCAATCCAGCATATGACCAATTTACTGGATGCCAACCTAAACGCTTACAGAGACGGAGACACTAGAGAGCTGAAGCGCATTTTAAACAATGCCATTTCATTAAAACGTGAAATCAAAACGCTCAACGGGTTTGTTTTTGACGCCATTCAAAACCAAAGAATTTCGAGTAATAAGTTAAGCGCTCAAAACACCATTCAGTGCATTGAATTCCTCAATAACGCTGCTTCTCGTACTGTAGAAATTAGCACTATCTGCCACGATCATCTCAAGAATCTTCACCACCCTTTGAACACCGAACAGCTGAAATCTTTAACAGAACTTCAAGTGATACTCGATCAATTGATAGAGCAACTATTCTCTCAATTGAAAGATGAACCGTCTGAAGAGATTAATGGAAATCGTGAGCTCGAAGCTTTTCATTCTAAAGCAGATGAACTTGTCTCTTTTCACACCGCGCTCATTGGAGATAGAAAAGTAGACTACCGCAATGCAGACTTGTATTCGGCTCTTATTTTAAAAGCTAGAGCAATCGCAGAATCTATGAGCAAAGCTGTTTATTACTTAAAGCTCAACAAGAATTCATAATCGCTTACTTTTTTAGTTCTTCAATTCTTTCTGCAGGTCTGGCGACTACTGCACGGTGATTTAGCTCAACAATGGGGCGCTCTATTAATTTCGGGTGTGCTAACATGGTATCTATCCATTCCTCATCGGTTAACTTCAAACCTCTATACTCCTGTTTATAAAGACTTTCGTTCTTGCGAATAAGCTCTTCAGGACGCATATTTAATTTCATCAATAATTTGTTGAAATCTTCTGTTGATAAGGGATTCTTTAAATACTCGACAACCTCTACTTCTTCATTCATAGTTTCGAGCAATTGCAAAGCTTCTCTACTCTTTCTACACCTTGCATTGTGATAAATTTTATACTTCATTTGGAATCAAATTAAACAACCCATTAGACGGTTCAACGTACTATAATTGCAATTATTTCTTTAGGCTATATTTGGGCAAGCTAAGCTAGCGTTTATGAATCAATCATTGAATAGAATAGTATTCATTCTTTTAAGTGTTTTTATCTCCCCGTTTTCTCTTGTGAACCAACTGAATGCGCAAGGGTGTACGGGTTTTTATGGCCCAACGGGTATTCCTAATAGCGGCTTAAATTTTTATGTGTGCTCCAACCCTGCATCAGTTCAATTGGACGCCACTGTAACTTTTGGAACCCCGACCTATGCCTGGCCTTCGGGAGGCACAAATGCCATTGAAACAGTTACCGCAACAGGAACATATACAGTTACATTAACCCAGGGAGGTAGTTCTTGTCAAGTTACATTTACGGTGGTTGACACCAATCAAATACCTAACCTAGGACCTGACACTGCAATTTGTTCTTACGACTCTATTCAATTAGATGCTGGAACAAATGGTTTATTCAATTCAGTTACATGGATGGGTGGACAAACGGTTGATACCATTTGGGCAACTTCCGGATTGTATGCGGTTGAAGTTTCTGATGGGAATAGTTGCACTGCAAGAGATACTATTGCTATTTCTCCTCGAGCAACAATTCCTTTAAATGTTTCAGCAGATACTGCCATCTGTGCTGGTGATACAACAACCCTAAGTGCATTGTCTACCGGTTATGCCACTTACCTATGGTCAACAGCGAGCACAGCACCTACAATTCAAGTAAGTGCCAATGGAAAATACTACATTACAGCTACTGATACTGCGGGATGTGTAACAGACGATTCTGTTCAAGTTACCCACAATCAACTTCCTACACCTACTATTTCACAAAACACGGGGTTTTGCCAAAATGACTCCATTACACTCAACCCTGGCTCTTTTACAAGTTATTCTTGGAGTACCGGTGCAGTTTCACCTACTATCTCAGTAAATTCGGCCGGAGCATACTGGGTGAACGTAATAGACTTAAATGGTTGTAGCGCAGCAGATACAGCTAACATTTCTGTTTTCTCGCTACCCGTTGTGAATATCGGTCAAGACACTTCCATTTGCCTAAGTGCTCCTTATACGATTTTTGCAAGCACAGGAAACTTGGGAGATGTGTATTTGTGGCAAGATAATTCTTCTGCCGATACCATGTTTGTAGACCAAGGAGGTACCTATACTCTAAGTATCGTTGATACGAATAACTGTTCATCATTTGATTCAATCGTGGTGCAGAGTTTCCTTCCGCCATTAATCTTTCTTGGAAATGACACTGCCATTTGCATTGGCGACACCCTTACGCTAGATGCAGGTGCTGGTATGCAGAGTTACCAATGGACGACTACAGAAATTACTCAAACAATTGATGTAACTGCCGCTGATACTTTTGGCGTTTTAATCACAGACAATAATGGTTGCGAAAATTTTGACAACATCATTGTTACCCATAATCTGTTGCCTACGCCAACAGTTGCAGATGATAGTATTTGTATTGGAGATAGCGTGATCGTGAACGGAGGAAATGGATTTACCGCTTACGCATGGTCTACCGGTGGAATGGCGCAAATGGATACCATTTCAACCAACGGAACCTATGCTATTACTGTCACGGATAACAATCAATGTCAAGGCGCAGATACTTTTGATATATCCCTCAAGACGCAACCTACAGTTACCTTGGGTGTTGATACCAACATTTGTTTTGGAGATAGCATTACCCTAGATGCCGGAGCAGGCTTTAATGCCTTTGCTTGGAGCACTGGAGAAATGACCCAAACTATATCAGTTGATACTTCTTCTAGTTACAGTGTTACCGTAACTGCAGCGAATGCTTGCACAGCTAGCGACACTCAAGTGGTAGTAGTAAAATCTCTTCCAACACCTTCTCTTGGACCAGACTTGTTCTATTGTGAAAACGGAACCTTGTTTCAAGTTGTTACGCCAGGGCCCGCTTTCAATGCCTACCTGTGGAATGATGGAACAAACGCTACTGGTTACTTGGCTAACGAAACAGACAGCCTAGTTTGGGTTGAAGTAACGGACAACTTTAGTTGTAAGGGCAGAGATACACTTATGGTCATCGAAAATCCGCTACCTACAGTTAACATTGGGCCTGATGATACCATTTGTATTGGCCAAAGCATTACTCTTTCTACAACAACACAAGGGTCTGCTGTGCAAAGTTACGCTTGGTCTACAGGTGCTTCTACCTCAAACATTACCATTAACGGAACAAGTACAGCTGTCTCTGGATCTTATAGTTTAACTGTAACAGACACCAACACTTGCCAAAACGGAGACACTATGATTCTTCAGGTGAACCTACTTCCACAACCAGACTTAGGAAACGACACTTCCTATTGCATTGGAGACGCATTTAATGTGACCTTGACACCAGGAGCTTTTACCCAATATGCTTGGAGTGATGGGTCTACCAATCCATTTTTAAATATTACAGCCGTTCAAGCTGGTTATTCTGTAACCGTAACGGATGGCGCAGGTTGCCAAAACAGCGATAGTTACCAAGTTACTGAAAATGCGCTGCCTAGTCCGTTCTTAGGAAATGACACCACGTATTGCGAAAATGAAGGAATCACCTTAATTCTTGACCCGGGGAGCTATGATCAATACAATTGGAGCACGGGTTCTACCTCTTCTGCAATTGTAGTAACAACAGACGGAAACTATAAAGTAACAGTGACAGACCTGAACGGGTGCTCGAATCTAGATAGCATTTTGATTACAGAAAATCTTTCTCCTTTCTTAAACTTAGGTGCTGATCAACTTTATTGCGAGGGTGATACGCTGAGTGATACTCTTGATGCAAGTGCTTCTTTACCAGGCGTAGGTTTTTCATACCAATGGAGCACAGGAATTAATTCTCCTATCCAGCCAGCTACTGTTCCAGGAACCTATGCTGTAACAGTTACCAACAACTTTACGGGTTGCCAATCTACAGACGATGTAACCATTGCCCTTTTTGAAAAAGCAGATCCTAAATTAGAAGATGAAGGCATTATTTGTAACAGTGAGGTAGTTACAGTAGACCCTGAGGTGTCCATTGCAGGGTACACTTATTTGTGGAATACAGGAGCCACAACATCTACCATTAATGTTTTGAATCCTGGTCTCTATTGGGTAGAATTGAATGCAGAAAATGGAACTTGTTTGAATATTAGAGATTCTATCGAATTGAAACCTGGAGTATTGCCAGTTGTTGAACTAGGGCCTGATCAAAGCAATTGTGTTGGTCAAGATGTAAGCTTGTTGAATGGTCAATCTCCTTTTCCAGATGCTACATACACTTGGCAAGATGGAAGTACAGATCCTTATTACATTGCAGAAAAGACTGGCGTATATGAAGTAACAGTAAGCAATAGATGCGGAAGTGTTATTGATTTTGTTTACCTAGAGTTTGTGGATTGTAGCAACGTATGGGTTCCCAACGCATTTACACCAAATGGAGATGGTAAAAACGATATTTTCTTACCAGAAACTGACCAACAGCTGCAAGATTACACGATTCGGATTTTTGACCGTTATGGACATTTGGTATTCATTTCTAACGACCCAGGCTTTGGCTGGGATGGTACCGTTAACGGTGAGGATGCAGAAAGTGGAACGTATACGTGGCGCCTCAATTACTTTTCTGCCTTTACGAGTACGTTTGAGCGACAAGAAATGACTGGTAGTGTTCTGCTGGTTCACTAAAAATATTTAGACAACAAAAAAGGCTACTCAATTGAGTAGCCTTTTTTTTGCATCTATGTCTCCTTACTTTAAAATCAACTTATGCTGGGTATTCTTAATCTCTGTAGCTACCTTCACAAAATAAGTTCCACTTGGTAAATGTTCTACATTCAATTGGTTTATTCCTTTATTGAAAGTACCCACTTGCACAGTTTGTCCGGCTAAGTTTAGTATGGTGTATTCGGAAATGCTTTTTGCTTCTACATTAACCATCCCTTTGCTTGGATTTGGATAAAGATTAAACAAAGCCTCTTCATTTTCTGCAATGGAATTCCCTTGATCAGAAAGAACTGTAATTGTTTCTTCATTGGTACATCCGTTGTCATCAAATACTGTTACGGTATAGTCTCCAGGAGCTAAGCCTGTTATTGTGCTCGAATTATCTCCATTGTCCCAAGAATAAAAATAGTCTTGTCCAAATAATGTTCCACCAGATGCTAAAATTTCAATAGACCCATCCGCACCCGTAGAATTCTCAACGTTTACAACTTGAATACTGATGGAGTCTGGATTCATCAATGTAAGATTTACAACAGAGGGGTTGCCAGAGCTTGCACTTACTGTTACGGCATAGTTTCCTGCCTCTAAGTCAAAGCGTTCATTACCTGTTCCTCCATCATTCCAGTCAAAGCTCAATGGTCCCGTTCCCCCAAAACCTTGTATTAGGGCGTAGCCATTGTCATCTTCATAACACAAAGGATTCATTTGAAAAGCAACTCCTGCTAAGACATCTGCGCCTCCTTGGTATTCAGCCGAAAGAATATTCCCATTTGCATCTGCCTCTGCAGTAAGCACATAAAAATCTTGACCATTCGCTAAGAAATTGTAGATATAGGTAGTCTCTACATTGTCTTCTACCAAAGACCAGCCAAGGATAGGAATGAGCGCCCAAATGCTATCTGTTTGTACTTGCTCAACACGTTGACGAATCACCTGTTGTGAGCTTCCTGGAAGTTGAAGTGTACCAAAAGCATCCATCTCTGAATTGATTTGTACGGTAATTTTAATGCGAATAGAATCAAAGGTTCCCACAAAAATATCTTCTAAAGTGGAGTCAACAGTGCTACTGCTGGTAAAAGTGGTTCCATAAGTAGATGGAAATGTCATTTGAACAATGTTGGGTTCAAAATCTATTACAGTAACTAGGCCAACATCAATAGGGTCCCCATAGAAACCGTCTATTTCTAAAGAAGAAGAGCTTTTGATCATGTATCCAAGATTATCTACATCACCAAAAACAAAATCGGTATTTGGAAAATCCGCATCTCCCGGAGTTCCTGTAGGATCTAAAAACGCTAAGGTATCAACCCAATGAAGATTCAACCCCGTAAAATCCCAAGTTTGTGCTGTTGCACTTCCTGCAGGCATGGTTCCTCCGGGCATAGTGTCATATCCCAAAACAACAGCGTCTCCAAGATTTCCAAGATCAGCATCTGTTATTGTTATTTGAGCCTGAGCGAGCCCAGTTATCACTAAAGCACTGAGTAATAGTTTTTTCATAATTTCTCTAATTGATTCTAGGCAAATTACGTTCTTCTTTTTCAAGTGTCCAACATTTCTTTACGGCCTTTTGCAGTAGTGCTTACCTTTGCAGTATGAGCATCAGACAAGAAAAAGTAGGAAACCTATTGAAAAGGGAACTCAGCGAGATTCTTAGAGTAGAAGGTGGAAACATTACCAATAGAAAAATGGTTACTGTAACTACGGTTCGCCCTAGCCCTGATTTAGGTTTTGCCAAAATTTATGTGAGCATTTTTCCAAGTATAGATTCTGATGAAGATGTAAAAGCTTTGCGAAGCAGGTCTTCTTTCATTAGAGGTTTATTGGGTAAGAAAGTGGGGAAACAGCTAAGAGTTGTTCCCGAAATTGCCTTTTATCTTGACGATTCTTTAGATTACGCTCAACGCATTAATGATTTGTTAGATCAGTGAGTTTTTCATTTCGCATAGCTAAGAGGTACCTTTTTGCGAAGAAGAAGCACAATGTCATCAACCTTATTTCATTCATCTCTATGTTTGGAATTGGAGTTGGCGCCATGGCGCTTATCATTGTGCTGTCTGCTTTTAACGGAATAGACAGCTTAGTTAGAAGCCTTTACAGCTCTTTTGATGCCGAACTTAGAATTGAAGCTGCAGAAGGCAAGTTTATTGACCTATCGGAATTTCCATTGAATGAGATTCAATTGCTTGAAGAAGTGGAGGGTATCAATCGTTCATTGGAAGAAACTGTTCTTCTTAGAAACGGAAACAAACAAGCTTTTGCCACCATTAAAGGAGTAGATACTTCTTTCTTAAGCATGAGCGGCATGGACTCTATCATCTACATTGGTGAACCTGTGATTTATGGCAATGTGGGTGAACCTCGAATGATTTATGGGTATTTGGTAGCCAACAAGCTCGGTCTTTCTGAAATCAACTACATCCCCATCAATGTATATGCTGCCAATAAAGAAGCGAAAGCCTCTTCTATGAGCATGAATGCGTTTTATACCGAGCCTATCCAAACGGCTGGTGTGTTTAGTGTGAACATTGACTTTGACACAAAATACGTGATTGCACCAAGAAGTTTTACCGAAAAACTTTTACAAGTAGAAAACATTGTAAGTGCAATAGAGATCAACTTTAAGGAGGATAATGCTTTAGAAATGAAGGATAAAATCAGCGCTATTATTGGAGATAAGTATGTTTTAAAAACAAGATACGAGCAGAACGAACTGCTCTTTAAAACCAACAAAACCGAAAAATATTTTACTTACCTCATCTTACTCTTCATTTTAATGATTGCCACATTCAACATCATCGGTTCACTGAGTATGTTGATTATAGATAAAACAGAAGACATCTTTATTTTGAGAAGTCTTGGAGCTAACAATACCACAATCCGTAAGGCATTTCAGCTAGAAGGTATTCTCATAGGCGCCATAGGTGGCAGTGTGGGAATAGCACTTGGTTTACTCGTGAGTTGGCTTCAGCAGAAATTTGGTCTGGTTCGCTTAGAAGGTATGTTGGTTGATGCCTACCCTATAGAAATTCAATTTGGTGATGTCGCGGTTGTAGCACTAACTGTTTTCATATTAGGGAGCGCGGCAGCATTTCTCCCTTCTAAATGGCTTATACAAGAGCGCACACTCAAGAGATAAAAAATGAAAGAGAAAATTAGATCTATTCTAGAAGTGAACGAAAGTGGATGGGGACGCATTGTAGACATCTTCATCCAAGTACTTATTTTCATTTCGCTCTTCACATTTTCGCTGGAAACCATTCCAGATCTAAGTGCACAATCAGTTAAAGCCTTAGAATTTATAGAGACCTTTTGTGTCATTGTGTTCAGTCTTGAATACATCTTGAGGGTTTACAGTACAGAAAAGCCCATGAAATACATCTTTAGTTTTTATGGCTTGATAGATCTTTTTGCCATTCTACCTTTTTATCTCAACCTCATTGTTGACCTTCGCGCACTTCGAATTTTCAGAATCTTTAGAATTTTTAGAGCCTTTAAACTCGTGCGATACAATACAGCTTTGATGCGCTTTAAGTATGCCTATGAAGCCATAAAGGAAGAGCTTATCCTATTTTCAATTCTAACGGGCATTTTGATTTTTCTTACTGCCACTGGCATCTATTACTTTGAACACGAAGCACAACCGGAGCAGTTCAGTTCAATATATCACAGTTTTTGGTGGGCAATTGTTACCCTTACTACAGTAGGTTACGGAGATGTTTACCCCATAACGATAGGAGGAAAAATCTTTACATTTTTTGTGGTAATTATTGGAGTAGGAATTGTGACTGTACCAGCCGGTTTGGTGGCAACAGCTTTGTCAAAAGCAAGAAAGGTGGAAGAGGATGAAGAAAATCCTTAAGTAGTTACAAGTCCAGAATACTCATTTCTAATATCATCTAAGGTGCGATAGATGCCATCTAAATCATTCAATGTAACCAGTTGTGTTCTAAAAGCTTTGAAATGTGAAAGGCCCTTGAAGTAATTGCCGTAATGCCTTCGCATTTCAACAATTCCTAATTTCTCCCCTTTCCAATTTACGGATAAGTCTAAATGCTTGCTCACCAAGCGTAAACGCTCTTCTATTGAAGGAGGAGGAAGAATTTCACCGGTTTGAACGTAGTGCTTGATCTCTTTAAAAATCCACGGGTAACCTATACTAGCTCGACCAATCATAATGCCGTCTACCCCATAGCGTTCCTTGTATTCAACGGCCTTTTGTGGCGAATCGATATCTCCATTCCCGAAAACAGGAATGTTCAACCTTGAATTATTCTTAGTCTCTGCAATCAAACTCCAGTCTGCTTCGCCTTTGTACATCTGCTTGCGTGTTCTCCCATGAATAGAAATGGCTTTGATTCCTACATCTTGCAAGCGCTCAGCAACATCAACAATATACTTGGTGCTTTCATCCCACCCTAGTCGTGTTTTTACCGTTACTGGCAAATCTGTTGTTTTAACAATGGCCTCAGTAAGCTTTACCATTTTAGGGATGTCTTGTAAAATACCTGCACCGGCACCTTTACACACCACCTTTTTGACAGGGCACCCAAAGTTGATATCAATAATATCTGGCTTTGCGGCTGCAGTAATCTCAGCAGCCTCTATCATGCTATCGAGTTCGCTCCCAAATATTTGTATCCCAATAGGACGCTCATACTCGAAAATATCCAGTTTTTGCTTGCTTTTAGCAGCATCGCGAATCAAACCTTCTGAAGAAATAAACTCGGTATACATCACATCTACATCCTGCTCTTTGCACAATGCACGAAATGGAGGATCACTCACATCCTCCATTGGAGCGAGCAAGAGAGGAAATTCCTCGAGTTCAATATTTGCTATTTTTACGGCCATTATAAAGAGCCTGCAAAACTACGAAATCAAGTTCATGAAAAAAGGAGCACTCTCTCATTTATCGCCTAGTCAAAAAATAATGGCTCTTTTGGGCATTAGCCTTATCACAATGATTGCGAGTATGGCCATCGGTATGGGCTTGGCAATGCTCATATTTCAAATTCCGATAGACCAAGCGAATACCATTACCCAAATGACATCACCACAGGCAATCAATGCCTTAAAAATTGTGCAGCTTTCTTATGGATTAATCGGATTTGGTGGTGGAGCTGTAATCGCACAGTTCTTATTCTCAAAATCCCCTTTTCGTGTTTTAGGTCTTACAATGGCACCAGAAAAAAACAATGTCATGCTCACCATTGGCTTCATGCTCATTGCGCTTCCTTTTGTGACTTGGTTGGGATATATCAATAGCTTTTTAGATTTTCCAGAAGCATTGCAATGGCTAGAAGACTGGATGCAAAGTACAGAAGAAACAAATCAAAGAACGGTAAAGAAATTTCTTCAAATGGACTCATTTGGTGACTTGGCGCTCAATCTTGTAGTCATCGCTTTTGTAACCGCGATTGGCGAAGAACTTGTTTTTAGAGGAGTGCTTCAACAATTGATTATCCCACTCTTTAAAAACTACCACATTGGCATATGGGTGTCAGCAGCAATTTTCAGCGCCTTTCATATGCAGTTTTATGGCTTTTTACCGCGGATGTTCTTGGGCATGTTATTTGGATATACTTTTTATTGGACAAAGAACCTGTACCTCCCCATACTTGCCCATTTCATAAACAATGGTTTTGCCGTTGTGGCAACCTACATCTATGGGTTTGACACATTAGACAGTGAAATAGAATCTGCTGCTGAAGGGGATGAATTCAGCTGGGTGGTGGCCATAATGAGTTTGGTAATAACTGTTGGCATTGCAGTACTTATTCAAAAAACCAATGCGCACAAAAAAGCCTTACAAAATTTGTAAGGCTTCTTAAATGTATTGCTGATTTTATTTTGCTTCTCTAAAATCCCACTCTTCCAAGAACTTCGTAGTGAAATTACCTTCTCTAAAGTCTTTGTTTCTAAGTAGTTTTTGATGGAAAGGAATGGTTGTTTTGATACCTTCAATGATGTACTCGTCTAAAGCACGCTGCATTTTCAGCATCGCCTCTTCACGCGTTTGTGCAACGGTGATGAGTTTTCCAATCATTGAATCGTAAAACGGAGGAATGGTATATCCCGCATAAACATGTGTATCGATGCGAACACCGTGACCTCCAGGATTATGGTAAACCTCAATCTTTCCTGGAGATGGTCTCCAATCATTCATCGGATCCTCTGCATTGATTCTACATTGAATGCTATGCAATTGAGGGAAATAATTCAATCCAGAAATAGGAATACCTGAAGCAATCTTGATTTGTTCTTTAATCAAATCGTAGTTGATTACTTCTTCCGTAATGGTATGTTCTACCTGAATACGGGTATTCATCTCCATGAAGTAGAAATTTCTATGCTTATCTACCAAAAACTCAACAGTTCCAACACCTTCGTAGCTGATGGCTTTTGTTGCCTTAATAGCCGCATCTCCCATCTTATTCCGAAGCTCTTCATCCATAAATGGACTTGGAGTTTCTTCAATCAACTTTTGATGTCTTCTTTGAATAGAGCAATCACGTTCACTAAGGTGACATGCATTACCCTGTTGGTCACCAGCAATTTGAATCTCAATGTGGCGAGGTTCCTCAATGAACTTCTCCATATACATTCCATCGTTACCGAAAGATGCCCCAGCTTCAATTTTTGCCTTCTCCCATTGCTCATTGAGCTCTTCTTCACTGTAAAGCCTGCGCATCCCTTTACCTCCACCACCTGCGGTAGCTTTGATCATTACAGGGTATCCAATATTATTGGCTTCATCTCTAGCCTCTTCAATGGTATCAATAACACCTTTAGAACCAGGAACACATGGTACTCCTGCTTCAATCATGGTTGATTTGGCCGTAGCCTTATCTCCCATAGAGGTAATTTGTTCTGGAGTTGCTCCGATAAACTTAATGTCGTGATCTTGGCAAATCTTAGAGAATTTTGCGTTCTCACTTAAGAAACCATACCCTGGATGTATTGCATCGGCATTGGTGATTTCCGCTGCCGCAATAATTCTAGGAATATTCAAATAAGATTCGCTACTTGCTGGAGGTCCAATACAAACGGCTTCATCTGCAAATCTAACATGCAAACTATCCTTATCTGCTGTGGAATATACCGCCACAGTGCTAATGCCCATTTCTTTACATGTTCTAATGACACGTAAGGCAATTTCACCACGATTTGCGATCAATATCTTTTTAAACATGTGCTTTTGTTTGATGCAACAATACCCGCTATTATGACGGGTCTACTAAGAATAAAGGTTGATCGTATTCAACCGGTGTGGCATCTTCCACCAACACTTTCACGATTTTTCCAGAAACTTCAGATTCAATTTCGTTGAAAAGCTTCATGGCTTCAATGATGCAGGTAACTGATCCTTCGCTAATAGAATCTCCTACACCAACAAATGCTGGTTTATCTGGAGATGCAGAGCGATAGAATGTTCCGATCATCGGTGCTTTTACTGTGATGTACTTTGATTCATCATCTGCTGGTGCTGCTTTCTCTGCTGGCGCAGGTGCTGGTGCCGCTGCTGCAACGGGTGCTGCTTGAGGCATTTGCATTTGCTGCATCGGCTGCATCATTTGCGGTTGTGCTGCAACAATTGTTGGTTGCGCTTCAGCTGCTCCTTTCTTTTTAGGGTCATCGCTTTTAATGACAATTTTGAAATCTTTCGTTTCCAATTCTACTTCGTTAGCCCCTGATTTTGAGACGAAACGAATTAATTGTTGAATTTCATTTAAGTCCATACTTCTGCTCTTTGAGATGCGAAAGGTAAAATAATGATTGAATTAATTTAACTATTGTAAGCCCATTTTAAATATAAGGCTCCCCAAGTAAATCCTCCACCAAATGCTGCAAGAATGAGGTTGTCTCCTTTTTTCAGGTTTTTCTCCCACTCCCACAAACATAGAGGTATGGTTCCACTTGTTGTATTTCCATAGCGTTGAATGTTGATCATCACCTTTTCGGGGTCAACATCTACAGCTCTGCGTATTGCTTCTATAATTCTTAAGTTGGCTTGATGAGGAACCAAATAAGCAATGTCTTTACCTGTAAGGTGATTTCTTTCCATTACTTCTTTCGAAACCGCTGCCATATTCGAAACCGCTGCTTTGAAAACGGGTTGTCCTTCTTGGTAAACAAAATGCTGACGCGCGTCAATGGTTTCATGCGTTGGTGGTCTCATAGAACCTCCAGCCTTTTGATGCAAGTGTACTCTACCGGCTCCATCACTTTTAAGCACACTATCTACCACACCGTAACCTTCTTGGTTGGGTTCTAATAAAAGTGCTCCAGCTCCATCACCAAAAATGACACACGTTGTTCTATCTGTGTAATCTACGATACTCGACATTTTGTCGGCACCAACAACGATTACCTTCTTATACATTCCACTTTCTATGTATTTAGAAGCTGTGACAACTGCATATAAAAAGCCAGAACATGCTGCATTGATGTCAAAATTAAAGGCGTTCTTGATACCCACTTTATCCGCTATGATATTAGCCGTTGCTGGAAAAATCATGTCGGCTGTAACGGTAGCACAGATTAACAAGTCAATCTCTTCTGCCTGAGTACCTGTTTTACGCAATAATTCTTTTACCGCTGGGGCTCCCAATTCAGAAGTACCCATGTCTTCTCCTTTGAGAATTCTGCGTTCTTTGATTCCAGTTCTGGTGGTAATCCAATCATCCGTAGTATCTACCATGGCTTCCAGCTCTTTGTTGGAAAGCACATAATCGGGCACGTAACCCGCTACACCAGTAACTGCTGCTGTAATTTTACTCATAGTCTAATTAAATGCAGATGTCATTTTTTCGGCAAGATTGGCTTGCGCTACATCTAACGCAAGTTTAAGCATTCTTTCTATGGCAAGCTGCGAAGATTTCCCATGACCGATGAGAATCGCGCCATTAACTCCCAAAATTGGAGTACCGCCATAGTTTTCGTAGTTGAAACGATCAAAGAAATCGTCTTGAACGTTTCGTGCTTTTACTATTCCGTAAAATGCCTCAGCTTGCTTCAATACGATGTTTCCTGTAAAGCCATCACATACAATTACATCAGCCGAAGCACTGAATAAATCTCTGCCTTCAACATTGCCAATGAAATTAAAAATTCCGTTATCTTTCATTAAAGAATGTGCAGCTTTACTCAATAAGTTTCCTTTCTCCTCTTCTTCACCGATGTTTAACAATGCGACTCTTGGATCCTCTTTCTTCAAGATTTCTTTTGCATAAACTGAACCCATAATACCAAATTGGTATAGAACATCAGATTTGCAGTCTGCATTGGTTCCTACATCCAGTAAAAGACTGTAAGACCCATTCATCTGAGGGATTAGGGATGAAATACATGGGCGTATTACTCCTGGAATACTCTTCACC
Organism: Salibacteraceae bacterium; assembly: GCA_965658375.1. Taxonomy (GTDB): domain Bacteria; phylum Bacteroidota; class Bacteroidia; order Flavobacteriales_G; family Salibacteraceae; genus CBFHSD01. Next base: position 18,977 of record CBFHSD010000005.1, read on the forward strand.
ACTTGCATGGAACCCACCAGCATTGCTCCTGTGTTCCCTAAACTAGCAAAGGCATCTATGCTGCCTTCTCTCAAAGACAATAAACCCAAAGGTATTGATGCATCTCTCTTCTGAATCATTGCTTTGACCGGGTGATCATGCATTGAAATTGACTCAGTAGTATGTATAAACTCAAAAAGAGAAGGTGTTATTCCTTCTCTTTCTAATTGTTTTTTTGCGTGGTGCTCATCACCGATAAGAACCACTTTTACACCGGCATTGCTCTCAGCAAAACTGACAGCCGCTTTTAGTTCTAAATCGGGTGACTGATCGCCACCGAATATATCTAGACCAATCTTCAAGGTCGGGTACTTGAGAGTGACTAAACGAGCACTTCTTTCTCCATTACCACTTTACCTTTGTAGTAAAGCTTCCCTTCGTGCCAATGTGCTCTGTGATAAATGTGTGGTTGACCAGTTGTTGTGCAAGTCGCCACAGTTGGAAGTTCGGCTTTGTAGTGCGTTCTTCTCTTATCTCTTCTAGTTTTTGAAGTCTTCCTTTTAGGATGTGCCATTATTCAAAAATTTAGTCTTTGTTCTTTAAATCTTTCAGTTGATTCCATCGTGGGTCGAGATCCTCTTCCTCTTCAATGAAATCGTTTATTTCTTCCAATCTATCCAATGCTTCTTGATTGCACTCCCCTTCTTCATGCGTTATTTTTGGAGGCAAAGCCACCGCAAACAACTCATAAATTAAAGGAGCTAGGTCCAATTCATAAGCTTTTTGGGGAAGAACAACGATGTTTTCTGAAGTATCTTCATCTTCATCACTGAATTTCACCACGAATGAATCTTCTATCTCCACTGGAACATCTAAATCGTCACCGCAACGATCGCAAAGCGTAGGGTAAACCCCTTTTACCTGCAAATGCAGCTGCAACATATTCTCAAGCTTTTCAAATTGAAGTTGAACTTGAGCTGTTCCATTGTCAATCAATGAACCTTCAAACTCTTGAAAGAACGTATCCTCTATTTCAAACTCAAAGTGGTGTATTCCAAGCTTTAACCCTGTAAAAGGGATTAAGTATGCTTTCTTCACCTTCTTCTCGTTTTTCATAAAGGGCTGCAAATGTATGAATTATATACATACTACAGCGCTTATTTTCAGTCCTATTTTTTAGTGCTTAATGGGTTCTTAGTCAGTTCCCTATATTCTTTGCGGTTTTCGTGGATATCTAATGCTGTATACACCGCTTTACGGAAAGAATCTTCGCTTGCAACACCTTGCCCTGCAATGTCAAATCCGGTTCCATGATCTGGCGAGGTTCGCACTATAGGCAAGCCCGCTGTAAAGTTTACTCCCGCGTTAAAAGACAGCGCTTTAAAAGGCGCCAAACCTTGATCGTGATACATGGCTAAAACACCATCAAACTTCTTGTAGGCGTGGCTCCCGAAGAAACCATCAGCGGGGTAAGGACCAAAAGCCATTATTCCTTGCTTTGAGGCAATTTCGAGTGCCGGTTGAATAATTGTCTTTTCCTCTTCTCCAAGCAAGCCATTGTCTCCAGAGTGCGGATTCAATCCCAAAACCGCAATTCTGGGAGAAGGAATATTGAAGTCTGAGAGCAGAGATTTATTCATTGCATCTAGTTTGGCAACAATCAATTCTGTGGTCAACACATTACTCACCTCTTTCAAAGCAACATGTCCGGTTACTAAACCCACACGCAAATTATCATTGACCAAAAGCATTAATGGATGCTCTTCATTGGCATAATCTGCTAAATATTCTGTGTGCCCGTTGTAAGGAAAGTCTTCTGAATGAATGGTGTCTTTATTAATGGGTGCCGTAATGAGCACGTCCAACTTGTTAGATGCTAAATCTTCTGTTGCATTTACAAGAGCTCTTCGCGCTATTTCGCCAGCCACTTTATCGGCATTTCCGAAATTGACTTTAAAGTCTCCATCATACACTTCTATGACATTGAGCTTTCTGCTGCGTAGTTTGCTGGCATCACTCGCAATGTGGTAAGCTAAATCTTGAACACCTACGCTTTTCTTGTAGTAATTCATTACTCTAGAAACACCATACAATACCGGAGTACACATCTCTAACATGCGCTGATCTTGGAAGGTTTTAAGAACCACTTCAAGGCCGATGCCATTTAAATCTCCACAAGAAATCCCAACCCTCAATTTTGATATATTCTCTTTTGACATAAGCCTGCAAATTTAAGCTAAGCTAACGGCAATAGAAGCAACTATTATATCCAGACAACTATTTAAATTCTTAGACGTTATACTTTACCATTGTTCAGCGCTACCATTCCTACATTTTGAGAAACCGAAAACAGGATTATTTGTACCTTTAAAGACTCATTAAATAACAGATCCGCACCAGTTAGATGAAACAGACGATACTTACTTTTCTTTTATTCCTTCTAGGTTTCGGCAATGTACTGTATGCTACCCACAACCGTTCTGGAGAAATTACTTACCGCCATTTGGGAGGGAACTCCTTTGAAATAACCATTACCACCTACACTAAAGCCAGCTCTACTCAGGCAGACCGCTGTGAACTAGACCTTGCCTTCGGAGATAACACAACAGAAACCGTAAAACGATCGAATGGAGGTTGGGATACAAACAGAGGATGCAATGTGGGTGAGACAATTGCTGGAAAAGACATAAAGATAAACAAGTACGTTACCACCCACACCTATGCAGCACCTGGTTGGTACACCATAAGTATGGAAGACCCAAACAGGAATTCTGGCGTTATCAACATTCCCAACTCGGTGAGTGTTCCTTTTTACTTAGAATCTGAATTATTGATTAGCCCTACTTTAGGGAGCAACTCATCTCCTGTATTGAACTACCCTCCTATTGATGATGGATGTGTCTTAAGACGGTTTGAGCACAATCCCGGAGCAGTTGACTTAGACATCTCTATCAATAACAAATCAGATAGCCTGCATTACAGTTTGGTTTCATGCAAAGGAGCCAACGGAAATGCTATTCCAGGTTACACATCTCCAGATTTTTGGAGAAATTCAGCTTTTCCGAATGAACCAAATGATATACGAATTGATGCAGTCACTGGAACAGTTGAATGGGTTTACCCACATCTTGTAGGTGAATACAACATTGCCATTCTTATTGAAGAATACCGGGAAATTGGAGGAAGTTACCAAAAAGTAGGTTCTGTTTTAAGAGACTTACAAGTAACAGTGAAAACATGCGAAAATTACCCTCCAATCATTGAAGAACCCGGAAATCATTGCATACAAGCAGGAGCCACTTTTAACAAGGTGATAAGGGCAACGGACCCTGATGGCGATGAAGTAGACCTACAAGCTACGGGAGAACCTTTTCTTGTAACATCTAATAGAGCTACTTTTACTCCAAGGTCTGATTTTGGCACCGTTCAATCATTATTTAATTGGAACACCAACTGCGATCATATTCGAATCAATCCTTACTACACCATTTTTAGAGCAAGTGATTTCGCATCACAAAGTAAACCATTGACCGACTACGAAACCATGTACATTACCGTGGTAGCTCCTGCTCCTGAAGATTTAAGTGCAAGCCCACGTGGCAGTGCAATGGAGTTAAATTGGCAACCTACCCCATGCTCTAATCATATTGGCTATAAAATTTTCAGAAGAATTGACTCTACTGGATGGACTCCCTCTTCATGCGAAACAGGAATTCCTGGATATGTAGGTTATCAACTTATTGAAAACCTTACTGACCCTAACACGACAACTTACCTAGACGATAACAACGGGCAAGGTTTGTCTAATGGACAAAAATATTGCTACCTCGTTTACGCGTATTACGAAGACGGATCTGAAAGCTATGCGAGTAACGAGTCATGCGGAGAGCTTAAACAAGAGGTGCCCATTATTACAAAAGTCTCTGTGAACACTACCTCAACCACAGCAGGAAGTGATTCTATTGTTTGGTCACCACCTTTAGATTTGAGTACAACCCAATGGATTGGGCCTTATCAATACAAATTATATCACAGATCTGAGTTGAACGACTGGACTTTGATATACACCTCTCCAGAAGAAGCAGACTTTTTAGATTTGGACACCATTTACGTGGATGAAAACATTAATACGGAAACTCAGCAATGGGAGTATCGGGTCGAAATTCTTTCCAATCACATCCGAGCTGTAAACACGAGCGTAGGCTTTTCTAGGAGTGCCAGTTCTGTTTATTTAGATGCTTTACCAAGAGACAACGAGCTTCGTTTAAATTGGAATTTTGACGTGCCTTGGAGCAACAACTCGTATTTAATCTACAAAGAGAAAAACGGTGTGTTTGAGTTTTTAGACACGGCTTTCACTACTTCTTACAGTGATGTAAACTTGGTGAACGGCAAAGAGTATTGCTACTATGTAACAAGTATTGGAACTTACAGCAGCCCTGGATTACCTTCACCGTTATTGAATAATTCTCAAATTCTTTGCGCTGTTCCCGAAGACAATCAACCACCGTGTCCAGTAGATTTAACTTTACAGTCTGACTGCGAATACTTCCAAAATTTCTTAGCATGGACCAACCCAAACATCACGTGCGATACAACAGATGACGTTGTAGGGTATAATATTTACTACAAGCCTACGCTTGACAGCGAATATGAACTGCTTGAATATGTAAGTGGCGCAGAAAACACCACCATGCTGTACGATGGATTGGAATCTGTGGCAGGTTGCTATTTCATAACCGCTATAGATTCATTCAACAATGAAAGTGATACCGGTTCTATTTCTTGTGTAGACAATTGCCCAGAATACAGATTGCCAAACGTATTTACTCCAGGTGGAGACGGGATGAACGATTACTTCGTTCCATTCCCTTACCGTTATGTAGAATCTATTGACATCCACATCTACAATAGATGGGGGGTAGAAGTATTCAACACGGTAGATCCTGATGTATTGTGGGATGGCCGCGACATGAATTCGAATGAACCTTGCCAATCGGGTGTGTATTTTTACACATGTACCGTGAACGAGGTTCGCTTAGCTGGCATTGTTCCAAGAATCATAAAAGGAAGCGTTACAATCTTGAATCAAGCACAACAGTTTCCGAATAATTAGAAAGATTTCCATTTAAAACTGAGCAAAATCCATGTTTACAGGAATTATTGAAGAATTGGGAACCATCCAAAACTTGGTTCCCGAAGATGATAACCTGCACATTCACGTGCAATCCAACATTACCAATGAGCTTAAAATTGACCAGAGCGTAGCACACAATGGCGTTTGCTTAACGGTAGTTGAAAAAGAAGGCGATACTTATGTGGTGACAGCCATTAAAGAAACACTAGACAAATCTAACTTAGGGAAACTAGCTATTGGTCAGAAAGTGAACTTAGAGCGCTGCATGCAAATGAATGGCCGATTAGACGGGCATATTGTGCAAGGCCACGTAGACACAACTGCTACCATGACCAAGGTGGAAGAAGAAAACGGTAGCTGGAAATTTACTTTTGAGTATAAGGCACACCCAGAACATGTAACGGTAGAGAAAGGATCTATTACCATTAATGGTGTTAGCCTTACGGTGGTGGATTCTACCCAAAATGGATTCTCGGTTGCAATCATTCCCTACACCTATGAACACACTCAATTTCACACCCTTCAAGCAGGTGACCGAGTGAACTTAGAGTTTGACATTATTGGTAAGTATGTTGCCAAAATGCTCGCAAATAGATAAAACAAAAAAGGAGTCGCAATCTGCGACTCCTTTTTTTATTCTTTAGAATGTTCTTCAAGCTCATCTTTTGCCAAGGCCCTGCATTGAACGCTTCAATGCCATTGTCTCGCAATAGCACCTGCGCTTGAGAGGCTCTAGCACCAGAACGACACACAAGAACAATCTGCTTTCCGTAAAGTGCTTTTAAAGATGCGCTCAACTCGAACAATGGAATATTCACGCTTTCTTTCACTGCACCTTTGGCATATTCTTATGGAGTTCTCACATCTACTACCAAGGCACCTTTTTCAACCATGCCTTTATAATCAACCTTAGGGAACCCAAACAACTTAGCAAGTTTCTTCAGCATCGTCATTTACAAAGTAGATGGACAAACGTAGTCTGTCACCTTAATTTCTTCTACTTGCTTGATTGCACCAAAACCGCCAAGAATGTCAACAATGTTGTGAATTCCTTTCGATTTCAAAATAGAGTTAGCTATGATTGATCTATAACCTCCTGCACAGTGCATAAACTTTTTGTTGTTATTCGAGAAGCTTGCCAAGTGGTCTTCGATATAATCCAATGGCGTATTCTCTGCATCAACAATATGCTCTGATAAATACTCGGAAGATTTTCTCACATCGTAAACAGTCCCTTTGTCATCAGATGATAATTGCGCGTATGCCTCTGCAGAAATGGTTTCTATGCTTGCCAATTCTTTACCTGACTGCTTCCAAGATTCAAAACCACCTTCAAGGTGTCCAAGAATTTGGTCAAAACCAACACGTGCTAAACGCGTAATGGTTTCATCCAATCTATCGGTTGGTGTAACCAGAACAATAGCCTGTTCCACATCTTTTATAACAGCTCCTACCCATGGTGCAAAACTTCCGTCTAAGCCAATGAAGATAGAACCAGGCACATGACCTTCTGCAAAATCTGATTGGTGACGTACATCAAGAATAACAGCGTTGTTTTCTTTCGCAGCTGCGATCAAAGCATCTGGAGAAAAACCTGTCTTTCCTCGTTTTATTACATCACTTACGTCTTCATAACCCACCTTGTTCATTTTTACATTCAATGGGAAGTAAGCTGGAGGAGGAAGCAAACCGTCTGTTACTTCATCAATAAATTCTTCTTTGGTCATATCAGCACGCAAAGCGTAGTTGCTTTCTTTCTGCTCTCCTATTGAGCCCACTGTTTCTTTACTCATGTTTTTACCACATGCACTTCCTGCACCGTGTCCAGGGTAAACAGTCACCTCATTTGGCAATGTCATGATTTTATTTCTCAAGCTCTCAAACAAGATACCTGCTAAATCTCTTTCCGTCATGCTTGCCGCCTTCTGAGCCAAATCTGGTCTTCCAACATCACCTAAGAAAAGGGTGTCTCCACTAAATAGGGCATTTTCTTTTCCGTTCTCATCTAGCAATAAAAAGCAAGTGCTCTCCATTGTATGACCTGGCGTATGCAACACTTTAATCGTTACATCTCCAAGTTTGAATTCTTGGTTGTCTTCTGCTATTACACAATCGAATGAAGGCTGAGCTGTTGGACCATAAATAATTGGCGCACCAGTTTTTTCAGAAAGCGTTACGTGTCCGCTTACAAAATCTGCATGAAAATGTGTTTCGAAAATATACTTGATCTTGGCGCCTCTTTCATTTGCCAATTCAATGTACTCTTCTACTTCTCTTAAGGGATCAATAACAGCTGCTTCACCGTTACTTTCAATATAATATGCTCCTTGTGCAAGGCAGCCCGTATAAATCTGTTCTACTTTCATATTTACTTTAAAATAAGGTTGTTCCTTTCGATAACAAATCTAGCGTGCCGAATCGGCTTACTCTGTACCATTGGTTACATAAGATTTATCAAGTTAAAATTTATAATTCATTATCAGGTTAGAATTGAGCATATCCACCTTGTGTAAAATAAAGTTGGGGTTGTCATATGTTTCTCCAATGGCTCGTTTATAGGCGAATAACAGCTCAAGAGATAAACCCTTTTTAGAAGTGTTGGCGAACCAGAAAAGATCTAACCTGAGCTGATCGTTGGCTGGGAATGCGTATTTATTATTTTCAAAATCTTTGGCATCTGGCCTGCAGTATTGGCCATACCCTAACGAAAGATCAATTGCACCCTTCTTATTAAAATTCCAAACTTTATTCACTTCTAACATCCATGCTTGTGTGTTTGCTGCACCTTCTAAACGCTCTCTTTTCTGAAATGTAAATAGAAACTCTCTCCCCCATTCTCTCGGAAAGAGGTAACGCCCATCTTTTGTTACAAAATTGTAATTGGCCGTGAACTTCCATTTCTGTTCTGTTTTCACTCCATAACTCACTCCCCACACCTGAGCTATATCATCTTGAAAATACGCTTTCTGAGCATCTTTGTTCCCCCCATCATTTACTTTGGTTTGAACCAGGTACTGCGCCTTGAACACAGAGGTTAGTTTCCCCTTCATGGTGTATGAAGGTTCTATAAAGGCACTGTTGTATACATTCTTGAAAAAGTAATTGTAGAATTTCACACCAAAAGCATCTCCCTTGTAGTTGAGCGAAGCCACTCCTAGGCCAAGTGATGTTGTATTGTTGTTGTACAGAGATTTACTGCCGTCTGGATTTAAACCCACCGGGTAACTACCCAAACTTGCGGCTGTGGTCATAAAGCGCGATGTACTTCGTGCACCAATATGACTTACCCACAAGCCCTCTGCCTTTAGCTTCTTATTGGTGGATTTAAACGTATAGTGTATCCCTTGCATCAAGGTTGGAATCATCCTTCCATCTTCTGGATTTAAAAAAGGTGACTTGTACTTGAAGCGCCCTAAAACCAATTGGTGATTGCTGCGCGTGTAGCTCAAATACACTTCACCCAGCAAAGAAATTTCTCTTCTCGAAGGATCATTGACATCAAATAAACCCAACTCGTATCGGCTGACCTTACCCGTTGTAGGATCTACCTCGGTTACGTCAGTAATATTCAAATTTGAGGAATGGTAGAACCCCGCCCCAACAGAAAAGCCCTTGTACGTTTGAGTTTCGTATTTTAAGAGTCCACCAGCTGCTAATGCATACCAATCTTTGAGCTCTCCTTTATTGTGAGAAGACATATAGAATGATCTGAAATAGCCCGAAGCATGTCCTTTGAAAATAGATTCTTTTATGCTTGCTTCCTGTGCAAAAAGCAAAAAAGTCAAGCTTGAGATTAGCACTGTTAAGAGGTACTTCATTTATTTGGTTTTATGAATGTTATATTCCTTTTCGTAATAGGCAACAATCTCTTGAAAAGGGCCATATTTATGCTGTTGTGCAGGAAAATCATCTTCCCACGGCCCGTAAGGAGTAGAGACTGGTTTTCTCTTTAAATCGGGAAAATCTTGTGCTACGCCTTCTTTCTCAGGTCTAGACAAACTATTGATGTATCCTGCTACATCGTAGGCTTCCCCGTCACTCAAAATTGGATTTTCTGCAGAGGCACCTAAAGGCATGTTATGTTTAATAAACATAGCAGAAGTAAGCACCCGATGCATACCTGCTCCTTGGTTGTAAGTTTTGTCGCCTGCCAAAGGTGGAAAGGCGAATGTGCCATCGGGATTCTGCATGCCTGAAGCATCTATTCCATGGCACGAAGAACAAGATTGTTGGTACACTTTTTCTCCGTGACTTAAATCTACTTTTCGATGCGGCAGTTCAATGGGCTTAAACCCATGGCCTTCGATATTTTCTCCAATAGCCACATTTCTGCTTAACCAATTCATATAAGCCACAAAAGCATGCATTTCATCACTTTCATGTGAGAGTTTTTTGCCATTCATGCTTCTTTCCATGCAGCCATTGATTCTCTCTTCCAGTGATTCTACCTTATTTTCTCTTCCAATGTATTTGGGGAATTTTCCGGTAACTCCAATATAGGGTGCTGCGTATTTCTTGGTTCCCGCATTGAGGTGGCAATTGTTGCAGGTAAGCATATTACCTGTGTAGCGCTTCGTGGGATCCTCACTTAAAGGACCGATTAACTTGTGCGTATTGGTGACCAATTGATAGCCATACTTAATGGATTGCTCCAAAGGCGAATCACCCAGTTCTTCTACCGAATATTTCTGACTAAAGAAATCTTTATTTTCTTTCTTCGCACTTGACGTTTTAGCCTTAACTCTTGAAGGAGCTTCTTCGATTTCTGCAGCCACACTGCTAAAATTACTCATAGCAACATACCCTAAAACCACTAAGAAAACTACAAACAAATACATGTTTATCAAAGCCTTAACCAGCTTAGAAACAATATCAAACTCTTTGTTTTTATCGTTCATTTTAAAGCAATTTTTTTCCTTGTTCACCCTGTATTGAAGGGTGAAATACTGATTGATCTATATTCTCTTTTTACTTTTTAAAGATCCACTAAGTGTTCAATGAAGATTGATTGGCATAGGCATTCAAACGTTCAAAATCCTTTTCTTTTAAGGCTCCATCGTATTTGGCAATCGCCTCTGCCACCGTATTAAAGAAATACTGTTTTTGAATTTTGCTTGTTAATCCCCCGAATTGGAAAATATCTCTTACAGGACCAGTGGCATTACTGATACTTACTTGAACTCCCCCTGCCTTCACATCGTCTACCAGAGATAACAGAAGCTGATTGGCGGAACTATCTACAAAACTGACGCCCTCCATAGAGAGTATAAGGTGTTTCAATGCATCTCCCCTTTTAGAGATCTCTGCCAAGATTTGGCTTTTGAAATATTCTGAATTTGCGAAATACAATTGCGAATCAAAACGTACGATTAAAGTATCCTCGCGCTGTAATACTTTTGGAAAACGCTTTACATTCTTGTACAAATCTGTACCTTCTACATTTCCTAAAACAGCATAGTGTGGCTTGGTTGTTCTGTAAATCAACAGGATCAATGACAAGGCTACACCAAATAGAATACCTTCTTTAATGCCAACGATTAACGTAACAACGAAGGTGAACATGAGCAAGAAAAACTCCTCTTTTCTGTTCTTGAATAATCGCACAGGATACTCAAAATCTATCAATCCGAAAACAGCTACCATGATGATACTGGCCAATACCGCATTGGGTAAATTGTGGAACAATGGCGTTAAAAAAAGTAAGGTCATTGCAACAACAACAGCGCTAATGATAGCGGCAATTCCTGTTTTGGCTCCTGCCTGATCATTTACTGCTGTTCTTGAGAACCCACCCGTTGTAGGGTAAGATTGAAAAAAGCTCCCTATAATATTTGATGTACCAATAGCTATCAACTCTTGGTTGGCATCCACTTTATAATCATCATGTTTTTGTTCTACTGCTTTGGCTACAGAAATAGCTTCCATAAAGGCAATAAGCGCTAAGGTAAGAGACACAGAACCCAGCTGAGAATAGGTCTCTAGATCAAACGAAGGCAATGCAAACTGCGGAAAACCATCTGGAATTACGCCTACAATAGCAACGGCAGCAACAAGATCTAAAAGAGAAACAACCCCAATTCCAAGAACCACTACAATCAATGCTGCGGGCCATTTAGGAAGGTATTTCTTCATCAACTTTATGACTACAATACCACCAATACCAATAGCTAGGGTAATTAAATTCACCTCATCCATACGTTGCAAAGCATTGTACACTAACATGTGTATTTGATTGCTGCGTTCCAGGTCAACACCAATTAAATGTTTGAGCTGACTCAAACCAATCACCAATGCAGCTGCAGATGTAAAGCCGGAGATCACCGGTTTAGATAAGAAGTTTACTAGAAATCCAAGTCTAAAGATCCCCATCAACAACTGTATGGCGCCCATCATAAAGGCAAGGGTAATGGCGAGTAAGATGTAACTCTCGGAGCCAATTTCTGCAATAACAGAAAGGCCTGCTGCCACTAATAAAGAGTCCATAGCCACGGGACCCACCGCTAATTGTCTAGAGGTACCCAGAAAAGCATAAATTACCTGAGGTATTAAAGAGGCGTAAAGCCCAAAAACAGGAGGCAAACCCGCAATCATAGCGTAAGCCATGCCTTGCGGAATAAGCATAATTCCTACTGTTAAGCCAGCCGGCAAATCTCCCAGAAAGCTCTTTTTATTGTAGCTTCCTATCCAAGAAAAAAACGGGATGAACTTCTTTAACATAGCAACCGGCTTAATGAGGGAGTTTGTCTTTTAAAATACCATAGGCCAAAGTACCTAAAATTGAAGCAAATAACACAATGACTATTGGCCATACCTGAGCTCCAATGAGCACATACATTGGGCCTGGACAAGCACCTGCAAGACCCCAACCCAAACCGAATATAATTCCCCCAAATAAATACCTAGGAACACTCTTGTTCTTGGGAGCAAAATTGATTTCGTTCCCCTTTCTGCTCTTCACCTGAAAATACTTGATTCCTTGAACAAGTGCCACTCCAAGCACCAAGGCAGAACCGATGATGCCATACATGTGAAAAGACTCGAACCTGAACATCTCGTAAATACGAAACCAAGATGCCGCTTGCGATTTAAACATAATCACACCAAAGAATAAACCTATAGCGATGTATCTGAACTGTTTCATCTGCTTAAAATATTTGAGGAAGAATAAAATGAGTCATGATTAAGCCACCAATAAAAAAGCCAATCACCGCAATGAGTGATGGCCACTGTAGGTTGCTTAATCCGCTAATGGCGTGGCCAGAAGTACAACCTCCAGCATAACGGGCACCAAAGCCTACTAGAAAACCAGCTATCACCAACAATAAAAATCCTTTTACGCTGCTAACCGCCTCTAAACCAAACACCTCATCTGGCATGTATGTAGACCCTGGATTCTGGAAACCAAAGGCTTCTAAAGAGGCAACCGTATCGGGATTTAAAGCAACACTCTCATCAGGGCTTAAAAACTGCATGGCTACAAAACCACCAATAACAGACCCAAGAACAACCAATAAATTCCATTGCTGAGATCTCCAATCAAACTTGAAAAAGTCTGCCAGTTTTCCAGCGCCTCCAATGCTGCACATGGTTCTTAAGTTGGACGACATTCCAAAGTTTTTGCCTTCGTACAAAAGCATAAACATCACAAGAGCAATAAGAGGACCCGAGACATACCAAGGCCAAGGCTGATAAATGATTTCTAACATTCCGATTTTTTAAATTTAGTATATAATTAATGGAGCGAATAAGTGGTTCGCTAAAGCCGTTTTTAAATCTTTGGGGTAAATCCAAGACATTGATTTTCTGTGAATTTCTGGCACCACTACCAAGTTGAGTTTCTCTGTCAATAAATGACGGTTCATTTGCTCTTCTTCACTGCCCTTCTCGTTCAATACATGATGACTCACTTTCTCCAGCTTATTCTTCGCTGCAAAGGCATTCATTCTTTCTTCCATCTCATACATATTCACTTCCAGTGAGTCGTTCAAGATTTTATACAAATGCACCTCTGCATCAAAAGCTCTAGCAATGGCGCTTACCAGTTTGATTTCTTTTGGCTCTTCACCATCAAAATCATTGAACACACCAATGCGCTCAATCACTTTCTCGTTAGACCGATCGCACTTTAAGCTTAACACTGGAATCTCTGAAACACCCATAATACGTTCTATGGTAGTGTTGCGAATCAAATCTTCTAAAAAGTTGGTAGGGTGTGCGCCCATAAAAACAGCATCAAATGAATGGTGTTTGAGCTTGAATTCCACCACCTTTTGCAAATGGCCAATTTCAATAGAACTGCGACTTATGTGAGGTGACCTACTACGCCAGTCTTCACAAAGGGTCTCCATGGCTTGCTTTCTTTTAAGCAACGAAGTCAAGTCAAAGTCTACGCAATGATCTATAATGGTTCCATCATCTTTCAATGGCACTTCAGAATAGGTATTGATGACATGCAGCACTTCAATTTCTACCTCTTGTTTTTGAGCTAGCTTTTCTGCGAATTGCAAAACAAACTCATCAGTTTCTAAAAACTTTGATAATAGAAGTATTTTCATTTCGTCTTAAAATTTATCGGATGCAAAACTGTGGCTTAAGAAGCTATTCTTCTGTTACATTTGTTACATAGCGTGAAAATAAACTTACGCTCCGCGCTTTTCGCCTAAGTAAAGTCTGCTGTTGTTTGCATCTATACCGCCTATCATCCGCAGCATTAAGGGCATAAAATGTACACCTCATTTGTGCGAAATATAACCCAACGATTATTGAAAATCCTCTTTAATTCTTGCTTCTTTCACAGTATGATTTAAGGCAAATCTTTTACTCAGTAATTCGTGCGCTGTCTCAGTGTATTCACGTATTTTCGCAAGTCATTTATACAGTATGGAGAACATTCGTAATTTTTGCATTATCGCACACATTGACCACGGTAAAAGCACCCTGGCCGATCGTTTGTTGCAGAGCACCTCAACAGTGAGTGACAGACAGTTGCAAGAGCAAACCTTAGACGATATGGATTTGGAGCGCGAACGCGGCATCACCATTAAGAGTCACGCTATTCAAATGAATTACGAGCACGAAGGCGCTCCGTATGTATTGAATTTGATTGATACTCCAGGACACGTTGACTTTAGTTACGAGGTTTCTCGCTCTATTGCAGCATGCGAGGGAGCCCTGTTGATTGTAGATGCTACACAGGGGATTCAAGCACAAACCATCAGTAACTTGTACTTGGCACTTGAGAATGATTTAGAGATTATTCCAGTGTTAAATAAGATGGATCTGCCTAGCGCCATGCCTGAAGAAGTAACCGATCAGATTGTAGATTTGATTGGCTGCGAACCTGAAGATGTGATTCCAGCTTCTGGTAAAACGGGAGAAGGAGTAGACAATGTGCTTGATGCAATTATTCATCGCGTTCCCGCACCCAAGGGAGACCCTGACGGTCCCTTACAAGCTATGATCTTTGATTCTGTATTCAATCCGTTTAGAGGGATTATTGCTTATTTCCGTGTGTTTAACGGTAAAATTAAGAAAGGAGATCGCGTTAAATTCATGGCAACTGGCAAACAATACCAAGCCGATGAGATTGGGATTCTTAAACTTGAGCAAGAACCTAGAAAAGAGGTGAATACCGGAGATGTTGGTTACATCATTTCAGGAATTAAAGTGGCCAAAGAAGTAAAAGTTGGAGACACCATTACCCATATAGACCGACCTACAACAAATCAAATTCAAGGTTTTGAAGATGTAAAACCAATGGTTTTTGCTGGCTTATACCCCGTAGACACCGATGAGTACGAAGAACTGCGCGATTCATTAGAACGCTTACAACTCAACGATGCCTCTTTAACTTTTGAGCCAGAATCATCTGCTGCTCTAGGTTTTGGTTTCCGTTGCGGCTTCTTAGGTATGCTCCATATGGAGATTATCCAAGAGCGTTTGGAGCGTGAGTTTAACATGACAGTGATTACCACAGTGCCCAACGTATCTTACATTGCTCAAACCAAATCGGGCGAGCGACTGAACGTTACAAACCCGTCAGAATTTCCAGATCCTGCTAAGTTGGAATCTGTAGAAGAACCCTTTATCAAAGCACAAATCATTACCAAATCAGAGTACATTGGAACCATTATGACTTTGTGTATCGAGAAAAGAGGGATCCTCATCAACCAAAGCTATTTGACTACAGACCGCGTTGAGCTCATTTTTGAAATTCCATTGGCAGAGATTGTATTCGACTTCTACGACAGGCTAAAAACTGTTTCTAGAGGTTATGCCTCATTTGATTACTCGCCAATTGGAATGCGTAAGAGCAACTTGGTAAAGCTAGATATGCTAATCAACGGAGATCCCGTAGATGCGCTTTCTGCTTTGATTCACAAAGACAACGCCTTCTACTTAGGTAAAAAGATTTGTGCCAAGTTGAGGGAACTCATCCCACGTCAACAATTTGAAATTGCCATACAAGCAGCC
Organism: Salibacteraceae bacterium; assembly: GCA_965658375.1. GTDB lineage: Bacteria > Bacteroidota > Bacteroidia > Flavobacteriales_G > Salibacteraceae > CBFHSD01. The sequence goes on from CBFHSD010000005.1 coordinate 34,566, forward strand.
ATTGGAGCAAAAATTATTGCCCGCGAAACGGTGAAAGCATTGCGTAAAGATGTTACCGCCAAATGTTACGGTGGAGATATTTCGAGAAAAAGAAAACTACTTGAAAAGCAAAAAGCAGGTAAAAAACGCATGCGCCAAGTAGGTAGTGTAGAGATCCCTCAAGAAGCCTTTATGGCCGTATTGAAGCTGGATTAAACACAATGAAAAAACCTTTTTAAAAGGCATTCATCGCAAGGTGAGTGCCTTTTTTGTTTTTATCAAAAAAAAGCATTCCGTTTATCTTTGGAACACACATGGAATTACAACACAAAAACATGAGTCAATTCTTGGCTCTTCTCTTCTTTGGATGCAGCATGTTCTCTTCCTTCGCTCAAAAGCAAAGTGAGGTTAGTCCCTTTTTCAACTCATTACTGGCGCAGGGTAAAGCTGAGTTTAAGAAAGATTTTGAAACGCAAGATTATCAAGCGGCCATCAACTATTTGAATGAAGCCATTGCATTGGACTCTAATCATGCAGAGGCGCATTACTATTTGGCGTACGCATACAGCAGGCTCAATTCAAAAGATGGAAAAAGCATGATAGACATGCGTTTATCCAGCACCCAAAAGTGCAGCGAAGCTCTAGAAAAAGTCATTCAGTTTACACCAGAATATACCGGAGAACTCGTAGTGTTAGACCCCTACTCCAAGCTCACGGCAGAATGGGGTTCTCAAGCCATGAGTTACTGGCACAACAACAAGAAAGACTCAGCCATTTGGGCATTTAACAAAGGAAAGAGGAGAGGTGGTTTTGGAGAATACTTCCTATCCATTAGCAGAAGCATTTTAAACGATTGCGACTCCAATGCTATACTGATTTCTTCGGGAGATAATTTCACTATTCCCTTATGGTACTTGCAGATTGTAGAAGAAACAAGAACAGATGTTTCTGTAGTAGACATTAGCCTCTTGAATACCCTTTGGTATCCCCATTTTTTAGCTACCGATAGCCTTGTGCAGTTTGACCTTCCGCTTTCTACCTTAGACTCACTTGAATACGCCCCTTGGGAGGACTCTTTAATCTTGATTGATGATTTTGAATGGATGGTAAAACCCACCTTCAACAACGCCTACTTATTGCGTGGAGATTTGATTTTCTTAAGCCTTCTAAAAGCCAATGCCTTTGAACGCGCTTTGTACTTTACAACAGCGTTTCCAGAGCAATCTAAATTGAGTTTAACTCCATATTTGCAAAACCACATTCTCTCCGATGCGCTTGTGACTCAGTACAATAAAACGGATAAGTATGACCCTTTCCTATTCTCTAATGGAATCAATTATTTTCAAAAAGCTGTGGTAGTTACAGAACACCTCAACCCCAACAGCACTGACGAAAAAAGCTTTTTAGACTACATCCGATTGCAAGGCCTTCGGCTTACAGAAAACAGCATTAAAGAAAATCAAATTCCCAATGCTTTTGCCTTCATGCTTATTTTGAACGAGTCTGCAAATCCATCGGAATACCCATACCAAGAAGAACAAATAGAGGCCTTTCACCAACACCTCAAAACCCAATTGAAATAAGAGCAGCCTGGTTCGCCTTGTTCTGATTTTTTGTAAACGCACCCCGAATCATGTAGGTTCATAAAAAGCATATTTAAGCCTCTCCATTCACCTTACATTGGAACCGACATAGAAGTGGCCTGTTAAACCAATAGACTTTTTATAAACCTAATACATGAAAGCTGCACTCATGGCATTTGCCGCAAGCCTGATCATTCTTACTGGATGCGAAAAACTAGACGAACTCACACAATTCAACCTGGAGTACACAGAGTCTGTAGTAATCCCTACAACACCGGTAGTCAACCTTCCGATCAGCATTTCAACGCCAGACATCACCACCAATATAGAATCGCAATTGGCAGCCTACAATACAAGCACAGATCTGATAGAAGAAATTTCTTTGACTCAGTTTGACCTTACGCTTACCGCCCCAGACACAAGCGAACTCAGCTTTTTTAAGTCAGTAGAGGTTTTTATAAATGCAGAAGGTTTGGCTGAAACCAGAATTGCTTGGTCAGATAATGTTCCGGATAACGTTGGCCAAACGCTCGAACTAGAAACCACCACCAGCGACATGAAACAGTACGTATTAAAAAACGCTTTTTCACTTAGAATAAGTGTAGAAACAGACAAAGCTATAAACCCTGATCATGAGATTGACATCTACACAAAATTCTTTGTAGATGCTAAAATTCTCAGTCAATAATTGAAGTTTTCTTTGTTACACGTTTGACTGCTTTCTGGATAGTATTTTTGGAATCATTCTTGAACTAAAGATCACATGTCAAAACCTATTCTTATCTCAATAGCATTGTGTTTTAGTCTTTCGGCTTTTAGCCAGTCTAATGCGCCACAGTTTGATGCCAACATGAACCTAGCGGTTCCCATCATTGAAAATGAATTTGCCGATTCATCACGAGCAGACCTTGTAGCTTTTGGTTTTGGTGGTGGGTTTACAACACCTGTTTTAAAAAGTCCTTTGCGCTGCGGTGTATCTTTCCGATACATGTGGCTTGGCGGAGATAGTCGCACTTTTGACGAGGTAGACGATCAAGGGTATAGCTACGAGCTAGAATCTAAAGTAAGTGGTTCTATGTCTCCTCTTCACCTCAATGCACGATTTGACCTGATACATTTTACCAAATTTGCAGTAACTCCTTATTTAGGCGGCTTTATGGGAATGCGCTTTTTTGGCACCAACAATAAAATTACCGTTGATTACGAAGATGGTTCTGAACCCACCATACACAACAACCGGCAATTGAGCGTTACTTCTAGCTACGGCTACGAATTTGGATTACATGTAAGAGTAGTAGACCAACTGTTGATTGATGCCCGTTACGAACATGCCTATGGCGGATGGGCCAAATACATAGACCTAAAATCTATTGAAATAGATGACCAAGGAGAAGCCAGCTACTCAAGAAAAAACACTCGCACCGATGTGAGTATGTTTACCCTAGGAATAACGATATTGCTCGAGTAAGGTATGCCTTACCTCCTCCAAAACAAACAGCTCAGTATTCATCTTGACCTTCCTTTTGAGGGTTATGCATCATCACGCTTTGATCAAACTGGTAAGATTTCTCGGGTTTATTTTCATGGTGTAGAACTTACGGGTAGTGAGTTGGGCGAACACAACAAAATTTCGAATAATGGGCGTGGCTTCTACAACGAATTTGGCATTGATAAAGCACTTGGATTTGAAGAGGCCAACGAAGGCGAATATTTCCACAAAATTGGTGTTGGCCTTTTGAAAAAAACTGGCAGTACTTATAATTTCAACACCCCATATGCCATTCAAAAAGCCAAATTTTCACAGCAGCTAGAAGCGCACAAAGCTGTGTTTTATTGCAGCGCCCCGCTAGCACAAGGCTACGCATACAGCTTAAGCAAAGAAATTACCCTCAACAATAATGGGTTTAGCGCGCAGTACAGATTAGAAAATACAGGAGAAAAAACCATTGTGAGCGATGAGTACAACCACAACTTTATTGCCCTTCCAGCACACCACTCACAGCCGAATCTGCGTTTAAACTTTTCTTTTGATCTTGAACCAGAACACTTTATTGAAAACGTGAACCCTGATGGTGCGATAGCTTTTCATGCCGATACCATGCATGTGCAACATCCCGCACGAAAACCGTTCTTTTTTAGCGGCTTGCCAAACGGAAAATCCGTTTCTGCACAGTGGGAAATGCAGTTGTTAGAAAAAGGAATTGGTATCAAGGAGTATGGCAACTTCAAGACTTCTAAAATAAATGTGTGGGGATGGAGCCATGTGCTGAGCCCTGAGCTCTTTTTCACCTTTCAAATTGCTCCAGGCAAGGCCGTGCATTGGTCCAGGACTTGGGAGTTTTTTCAGGTATAAAAAAGTAGCTGTCTTTGCTTTTTGAAATGACTTACATTTCAGCTTTCAAACGATTTGAACACAACAGAAAACCTGAAGCGATTGATAGCAAAAACGGGTATAACACCCTAGGCAAACGATCCCGAAAAAGGAACGTTTTTAAAAGTGATTTGTGAAACATGTTGTACGTCATGAAAAGACCTACCCTTCTTATTAAATCCCGAATGGATTTGAGCAGTTCTTGAGTAAGAAGAATGAAAGGAGCGAAAAACAACCTAAGACTGCTCTAGGAGTCATAATTCTAATGGTTCACAATAAAACCTGTACTTTTCTTGTAGATTGCCTAAAATATTGTCGCATTACAATAAACCTGAAATGAAGCATACCCTATTTACAGTCTTGGCCAGTTTTTTTGTATGCATTGCGTACAGTCAAAACTCAGTTCATACAGAGAATTGCAGCGCCAATTGCAGCAGCGATTTCTGGACCATTAACCAAAACGGACACATTCAGCAATGGAACTTAAGCAATGGAACCATTCAAGGTGGTGACACCATTTTATCTGGTGGCGGAGAAAGTTTGAGTTATTGCGGAACCATGAGCACTCCAACCTTTTTTACTGCAGGAGGCTCAGAGCCCGAAGTAAGGTACTACGATTCAAACGCTGGGTGGACGAGCATTCCCAACTTTTTTGCTTACGACATGCTTGGAGGCCACCAGAATCATCATTACGCTACTCTTGTGGGAGCAGTGATTCAGCAACTTACTTATTGGGACGGAACACAGTTGGCTGTGATTGATTCTTTACACGGAGAATTTTTTGCTGGCGTGTGGGATATTGCCGTAGACACTTCAAGCCATGCATGGATCTTTACCGCTTCTTCACCCGGTTATTCCATTGACAGTTTAAAAGTGTACAATCAAAATGGAAAAGTGAATTCCTATTCCTTTACAGATACGCTAGATGCCTACGGTTCGTTCTTTCTAAACGACACCCTTTATGTGGGAACCTCACAAGACTCTATTTTCCCAATACTCATCAGTGGCAGCAGAGCCCAACTTGGAGGCGGAATTGCATTCCCAAATTCAAGTTTTACAGATATGGCCAGCTGTCAGGGTGCAGGAACAAGCAGTTCTGTTGTTGATTTTACATCAACAGAGCTGAAGGTATTCCCAAATCCAACATCCGACTATTTGACTATCCCTAGTGGAATAAAAAAGCAAAATATCAAGATCTACAATGCTTCTGGGCAACCAATAGAACTTCAGTTGATCGGCAACACTGTAGATTTAAGTGAACAACCATCGGGAATGTATTTTCTAGAAATCAACTTAAAAAACGGCTTGAACACCTACAAAGTGATGAAGTTTTAAGCACTCTCGAGGATCTCCAATTCTAAAAACATAAGTCCTTTTTCTACTTAAATTGCACTACATTTAAATCCCTAAAAACACAGAAACATATCTTTTGACAATGCACAAACTCATTGCTGTTTTATCCATAATCATTCTCCTTTCGGCATGCTCTAACGAAAAAATGGAGAAGAAAGGTTTTCAAATTCAAGAAATTGTAGAAGATGAAAAGGGGAATAAAATACTCGGACTCAAACTAGATTCATTGGGCTTTGAAACGAGACCCAGAAATGTGCTCCTCACGGCTCATCAAAACCACCGTCTTACTCCGATTTTCAAAGTCAACATACACAAGAAAACCAAACAGCCGTTTACAGGCAGTAATGCTTTTCATCGCGACTGGAATACATCTTATGATGCAGAAAATAATTGGCACCACAACTTCATGCCCGGCTTCTCTGCCCTGTATGGCTACAACATGGTCAATGTTTCGCATTATGATACCGAAACATTCACTCAAAACAGTTTTTTCGATTCTCCCGTACTCATCAGAACAGTCTACTACCCTGCTTTCTCTAAAGACACACTCAATGGCGAACCTATACGCAGAAGCTACTGCATGGTTTCTGCCTATGACGAAGACACCAACAAAGATGGATTCATCAATGCCAAAGATCTCAGGCGCTTTTACCACTTCAACCTCTACGGTCAAGTGCAAGGCAAGCTCATTCCAGAAAACTATTCTGTCATGAATTCTGAATACGATCGCGTAAACGATTTCATGTACGTTTTTGCAAAAGAAGATGTGAACAAGAATGGCCAAATGGAATACTCTGAGCCCACTACTATCTTCTGGATCGATTTAAAAGACCCCAATCAAGTTGGCAAGCAATTTGACCCGAGTTGATACAATGAAAACCTTGAATCTCCCCTACTCAAAACTTCATTGCTTAAAGAGCCTTGCTCTCTGCTTTAACCTCCTCTTCAGCACCTGCATTTTTGCGCAATCTGACTTTGGTAAAGGTAGTCAAGAAGCGTTGAAACCCATTGTAAAATATTACCCCTTTTATGATGGAATACAAATGGTGGAGATAGACTACCTCACGGCTCACCAAAATAGAATCAACAGACTAGAGCAAGAACAACCTCGGGCCCTTTCTTGGAGTTCGGTTCTTGGCGCACCTCCAGAAAACGTCTATATCTTCAGAAACGAATTCAGCGTTCGTGTAAAACAGTACGGTAGGATCAAAGGAAATGTGAAAATTAAAAGTGTCGGCAAATCAAAAGATCTTATTCGTCCGTACAGCCATTTCTCCCATCGTTTGGGAACCAGCTATGGGCTTTCACACATTCAAACAAGGTGTTATCCCTACTACCTCATAGGCAGATCAGAAGAACAAACCTTAGGTTTGATTGATAGCTTAGGAAACTTAGCGCTAGATCAAGAATATCATCAGATTTATGCAAATCTTGAAGGTTCTATCATTATTGCCAGAAAAGGAAAAACGTATGAATTGAGAGATCAAAACCTGCTGTTGAAATACGCTACCAACACCTACACCCTTAGCATCTCTCAAAACCATGCGACTGTAAGCTTTTGTAAAGGAGACACCTGCGGATTGAAAGATAAAAATGGCAAAACCATTGTACCGTGTAAGTACAGCATCATTTGGCCATTTAATGCTGTTGGCCTCGCCAAAGTGCGAAACCCAAACTCCTTAGAAGGCTTTGTAGATAGCACAGGAAAAGAAGTGATAGAATGCAAATACCAAAACTTCGGGAAATTTACGGAAGGCCTCATAGGCGCCCGACTGAACGGTAAAAGAGGATTTATTGATACCCAGGGAAAAACTGTGGTCCCCTTTAACTACGACCATGCTTTTTGGTTTGTAGATGGCTTGGCAAGAGTGTCTGTAAAAAAAGAGGGCGAGTACCATTTTGGCTATATAGATCGCCAAGGCAATGAAGTAATCCCGCTCATTTATGCCAATGCTACAGATTTTAAGGATGGAATTGCTGAGGTAAGAACCGATTTTGAAGGCCCTATTTTAATGACCACCAGTACCATTAGCAAGGACGAAAAAGCCAAAAGAAAAGGCCACTGGGTGCGCATAGATCAACAAGGGAACATCTTAAAAGATTGACCCATTTTTCTTTCAGCTCATCTGTTTTTCAAAAAAATCAACTCCCACTGTAACATTTACATTTACTTGTCCGTCTCACTTACATCTGCCCTAGATAAATGACAGTTGCTGAATACAATACCTGTGCAAGAACGCACTCAGACAATGTCTTTCGTTTTCTATTAAAGAACACGCAAGATGATGCTTGGGCGAGCGACTTGGTGCAAGACGCTTTTGAAAAACTGTGGCGTACACGAACAGAGATTGCATTTGAAAAAGCGAAATCGTGGCTTTTCACTACCGCTTACAGAATGATGATAGATCAAATGAGACGCAAGCAAAAGCAAGGGCAATGGACAGATGAGTTTGAAGAAAAAGCAGGAGAAACATCTCAATATTCTGGGCTCTCTGAAATTTTAAACGAAGCCTTAGAGCGTTTGCCATCGGTTCAAAAGCAAGTCATTTTACTACGCGATTACGAAGGCTACGATTACAAAGAAATTGGAGAAATCACTTCCTTAAGTGAATCTCAAGTGAAGGTGTACATTTTTAGAGCACGAAAAACATTGAAAACCTACATAGGCAGTTTAGACCAAGTTATTTAATGAGTAAAGTAATCAACATATTCAACTACGAAGCATTTTACCTAGATGCTTTAGAGGGAACACTCTCCAAAGAGTTGCTTTCTGAATTGAAGCGTTTTGCTCAGGCTCATCCAGAGTTGGATATTGATTTAAACTTGGAGTTACCGCAACTTTCGAAAACAGAAAACAGCTTTGCTCATTCAAGCATCTTGAAAGAAGTAAGGCCTACAGCCCATATCAATGCTGAAAACATAGATGATGTTTTGGTGAAGCAAGTTGAAAAATTATTGACCGAAGACGAAGAAAAAGAGCTAATGCTTTTCCATCACGCCAACCCCTTGTTTCAAAAAGAAGCCGAACTCTACCAAGCAACCAAAATCACAGTTGACACTAGCATTCAGTTTCAAGAAAAAAGTACTCTTATTCAATCGCGAGCCATTCCATTGTGGAAACAGCCAACGCTGCGTTGGGCCGCTGCGGCTGTGACCCTCATTTTCGTGCTTACCAACCTTCTTTCTCAAAAAGATCCCAGTCCAAGCATCGCCTCTACCGATACAACAAAAACCACAGAACAAAAAGCTACCGAAACTCCAACTCAGGCGAACGTTCCTGAAACCACTGCCTTTGTAGAAAGTGAAGATGCTGCATCCATGAAACCAAGTAGGCTGCAAACTTCTGCACCTAAACAAAAGAACACCACTCAAAGAGCAGCAAATGAAGCAGCCTTGAAAATTGAGGGTCAAGCACCCTTGTTGGCGAGCTTATCCGAACAACAATCTCAAATAACAGGAGAAACCTACCTGGTAGAAGCAAGCTTGATAGAAGAAGAACAAGCCAGTCTTTTTGATCAACTGGCCCAGCGTTTTAGCCTACCTAAGAAACCCATTGTGGAACCTGTAGATAAGGTTGAATTGTGGTTAGCAAACAACTCTGCCATCATCAACCAACGGGTTGCGGAACAATTCAAATACGAAAAAACAAAGAACGACAGCGGCAATGTTATGGCTTGGTCTTTACGCATGGGGCCCTTATCACTAGAGCGATCCAAGTCAAATAAAAAAGTAGCATTCGCACCAAAAGAAGACCGTTAATCAATCATTTTCACATTTTTTGTAACATTCTAAAAGAGCTTTTCGTCTCACTAATATCAAACAAGAAAAAATCTATCCTATGAAAAAGATTATCCTTTTAATATGTGCCATTACCCTAAGCGCAACAAGCTTTGCTCAGCCTACAGAAGAACAAAAGAAAGAAGCTGAATTAAAGGCGAGAGAAGAGGCAGCTGCTGCTAAAGAAGCCGAAGTGGAAAAAAGCATGGAAATGTTAGAGCAACGCATGAAAGAAATGGAAGCTCAAATGAAAACCATGGAAAAAGAAGCTACCGAAAAGGCGAAAAAAGCGGAAGAGGCAGCCGAAGGAGCAGAAATTCCAGAAGTGCCAGAGATCCCAGAAATCCCAGAAACACCTGAGACTCCAGAAGTGGAAGAAGAAGGAGACACAACCCGCATTAAATGGGGCAACAACACCATGGAAGTCATAGAAAAAGACGATGATGTTGAAATACTGACTTACAGCGATTCAAAATTGAAAACAGCTTCTTCAGGAAATCAAACCATTAGTTTATTCCAACAAGGAAGAAACCGAGTATTCAACGGCTTCGAATTCGGGTTCAGCACCATAAGCTACACCGAAAATGAGTTAGACACAGACGTTCCTGCAGGCTTAGAGTGGACAGAAGTTAATACAGCAAACTCTATCAACTGGGCGCTGAATTTCCTTGAAGCTGATATCCGCATCATCAATGAATATGTAAAGTTTAGTACTGGTTTGGGCTACAACGTGAAAAACTTCTCCTTAAGAAACGACTCAACAGTAACAAAAATGAATGATCAAGTTATTGGTATAGACGAAGGCCTTGACTACGAAAGGAACCGATTGAGAACAGCGTACATTACGGTTCCTGCTATTATTCACTTCCACACCAATAAAAACCCAGAAAAAGCTTTCCATATTGGAGCAGGTGTTGTTGGTGGCATGCAGGTTTTCCAAACCTATAAAACCAAGACCCATATTGATGGACAAAAATTTAAGACAAAAACAACAGGGAGCTGGAACACCAATAGTTTCATCTTAGATGCAAAGGCTATGATTGGTTTTGCTGGAGTAAACGTTTATGCAAACTACAGCCTAACACCATTGTTCGAGGACAACAGAGGACCAGAGATGTATCCTGTGAGCTTTGGGATTAGCTTCATCAACAATTACAATTAATAGGCAGCTATTGATTTTATTTCGGCAGAAGCCCCGAGAATTCTCGGGGCTTTTTTGCGTTTAGGTTCTTCATTCGAGGGGATAAATATTACTTTTACAAGCCAATTTGAACAGCATGAACGACAAAATTGAACGCTTACTTAAAATGCGCGAAGAAGCCCAGAAGGGGGGAGGCGAAAAACGCATTGAAGCGCAACATAAAAAAGGAAAACTCACCGCAAGAGAAAGACTGGAGTATTTACTTGACGAAGGATCTTTTGAAGAAATTGGACGATTGGTAACGCACCGCTCCAACCTCTTTGGTTTAGATAAAATGAAGTTTTATGGCGATGGTGTTGTTACAGGTTATGGAACCATCAATGGCCGCATGGTCTATGTATTCTCTCAAGACTTTACGGTTTTGGGGGGCTCGCTTGCAGAAGCGCATGCCGAAAAGATTTGTAAAATCATGGATTTGGCCATGAAAAACGGTGCACCCGTTATTGGATTGAATGATTCTGGTGGTGCCCGAATTCAAGAAGGAGTAGTTTCTTTAGGTGGCTATGCAGATATTTTTTATCGAAACACATTGGCTTCTGGGGTAGTACCTCAACTTTCAGCCATCTTGGGGCCATGTGCTGGTGGTGCTGTTTACAGTCCCGCTCTTACCGATTTTATTCACATGGTAGAAGGCTCGAGCTACATGTTTGTTACAGGTCCTAACGTAGTTAAAACAGTAACGCACGAAGAAGTAAGCAGCGAAGATTTGGGTGGAGCCTCAGCGCACAGCACCAAATCTGGGGTTACTCATTTTACAGCTCCAAATGAAATTGCAGCGCTGGACCAACTGAAGCAACTCTTAAGCTATGTTCCTCAAAACTGCGAAGAAGATGCACCGAGTATACCTTACACTCCGAACGATGAAAAACGCCAAGCGTTAAATAACATCATTCCAGAAAACCCAAACCAGCCTTACGATATTCGCGAAGTGATTGAACAAGTTTCTGATAGCGATTCATTCATGGAAGTGCATAAAGACTATGCAGAGAACATCGTGGTTGGATTTGCCCGATTAGCGGGAAGAAGCATTGGTATTGTAGCGAACCAACCTTCCGTTTTAGCAGGATGTTTAGACATCAATGCCTCTAAGAAAGGTGGCCGATTTGTAAGATTCTGCGATGCCTTCAATATTCCACTATTGGTATTTGAAGACGTACCAGGATTCTTACCCGGAACAGACCAAGAATGGAATGCCATTATTACCAATGGCGCTAAACTGCTTTATGCATTTAGTGAGGCTACTGTTCCAAGAATTACGGTCATTACTCGCAAAGCATACGGTGGAGCTTATGACGTAATGAACTCGAAACACATTGGCGCAGACATGAACTACGCATGGCCTACAGCAGAAATTGCAGTAATGGGAGCCAAAGGAGCGGCCGAAATCATTTTCAGAAAAGACATTGCAGCTTCAGATGACCCTGCTGCAACCCTTGCAGAAAAAGAAGCAGAATATGCTAAAGAGTTCGCCCATCCTTACAGAGCAGCTGCTCGTGGTTATGTAGATGAAGTGATTCTTCCAGAAAATACACGTGAAAAACTGATACGTGCTTTTGCTATGCTAGCGAGCAAATCAGAGAAATTACCGAAAAAGAAGCATGGAAACATTCCATTATAATGCACGTATGTAATCTAGGTTACTTGACAGCCTCTTGTTAAGGGCTTAATTTGCACTCACTTAAAATGAACAAAATGATAAAGAAAATAGCAGTATTTGGTTTAGCAGTGGCTTTTATAGGCTTTGCCGCATTCAAATTAACAGGAGACAACGAACAATTAGAAATTGGTGAAGGTTCTTCTGCCCTTGCTTCTCCTGTATTTACAGTAGATGGTGAAGAAAATACTTTACGCGGCATGATGGGCCAAAACGGTCTTTTGGTTGTATTCTCATGCAACACATGTCCTTTTGTTGTGGCTTGGGAAGACCGCTACAATGAGTTGAACGCTTACGCCAAAGAGAATAATATTGGGATGGTATTAGTGAACTCTAACGAGAAACTGAGAGCCGAAGAAGATTCTCCAGAGAATATGAAAAAACATGCTGAAGAATTGGGCTACACCATGCCGTATGTGATAGATAAGAATCACATGATTGCAGATGCATTTGGGGCAAAAACAACTCCACATGTTTTCTTATTCAACAACAAATTGAGATTGGCTTACAAAGGATCTATTGACGACAACTTTAAAGATAAAGATGCTGTGAAAGAAACCTACTTAAAAGATGCCATGTCTCAGATGATAGCTGGCGAAGAAGTATCAAACCCAGTTACTGAAGCAAGAGGCTGCAGCATCAAGCGTTTGAAATAAAAGTAAAAACACATTCTGTAAAAAACGTCCTAGATCCTAGGGCGTTTTTTCGTTTATAAGCCTAGGGAGAATTACTTTTGCCCCATGAATATACTTGTCCTTGGTTCAGGAGGTCGCGAACATGCATTGGCATGGAAAATAGCGCAAAGCGAAAAAGTAGATCAACTCTTTATTGCTCCAGGAAATGCTGGAACAGCTGAAGTAGGAGAAAACATCAACCTCAATGTCAATGACTTTGAAGGCATCAAGAATTTTGTTCTCAGCAACCATGTAAATATGGTAGTGGTTGGCCCCGAAGACCCATTGGTGAATGGCATTACAGACTTTTTCAAAAGCGATGAACAACTCTGTTCTGTTCCTGTAATTGGACCAAGCAAAGACGGTGCTCAATTGGAAGGCTCTAAAGATTTCTCTAAAGAATTTATGGCGCGCCACCAGGTACCAACAGCCGCCTATCAAACCTTTCATGCTGGGAACCTGCAAGAAGGTTTTACTTTTCTAGAAAGCCTCAAGGCTCCTTACGTTCTTAAGGCCGATGGCTTAGCCGCTGGAAAAGGGGTGCTCATCTTGAATGACCTCGAAGAAGCCAAAAAGGAACTTTCAAACATGATTGAAGGAGGGAAATTTGGCGAGGCAAGCAGCCAAGTAGTGGTTGAAGAATTTTTAGATGGCATTGAACTATCTGTGTTTGTTCTTACAGACGGACATTCCTATAAAATACTGCCCGAAGCCAAAGACTACAAAAGAATTGGCGAGGGCGACAAAGGCTTAAACACCGGTGGAATGGGTGCCATTTCTCCTGTTCATTTTGCCAAAGGAGATTTCTTGCAAAAGGTAGAAGAACGTATTGTTAAACCCACGGTCGATGGCCTTCAGAAAGACGGCATCGACTACAAAGGTTTTCTTTTCATTGGATTGATGAATGTAGGCGGAGACCCTTATGTGATTGAATACAATGTGCGCATGGGAGATCCAGAAACAGAAGTCGTAATTCCAAGAATAAAAAGTGATTTACTGGATCTACTAGAAGGTGTAGCCAATGAAGATTTGTATAGTCGCGATTTTGAAATTGATGAGCGTTACGCCACAACAGTGATGTTGGTTTCTGGCGGTTACCCAGAGAGCTACGAAAAAGGAGAAACCATTCATGGACTAGATACTCTAACAAGTGGAATTGCATTTCATGCAGGTACCAAAAGTGATGGCGAAAATACCTTGACAAATGGTGGGCGTGTTATTGCGCTTACCTCTTTAAGTGAATCAATGGATGGAGCATTGCAACAATCGTTTACCAATGCCAAGGCCGTTGACTTTGAAAAGAAATACTACCGAAGCGATATTGGATTTGATTTGAAATAAAAAAAGAGCAGCCTTGAGCTGCTCTTTTTAGTTATTCTTTTACCTCAACGCCTTTCCAAAAGGCGTAATACCCTTCTATCTGTTTGGCCATGTCTTTCGCTTTTGGATAGTACCAAACGGCATCGCCATTTTCTTTCCCATCAACACTTAAGGTATAATAGCTCGCTACCCCCTTCCATGGGCAGGTGGTATGCGTTGAAGAATCTTTTAAAAATTCTTTTTGAATACTTGCTGGCGGGAAATAATGATTTCCCTCTACCACAACTGTGTCATTGCTTTCTGCAATGACCTTACCGTTCCATATTGCTTTCATTCTTTTGCCCTCCATATGGTATCTACAAAATACCCGTTATTATCTATAAAATTCTTTACCACTGTATAACCCGTATCCTTGGCTAAGGTTTCAATTTCACTGAGGTGATACTTTTTAGAAATCTCTGTATGAATCGGTTCGCCCTGTTCAAAGTTCACTTCTAAATCAATCTTTTTCAATCTTACTTTTTGGTTCACTTTTGAAACCAAATAGCTTCGGGCTTCACCAGACAATGGATCATAGGATTCATAGTGTTTCCAGTGAGTGAGGTTAAAGTCTGCCTCTAGCTCATCGTTCATTCTGTGAAGCAGATTCAGGTTAAAATCGGCTGTTACTCCTTGCGCATCATTGTAAGCTTTGCGTATGATATCCGGGTCCTTTTTTAAGTCAATTCCTAAAAACCATAAATCTCCATTTTCACAGCAATCTTGTGCTTTATTCATAAAAGAACGCGCCTCGCTGTTGGATAAATTACCAATGTTAGAGCCTAAGAAAAGCACCACTTTTCGCTGCGCCTTGTGTTCATTTAAAAACTTTAAAGCTGCGAAATACTCTTGATTGATGGTTTGCACATCCAAATGAGGCAGTTCATTTTGGAGATTGCTTTTTAGCTCTTTCAACACACTGCCAGAAATATCTACTGGCATATACGTAAAATCAGCCTCTTTATCCAAAAGCTCCTTCAATAACAAACGCGTTTTGGTTCCATCTCCAGCGCCCAGTTCAATGAGTAAAAAGGGCGAACCATCACCTACAAATGCCTCTGCAATTTCATTTTTCTGATGTGCTAAAATATCGTATTCAGCCCGAGTTAAATAGTACTCAGGTAAACTCATGATCTGTCGAAAGAGTTTGTCTCCTTTTTCATTATACATGTACCTAGAAGAAAGGTATTTCTGTTGTGCAGATAAGCCCTCTTTCACATGCAAGGAAAAATCACTTAAGGTTGGAGACTTGGTTTGTGTGCTCATAAATTATTCTTTACGGTTCTAACACCAGAGAATTGCCACTGCATAGGTGGATGAAAAAAGTTTCTATATGTTGTTCTGCCGTGTCCTTCTGCTGTCGCTACAGAAGCACCTCTTTGCACCATTTGGTTCACCATGAATTTACCATTGTATTCGCCTATGGCCCCTGCTGCTTTTTGATAGCGCGGGTAAGGTAAATAAGCGCTATTGGTGTGTTCCCATCGCTGGCCCCAATCCAACTGAGATGCTGCCGCTTCCCATTCAAATTCTGTTGGTAGGCGTTCTCCCAACCATTGGGCAAGGGCATGTGCTTCATAAAAAGAAACATGTTTGATGGCCGCTTTGGGCTCAATGGCGTTTACACCATCCAGCTCATACTGCTCCCAACCGTCTTTCCCTAAATTCCAATATAGTGGGAATTTCACAGCATTTTCATTTACCCAGGCCCAGCCTTCATCGTGCCAAAGGTTATGCTTCTCATACCCTCCATCTTTGATAAAAGCAAGCATCACATCATTGGTGAGTAGGCCTTTAGAAATCTCAAATGTTTCCAAGTGCACTTGGTGCAATCCTAACTCATTGTCAAAACAAAAACCTTCTCCTCTATGACCAATGGAATAAAGACCTTCTTGCATACGAACTGCACCAGTGGCTTGCTCCTTTTTCTGATCTATAGGGTTGCTTGTTGAATAAGCCGGCTTTAAAGGTTGAGTTCCAAGTGTATGTTTTAGGTCGGTCCATAACAACTCTTGGTGCTGCTGTTCGTGTTGCAGGCCCAATGTCAAAATGGGATGCCATTCGTTTAACCGCTCCGTAGCTTCAGAAGAACCCAGAAAGTCGTTCACTTGATCGTTCACATACTTTCTATAATCCAACACCTTTTGTAAAAGAGGCCTGCTTAAAGACCCTCTGTTAAAGCGCATCACGCGGTCACCTACCGTGTTGTAGTAACTATTGAAGAGATAGGCGAAATCTGAATCAAATTCTTTGTAATTGGTTTTGAAGGGCCTTAACAAAAACTGTTCAAAAAACCATGTTGTATGGGCCAAATGCCACTTTGAGGGGCTCGCCCAAACCACTGTTTGCACAACACAATCCTCTGGATGTAAAGGGGCACAAATGGCTTCTGTTTTTTGGCGAACCGAATTGAACTGATTATTGATTTGCTTTAGTACAGCAAAATCGTCTTTGCTCATGAATCAAAATTAGGGTGTTCCCATGGGGAAAACTGTTCATTTGGCGACAAGGTAAGAATTCAAAAAGGAAAAATACGGATGAAACGGTAAGCTTAATTTCGCGGACAATTCTTGCACGCCTTGCCTTTCTTTTTGTACTTCTTGCAGCACTTCTTTTTGCACGAATAAGCGAAACCAAAACACAAGTTTGGCATGTCAACAGGACTGTTGAACAGATTTTCTTCGTTATGTTGTCTTTCGCTTTGCAATTATTTAGACTAATTCTAAAGAGTGGCAAACATAGAAGAGGAAGCTAAGAAATCCACTACCTAAAAGTGGGTATAATGCATATCTATACTCTACAATTTTTAAAAACCGAGTAGTATTCTACCAAAGCTTACTTTCCGCATTTTTAAGCGCAAAAGACTACAGTATTAAAACAACAGCGTTGTTTTGTCATGACAAATCTCTAAGGTATCTTCGAGCCGCTAAAAAAATCGAACCCTTTCGTTTACGTAAATTATTGATATTCATAGTACTTATAGCCGAAATAGATGAGTGAAAAGTTAATTTATGGCATTCAACAAATAGGTGTTGGTGTTGCTGATGCAGACCAAACTTTTGAATGGTATGCTACGCGTTTGGGTTCTGACGTTCCTGTGTTTGAAGACGACAACACAGCTACCTTTATGGCACCCTACATGGGCGGAAAGCCCAGAGAAAAACGCGCCATCTTAGCTATGAATTTAGAAGGCGGAAGCGGCTATGAGATTTGGCAATACACAAACCGCACGCCTAGCAAACCCGAAAATCCGTTTAGACTTGGAGATTTGGGCATCAATGGGGCTATTGTAAAATCAAGAAACATCACACAAAGTTTTGACCGTCTACAAAAAATGCAGGTTGAAATGCTTACAAATGTTGTAAGTGATATTGACGGCACAAAGTGCTTTTACATCAACGACTTGGGTGGTAACCTTTTGAAAATAAAAGAATCTAACTCTTGGTTCTCAAAGTCTCAAAAAGATCTTGGTGGTGTTTACGGAGGTATTCTTGGCGTAAGCAACATTGAAGAAGCCATGAAGCTTTATTCAGATGTTCTTGGTTATGATCAGGTATTGGCAGATGAAACCGGATCGTTTGAAAGTCTAAAAGGCATAGCAAACGGAGACGCAACATTCAGAAGAGTTATTTTAGGCCATAAAGCCAATAGAACAGGAGGGTTCAGCAAACTTTTAGGCGATAGCCAATTGGAACTGGTTCAAATGATAGACAAGGTTCCCGAAAAACTCTTTAAAAACCGTTACTGGGGTGACCTTGGATTTATACACCTGTGTTTTGACATTTCTAACATGCGCTTGCTCACAGAAGAGTGCAAAGCCAAAGGATTTCCGTTTAAAGTTTTGAGCTCAGACTCTTTTGATATGGGAGATGCCAACGGACATTGGGGCTACATAGAAGATCCTGACGGCACCTTGATTGAGTTTGTAGAAACGCACAAAGTTTCTTTGGTAAAACCACTCAACTGGAACATTAACCTGCGTAATAGAGACCCTAAAAAACCATTGCCAAATTGGTTGGTAAAGGCGATGAGTTTCAAGAGAAAAAAATTCAATTGAATTTTTTAATTGGGCTGGGCAGATAGATAAGCAGTGGTCCAAGCATTTTGAAAATTGAAACCGCCAGTGATGGCGTCAATGTTCAATACCTCACCAGCAAAGAATAAGTTGGGAAACAACTTGCTTTCCATGGTTCTAAAATCTACTTCACTCAGTTCTACTCCACCTGCGGTCACAAATTCATCTTTAAAGATTGACTTTCCCGTAACCTCAAACTCACAGCGAATCAACTGATTGCGCAAAGCCACCAATTGCTCTTTCTTCAAGTCTGGCCACCCTTGTTTGGGTGGAATACGTGCCGCTTTCGCCAGGTTCTTCCACAGTCTTCTTGGCATTCCAAACTCCGGACGTTCCAATACTTTTTGCTTTGCACCCTCTTGTCGCAGCGTTTCGAAATGAGCATCTACTCCACCTTCGCTCCAATCTGCCAACCAATTGATGGCAATCAAGAATTTATAGCGGGCATCAAATAAGGGCATGGCTCCCCAAGCGCTTAATTTTAAAATAGCAGGACCACTTAATCCCCAATGGGTAATCAAAACTGGGCCAGTTGCCTCAAGTGGTGTACCCTCCACTTTCAACTGTACATGAGGAACAGAAACTCCTTGCAACTGATGCAACCTTTCATCTTTAATCTTAAATGTAAATAAAGAGGGAACCGCACGAATGATTCGGTGTCCTGTTTTGCGCAGTGCATCCCACATGGTTCTTGAACTCCCAGAACAGATGTAAATTTTATCCGCCAACATAGCATCGCCTCCAATAGCGATTTTCCAGACGCCATGGTACAGTTCTAAACCTCTAACATGAGATTTACTTTTTATGATAATCTGCTTCTTTTCTGCTTCGTTCAGAAAGCAGTCTATAATGGTTTGAGACTTGTCCGTAACAGGAAAAACACGGTTGTCATCTTCAATTTTCAACTCAACGCCTCGCTCTTCAAACCAGGCCATGGTATCTCCCGGCTGAAACTTATGAAAAGGCCCTAAAAGTTCTTTCTCTCCTCTTGGGTAGTGCTTCACCAATTCTTTGGGTTCAAAACAGGCATGCGTCACATTGCATCTTCCACCACCAGAAACCTTCACCTTTTCCAACAGGCGATCTCCAGCTTCTAAAATTATAATTTCATCTTCTGGATAATGATCTCTCAGATTAATGGCGGTAAAAAATCCGGCAGCTCCACCGCCAATGACCACATGCTTCATAGCACAAGCATAAAAAAACCTTTTGGTGATTGCAATGGTGCACCACATTCAATTTTTTTTACGTCACTCTCTTGCAAAGGTTATATTTGACTCAATGGACATTTTCAAGCGTATTTTCTGCCTTTTTTCCTTTTGGGTTTTGTCTTTCGGAAGTATTCAAGTGTACGCGCATGGAAATTCAGAAATCGCCTTCATCCCCAACCAAGGGCAATATCCTGAGCAAGTGCTCTTTAAGGCCGATATTCCGGGAGGTGCGCTTTTTATAGAACAAGATCGTTTTACATTTCACTTCTTAGATTTTAATCGCTTGAGTGAATTGCATCATGGCACTTATACGGGAGACACCAACAACATTCGCTTACAACACCATGCCTATCAAGTCATTTTTGAAAATGCAGGAGACCTCATTGCAATAGGGGAACATAAAGAGGAAGCGATCTACCATTTTTTACAAGCCAAAAACCCAAAAGATTGGGTCAGCAATGTCCAAAGCTTTGGTGGAGTAACCCTCATCAATGTATGGGAAAAGATTGATTTGAAAATTTACTCCATCAGTGGCGAGCTCAAATACGACTTTATTGTTCATCCTGGTGGGAACCCACAGCACATTCAGTTGCTTTACGAAGGGTTGGATAAAATGAAACTATCTGGTGACGATCTCAAAATGCACACTGCTTTTGGCGTTGTTCTAGAAACAGCTCCAGAAAGTTTCCAAGGCAAACAAAAGCCTACCCCGATTCGAAGTAAATACCTCCTGAACGAAAACACACTGTCTTTCGAATTCCCAGATGGCATAGACTCTACCACCATCCTTACCATAGATCCGGTATTGATTTTCTCGAGTTATTCAGGCTCGCAAGCCAATAATTTTGGTTACACTGCCACCTACGATCAGCTGGGTTTTTTGTACTCTGGAAGCACCGTTTTTGGCAACAATTACCCCACAACTCTGGGTGCTTTTCAAACCAGTTTTCAAGGGGGAACCGGAGGGGGCGCCTTGAACGGAACGGATGTGGCTATTTCTAAATGGGACACCTCAGGAACCACATTGATTTGGAGCACCTACCTTGGTGGAAGCTCTGATGAAATGCCCCACTCTATGATCACGGATATCAACGGGCTGCTTTACGTAATGGGAACTACAGGATCTACCGATTTCCCCATGCCTACAATTGGATACGACACTTCGCACAATGGAGGCCCAGCAGTGAATTTAGTGAATGGTTTGGGAGTAAATTTGGCCAATGGCGCTGATATTTTTGTAGTTCAACTAGACAGTGCTGGAGCCAATTTGGTAGGCGGTACTTTTCTTGGAGGAAACCACACCGATGGCATCAATGGTTTTGCGGGAACACGCTACAATTATGCTGATGAAGTAAGGGGTGAAATTGAATTAGACAAGCTTGGAAATGTGTACATCGCAAGTACCACACGCTCTACAAATATTCCTGTTTCTGGCAATACATTTCAGCCCGCAAAGCAGAATGGCGTGAACCAAGATGGTGTAATCTTTAAATTAACAGCAGACCTCAACAATGTGCTCTACACCACTTACCTAGGAGGCTCAAGTGCTGATGCTTTGTTCTCTATTGCGGTGAATGACAAAAACGATATTTATGTAGCAGGAGGAACGGCAAGCAATGACATTCAAAAACCTGGGGCGGCATATGACACCACCTACAATGGAAGTACAGATGGCTATATCGCCCACATTTCTGAACATGGCGACACCTTAAAAAACGCCACCTATTACGGATCCATCAACTACGACCAAGTTTATTTTGTTGATCTCGATCGCGAAGGGAAAGTCTATATCTACGGCCAGACCAGTGCTCCTCAAAATCAGCTCATCAGCAACGCCATTTACTTCGAACCTCAAGGTGGGCAGCTCGTAGCGAAGTTCAAAACAGATCTTTCCTTTACCATTTGGAGAACACGTTTTGGATCAGGAGACGGTACTCCAGACATCTCACCAACAGCTTTCTTGGTTGACTTGTGCAACAGCGTTTACGTTTCTGGATGGGGAAGCAACATCGATGGCAACGGCTTATCTACTCAAGGTTTAGACACTGCTGGTCAACCTTTTCAAGGAACAACCGATAACCATGATTTTTACCTGGCCGTAATTGCAGATGACGCCTCTCAATTGACCTACGGAAGCTTTATTGGAGGTTCTGCAAGAGAGCATGTAGATGGTGGAACATCGCGGTTTGATCGAAAAGGAAAAATCTACCAAGCGGTTTGTGCCGGCTGTCCTGCAGGGCCTGCAGGCTCTACCAGTGATTTCCCCACCTTACCCAATCCTGGAGCGGTATCTAACACCAACAACGCCACTGGAGGATGTAACCTTGCCGTATTTAAAATGGACTTTTTACTGCCCATTGTCTTGGCAGATTTCACCGGCCCCTCTTTGGGATGCGCTCCGTTCCTAGCAAATTTTCAAGATCTATCACTGTCGCAAACCACTACCAATTACAGCTGGACCTTTGGAGATGGAGGAAGTTCCAACCAATCCAATCCCACACACACATACACCCAAGGGGGAACCTATACCATACGATTGATTTTACAAGACAGCAACTCTTGCAATGTCAATGACACGTTAGAACGTGAAATCACCATTTTAAGTGATTCTTTGGCGCTTCTTCCCGATGTTTATACCTGCGAAGGGACTGGCGTGGAAATAGGAATTACCAACAATTCAAACCCTAGCGTAGTTTACAATTGGACGCCCACCACAGGACTTTCTAACCCAACTATTGCCAATCCGGTAGCCAATCCAAGCGCAGAAACACAATACATACTCACCATTAGCAATGGCATTTGTGCTGACACTGTTATTCAATGGGTGCGCTTTGATTCTTTGCAGGCTCTTGCAGGAAACGACACTTTTGTTTGCCTCAATTCTAACTATACGCTCGCTGCTCAATCGAACCAATCGGGTGTGGATTTTTACTGGTATGATGACCCATCAATGACCAACCCCATCAACTCTTCACCTCAGAATCCGAACCAAACGGTCATTATTTCCGACACTTCGCAAACCTACTATTTAGAGGTTATAAGCGCTATTGGCTGCAAAGCGTTTGACACCATCACCATAGGATCCTACGAATTGAATTTCCCATTAGAGGCTTCTTTCATAGACCCTGGCGAAGGCTGCGAACCCTACAATGTTCAATTCAACAATACCTCACAAACTTTTGGAGCTGTGAATTATTTGTGGGATTTTGGAGACAGCAACTCAGATACCGCCACCAATCCAAATCATACATTCTCAAAAGGTAACTTTCAAATCACCCTCTTCTCAAGCGAAAATTCTCCCTGCCCTCAAGCAGACACCTTCTCGCTAAGCATTTCGGTAGATGCCGATTCGAATTACAACATTCGCGATTTGGCCTGCTTAAACCAGTTGACCCAAATAGGTATTGCACCAGACACCAATGCAAACACAAGCTATTCATGGACCCCTACTACTGGACTTTCTGATCCAACAATATCCAACCCCTCGATAACTGCAAATACTTCGAGCAACTACCTTTTGGTAGTCAATGGTGTATGCACCGATTCTGTGCAAAATGAAATTGATGTTGACCTTGTTTATGCTGTGACCGATTCTGTGATTCTTACCTGCTCAGGAGAGCCACCAATAGCGCTCACCGGAGACTCTAAAGGCACAGGAGCGGCCTTTGCTTGGGTGCTCTTACCACAATCAGATACCTTGAATAACCCATCAGACTCTACTTTAGAATTTCAAGCCATTGGCCCGATTGATAGTTTGGTATTCTTCACCCAAACAGATAGTGGCTGTATTGAATCAGACACGGTAAGAATAATTACGAGCGATAACTCTTTAGTGATGTCTCCAGAAGAGTCTATTTGTTATGGCGACACCCTATTGATTGAAACAGACAATCTTTTTCCAGAAAATGAGCTCAGCTACAGCTGGACTCCAACAGAAGAGATTATAGGGCCAACAAGTCAAGCGTCTATTCTTGTTGCACCCCAAACCAACCAATGGTATTATTTATATACCGCGAATGATAGCGGTTGCGCAAAGAAAGATTCCATTTTCATAACAGTAGCCACGTTGCAAGAGCAAGAGGTAAGCGCAAATAGTACGCAAGACACCCTACTTAAATCTGAAGAAACACAACTCTCGGTTCAACCCAATGGATATAGTTACCTATGGGTTCCCGCAACTTTTTTGAACGATCCACAAGCGCAAAACCCCATTGCCACTCCAGATAGCAGCATCAGCTACACGGTTTATGTAAGAGACAATAATGTTGACTCTTGTGTTTACAAAAGCGAAGTTGATGTAACGGTGATTGAACTGGTCTGTGGCGAACCCGATATTTATGTGCCCAACGCCTTTACCCCCAATGCAGATGGCTTGAATGAAAAACTTTTTGTGCGTGGGAAAAATATTGGCGAAATGCAGTTTTGGATTTTTGACCGATGGGGAAACAACGTTTTTGAAACTACCAATATCAACGAAGGTTGGGATGGCAGCTATAACGATACCGATACCCAAAATGCCGTGTTCACTTATCAGTTACAGGTAACTTGCATAGATGGCCAGTACCACGAAACCAAAGGAAACATAACTCTGCTTAAATGATGCGAAAAAGAACCGACAAGCATATGGTTTTTTGGAGTATCGGATTGATTTTCATCGTTCTTGGCTTATTTCAACCTGTGCTAGCGCAAGACATTCATTTTACACAATTTGACAGAAGTAAGATTCAATTGAATCCGGCATTAACGGGGAATTTTCAAGGTGATTTCCGCTTGAATGGAAATTACAGATCACAATGGAAATCAGTTACACGACCTTACAACACTTTTCAATTTGCAGCTGACGCCAACAGCATTTTAATTGAAGGTTTAGGAGTTGGAATTGCTTTTATGCAAGATGCCGCTGGAGACGGGAATTTAACTACTTCAGAACTCTCGGTTCCATTGAGTTACCGCGTAAATATTGACGCTCAAAATGGCTCTCAACGGACATTGACCCTTGGTGTTCAACCCACTTTTGGCTCAGTAAGTCTCGATTGGGAATCACTCACCTTTGACGACCAATTCAACGGATGGAATTTTGACCCCAGTTCCCCAACACAAGAAACTCCTATTGCCACCAGCTTTAATTATTTCAGCGCTTCTCTTGGTTTGGTGTTCGCTCAATACAAAACAAGACATGATCATTGGGAAATAGGCTACAGTGTCCATCAAATCAATCAACCCAAATGGAGCATTTATGGCGCGAGTGATGTAAAGGTTCCCATAAGAAACAGTGCTTTCATTACCTACAACACCTCTATTACCGAAGAATGGAAAATTGAAACGGGTATCCGCTTTCAACAACAGAACAAGCATAGCGAATGGTTACTTGGAGCCAACGGGGTGTATGTGTTGGATGAACGTTATTTTAATTACCGAGCTATTGTTGCTGGTGCTTGGGTTCGCGCAGAAGATGCAGGTGCCTTGTTCTTTGGATTTGACTACAACAATTGGCGCACTGGTTTGAGCTATGATTTCAATTGGAGCGAACTCACTACAAGCTCCAACTACAGAGGCGGAATAGAATTTTCGGTGATTTACATCCTGTTCAACCAAAAGGGAAAAGACCTCGGTTTACCCAAGAAATACTGCCCTGATTACCTATGAGAAAGTTACTCGCCTTTTCAGTGGTATTCCTGACCCTCAACTTCTGTTTGGGGCAAATCACGCCTAAATCATATTTCGAAAAAGGCCTCTATTTTCTTGAGCATGGCGATTTTCCTGGTGCGGTAACTCCCTTTAAAAAAGCCCATCAATTGGATCCCGAAAATCCTGAATATGCCTTTATGTTGGCAGAGAGTTATCGCTTGTATCATGAAACAAGGTTCGCCAATACCTACTATGAAAAAACTATTGAGCTTGATGCTGAAGGCATTTATACCGAAGCGTATTTTCATCTTGGACAAGGCTGCATACAACTGGAAGAATTTGACATTGCTAAAACACATTTCGAGCACTTTGTAGACAAAGGTGACAGGCGATCTCCGTACTACAAATGGGCCAAGCAAGGTGTAGAAAATGCAGACTTTGCAGAGCAGTTTCGCACAGACTCCATAGACGTTACTTTAGAAGAATTGAATGAGTTAAACACATCTGGTGGGGAATACGCCCCTGTTGCTATCAACGCGCATCAATTGATGTACGTAGACTCTAACTATGAAAGCAAACGCTTTGACCTCACCACTCAATCTTCTTCTTTACCAGCTATTGAAAACCTTCCAAAAAGGGCACAGCACATTGCTTTAAATCAAGACAGCACACTCATTTGTTTTTCAATGCAAGACTTGATTTATCAAGGGGTTTTGAAACAAAGTAAACTAGCTTCTTTTGAGCCGCTTCCCGAACAAGTGAACACACCCAACACCAAAAATACGCAGCCTCAATGGCTTAAGGTGGGGAACAAAACATACATCATTTACAGCAGTGATAGACCTAGAGGCAAAGGCGGCATGGACATTTGGCTTACGGAAAGAAAAGCCAGAAGAGGAAACGTAAAATGGGGGAACCCAAAAAACTTAAGTCGAGCCATCAATAGCCCGGGAGATGAGATTTGCCCTTGGTACAATAATGAAGATCAAGTCTTGTATTTCAGCTCTAACTTTCATGCTGGTTTTGGAGGGTTTGATATTTTCAAAGCAGAAGGCAACAACAGAAGTTATCGTGCTCCACAAAACATGGGAAAACCCATCAACAGCACATCCAACGATTTATACTTTTCTAAGAACAGACCTTTTGACGCATATTTTGCCTCAAACAGAAGCAGCAATCAATCGAGCTGCTGCAACAATTTATACCGTGTTGTTTGGCCAGAGCCTATTCTTCCAGATACGGTGACAGAAGATTCAAACGGATTACTCACAGTAGTAGAAAAACCTCCCATCAACAGCATCTCAAGCGTTACCCTCTACTTTGATAACGACCGTCCTGTGCCAAGGTCTTACGACACAACCACTCAGCTTTCGTACTATTCAACCTATACCAAATACCTACAAACAAAGGCAGCTTACGCCAAGAAATCGGCAACAAAAGAATTCATCTCCCCATTTTTTGAAGAGGCCATGCCCAATTCAAAACAACAATTAGACACTGTTAGCGCACAGCTTCAATTTCTTCTAGAAAACAACTACGATGTTCAACTGGGCCTGCGTGGTTACACTTCTAGTTTGGCTAAAGGAAAATACAATCAAAACCTTGCACTGAGAAGAATTGTGAGCATAGAGAATCAACTCAGCACGTTTAACAAGAACAGTCTTGAACCCTTTATTGAGAATCAGCAATTGGCCTTTGTGCAAATGCCTTTTGGAGAGTTTTTCTCGAGTAGTGTAAACGATGACCTTCAAGATAAAAGCCGTTCTGTGTATGGAGAAATGGCCATGCGCTCCAGAAAGGTAGAGCTTGTTATTCTAAGCATTACACAAAGAGATGCAGATGAAAAAATAAGTATTCCAGAACCCTATCAAGACTTGGGTAAAATACGAGGAGATGAGACCAAAGATTTTCAATTTGAAATCATCAATCCAGGAAAGAAAGACATAGAAATTGAATCTATTCAAGCAGCATGCAGCTGCACATCTGTAAAGGCTGAGAGTTATTCGGTTTCTCCAGAGAAACCATTGGCACTTGCTGTCACCTTTTCTCCCAATGGTCAAAAAGGGCCTTTGCTAAAACCCATTTACATCACCACTTCAACAGGAGAATACGTGCTCTATTTCAAGGTATATGTAGAAGAATCAAAGCCTTAATCGACCTTGTTGATGTTCTCAGAATCATCCTATCTTCGCGGGAAACACAAGGCAAATGAAAGATCCAGCAAAAGATCCAGCTACTAGAGTACAAGACTTACAATATTTCGGAGAGTTTGGCGGTGTAAACCCTAGCATTACAGACAGTTCAACTTTCACTTTTTTGAAAGCTGACCGTATGGAAGAGATTTTCGAAAAGGAAATTGAAGGTTGCTATTTATACTCTCGTCACTGGAATCCCACGAACCGTTATTTGGCAGAAGCCTTAGCTCAAATGGAAGGCACAGAAAGCGCTCAAGTAATGGGTTCTGGCATGGGAGCCATTACCTCTGTAATCATGCAATTGTGTGAAGCTGGCAGCCACATTGTAGCAAGCCGCACCATTTATGGGGGAACTTATGCTTTTCTAAAAAACTACTTACCAAAATTTAATATCTCCGTTACTTTTATTGACCAAACAGACTTGAAGAGCATTGAGAACGCCATTCAAGACAATACCAAAATGGTCTACTGCGAGGCCTTGAGCAATCCGCTTTTAGAAGTTGCCGACATTCCGGCCATCAAAAAATTGGCTCAAGCAAAAGACATTCCCTTGGTGGTTGACAACACCTTTACGCCATTGGTACTTACACCAGCCGAGTTAGGAGCTGACATTGTTGTTCATTCACTCACAAAATTCATCAACGGAAGCAGTGACACTATGGGTGGAGCTGTTTGTGGTTCAAAAGAGTTTATTGATTCATTGATGGATGTAAACACAGGATCTGCTATGCTTCTAGGGCCAAGTATGGACTCTATGCGTTCAGCATCAATTCTCAAAAACTTGAGAACGCTTCACCTTAGAATGAAGCAGCACAGTGAAAACGCACTTTACGTGGCTACGCAATTTGAAAAAGATGGCATATCTGTAAAGTATCCTGGCTTAAAAAGTCACCCGCAAAACGCAATCTTTGAAAACCAAATGAATGAAGCCTATGGCCATAGTGGCATGATCTTAATCAACGCGGGAACCAAAGAAAAAGGCTATACCTTCATGGAACACATGCAGAATGAAAACATCGGCTACCTTGCAGTAAGCCTTGGTTTCTACAAAACACTTTTCTCTGCTCCAGGATCCAGCACTTCAAGTGAAATTCCAATGGAAGAACAAGAGGAAATGGGACTAGGAGAAGGACTGATACGCATGTCTGTAGGTATAGACATGGATGTAAAAAGAACCTACGAAAAAATGAAAGACTGCATGAAAAAGGCAGGCATTCTTTAATCAACTTTAAAAGGCAACAAATTCAGTTTTGTTGCCTTTTTTTTGGCTTATGAAAAAATCGCTTGTACTTCTTTTCTCAATTCTATTTTTAGTTATAAACGGCTTTGGTCAAGACTTTGATCTGGATGTTCCAGAAATTATCTTAGAAGAATCTACCGTTAAAGTGTATGTGCATTTTGAGTCTGAGATTTCAGATTCTACACTCCTCATAAACGGAGCACCAACTGCACTACTCAGAGATGAAACAGGCAACTATTTCTACCACACTTTTACAGAAGGCAACGAAACAATTTTAGCCCGACATAAAGGCTATGAGCACAGCCTAAGCACCAATCCCATTTCAGGGTGGTGGTCTATACTTCCTCCATTACTTGCTATTGTTCTTGCTTTAATCACAAAAGAAGTATTGAGCTCCTTGTTTATTGGAGTATTCTGCGGTGCCGCCATTATAGGGGTGGCCTCAAAAGGTTTTCTTATTGGCGTAAGCACAGGTTTCTTAGCCGTTATAGACACCTACATTCTCAACGCATTAAACTCTTCCGATCACCTTTCCATTATCCTATTTTCAATGGTCATAGGTTCCATTGTTACCATTATATCTAAAAATGGAGGAATGCTTGGCATCGTCAATGCCATCTCTAAATATGCTAAAGATGCTTTCAGTGGCCAATTGGCAACTTACTTTATGGGCATTGCTATATTCTTTGATGACTACGCCAACACTCTTGTTGTTGGGAACACGATGCGCCCAGTAACTGATTGCCTTAAAATTTCTAGAGAAAAACTCGCTTACATTGTAG
The DNA here is from genome assembly GCA_965658375.1 of Salibacteraceae bacterium. Lineage (GTDB taxonomy): Bacteria > Bacteroidota > Bacteroidia > Flavobacteriales_G > Salibacteraceae > CBFHSD01. The sequence continues at coordinate 63,648 of CBFHSD010000005.1, forward strand.
ATAGCACAGCAGCACCTATAGCCTCAATTGCCTTTGTAACCACTTGGATTGGTGCAGAATTGAGTTATATCGCAGATGGCACTGCTGTTATCCCTCAAATTACCGAAGGGGCTTATTCCATCCTCATCAACTCTTTGCAGTTCTCTTTCTATCCCATCTTCACATTGATTTTCATCTTGTTCTTGATATTTCAGAGAAAAGATTTTGGCACCATGCTTCATGCAGAAAAGCTCGCACGAGCTGGTAATGCAAGTCCTGGATTACCTCAAACAAAAAACTCTAAAAGTGGAGAACAGGCATTGGAAGAATTTGAAATGAAAGAAGGTTTGGCACCCAATCCTTGGTTGGCAATCACACCCATTGCTGTCATTATTTTGGGAACCATTAGCGGATTGCTCGTTACAGGTTGGAACGCTGAAACATGGAATGAACCCGAATTGGGTTTTGGAAAAAAAATGTCGATTATCATTGGGAATTCTAACAGTTACACTGCCCTTCTTTGGTCTAGCTTAACAGGTTTAGCGGTGGCCATTATACTCAGCATCTCAACACGATCTTTAACTATTAGTGAATCTGTAGAATCTATGATGAGTGGATTCAAAACCATGCTTACCGCTATTCTCATTCTCACACTTGCATGGTCTTTAGCTGGAGTTACCGAGCATTTAGAAACGGCTAATTTCTTGAAAACTCTTTGGTCTGATGGGATGACACCCGTCCTTATCCCGCTCATTACTTTTGTGCTTTCTGCACTTGTTTCTTTTTCTACTGGTTCAAGCTGGGGAACCATGGCCATTCTCTATCCTATTCTTTTACCGGCAACCTATGAAATTAGTGTTGCGGGAGGATTGGATCACCCCGAAGCAATGATGATTTTCTACAACGTTGTTTCTACCGTATTGGCCGGTTCTGTTTTAGGAGATCATTGTTCTCCCATCTCTGACACGACCATTTTAAGTTCATTAGCATCAGGCTGTAATCATATTGAGCATGTAAGAACTCAAATGCCTTATGCCTTAACTGTTGGAGCTGTATCTATCTTAATAGGAACCCTACCTGCAGCTCTAGGAATCTCTACTTGGCTGCTTTATCCTGTAGGTGTCGGATTGCTTTTCTTGATTGTGAAATACTTCGGAAAACTCACAGACTAAAAAAGCAAAGGCTTGAAAACACTTCAAAATCAAGCCTTTGCCAAGATGTTTATGAAACTAACCCAAAAGTTTCATGCTTCAAACTTAGCTTCTAGATTCTATGATTTAAACCAATTTTGATGTCGATCGTCATATTAAGTTTGTGAGATGCGGTATCTTTTTGGTCATTGGTATTTTTCTTTGACTGGTTTAAATCTAAGCTTAAATTGCAGACTAAATTTTTTATCAATCTTAAATGAAGCACTTCAACTCTTTCGCTACGCTTATCATCGTAGCCATCGCACTCCCCTATTCAGCCCTTTCTCAAATATTTCAAGGAAAGGAAGCCCACAAACTTGTTAAAGGAGCCGAGATGGTTCGCATGAAAAGTGGAACAGACTTCCCTGACTTTGTAAAATACAGAAAAGGCAAAGAACCTCAGCTGGATCAGCTCACCACCATCATCAATCAATTTGTAAAAGGTTCTGAGTTTGAGCTAAAGCAAACCAACTCAACAACCGACCAAATGGGAATGGTTCACTTCTCTTTTGAGCAAGTAATTAATGGCATTCCTGTAAGCAACACAAAATTGAATGTGCATACACTCAATGGCAAAATTGTTTCGCTCAATGGCAATTGGCATTCTGAAACAGAATTGCCAAGCCAAGCGCAAATTTTGAATAAAGGCGGAATGGACATAGCCGCGAAATACGTGGATGCAGAATCTTACATGTGGGAATTTCCAGAGGAAGACGAACACCTGAAATGGGAAACAGGAAACATTTCTGCTACATACTACCCTGTTGGAAAGCTCACTTATGTTGCTTCATCTTTCTATTCTGAAAGCACAAATTTGAAGTTGGCATACAAATACGACATCTATTCTAAGAAGCCATTGCAAAGACAAGAAGTTTATGTAGATGCTCTGACAGGAGAAGTAATCGCTTCTCTAGATAAAATTTGCCATGTAGATGTGCCGGCAGTAGCAAACACTGCCTACAGTGGTATTCAAAATATTGTGGCCGATAGCGCAGCTCCAGGAGTATATACTCTATACGAGAGTGGAAGAGGAAACGGTATCGTTACTAGAAACCTACTCAACGGCACATCGTATGCTAACTCGGCAGATTTTACAGATACAGACAATTATTGGAACAACTTCAATGCAAATCTTGATGAGTACGCCACTGATGCCCATTGGGGTGCAGAAATGACGTATGACTACCTTTCATTGGTTCACAATAGAAACAGCATCGATGGAAACGGCTTTACACTTTACAGCTACATTCATGCTGATCTTGTTGGTTTTGGATTAGGTTCTAATGTGAATGCTTTTTGGGACGGAAACCGCATGACCTACGGTGATGGTGGTGGATCTATAACCCCGCTTACCGCTATTGACATTGCTGGACATGAAATTGCTCACGGACTGACTTCCAACTCAGCCGCTTTGATTTACTCCTATGAGAGTGGCGCATTGAACGAATCGTTCAGTGATATTTTCGGAACAGCCATTGACCATTATGCAAGACCAAACAATTGGAATTGGTTGGTAGGTGATGAGATTGGTACAACCCTTCGTTCTATGAGTAATCCAAATGCCTACGGAGATCCTGACACCTACCTTGGAAACAGCTGGCATACTGCAGCAAGTGACAACGGTGGAGTTCACATCAACTCTGGAGTACAAAACAAATGGTTTCAGTTACTTGTAGAAGGAGATAGTGCCGTGAATGACTTAGGAAATACATACAATGTTACTGGCTTAGGCTGGAGCGATGCAGAGCAAATTGCCTTTAGAAACTTAACTGTTTACTTAACCCAAACTTCACAATATGCAGATGCTCAATTCTATTCTATTCTTTCTGCAATAGACATTTTTGGAGCATGTAGCCCTCAAGTAGCCTCAACAACCAATGCATGGTATGCTGTGGGAATAGGACCTGAATATGTACCTTATGTATTAAGTGATTTTGAAGGAGACATCACAACAGTGTGTGAAGGTCCATTAACCGTTACTTTTAACAATAACAGTGTCAACGGAACTTCATTCTTCTGGAATTTCGGAGACGGCACCACAAGCACAGACCAGTATCCAACACATACATATACTACAGATGGAAACTACACAGTAAGCCTTGTGGTAGATGGCGGCACTTGTGGATCTGACACAATGATTCTTCAAGACTATATTTCTATACAGGCTACAAATCCTTGTATTGATGTAATGCCAAGCACAGGTAGCACTATAGCAAATGCATGCGTAGGAAGAGTATACGATCCGGGAGGTCCAGGTGTGGATTACCCAAGTAATACCACCTCTATTTTCACGATTGATCCAGGAGGCGCGCAGGCTCTTACTTTGGACTTTATTTCTTTTGACATTGAAGCTGGTGTGCAAGGCACATGTGTATTTGATTACTTAGAAATTTATGACGGCACCACGACCAACGCACCATTAATAGGCAGGTACTGCAATACTTCGGGAAGCCCTGGGACGATTTCAGCTCCTTCCGGAACTGCAACACTCAAATTCTTTAGCGATGGCGGCCTGGAATTGCCTGGTTTTGAAATGACTTGGGAGTGTTCATATCCTAACGTTCCACCAGTGGCAGACTTTAGCTTTGCCGGGGATGAAGATTGTACCGGTTTAGTAGAATTTGAAGACTTAAGCACATTTGGCCCAAGTACTTGGTTGTGGGATTTTGGCGATGGAACTACCTCTACACTAAAGAACCCAACACATACCTATACCCAAAATGGAACGTACTCTGTGAGCTTAACAGCATCCAATGCAAATGGAAGCAATACTGCCTTTCAGAATGGGGTGGTTTCTATCAATAAGCCAGCAGAACCTTTTGTTGCAGATGCCACAATTTGTTACAATACCAATGCTATGCTAATAGCTTCTAACAATGGGGGAACCAACCATTGGTACAACAGTCAACTTGGAGGTCAACCGATTGCGGTAGGAGATACGTTTAGCACGCCTGTGCTAACTGCAACTTCTAACTATTACGTAGAAGAACGTTTTAAAGCTCCGGCACAAAGCGTTGGGCCAGTAGATAATTCCTTTGGAGGTGGAAATATTTTCAACAATTATCAGTACCTTAACTTTGATGCAGATCAAGACTTTATTCTTGAATCTGTTTATGTGTATTCAGGTGAAGCAGCAACAAGAACGATTGAACTTAGAAATAGTCAAGGTGTAGTTCTTCAAGATACCTCCATCTTTATACCAACAGGAGACTTTAGAATTGAATTAGAATTCAACGTTCCTATTGGCACAGACTATCAATTGGGATTGTCTCAAAACTCAACAATTCGTTTGTACAGAAATAACTCTGGACCTAGCTATCCTTATCAAATACCAGGGATTTTGAGCATTACCAGCTCTTCAGCCAACACAGATCCTTTTGGCTATTACTATTTTTTCTATGATTGGAGAGTACGTACCCAAGACTGCGTTTCTGAAAGAAATGAAGTGGTGGTTACAACTGAGTTTTGCAATAGCGTGAACGAACTTGCAGCTGAGAACTTATTCAGTGTGTACCCTAACCCAACTCAAAGCGAGATTAACATTACTGTAGAAGGTGACTGGGCTTCAGATATTCGTGTCATTGACTTGAGCGGAAAAACACTTCTTGAAGTTCCTGTGATTAAAGGAATCAATAGACTATCTATAGAAGACTTAGCAAGTGGGGTTTACTTTGTAGAGCTTACAGGAAGCAAAACATCAAGAACACGCATTATAAAACAATAGGGCAAACGCCTTAAACATATGACAACAAAAAAGCCTCCGTCAAATGACGGAGGCTTTTTTTATATCTATTGAATGCTAAAATTAGCTCAACATGCTATCTAGCTTTTCTTTCTCTTCTTTTGCAAGATCTTCATCCACTAGAATTCTTCCGCTGTGCTCATCAACAATGATTTTCTTACGAGCACCAATGTCAAGAATACGCTGTGGCGGAATTTGAATGAATGACCCACCCGCAGACTCTCTCTCTACAGGCACCACAGCTAAGCCGTTGATTACTCTGTTTCTAATTCTTGAATAAGCAGCAAGTAGGCGCTCTTCAATCATTTGAGAAGCCTCACCAGAAGCTTTGATCAATTTCTTTTCGTCTTTCTCTGTTTCAGAAACAATGCTATCCAATTCAGCTTTCTTAGAAGATAAATCTTCTGTTCTGTCTTTAGAATCGTTTTTCGCTTGATCTAAAATCTCGCTTTTGCCTTCAATCTTAGCTTTCGCTTCTTTGATTCTTTTCTCAGACAATTGAATCTCCAATTCTTGGAACTCAATCTCCTTATTGATAGAATCATACTCGCGATTATTTCTAACGTTCTTTTGCTGCTCTTTATACTTCGCAATCAGCGTTTCAGAATCTTTAATTTGATTCTTCTTGTCAGAAATAGATTCTTCAAGGGTTTTGATGTCCCCTTCAATTTTCTCTATTCTGGTATTTAAGCCTGCAAGCTCATCTTCTAAATCTTGAATCTGAAGTGGCAATTCACCTCTTATAGTTCTTAATTTATCTATTTCAGAATCGATCAATTGAAGACGATACAGCGCACGAAGCTTTTCTTCTACGCTTAGCATCTTTGGATCAATTTCCTTTGTTTTCTTAGCCATAAAACTGATTTACAGATAATTAATTGGATTTGTATTCACCTCTGTTAAAAGGACTGCAAATGTAGCAAAATTTTGCTTAAGCTTAACGGCTATGAGCTCTGTAGTAAACTGTTCACTCTCAAAATGACCGATGTCTGCAATTTGGATTTTACCATTCGCGTCAAAGAACTGATGGTACTTGAAATCTCCAGTGATAAAAACATCGGCATTCTGGCCAATAGCATCGTTGAGTAAAAAACTTCCTGAGCCTCCACAAATGGCTATGCGTTTCACTTTTTCTTTTGGCGATTTGGTATAGCGAATGCTTCCAACATTCATTTTCTCTTTTAGTGCACTCAAAAACGTTCTCCAAGGCAGCTCTTCTTCGAGTTCACCAATCATTCCCGCTCCTACTGAATGATCTCTATTTTCAAGACTCACCCAATCGTAAGCAGGTGTTTCATAAGGGTGGGTCGCAATCAAAGCCTTTTCTACTTGGCTTTTTACCCTTGCGGGAACCACAAACTCTAACCTGGCTTCTGATTCATGGTGAACTTGATTTACTTCACCTACAAAAGGGTTCGCACCTTCCAGTGCTCTAAAAGTTCCTGAACCTTGTGTGAAATAGCTGCATGAATCATAGGTACTTATTTTTCCTGCACCAGTCTGCCAACATGCTTCTTGCACTTTTTCCATATGCTCCACCGGTACAAAAACGGTCAGCTTTTTTAGCTCTCCTTTTTTCGGCTGCAGTATATTCCTTTTTCGAAGTCCAATTTTATCGGCAATCATATGGTTCACACCATCAGAAACATGGTCTAGGTTGGTGTGTATGGCATAAATGGCTATGTCGTGTTTTATCGCCTTAATTACAGTGCGCTGAATGTAATCGGCACCTGTGAATTGTTTTAAGCCAGAAAAAACAATGGGATGGTGCGCCACAATTAGGTTACACCCTTTTTCAATAGCCTCGTCAACCACCTCTTCCACAGAATCTAAGCACACAAGCACAGCACTCACTTCAGCAGCTTTATCTCCCACTATTAATCCACTGTTATCATAAGACTCTTGTAAAGACCTTGGCGCCCACTGTTCTAGGCAATGGATTACTTCTGCAATTTTCATGGCTATTTAATTTTAAACGAAAATAGGTGTCTGTTCAATTAAATGCCTCTCAAAGCAAAAACAAATTCAGAACAATGTACTTTTGGAGCCATGCAAAAATTGAGGCTATTGCTGTATCCATTTTCGGTGTTGTATGGTTGTATTACAGCCATGCGCAACGTGGGTTTCAACAAAGGCCTTCTTTCTTCCGAAACATTCAAAACTCCGGTAATAGCATTCGGTAATTTAAACACGGGGGGAACCGGTAAAACGCCACATTCAGCATTTTTACTTTCTCAACTTCAAGGCTTGAAAACTGCTTTAGTGAGCAGGGGGTATGGAAGAAATACCAAAGGACTTTTTCCAGTAGAATTAAATAGTTCTCCCGAAAATGTGGGAGATGAACCTCTGATGCTAAAAATCAATAGCCCTTCTACAGAAGTATTGGTTTGCGAAAAAAGAGCAATCGCCATCCAACATTTGGAAGAGCATTCTCAACCAGATGTGATTGTGCTAGACGATGCATTTCAGCATAGATACGTCAAGGCGAATAAAACTATTTTACTCACTGTTTTCAATGACCTATTTGTGGATGACCGTGTTTTGCCCGCTGGCAATTTGAGAGAACCAAAAAGTGGTGCCAAACGAGCAGATTTAATCATTGTGAGTAAATCTCCAAAAAACCTCAACTCCGAAAAGAAAGAAGAGATAAAACGAAAAATCTCTTCATATTCTAAAGCTCCTGTGCTTTTCAGCTCCATCGCTTACGCTCCATTAAAGTACTTAAGCAACGAGCTAAAAAACCCTTTTAAAGATTGCATTGCATTGACTGGAATAGCCAACGCATCGTCATTCATTCAACATTTACAGACGCAATACAAGGTGGTAAAGCACTATGAATATGCAGACCACCATACATATAGCTCAGACGAACTTGAAAAAATCGCAAAGCAGAGCAAAGCATTAAATATGCCCATCATCACTACAGAGAAAGACGTGATACGAATTCCTCAAAAACTACGAGATGAAATTTTCAGTCAGTGCACCATGGCTTACATTCCAATAAGCATTGAAATGGATCAAGAATGTCTTACGCTATTCAACTCTCAAATCATAGACTATGTTAGAGCAACTCACCAAAACCACTGAATATTTAAATTCCATCACCAATAATTTTACTCCAGATGTTGGGGTAATTTTGGGCTCGGGTTTAGGTAAACTCAGTGACCACATTTCTGTGCAGTATGCTGTTGCTTATGAAGATATCCCTCATTTTCCAGTGAGCACTGTAGAGGGCCACAAAGGGCAATTGCTTTTTGGAACCTTAGGAGGAAAGAATGTGGTTGTCATGCAAGGAAGATTCCACTTCTATGAAGGTTACACCATGCAAGAATTAGCCTTCCCCATTCGCACATTAAAATTTTTAGGCATTCAACAGCTCATTGTTTCCAATGCTGCAGGAGGCATGAACCCGGCATTTGAAATTGGTGATATTATGCTCATCAACGACCACATCAACTGCTTTCCAGACAATCCGCTTATGGGCCCTAACAACGAGGCCTTTGGCCCACGTTTTCCAGACATGAGTCAAGTGTACAGTAAAAAACTTATTCGAAAAGCACATGAAATTGGCAACACCCTTGGGCTCACTTTGCATGAAGGTGTATATGTAGGAGTCTCTGGACCCTGTTTTGAAACACCAGCAGAATACAAGTACTTTCGGGTTATTGGAGGAGATGCTGTTGGTATGAGCACTGTTCCAGAGATCATCGTTGCCCACCACATGGGCATTGAGTGTTTTGGAGTGTCTGTCATCACCGATTTAGGAATTGAAGGACAGGTTCACGAAGTGTCCCATGCTTTGGTGCAGGAACAAGCAGAACGCCAAACCGATAAAATGAGCAATTTAGTTAAGCAACTCATTGCCGCACAATAGTTAATTTCGCATACAATTAAAGGGATACAGTGAGTACAGTTTACGATAAATACGAAGCGGTAATTGGGCTAGAAGTCCATGCGCAATTGAATACCAAATCAAAAGCATTTTCATCAGACAAAAATGAATATGGAGAGTTGCCAAATCATTTGGTAAGTGCCATTTCATTGGGTCATCCGGGAACCCTTCCTAGATTAAATCAAAGAAGTGCAGAATTTGCCGTTGCCCTTGGAATAGCTTGTAAATGTGACATACGTAACTACAATAAGTTTGCGCGCAAGAACTACTTCTACGCAGATTTACCCAAGGGATATCAAATTACCCAATTTGATACACCCATCTGTACCAATGGCTTTGTGCCCATCAAATTAAGCGATGGCACTGAGAAAAACATCGGTCTTACTCGAATTCACATGGAGGAAGACACTGGAAAAAGTATTCACGATCAAGACCCTTTCAACACACTTCTTGATTTTAACAGAGCCGGGGTTCCATTGATAGAAATAGTAACAGAACCAGACTTGCGCAGTGATGAAGACGCTTATCAGTTTCTTATTGAAATCAGAAAACTCGTACGCTATTTAGAGATTTGCGATGGCAATATGGAAGAAGGCTCTATGCGTTGTGATGCAAATGTTTCTGTGCGCATAAAAGGGGTTGAAGCTTTTGGACAAAAGGTAGAGGTAAAAAACATGAACTCTATCCGGAACGTACAACGTGCTATTCAGTATGAAATCAAAAGGCACATTGATATCATAGAAGCTGGTGAACGCGTTGCTCAAGACACAAGAACATTTAATGCTGTTGATGGATCTACCACAAGCATGAGAAGCAAAGAAGCAGCAAATGATTACCGTTATTTTACAGAGCCCGACCTACAGCCTTTAATGGTTACCACCGAACAAATCAAAGAAATCAAAGACAGCCTTCCTCCTATTCCAAGAGAGTTATTCTTGAAATATACAAAAGAGCTTGGTCTGTCTGACTACGATGCATTAGTGCTTACAGAGAGTAAAGAACTCGCTTTGTTTTACGAGGATGTTTTGAAGCACACCTCCAATGCGAAATCAGCAGCAAATTGGGTAATGATAGACGTGAAATCTTTCTTAAATGAAAATGCGTTGCACATCTCTGAGTTCCCATTAAATGCAAAACACATTGCAGAAATCATCTCAATAATTGATGAAGGTAAGCTGAGTAATTCGGCAGCTAAGCAAAGGTTATTTCCAGCCTTATGCCAGTCACCATCTGACCCATTGAGCTTGGCTACATCACTTGACCTTATTCAAGAAAGTGATAATGATTCACTTGAAGTGTGGATCAATGAAGTGATTGCGAACAACCCCGATGAAGTGAAACGTTTTCAGGCTGGAGAGAAGAAACTCACTGGCTTCTTCATGGGACAATTGATGAAAGTCTCTAAAGGCAAGGCCGATCCTAAAAAGTCAAACAAGCTTCTTCGTGAACTCTTAGAAAAAGCATAATCATGCGTACTTTATATTTTACCATCTTTATTACCATTTTCATTGCAAGTTTCCAATCTTGCACAACTGATGCTGGAAACACGAGTATTGAATTGCAAATGCCAGATGCTCCTACTCAGATGATATACCTTCAAGAATGGACGAAATCTGGGTACTTGACTGTTGATTCTGCCATTTTAGAAGATGGGCAAATGCTCATGAAAGCAGAACTATCAGGCAAAAACTTTTATAAATTAGATATTGACTACGATAAGCAAATCAGCCTCATTCTAGAAAGTGGCGATCAAATTTCTGTTCAAGGCAGTTTTGAAAATCCTGAAGCTAGCTATACCGTTACCAACAATCCAGAGTCTGAACATTTAAGATTGGTACTCCAGGCACAATATGCTTTTGTTGTGAGCCAAGACTCACTTCAACAACAAAAAAACTATTTCCAATCGGTAGGAGATGGAGGCAATCTTTATTTAGCACACATTGAAGGCAAAGAGCTAGAAGAGCACTATAAAGAAAGATTGAGTCAATTGATTAATGGCAACCCTTCTTCCTTGGCGAATGCAGCTGCTTTGAACGACTTGAATATAAGCACAGATTTAGCAACTTTTCAAAAAGTGAGAGACAGTTACAAAACGAGTATCCCAGAATCTGAGTTTTACAAAAATCTTAATTTACGTGTTAGTGCATTCGAAAGAACCGCCATAGGCGCTCTTGCCCCAGAAATCACCCTTCCGAATCCATCTGGTGAGATGATTTCACTGACTAGTTTAAAAGGGAAGTATGTACTGCTGGACTTTTGGGCAGCATGGTGCAGACCTTGCCGTATGGAAAACCCAAATGTGGTAGAAATGTACAACCTATACAATGAGAAGGGATTTGAAGTGTTTAGTGTTTCTTTAGATGGCACAGATCGACAAGGAGCAAATGCAAAACAGCTGTGGTTACAAGCCATTACGCAAGACAAGCTGGCATGGTCATATCATGTGAGTGATCTCAGCGGCTGGAATTCAAATGTTGTTCAAACTTATCAAGTAGAAGCAATTCCTTTTTCTCTTTTACTTGATCCAGAAGGGAAAATTATCGCTAAAAATTTGAGAGGTCCCGAGTTGAAAAATGAACTCGCTACCATTTTTAATGCCCTTTAACGGTTTTCGTTGAACCACCTCAAGGCAACATCAGCTAACCTATTGGAATAGCCCATTTCGTTATCATACCAACCTACTATTTTCACCATGTTTCCTACAACGGAGGTAAGCAACGAATCGTAGATGCACGAATGGGTATTCCCAATAATATCACTCGATACCAAAGGAATTTCTAGATACTGAAGAACTCCCGACAAGCTTTCTTCACTGGCTTTTTTGAATGCCGCATTCACTTCTTCAATATTGAGACTTTCCTTCACAATAAAAGTCATATCGGTAAGTGAGCCATCTGGAACTGGCACACGAATGCCACACCCTCCAATACGCCCTTCTAGGTGAGGGAATACTTTGGTAATTGCCTTTGCCGCACCTGTAGTGGTTGGAACAATAGACAATGCCGCTGCTCGAGCTCTTCTTAAATCTTGATGCGGAGAATCTTGCAAACGTTGATCAGTAGTATAAGAATGCACCGTAGTGATGTAAGCTGCATCAATTGTTGCAATGGACTCAAGCACCTTCACAAGAGGAGCGGCTGAATTTGTAGTACAACTGGCATTCGAAAGTACATCCACTGTCCAATCAATATCTAAATCATTTATTCCATAGCAAACTGACTGGATCAAATCATCTGCTGGTGGCGCTGAAACAAGAACCTTAGATGCTCCATTTTCCATGTGCACACCTGCTGTTTCGAGCGTCTTAAACTTCCCCGTACTTTCCAATACTAAATCTACCCCTTCCCAATGCAACTCAGTAGGCTCAGATACTTGCGTATAAGCTACTTTAAAACCATCTATATGTATTTTTCCATCTAGCGCATTCACAACGCCTGGAAACGCCCTATGAACTGAATCATAAGCAAATAGGTGAGCTGCAGTATTAACATCCATCAAATCATTGATTGCCACAACTTGGAGCTCCGGTATTGCCTGGCTCACCCTCAGGAATGCTCTTCCTATTCTTCCAAATCCGTTGATTCCTATTCTTACCATAATGCATAAAAAAAGCCTCTACAAAGAGAGGCTTTTTTTGAATATAAATTTTCGAAAGTCTTACATGTTTGTAAAACGAACTGTTCCTTTTACTGTTTCACCAGAGAGTTGAATGATGTAAACACCACCATCCAATTCACCACCGTTGATTTGTACTCTATTCGTACCAGCACTCAAGGAAACTCTATCCGTTCTCACCAATTGACCACTCACATTGTAAATGTTTATTTGAGCCAATTGCGCTTTGTTCGCTTCAACTTCCAGTTTAGCCAATCCTTGAACTGGATTTGGGTAAAGCTTCATTTCTGTTACTTCAGCACTTTCAAAATCTGGAGTTTCGATTGAATTCACAAAAGAACCAGATTTCCAAATTCCCATTCCGTAAGTTCCTATGTACACCACTTCATGATTCGTTGCTTCATTCCAAGGCAGTCTTTGTTGACTTACTGTAAATGAAGGAACTCCAGGAATTGTAGCAGACTGTTCCCAAACAGCATTTGCACCTGCTGAAATGTCATCACAAATCCAAACCCCTTGATCTGTTCCAAGAATTACACGACCCGGTTGAGTCATTTCGTATTCTACATCATAACATGGTATGCCAGGTAAGTTACCCGTAACATCTACAGAATTCACCATTCCTTGGTTTTGAGCTGAAAGCGCATTGCTAATTTCAACAACCTTAGTTCCTGATCCATAACCATCAAAAGTTAAGATTAACCTTTCAGGATCGTTTGGATGAAAGCTCATCCCTCCTGCGCCAGTTGAACCATCATAGAGCAAGGTAACCTCTGCATTTGGCAAATCGTCTACAGTGTAAACGTCATTCAATCCAGAGAAGCGGTACAACCTTCCAGAGGAAGTTGTTACAAACATATTGTCTCCATCTTCCGTAAAGAGATAATGATATGCTAAGCCAGTAATTGTATGAGGCGAATTGCCTCCCGCCAAGTTGAACCAAGTACCCAAAATCACCGTGTCATCTTTCGCTGCATAACGCGTCATAGCAATAGTACTGCTATTTAAGCCCGTTACAAGAATTGACTGCACCGGATCCTGAATATTCACTTTCTCACCAGCATTTAGGTCATTCGGTAAAGTATACGTGAATGGATAAAGTCTTGTATTACTGAATAAAGTAAGCTCTTCTCCTGCATCGTATTCTAATACAATGCTTGCTTTGATATCCGCATCCAATACTGGGGCAAATGGGAAGGTCAAATCATAGTTTCCAGTCACGTAATCAATTGAACCTATTGAATCTTGATTTTGAGAATCTCTAACAATTCCATCTCCATCAAAATCATCTGCTGCATAGGAACCAATTGTCGTTGAAAAAGTTGCCACTACAAAGCTACCCGCATCCGAATCTGGATTGGCAACAGTTTGTGGTTTCGTAATGCTACCAGTAAAACGTACTGTTGCATCATTCCCTTTTGCCAATATGGTTTCGATGGTATCTGCACCAAAAACTACAGAATCTTTTGAAGTGTAATCTGTTGTACTCTCCCAATAACCAAGTGTTGTCCAAAATGGACCTCCACCTCGATTTCTAATAGCGCCTGGAGTTCCATCCTCACCTACGATTGCAATGGTTCCATAATAGCTTGTTACAAATAAAGATTGAGCCACAGCCGAATATTCAGCATCATATCCATCGCCACCAAAAATTTCAATTCCATCTCCAGCTGAACCAGGATTGTTCACATCAATTAAATGAGTTCCATTATCCTGTGTACCTCCAAAAACTCTTCCATCAGGTAAGAAACCGATGTTGTAATACTGAGTCGTGTTATAGTTTCTGTTGTTATCTGTCCAGAATACAAGAGATTCTTTCGCATTTACAGATTTCCCAACACCACCATCTGAAGTCACATACACTGTGTTCCCATCGTTTGGATCAAACTTGAAAAAGTGCTTATCAGAGTGCACATAGAATGGGTAGCTAGAGAAGTTTTCTGCTACTCTAGACCAAGAACCTGAAACTCTCCAAGTTTCTACACCACCAATTAAAAAGCTTTCTGGATCATCTGGATATACTTCTAGAGCAAGATCATAAAACCCTTGACCGTTATCTCCAAAGAGTAAGAAAGTAGAATCAATTGCTTGAGAAGGTGGAGCAGGAACTAAATCTGCAAAGGAGTTCCCTGCATCATCACTTTCATATACTCCTCTCAACTGACCTCCATTTGCTACTTGTACTACGTACACTTTAGACTGTTCACTATCGCAAAAATCAATATCAATACGTTGTGCGTTCTCAGGAATTCCTGCATCGATGCTCTTCTTAACGTAAGAACAGTCTTGCGTTCCGTTATCTGAGATGAAAAGTGTTCCATTGTGTCCAACCAAAACTCTACCATTATCCATGATCTCAATATCATCAATAAAATTAGTTCCAGGGATGTTACATGAAGGATAATCAATTTTTAAAGGGTTGTTCCATGTTTGACCACCATCAGTAGAAACGCGAAGTCCTTTATTCGTTCCCGCGTAAATTTCTTGAGCATTATTCGGGTTCACGCGAATTCTATTTATCGCTACCCATTCCAAACCTGGTTCGTATGCACTAGGAATAGTCGAAGGGATTGCAGTAAAGTTTTCTCCATCAGTTGACTTAAAAATCCCTCCACCAGGATAAGCTCCCTGTGCAAAACCATAACGCCCAACACCTGAGGCATCAAAAGAACATCCAGTACCTACATAAATGGTCCCGTCAGGTCCTTGTTCAATAGATGAAATGGCCATATTCTGGAAACCGCCCCATATTCTTTCCCAAGTACCACCTGCATTTGTTGATTTGAAAAGACCTCCAGAAACACCGCCTGTGTACAGGATGTTCGAATTGTCTTTATCTATTATCAATGCACGGGTTCTACCACCGATATTGTTTGGTCCAACTACTTCAAACTCCATACTGGTGTTTGTTGTTTTGTTAAGACCGACCATTTCCTGAATTTCTTCTTGGCGCTGCACCAAAAGCTCCGGTTTAAAAACCCCATCGTTATCCGCCCTTCTTTGTGCCAAAGTTGCACCGAAATCAGCTAAACGATTTTCTTTACTGTTTTTAACTACTTCCTTTCTTTGGGTATATGTCGCCTCAGTTGAATTGGATACTAGAAAAGCAACTCCAACGCTGAGTAAGGCTCCTACACCTATTAATGGTAAAGCTTTGATTTTCATATATATGCTATTGATAAACTGCTGTTAACTGTAAAACAGCGGCAATTTAACGTTTTTTGTACGTAATAAACAATAATAACTACTAAATGGTTCAGCCCATAAAGAATACGGCACATTCTTCAGAGAATACGGATACTCCTAAAAGTTTAAATGCTTTTCCGCTCTATAAGATGAACGCACCAATGGGCCACTCTCAACAAAACGGAAACCTTTCTCTAAGCCGATGTTTTTGTACTCTTGAAATTTTTCTGGAGTAATAAACTCTGCAACAGGGAGGTGTTTAGGCGTAGGTTGAAGATATTGACCAATGGTTAAAATATCTACTCCTACAGCTATCAAATCGTCCATTGTTTCAAGCACCTCTTGTTCCGTTTCTCCTAGGCCGAGCATGATTCCTGATTTTGTTTTCATTCCTCCTTTTTTCAGGCGGAATAAAACCTCTAAACTTCTATCATACTTCGCCTGAATGCGCACCTGCTTTGTAAGCCTTCTTACAGTTTCGAGGTTGTGAGAAACAATTTCTGGAGCAACGTCAATAATCGGAGTCAAATTATCCCACTCTCCTCTGAAATCTGGAATCAAGGTTTCCATGGTTGTGTTTGGACTTAGCCTGCGAACCGTCTTCACTGTTTCTGCCCAAATACCTGAACCACCATCTTTTAAATCGTCTCGATCTACAGAAGTGATGACACAATGTTTTACCTTCATCAACTTCACCGACTTGGCCACCCTAAGTGGTTCAAATGGATCGGCCGCATCGGGTTTTCCGGTTGCTACTGCACAAAACCCACATGAGCGTGTGCAGATATTTCCCAAAATCATAAAAGTTGCGGTTCCTTCTCCCCAACATTCACCCATATTCGGGCAACTGCCACTCTCACAAATTGTATGCAATTTATGGGTGTCTACTATTTCTCTAACTTCACGATATTCTTTCCCAACCGGAAGTTTCACTCTTAACCATTTGGGTTTATGCTTTGTGATTTTCCCTTCTGGATTGTGAATGGAAACAGGTTTCTTCTTTTCTGCTACCTCTGCCATACTTTTATTAAGAACTAACTTTTCTACCAAACATAATATTGATATACACCCCTAACCACAAATTTTTACTTCCCTCTTCTCCGGCCAAAACCTGAATTTGTTGAGGAAATGCGTCAAGAGATGCTCCAGCCTCCAACGCCCTAATCAAGGCATCTTCTGCTGCATATTCAAAATTGAATGCAAATTTAACATTTGCCCCGGGCTTCAAGCTCAATTCGTTGAAGCCAACTAAGAACCCAGACTTACCAAAAATGCGGTCTATTGAATGTTCTTCCAAGTCAAATTTTTCTGACGAAATGGTATAGTTTGGCGCTCCAAGATTTGGAGTGGCTACTTCGTAATAAATGGGCTTTACAAAACCTAGGGTGAATCCTGCAGCGTAAACATAGCTAACCTTCACACCCTTTTTAATTTCCTTTCCGAAAATCTCTTTATCCTTTCCGATGCTAAATCTGAAAGTCCAAAAAGAATTCTCTTTTCCATAGACATACCCTTTGGGGTCATTCAAGTAAGGATTGTATACTTTTTGTTCTTTGGGATGTTTCATGGTAGAGAACTCAAACTGATAAATACGCGTATTAGCCGCTCCCAATTTCTGACCATATCTAAAGTTCCCTCCCATTCCGTAAGAATGTAAAAAGAAACCACCTGAATACTCACTGGTATAATACAGCTTAGTTTGATCATCGGCATCTTGCGCGTTCACCTTGAGCAAAAACATTATGATGAAAATAGAAAGGATAAATAAGTTCTTCATACTTGAGCCAAGGTTCAAAACTACTGAATAAACACTCTCATTGAAAAAAAGTTAACATGACCAGCGAAATTCTTTACCTCGGAAACCTTAGAACTGAAGCCATTCATGTAAAATCTTCGAATGCTCTTATTACCGATGCCCCAACAGATAACAATGGGAAAGGCGAGGCTTTTTCTCCAACTGACTTGCTCGCTACCGCTCTCGCTAGCTGTATAGTTACGGTTATGGGAATTGAAGCAGAAGCTGGTGGTTATGATTTAAAAGGCACCAAAGCAACGCTAACCAAAACGATGGGAAGCGGACCGAGAAGGGTTGTGAAGATAGAAGTTGACATCATCCTTCCTCTCTACACCAAAGACGAGAAAGAATTGAAGAGACTAGAAAGAATTGGATTGAATTGCCCTGTAGCAAAAAGCTTGCATCCAGAAATCCTTCAAGAGGTTTCTTTTAAGTACTTGAAATAAGAGAGAGCACTTCATTAGAATCTATGAAGTGATGTGAAGCGTTGTACACAACTTTGCCATTGTTGATAACAAGAACTTGAGGAGATTCGTGACGAATTTCTGTTTTATGGGCGAGGTAATTGCTCAAATCTCTCGACTTGATTACATCTACCATGCATAGTTGTGCACCTTGAGCAATATTCTCAGCATCTGGCTGAAACATTTTAAGCGCGGAACTACTTACTCCACATCGCGTAGAGTGTTTGAAAATTACAATAGGTTTTGAAAAATCTGAAGCTAAAGCCTCAAATTCTGAAGGCTGATTCAAATGAATCCAACTCATCTGGCATTGTAGCCTCTAGGACTTGTGGTTTTGCCGTAAGCTGGACATTTCTGATGAGGCTTACAAGAAGATACTACTGTTGCAGCAAATAACACAAGACCAAGTAAAAAGATTAATTTCCTCATGAGAATAATTTTATACAAAAATAGCACATCTAGGCTTCACTAGAAAACACCATTTTTGAGTTTTTAACGTTAACCTCTTAATATTTAGTATACGCTTAACATGAGTAAGAGCCTCGAAAAATATTTAGGCCTGTCCCTTCCCCAAGAGTGGAAAGCTTTTCTAGACCATTGGTTCCAAGAAAATCGTAAAATCTGCATGTTGGAAAAATTGGAAGAGGCATATTCAAAATCTACCATTTACCCAGAAAAGAGGAAGGTCTTCAAAGCTTTTCAAATTCCGGAAAATGAGATCAAGATTGTAATTTTAGGACAAGACCCTTACCATCAACCGCATCAAGCACATGGCTTAAGCTTTTCTGTACCACCGGGGGTTGCTACTCCTCCGTCTTTAAAGAACATTATCAAAGAAATTCAAAGTGAATACAATTCCATTGCCCCTATCCCTTCCGATTTAAGCCATTGGGTAAATCAAGGAGTTTTTCTACTCAATGCCGCCCTTACTGTAGAAGCGGGTAAAGCGGGTTCACACCAAAAATTAGGATGGCATGCTTTAACCGATGATGTGATTCAGCACATTTCAGAAAATCAACGGCACGTGGTCTTTCTTCTCTGGGGAGCCTTTGCTCAACAAAAAGTAAGCTTAATCAATCAAGAGCATCATCTCGTACTTCAATCACCTCACCCCTCGCCTTTATCTGCCTATCGCGGATTTTTCGGAAATGAGCATTTTAAGAGAGCGAACGCCTATTTGATAGAACACCATAAAAAACCGATCGCATGGATTCCTTAGGTTTTCGGATCGCTCTCTTCTTCACTTTTTGGTATTGTATACTTCCAGCTCAGCGGATCGTGTACTCTTCTAACACTTTAGAAAACTTTAAACTTAAAGACAGTTTTAACACCAAGGCAGAAATGCTTCAGTCAGCTGACAGTCTTGTGCAAGACTTCCACAACTTAGGTTATGCAAGTGCTTCAGTTGATTCTCTTTCTAGCGATAGTTCAATCGCATTCATCTATATAGGGAACCACTTCGATTTACTTGCACAAACCAGTCACCCTTTACCCAGAAGACTGAGCGCCAAATTGGAAGGAGATGACGGCAGTTCCAAAAGCATTGAAAAAAACACGGAAAGCATCCTATCCTTTTACCAAAATAATGGCTTTCCCTTTGCGCAAATTACTCCCGAAATTTCTGGTGTAACATCCACCGAGCTTCAAGTAAGTTTCTCTATTGTTCCTGGCCCAATAATGCCCGTTGACTCACTTATTTTACCAGAAAAAGCGAAAGTGAAACCCTATATCATTTCTCGTTTTACAGGAATTAAAGTTGGCGAACCCTACAACGAATCTCTTATAAAAACAGCCAATAGGTCTTTACAACAAAGCGGAATGTTCTCCTTAACTGCAAACCCAACAGCAAGTTTCACCTTTGATGGAGCGCAGGTGTATTTACCCGTAAAAACTCAGAAAAGCAGTCGCTTTGATGGCATTGTTGGACTTCAAACAGATGAAGAAACCGGAGATGTTACTTTCACCGGAAACATTAACCTCAAACTTTCTAACGCGCTAAATGCAGCAGAAACCTTTAGCTTAAACTGGGAAGGATTTCAAGACAACAGCCAAGTGCTCAAAGCCAAAGCGAAAGTGCCCTTCCTCTTTCGAACCGCTTTTGGAATAGGTGGGCAAATTGATATTTTCAGAGCAGACACAGCATTCAACAATGTAGATCGCGCACTTTTCATCCCCTACTTCTTACAATCAAAAGGAGAGTTTCAAATTCAGGTTCGCTGGTTCAACTCTACCAATTTTGACACAGAGGAAGAAGTCGCCACAACATTCTACGGCCTCAACTACAGCCTCAATAAATTGAACAGATCAAATGCTCCATCTAGAGGATTTAGCCTTTCATTATCTGCAGAAGGCGGTGAGAAAAAGACAAGCATTGGAAGTGATGAAGCTATAGAATCTAGCCAAGCAGATTTAAATTTGATCTTTCATCAGTTTGTACAAATTAGCAAGAACCATGTGCTCCTTGGAAAATTTCAAGGCGCAAGCTTGTTCAATGATTACCTCATTTTTAGCGAACTCAAGCGTATTGGCGGCCTCACCACCTTAAGAGGTTTTGATCAAGAAAGCATTTATGCATCTAGTTTTGCTATTGCCACGCTGCAGTACCAGTTCTTTTTTGAAGAAGAAAGCTTCATCAGTTTATTCTTTGATCAAGCATGGATGGAACAAAAACTGATAGACAGCTACACAAGAGACACTCCATTTGGTTTTGGAGCTGGCTTAAACATGAGCACCAACGCGGGAACCTTTAGCATTGCTTATGCTACAGGAGCACAAAAGAACGAAGGCATTTCTTTTTCCACTGCGAAAGTTCACTTTGGTTTTGTGAACTACTTTTGAGTTTCTGAATAACACACTATGAACGACATCATTTTTCTCTTAGTTGGCTCTCTCTTGGGAGCTGGACTCGCTTACTTTTTTGGCCAAGGAATGAAGAAAAGACTCTTGGCAGAGGTGGAAGAGCTGAAGACCCGTTTGGTAAATTCGAAAGACGAGCTGCAAAAGAGCATGGGGCAAATGAATGGCCTCATTTCAGAAAAATCTGAAGCCATTGGAAAAAATGAGCAACTGGAGAAACGCTTGGAAAATGCCATTGAGGTGTTCAAAACACAAGAAGAGGAACTCAACAAGCTAAGAGAAAAACACAGCGCGGCTATGAGCGAGCTCGCCTCTTTGCAAAATCAACATCGGAATGATGAAGAGCAGAAAAACGAGCTAGAAAAACTACAGGAGAAATTCAACAAAGAGTTTCAAGATATCGCCAATAAAGTGCTGCGCTCTAACACTTCAGACATTCAAGAAACGCACAGTGTTCAGCTCAAGCAAATGCTCAACCCTCTGTCTGAAAAAATTAAAGATTTTGAAGCCAAAGTAGACAAGGCATACGGAGAAGAAGCGCGAGAGAAAACGAAGCTTTCGGAACAAATCAAGCACTTAGCTGAGTTGAATAAAGAAGTGAGTGATGTGGCTCAGAACCTAGCCAATGCATTGACAACAGACAATAAGAAACAAGGAAACTGGGGAGAACTCATTCTAGAAAAGGTGCTTGAACATTCTGGCTTAGAAAAAGGTGTGGAATATGAAACGCAGGTAAACGACAAAAATATGGAGGGTTCGCGCATACAGCCCGATGTAGTGGTTTACCTTCCAGAAAACAAGCACATTATAATTGATTCAAAGGTTTCTTTAAAAGCTTACAACGACTACATCAATGCAGAAAGCAACGAAAAGAGCGAGAAACTTTTAAAAGCACACATTCAATCGGTTCGCGCACATGTGAGAATTTTGAGCGACAAAGGCTATCAAAATGCCAATACGCTCAACTCTCCAGATTTTGTGTTGATGTTTATGCCTATTGAACCAGCCTTTATCTTAGCGGTTCAAGAAGACCCGAATTTATTCTCTGATGCATGGGACTCTAAAATTGTGATTGTAAGTCCGGCAACACTGTTAGCTACATTAAGAACTATTGCCTCGGTTTGGAAACAAGAAAAGCAGAACTTAAACGCCATTGAAATAGCCACCGAAGCTGGTAAAATGCACGACAAGCTGGTTGGTTTTGTAGAAGACATGAAAAAAGTAGGCAACTCATTAGACGCTACAAAAAACCATTACGATGGGGCCATCAATAAACTGAGCAGTGGCCGAGGAAACCTATTGAGCAAAGCTGAAAAGATTGCTAAATTGGGCGCTAAAGCCAGCAAACAGATTCCGAAAGAATTTACTTCCAATACAGAAGACTGAAACACGCATTGAAAAACATCCAATACATACTGTATTCTCTTGCATTCCCCATTTTTAATCAATGTACGGAGCCAAAAACAATTACCCAAACCAACATTGCAGAAGATTACCTCAATGATGCCAGAGATATTGAGGCTCAATTTGTGTTTCATCACCTCTCACCCGACTCGAGCAGCATCCATTATCAAATAAAAACGGATCAAATACTATTCTCTCGGGCAGATATGAATAGTCGGTATTTCGGCAGCACCATTGTTGAATATACCATCAACACTGCTGCAGAGCCAATTACCTTTGTAGATACTGGAAAAATAGAACTCACTTTTGCACAGCAAGACATCATTAACAACACCATTCACGGTTCTTTCACTATTGCTTTAGATTCTGGCTATTATCAAGTATACCTCAAAGTTGCCGATGGAAAACGCCCCAAGGCAAAAGGGCAATACTTTTTAATTGATAAAACTTCTCCCTACAGCAATGCCAATTTTCTTTTGCATTCGACTGACAGTTCTATCCTTTTTAACAATTGGGTTGAACCCGGAGACACCGTTTACACCGTCAATTACAGAATGCCCAATTTTAGGTATACGGTTAAATATTATCAGCGCGATTTTGACCTCGCGCTTCCGCCCTTCTTTAGTTACTCGCGCAAGACCTTCAACTATTCACCAGATAGCGTGTTCACTCTTCGTTCGGATGGTGAATTTTTTGAATTCTCACCAAAAAAGAAAGGCTTTTACCTCTTCTCCACTTCAGCAAAAAACAGAGAGGGTTTCACCATTTTGTCTTTTCCAGAACCTTTTCCACAAATCAAGACCATAGATCAATTGACCGAACCGTTGCGCTACATCACGAGCAAAAAAGAGTTCAACACGCTCATGGCCAGCGATGACATTAAAAAAGCGGTTGATGACTTTTGGCTCAACTGCACCAAAAACCCCAACAGGGCCAGAGAATTGGTGAGAACCTATTACACACGTGTAGAGGAAGCCAACCGATTGTTCACCAGCTTTAAAGAAGGATGGACTACTGATAGAGGAATGCTCTACATTGTACTAGGGCCACCAGATGTGGTTTACCGCTCTGCCTATGCAGAAACTTGGACCTACGGTGAAGAAGGGGGGTATACCTCCAATACCTTTGATTTTATACGTGTGAAAAATCCATTTTCTCTCAACGATTTTGAATTAAATAGATCTCCATTACATAAAAATTTTTGGTACCGTGCGGTAGACACATGGCGCCAAGGGAGAGTTACCATGATAGCATATTAGCGTGAAGAACAACGAAGATTTAGTATTTGGCAGAAGACCAATAATGGAGGCCATTGAGGCCGGAAAGCAATTGGACAAAGTATTTATTCAAAGACAAATTCAGGGTGAATTGGCCGATGAATTGTGGGATACAATGAAGAAACACAATGTCAACGCTCAAATAGTTCCGCCAGAAAAGCTAGACCGCATTACGCGTAAAAATCACCAGGGAGTGGTAGCTTTTCTCTCTCCGGTTGACTTTCATGACATTTACCATGTGGTTCCCACCATATTTGAAGAAGGCAAGACTCCCCTCATTTTAATGATGGATAGCATCAGCGATGTTAGAAACTTTGGTGCTTTGGTGCGCACCGCAGAATGTGCTGGCGTACACGCTATTGTTATTCCAGAGAAAGGGAACGCTCCCGTAAATAGCGACTCTGCAAAAACATCTGCAGGAGCCATCTTTAGAATTCCTATTTGCAAGGTTCCCTCTATGAAGCAAACCATTAAATTCTTGCAATCATCTGGGATATTAACGGTAGGCTGCACCGAAAAAATATCGAGTGATATTTATGCCGTAGACTTTCAAAAACCTATGGCCATTGTTATGGGAAGTGAAGACACCGGACTTTCGCCCAATGTGATGAAACAGTGTGATGCCTTGGCCTCAATTCCTATGATGGGAGAAATAGGATCGCTCAATGTATCTGTAGCTGGCGGGGTGATCCTTTATGAATCTGTAAGACAACGAAAAGCGATTGACGTATGAAAAAACTTCTCTTCTTCTTTTTGATCGTGAGCCATGTTGGCTTTGCACAGTCTTTCTCAGATGGATTCCGTTGTTCGCATGCAGCCTTGGGAGCTATGGCTCCAGAAAACATCAATTTCAATGACAGAAGCGATTCTATTGACGTGTTGAACTACAGCATTTATGTGGATGTGACGGATTTTGTAAACAAGCAAATCACCGCGCGTTGTGTGGTACATATTCAAGCCAAACAAGCCATTTCAGCACTTCCTTTAGACTTGCTTGTGCTCACGGTAGATTCTGTGAAATTTCAAGGGAACACCCTCAACTTCACTCACAACGATACCTTCTTGACCATTCCCCTAAGCATGAATAACCAAGATACAGGATCTATTGAAGTCTTCTACCACGGTTCGCCCGTAAAGGATGCGTCTGGCTGGGGCGGCTGGTATTGGAGTGGAGATTACGCTTGGAATTTAGGCGTTGGTTTTGCGGCAGACCCCCACAATTATGGCAGAATTTGGCACCCTTGTTTTGATTCGTTCAAAGAGAAAGCCACCTATGATTTTTACATCACAACAGAAAGTCCGAAGGTAGCAACTGCAAATGGTGTACTCATGAACGAAACACAGAATGGCAATTTTATTACTCGCCATTGGCAATTGACAGATCCTATACCCACCTATTTGGCAGCGCTTGCTGTGGCACCCTACCAAACGGTGCATATGACATACTCTGGGAACCAGACCATTCCGATTGAGCTTTACGCCAAGGCAGGAGACACTACCAATATGAAGGCCTCTTTTGTGCATTTAGAAAACGCCATTCAGAGCTTTGAAAACGGCTATGGTCCGCACGCCTTCCAAAAAATAGGATACAGCATGGTTCCCTTTAACAGCGGAGCTATGGAACACGCTACCAACATTGCCTACCCTATAAGTTCTGCCAACGGAACAACCAATAGCGAAAAACTGATGGCGCATGAATTGGCGCACCATTGGTGG
>CBFHSD010000006.1:0-75506 GCA_965658375.1 Salibacteraceae bacterium
TGCAAAACGACCACCATCTAAGGGAACAAGCGGGCGAAGTTCTGGTGGAATAACCGGAACAACTTTCACTATCATCCATTCTGGACGGTTCTCAATTCTCGTGTTTGCATCACGGAAAGATTCAACAACTTGAAGACGTTTAAGCGCTTCATTTTTACGTTGTTGAGACGTTTCAGTATTTGCTTTGTGACGCAACTCATAAGAAAGAGAATCTAAGTCTAAACGCTTTAACAATTCATAAAGCGCATCAGCACCCATCTTAGCAATGAACTTATTAGGATCATTTTCATCTAAGTATTGGTTCTCTTTCGGTAAACGATCTAAAGTATCAAGGTACTCTTCCTCAGTCATGAAGTCAAGGTACATCCATGGTTCCCCATCATTTCTTACACCACCACCTGGGTTAACCACCACATAGCGCTCGTAGTAAATGATTCCATCTAACTTCTTAGTTGGAAGGCCTAATAAATAACCAATTTTATTTGGTAAAGATTTAAAGTACCAGATGTGTGCTACAGGCACAACCAACTGGATATGACCCATACGTTCTCTTCTTACTTTCTTCTCAGTTACCTCTACACCACAGCGGTCACAAACAATTCCTTTGTAACGAATTCTTTTGTATTTCCCACAATGACATTCATAATCCTTTACTGGTCCAAAGATGCGTTCGCAAAAAAGACCATCGCGCTCAGGCTTATAAGTACGGTAATTTATTGTTTCTGGCTTAAGTACTTCACCGTGTGATCTCTCCAAAATTTGCTCCGGAGAAGCAAGTGAAATGGTGATTTTCTTGAAGTTACTGGTTGCCCTATTTTCTTTTTTAAGCGCCATAGCTCATTGAATTAAAGTCAGTTCAAAAATTACGTTCAACAATAGATTAGTCCAATGAAATATTGAGTCCTAATCCGTGCATTTCGTGGAGCAATACGTTAAATGATTCCGGAATTCCAGGTGTTGGAAGTGGATCTCCTTTAACAATTGCTTCATAAGCTTTGGCCCTACCAATCACATCATCTGACTTTACTGTCAAGATTTCTTGAAGGATATGAGATGCTCCAAAGGCTTCCAATGCCCAAACTTCCATCTCACCAAAACGCTGTCCCCCAAATTGAGCTTTACCGCCCAATGGTTGTTGCGTAATTAATGAGTATGGCCCGATTGAACGTGCGTGCATTTTAGAATCTACCAAGTGGTGAAGTTTCAACATGTAAATCACCCCAACAGTTGCTGGCTGATCAAATCTTTCTCCTGTACCACCATCGTATAAGTAAGTCTTCCCTAAATCAGGAATACCTGCTTGTTCTGTGTAACCTTGAATTTCGTCTAGAGATGCCCCATCAAAAATTGGCGTTGCAAACTTTTTACCTAGATTCAATCCAGCCCAACCAAGAACTGTTTCATAAATCTGTCCTAGGTTCATACGAGAAGGTACCCCTAATGGATTTAGAACAATATCTACTGGAGTTCCATCCTCTGTAAATGGCATGTCCGCATCACGAACAATTCGTGAAACAATACCCTTGTTACCATGACGACCCGCCATTTTATCACCAACTTTAAGCTTA
Source organism: Salibacteraceae bacterium (assembly GCA_965658375.1). Lineage (GTDB taxonomy): Bacteria > Bacteroidota > Bacteroidia > Flavobacteriales_G > Salibacteraceae > CBFHSD01. The sequence continues at coordinate 1,569 of CBFHSD010000006.1, forward strand.
CGCTTTTTGGCAACGAAAATCTTAGCCGATTTCACAATTCCAGAAGGAAGTTCATCACCAACAGAGATAGCAAACTTTTGACGTTTGTTCTCACCAATAGCGTCATTCACGCGCATCTTATAGTTTACAAACAAACGCTCTATCAATTCATTCTTCTCTGCATCGGTTGTCCAACCCGCAGGGTTAATATCAGCATAATCAAGTACGTTCAATAGTTTAAGAGTAAACTTAGTACCCTTTTTCACTATCTCTTCTCTAAAGTTGTTATAAACTCCTTGTGCCGTTTTACCATTCACGAGAGAGAATAACTTCTCTACCAATACAGACTTGATTTCTTTCAATTGCTTGTCAAGTTCTGCGTCTAAATTGGCTAACACCTCTTTATCTTGAGCTCTTTGCTTACGATCTTTAATAGCTCTTGAGAACAATTTTTTACCGATTACAACTCCTGTTTCACCAGGACCAGCTTTCAAGGAAGCATCTTTTACATCACCAGCTTTATCACCGAAGATTGCTCTCAGGAGTTTCTCTTCCGGTGTTGGATCAGATTCACCTTTTGGTGTGATTTTACCAATTAGAATATCACCTTCAGTGATTTCAGTTCCAATTCTAATTAAACCATGCTCATCAAGGTTTCTTGTTGCCTCTTCCGAAACATTTGGAATATCAGAAGTAAGTTCTTCAAGACCACGTTTCGTATCGCGCACGTCCATTGAGAACTCATCAATATGCACCGATGTGAAGATATCTTCTCTTACAACTCTTTCAGAAATTACAATCGCATCCTCAAAGTTGTACCCTTTCCAAGGCATGAAGGCCACTTTCATGTTTCTACCCAAGGCTAATTCACCTTGCTCTGTAGCATAACCTTCACAAAGAACTTGTCCTTTATCTACTCTATCTCCGACTCTGACAATCGGATTCAAATTAACGGTCGTTCCTTGATTCGTTTTTAAGAACTTAGTAAGTAAGTACTCTTTTGAATCATCTTTAAAGCTTACCAAACGATCCTCGTCAGAACGGTCATACTTAATGATCACTCGTTTCGCGTCCACATACTCAACTGTACCTGGACCTTCTGCATTGATCAATACTCTTGAATCGTGAGCAATATCTCCTTCCAATCCAGTTCCTACAATAGGAGCTTCTGGTACAAGAAGTGGTACCGCTTGACGCTGCATGTTTGATCCCATTAATGCACGGTTGGCATCATCGTGCTCCAAGAAAGGAATCAAAGAAGCTGCAATTGATGCAATCTGATTTGGTGCAACATCCATCAAGCTCACCTTTTCAGGTTCTACTACTGGGAAATCACCTTCAAAACGCGATTTTACAATGCCTTTTTCAAAGCTACCATCGTCTTCAATTGGTGCGTTTGCTTGAGCTATTGTTTGTCCATCTTCCTCCTCTGCTGTGAGATAAGTAATTCCCGCATTATCGAGGTTTACTTTACCGTTTTCTACATTTCTGTATGGGGTTTCGATGAAACCAAGTGAGTTCACCTTTGCAAAAACACACAATGAAGATATCAAACCAATGTTTGGTCCCTCTGGTGTTTCAATGGTACATAAACGACCATAATGTGTGTAATGAACATCACGAACCTCAAATCCTGCTCTTTCACGAGAAAGCCCACCTGGTCCTAGGGCAGACAGCCTTCTTTTATGAGTAACCTCAGATAATGGATTTGTTTGATCCATGAACTGAGACAACTGATTTGTACCAAAGAAAGAATTGATTACCGAGCTTAATGTCTTCGCATTGATTAAATCAATAGGCGTGAACACCTCGTTGTCACGCACATTCATGCGTTCACGAATTGTTCTTGCCATTCTAGCAAGACCTACTCCAAATTGATTGTATAACTGCTCGCCAACTGTACGCACACGTCTATTGCTCAGGTGATCAATATCATCTACGTCCGTTTTAGAATTAATTAAGGCTATCAAATATTTAATGATTGATATGATATCTTGTTTGGTCAACACTCGGTTTTCCTTATCAATATCTAATCCTAACTTTTTGTTGATTCTAAAACGTCCAACTTCTCCAAGATCATATCGCTTGTCTGAGAAGAAGAGTTTGTCGATCACTCCACGTGCAGTTTCTTCATCTGGTGGTTCTGCATTACGCAAAACTCGGTAAATGTGCTCTACTGCCTCAATTTCTGAATTTGAAGGATCTTTCTGAAGCGTATTATAGATAATCGCGTAATCCGCAGAATTCACATCTTCTTTGTGAAGAAGAATCGTTTTCGTTCCAGAGTCCAAGATTAAATCAACATGGTCGCTTTCGATGATGGTTTCTCGATCAATGATAACTTCATTTCTTTCTATAGAAACAACTTCACCAGTATCTTCATCAACGAAATCTTCGAACCACGTTTTCAATACTCTAGCCGCTAATTTACGACCAATGCTTCTTTTCAACCCAGCTTTAGAAACCTTAATCTCATCTGCTAAATCGAAAATCTCTAAAATATCTTTATCACTTTCATATCCGATAGCACGGAAAAGTGTTGTAACCGGTAATTTTTTCTTACGATCGATGTACGCATACATCACAGAATTGATATCCGTAGCGAATTCGATCCAAGAACCTTTAAAAGGAATTACTCGAGCACTGTAAAGCTTGGTTCCATTTGCATGGTAGCTCTGCCCGAAGAATACACCAGGTGAACGATGTAATTGAGATACAATAACTCTTTCTGCTCCATTCACTATGAATGAACCACTTGGAGTCATGTATGGTATTGTACCCAAGTACACATCTTGCACGATGGTCTCGAAATCCTCATGTTCAGGATCTGTACAATACAATTTCATTTTCGCTTTCAAGGGAACACTGTAGGTCAAGCCTCGTTCCATTGTTTCAGCGATCGTATATCTAGGTGGATCTATGTAGTAATCAAGGAATTCTAAAACAAAGTTATTCCTTGCATCAGTAATAGGAAAGTTCTCACTGAAAACCTTGAAAAGCCCTTCATTCTTTCTCTTGTCAGGAGTTGTTTCAAGTTGAAAGAAATCCTGAAAAGATTTGATTTGTATATCAAGAAAATCAGGATAAGGTAGTTGGTTTTTTGTGGAAGCGAATGTAATACGCTTATTTCTCTTGATTTCTGCCATGAACTTTAAATCAGAAGGTTAGAACAACGTTAGTATAATGGGCTATAAACAAACAAGGGTTTAGACCCTTTCGGGTCTAAACCTAATGTTAAAATCGGCTTTAAAAGCCTTTTATTATTTAATCTCAACTTCAGCCCCAGCTTCTTCTAGTTGAGTTTTCATAGCTTCAGCTTCATCTTTAGCTACACCTTCTTTAATTGCTTTAGGTGCACCATCAACTAACTCTTTAGCCTCTTTAAGACCAAGACCAGCTAATTCCTTAACTGCCTTAACTACTTTCAGTTTTTGACCACCAGCTGCCTTAAGAATTACATCGAATTCTGTTTGTTCTTCAGCAGCTTCTCCGCCACCACCAGCAGCAGGACCTGCAACAGCTACAGCTGCAGCAGCAGGTTCAATACCGTATTCTTCTTTTAAAATGTCAGCTAACTCATTTACCTCTTTTACGGTAAGGTTTACAAGTTGTTCAGCGAAAGCTTTAATATCTGCCATCTCTATATTTATTTAGTTCTAGTTTATAAAAAATTAAGATTCTTTTTCAGACAAAGTTTTGACTATACCAGCCAACTTGTCGTTTCCAGATTGAAGTTGAGAAATAACTTTCTTCGCTGGAGATTGTAGTAATGCAATTACCTCTGCAACCAATTCGTCCTTCGACTTCAAGGCTACCAATGTATCGAGCATCTCATCTCCTACGTAAACGCTTTCCTCAACATAAGCCGCCTTTAAAATCGGCTTATCAGAGTTTTTTCGGAATTCCTTGATCAGTTTTGCTGGGTCATTACCAACTTCTGAAAGCAGAAGTGAAGTATTGCCTTTTAAAACCGGATACATGTCTTCAAAGTTCTTATGAGACACTTGTTCCATTGCTTTTTGAAGCAATTTGTTCTTAACCACTTTTAGCTCTACGCCACGGTTAAAACTTAGTCTTCTCAACTTTGAAGTCTGTTCAGCATCAAGAGCTCCAATGTCTGCAAGGTAAACCACAGCATTGTTGCTTAACGTTTCCGTTAAATCACCGATGACCTGACTTTTTTCTTCTTTTGTCATATTTTACTCAGGTTTTGGCATTAACAATTAAGCTCCAACAGATTTAGGTTCAATTCTAATTCCAGGGCTCATTGTACTTGACATCGCGATACTTTTAACGTATGTACCTTTTGCCGCAGCCGGTTTCATTTTAATTATAGTTTGAAGTAGTTCATCTGCATTCTCTTCAATTTTAGCAGCATCAAAAGACGCTTTTGCAACCGAAGCATGAATGATTCCATACTTATCAACTTTAAAATCAATTTTACCAGCTTTGGTATCAGTTACAGCCTTAGCAATATCCATAGTTACTGTTCCTGTTTTTGGATTAGGCATTAATCCTCTAGGTCCCAAAATACGACCTAACTGACCAACTTTTCCCATAACAGAAGGCATTGTAATGATTACGTCTACATCTGTCCATCCAGACTTGATTTTCTCAACGTATTCATCCAAACCTACATAATCAGCACCTGCTTCTTTCGCTTCAGCCTCTTTGTCAGGCGTACACATTACCAGTACACGAACATTTTTCCCAGTTCCGTGTGGTAATGAAACACTACCACGAACCATTTGATTAGCTTTACGAGGATCTACACCAAGACGTACTGCTAGATCTACAGTTGCATCAAACTTCATGGTAGAAATTTCTTTCACCAAGCTTGCTGCTTCCTTCAATGAGTATGTACTTGACGTATCTACCTTGTTTAAAGCCTCTTTTTGCTTTTTCGTTAATCTGGCCATTGTTTAAATTTTCAACTCCTAATGAGTTACTTTTTAACTTGTATTCCCATACTACGTGCAGTTCCCGCAACCATATTCATTGCAGATTCCACAGTAAAGCAGTTCAAATCCGGCATTTTGTCTGTTGCAATTTGCCTTACTTGATCTTCAGTAATTGTAGCAACCTTATTCTTGTTAGATTCCGGAGAACCCGACTTGATTTTAGCTGCTTCCTTTAACTGTACAGCAACTGGAGGTGTTTTTACAATAAAGTCGAACGATTTGTCCATGTATACTGTAATCACCACCGGTAGCAGTTTTCCCGCTTTATCCTGTGTTCTGGCATTGAACTGCTTGCAGAACTCCATGATATTCACACCTTTCGCACCTAAAGCAGGTCCTACGGGAGGTGAAGGGTTGGCTGCGCCACCTTTTACCTGAAGCTTAATTAATGCACTTATTTCTTTTGCCATTTTTAAACGGGTTTATTATAGACTGACTTTACGTTTTGGGAAGCTTTAATCAAAACGCAAAATCATGATTATAAACTAATTACTCTTTTTCAACTTGCATATAACCCAACTCTAATGGTGTTTTTCTACCGAAAATCTTCACCATTACCTTGAGTTTCTTCTTATCTTCATTTATCTCTTCAATAACTCCTGAGAAACTATTGAAAGGACCATCTATTACCTTAACGGTTTCTCCAACTATGTAAGGAATATTTACTTCCTCCGCACTGTCGGCCAATTCATCGACCTTTCCAAGAATCCTATTTACTTCAGACTGTCGCATTGGCACAGGGTCTCCACCTTTTGAAGCACCCAAGAAACCCAAGACATTAGGAACATTCTTCACAATATGAGGAATCTCCCCTGAAAGCACTGCTTCGATCAGAACATATCCTGGAAAAAAGTTACGCTCTTTGCTCACTTTTTTTCCATTTCTAATCTGAAAGACTTTCTCCGTTGGTATTAGAATCTGATTGATGTACTTTTCTAAAGCCAAGCGATCAATCTCTAATTCAAGCGCCTCTTTCACCTTCTTCTCTTTTCCACTTACCGCTCTTACTACGTACCAACGTGGGGTTGCTTGTGCAGAATTTTCCGCCATAACTTTACCGGAGATTAATAAATTGCTTGATACAAGATGTTAGTCACTTGACTAAAACCTACATCCATTAAATAAATCACTGCAGCAATAATGAAAGATGCTACCAAAACTAAAACTGAACTTGCTTGAAGTTCCTTCCAAGATGGCCAAGTTACCTTATTTCGCAACTCGTCATATGATTCAAGAATGTATTGTTTCACAGCCATAGCTTTTTATTTGCACGGGTGGTAGGAATCGAACCCACAGCCGCTGGTTTTGGAGACCAGTGCTCTACCAATTGAGCTACACCCGTAATTCTCAATGAGTTCGCTTCAAGCTCAACTCAAACTTTCTATGATGTGCAAAGGTACCCCGTTTCTGAGGTACCTTTCCAACATCTATTATATTAAGACTTTTAGTCTAAAATCTCTACAATTTGTCCTGCACCAACTGTACGTCCACCTTCACGAATCGCGAATTTAAGACCTAAGTTTAGTGCTACTGGAGTAATCAAGTCAACAATAATTGTTAAATTATCTCCTGGCATTACCATTTCTCTACCTTCTTCAAGGATGATTTCACCTGTAACGTCTGTTGTTCTTAAGTAGAACTGTGGACGATACTTATTGTGGAATGGTGTATGACGTCCACCTTCTTCTTTCTTAAGAATATAAACCTCAGCTTTGAACTTTTTATGAGTGGTAATTGTTCCTGGTCTTGCAATTACCATACCTCTGCTGATATCTTTCTTATCGATACCACGAAGAAGTAGACCTACATTATCACCAGCTTCACCTCTATCCAAAATCTTACGGAACATTTCCACACCAGTAATAGTTGACTTTAATTTCTCGTCACCCATACCTTGGATAAGTACCTCATCCCCTGAATTGATTACACCTGCTTCAATACGACCTGTAGCAACAGTTCCACGACCAGTAATTGAGAATACATCTTCAACTGGCATCAAGAATTCCTTGTCTACATCTCTAGGAGGAAGTGGAATATGGTTGTCAACTGCATCCATCAATTCCATGATTTTCTCAACCCATGAAGGCTCAGCATTCAAGCCACCTAAAGCGGAACCTTGGATTACTGGAGCATCATCACCGTCAAATTCATAGAAAGAAAGCAATTCGCGAATTTCCATTTCAACAAGCTCAAGAAGCTCTTCATCGTCTACAAGATCCACCTTGTTCATAAACACAACGATTGCAGGTACATTCACCTGACGCGCTAGCAGAATGTGCTCACGAGTTTGTGGCATTGGCCCATCTGTTGCAGCTACAACTAAGATGGCTCCATCCATTTGAGCAGCACCTGTAATCATGTTTTTCACATAATCCGCGTGACCTGGACAGTCAACGTGTGCATAATGACGATTTGCAGTTTCATACTCTACGTGCGATGTGTTGATAGTGATACCACGCTCTTTTTCTTCAGGAGCGTTATCAATTGTATCAAAATCACGCATTTCTGATAACCCTTTGTCAGCAAGTACTTTCGTGATAGCCGCTGTTAAAGTTGTTTTTCCGTGATCTACGTGACCAATCGTACCGATGTTTACGTGCGGTTTTGAACGATCAAATGTTTCCTTAGCCATAGCTTACGCAATTATTTAGTTAGTCTCAGTTAAGTTATTCTTTTAAAAACTTACCAATTTATACAATACACAACAACAAGAGCCAATGAGGGGAATTGAACCCCTGACCTCTTCCTTACCAAGGAAGTGCTCTACCACTGAGCTACATTGGCAAAACAACAAACTGGTGCACATATTTTAACATGCCCCCAATTCGCCTTAGCAAAAAAGAGCGGAAGACGAGATTCGAACTCGCGACCCTCAGCTTGGAAGGCTGATGCTCTACCAACTGAGCTACTTCCGCTTGACTGTGGGGAGAGCAGGATTCGAACCTGCGAAGGTGTACACCAACAGATTTACAGTCTGTCCTCGTTGGCCGCTTGAGTATCTCCCCAAAAAAACAATAAAATTAAGAGCCAATGGAGGGATTCGAACCCCCGACCGGCTGATTACAAATCAGCTGCTCTGGCCAACTGAGCTACATTGGCATTACTCTTAATAAGAACATTTGGCGGTGTGAAAATCAACCCTCTTTTTAAAAAGGATTGCAAATGTACGCAAACATTTTGTTGTCGCAATAAAATGCAAAAAAAAAGTTCTGCAGGTTTTACTACCTACAGAACACTGGCATCTGGCCCTAATGAGAGCGCATCTTTTCCTTGGTCTTCATCACCTGCTTTCGAAGAGCTTCGAAAGCTTCATCTGCAGCTTCCTCAAATGACTTATTCTGTTTTTTTACAAACAAACTATGTCCAGGTACATCTAATTTTACCTCTACTATTTTGTTGTTCAACGCCTCAGCCTGATCTAAACGTAAAAACACTTCACCGAAAAGGATTTTATCGAAGTACTGATCTAACTTGTCCGCCTTTTTCTGCAAAAAATCTAAAAGCTTTTGATCCGCATCAAAATGAACTGATTGAATATCTAATTTCATGGTTGATAGTTATTATGCTCTGGGGTGAGCTTGTTTATAGATGTTTTTTAATTGCTCAAAAGAGGTGTGCGTATAAACCTGCGTGGCCGCTAATGAGCTATGTCCAAGTAATTCTTTGATTGAATTTAAATCTGCTCCTCTATTTAACATGTGTGTTGCAAAACTATGTCTCAGAATATGTGGACTTTTCTTTGTCTGGGTTGTCACTAAATTAAGCTTTTCTTTCACAACGGCCTGCACTTTGTGCCTCTTAATTTGCTCTCCGTTATCCTCAAACAAATAGACTTGAGGCAATGCCCTGTCCTCATATTCCTTTACTAATTCTAATACTTCTTTAACTACGGGAATAAACCGCTCCTTGTTTCCTTTTCCAAGGACTTTTATGAATTGTTTGCCATAATCAATGCACTCAAGTTTAAGATGGCAAAGCTCTGACAACCTCATCCCCGTTACATAAAACAACGCGATAATTAGCTTATTCCGAATTCCCTCTTCTCCATCTTCAAATTCAATACGATCAAGCAAATCTTCCATTTCTTTTTCAGAAATAAACCTAGGTAGACGTTTGCCTTCTTTTAAACTTTTTATTTGTGATGCTGGCGACTGTTTCAACAATCCAGACTTTTGAAGAAACCTGTAGAATGACTTTAAAGTAGAAATCTTCCTATTTACTGAACTGACACTTAATTCTTCTTGATCAATTAGAAATACAACCCAAGAACGAATAATCATGCTATTGACTTCCGTAAGCGCTTCAATCTCATACAAACTGAATGTATATTCTTGAAACTGTTCTAGGTCTTTTTGATATGCCAATAGCGTATGTTCTGAAAACTTCTTTTCAAACATCAGATGAGCTGAGAATCTTTCGAGCAGGGTACTTTCCACTGGTACAAAATAAAAAAACCTCGCAAGTTAGACTTGCGAGGTTCAATTATAATAGAGTATAAATCTAATTAATCTTCTTGATCTCTTAAATGCTGTATATAAGCAGCTTTAATTCTCTGCTCTCTTTTAATAACAGAGGGCTTATTGAATCTCTGACGACCACGTAACTCACGCATCGTTCCAGTACGCTCAAATTTTTTCTTGTATTTCTTAAGAGCGCGCTCTATAGATTCTCCTTCTTTTACGGGTACAATCAACATAATGCTTCTACTTCAATTTTAATTAAGGGCTGCAAATGTAAAACAGAATTTCTAATTGCAATTAATTACTCTGATAAAATTTGTCTAGAAATCACTAATTTCTGTATTTCACTGGTGCCTTCACCAATGGTACACAATTTAGAGTCTCTGTAAAATTTTTCAACTGGAAAATCCTTGGTATACCCATAGCCTCCAAAAATCTGAACGGCTTCGGTAGATAAGCGAACGGCAACTTCTGAAGCATAGTACTTAGCGAATGCCGACTCTTTCGTCATCTTTTCCCCACGTTGCTTCAAATCTGCTGCCTGGAAAGTCAATAGCTCTGCAGCTTCTAATTCTGTGGCCATATCTGCTAATTTAAAAGCAATCGCTTGGAACTTAGAGATAGACTGACCAAATTGCTCTCTTTCTTTTGAATACTGAATGGCTGCTTCATATGCGCCCCTAGCAATACCCAAAGAAAGTGCCGCAATTGAAATTCGTCCTCCATCTAAAACTTTCATTGCTTGAATAAACCCTTCACCAAAGTTCCCAATTAGATTTTCTGCAGGAATTCTACAATTATCGAAAATCATTTCTGCTGTTTCAGAAGCACGCATCCCTAGTTTGTTTTCTTTTTTACCGCCAGAAAAACCTGGAGTTCCTCTTTCCACGATAAAAGCAGATATACCGTGGCTATCTAGTAACTCTCCTGTTCTAGCTAAAACAACTGCTACGTCTCCTGTAATACCATGAGTGATCCAATTTTTGGCTCCATTTAATACCCAATGATCATCATCCTTTTTAGCGGTAACTTTCATTCTCAGGGCATCAGATCCAGTATTGGCTTCTGTTAATCCCCAGGCACCAACAAATTCGCCACTTGCTAATTTAGGCAAGTACTTTTGCTTTTGTTCTTCACTACCAAATTGTAAGATATGGCCTGTACACAAAGAGTTATGTGCAGCCATTGAAAGACCAATAGAACCGCAAACTTTTGCTAATTCTTGTATTGCAGTAACATATTCTGGATATCCTAAACCTGCTCCGCCATATGATTCCGGTACCAAAACGCCTAGTAGACCTAGCTCACCCATCTTTTTGAATAAGTCTATAGGAAACTTTTGGCTTTCATCCCACTCCATAAAGTGAGGACGAATTTCCTTTTCTGCAAAATCTCTCACCATATTGGCGATCATTGTTTGATTTTCCGAAACCTTAAAGTCCATGTAGTTGTTTTTTGAAGTAAACGCATTTAAAAACTGAATGTTCTATTCGCAGCTTAAATACGGTGCAATTTTAGGATAATATTCAGCATTCACCAACCCTCTTTCCTTAAGTTGTTCAAGATTTTCAAATTCTCCAATTTTATAGCGGCTTTCTACAATCACTCTTGCCAATTCCATGGATATATAAGGATGCCGTTTAAGGTCATATAAACCGAGTTGATTGATGTTTAGCTTTTGAATTAATTTTAAGTCTGCAGTGAACCTTGGCAATAAAGACATGACTGTTAAGGAATCAATCCGATACACTTCAAATAGCTGTTCTGGATCTGCATAGCCTCCAAGTATCTTACGGTATTTCAAGATGCTTGAGGCGGTTTTGGCTCCAATTCCATACAAAGCTTTCAGGTCAGTTGTATCTGCCGTATTCAGTTCAACCTTCTCAAATTCCTGAATAAAAACTGGAGTCGATTGTACTTTAGGCTCCTTATCTTTTATTGGAACTGAAGGTTTGGGAATCTTATTGCTCTTCGTCTTTTTGAAGTTTTCCTCTACAATCGCAACTTTATCCAATTGCTCAGCAGTCATTTGTACTTGTGGGGTAAAAAGTACTGGCAACAAGCGATTGGTTGCTATGGCTAGCAACACGATAAATGCCAACACCAAGGTGCCGTTACGCTCTTGTTTTGTAGTAAAAAGATGTTGAGTTAATGGGCTATCCTTCATCTCAGCATCTAAAATAGAATATTAATTTTTCTCGGACTACTTGAATTTCTTAATAGCTCCACTTTTGACTCTAGCGAAATAACTTTCCATGTCAGCTTTTACCTCCCCGGACAAGAAATAGAGTCCTAGAATGTTTGGAAAGGCCATTCCAAGAATCATTAAATCAGAAAAATCAAGGACCGCTCTAAGGCTACTTGATGCGCCAACAATAGCGAACAAAACGAAAATAACTTTAAAAATGATCTCTTTAGTTTTTCCTTCACCCACTAAATAGGTCCAACTTTTTAAACCGTAATAGGACCATGAAATCATGGTGGAAAATGCAAACAATAGAATTGCGAGAGTGAGAATATAATTGAACCATGGGAATACACTAGAAAACGCTGCAGATGTCAACTGTGCTCCAGTAAGGCTTGTAGTATCTCCTGCATAACCTGTAAAAATAACTACTAAGGCAGTCATTGTACATATCACCACGGTATCTATAAATGGCTCCATTAATGCAACCAACCCTTCACTCACAGGCTCATTGGTTTTAGAAGCAGAATGCGCAATTGATGCTGAACCAACGCCAGCTTCATTGGAGAACGCTGCTCTTTTAAAACCTATAACCATCACACCAATAATTCCTCCTTTGAGTGCTGAAGGGCTAAAGGCTCCATTCCAAATGGCGGCCATCGCATCTCCAATATTTTGAATGTTAATTCCAATAATTGTGAGTGCTGCAAGCACATAAACAACTACCATAAATGGAACAATCTTATCTGTTACGCGGGCAATACTTTTAATTCCGCCAATAATTACGACTCCAACCATGATGGCAAGGATGACCCCAAACCAAAAACCATTGCCTCTAAACATTTCGAATTGCCCTTCGAGTTGAGCAAAAGCTTGATTGGCTTGAAACATATTTCCTCCACCAATAGATCCCCCAATAGCGAGAACAGCAAAAAGGCCTGCGAGTACTTTTCCAAGACCCTTCATGTTCTTTTTCTCTAACCCTCTGGATAAATAGTACATAGGGCCTCCAGAAACAGAGCCATCTTCATTAAATGTTCTATACTTTACCCCAAGGGTACATTCTACGAACTTGGAGCTCATTCCTAGTAATCCTGCCAAAATCATCCATAAAACCGCTCCTGGGCCACCAATAGAAATGGCAACAGCCACACTGGCAATATTTCCCAAACCTACTGTTCCAGAAAGTGCAGTCGTTAAGGCTTGAAAATGGCTAACATCCCCTTCATCATCTGGATTGTCATAATCTCCTTTTACCAAAGATACCGCATGCTTAATTCCCCTAACATTGACAAAACGCATGTAAATGGTAAAGAATACAGCACCCACAACAAGCCAAACTACAATAAATGGAATTGGTTTTTTAATGGGTTCTCCATCTTCTCCTAAAATAGGCTCACCATTTTCATTATACACAACGGGATCGTACACACCCATAGCTTCGAAAGGATCCCAAAACAACCAAGTAGCCATGAAATTTACTGCCGGTTCAAAAATTGCGTTGATTTTATCTCCTGGATCGGCTTTTTCATTTGCTTGACTTTCTATCTGATCATCGTTTTCTGTAGATTGAGGATCTTCTTGGGCTTGAAGAAAACCAAAACAAAATAACAGACTAGCAATTAAACTCAATCGGAGTGCGAAAAGGCGCATAAATACGGTGTTTTTATTCTTGAATATGGCCAAATATAGATAACCAAAGAGAACACTTAAAGATTCAAAGCAGAAAATTGCTTTTCAAAGTGTTTCAATCCCTCTTCAAAAGATAGTGTCTTCCTTTCGAGGAGTTCTTCTGTCTTCTCAAGGTCAAAGCCTGTTGAAAGAGGTCTGGGAGTATGTTCGCTTAATTCTGAAGTGAGAACTGGCTCGATCAAATCAGTATTCAAATCATAAAAATCTCCGATTTTCACTGCCATCTCATACACGCTTAAATACTCACTTCCAGAAACATGAAAAACTCCCTCTTTCTTATTACACGCAATTTTACACGCGGCAAGCGCTAAGTCATCTACCCAAGTGGCCATTCTAAACTGGTCTTTAGCTACACGAATTGGTTTCTTGTTTTCAAGGCTTTTTTTCACCCATAAAATCAAATTAGATCGAGATATGCTTTCGCTCACTCCATATACCAGAATGGTTCTAATAATTGTTTTTGAATTTGGATAAGCTTTAACCAGGTTCTCTGCTGCAACTTTTGACTGTCCATAATAGTTGACCGGCTCTCTTGAATCCTCTTCATTATAAACCCTCTTGACACCTTCAAATACAAAATCGCTAGAGAAATAAATAAAGTGTGATTTAAACTTGGCTGCTGCTTTGAGTAAAAATTCTGTTGCCTTTACATTTACTTCCCAACATTCAGTTGGGTTTTGTTCGCATTGATCTACATGTGATATCGCTGCACAATGAATGACGGTATTTGGTTTACAAGAATTGAATACATCTTGTACTTCTTCCTCATTTGTCAAATCGCATGAAAAATATTGAAGATCTTGAGTTTGATTCAATCTACAAACTCCTTTCCCTGTAGCTAGGACTTGAACCCCAGGTTGCTGTACCAATATGCTGACAATTCTACTTCCGATTAACCCGTTGGCTCCTGTGAGAAGTACTTTCACTCTTCAAAACCAATATTAAAAAGAGCATTGAGCTCTTTGATTTGCTGTGAGGTTCCCAAAACAAAAAGCTTACAATCTGGTACAATGGCCACTTCTTCTCCCGGGTTTACGATGTATTCTCCATCTTTCGTTTTAAAACCAATAACTAAGCATCCAGTATTAAAATTGGCATTGAGCTCTCCAAGCGATTTGTACCTAAAAGCTTCAGGAATGTGATTAAAAGAAATTTCTTCTAGGTTCATTTCGTTTGCACCCATTACAGAAATATGATCCAAGAACTCAACCACGTCTGGAGTAACCACTAATGAAGCCATATGAGCTCCACCAACTTTATCAGGCATGATTACATTATTGGCTCCTGCTATACGAAGTTTTCTATCTGAAGAGTCTTCAGATGCGCGGCTAATGATCATAATTTTTTTGCTCATCTCTCTTGAGGTAAGCACCACAAAAACATTCTCGGAATCGCTAGGCAATGTAGTAATCAAAGATTTTGCTCTGTAAATTCCCGCCTTAATCAAGACTTCTTCTTTTGTCGCATCTCCTTGTATAAAAGGTGTGCCTTCTAGTCTCATTTGATCTAGCAAATGCTCCTTCTTTTCAATCACAACATAAGATTGCTTATGTCCAAGCAAGGTTCTTACGGCTTGTCTTCCGTTTCTCCCATAACCACATACAATCACATGGTTTTTCAATTGGTCTATCGTCTTATTCACGCGGTAATCTCTAAAGTAATTCTTGTATTCGCCTGACAACAAATACCTTGTAATAGATGAAATTGCAAAAGCGAATGTACCAAAGCTAGTGATTATTAAGAAAGAGGTAAACAACTTACCAGCAATTGTTAAGGGTTGAACCTCTTTAAATCCAACGGTAGAAATGGTAATAATCGTCATATAAAAAGCGTCTACCACTTGATATGACTCAACTAGAATAAATCCAATTGTTCCACTTATGATTAGAACAATTAGAATTCCAAGAGCAAAATAAAGCTCTCTGAAATATTTATAGGTGTATCTCAGCACTATTTATAGATCCCAAATTGTTGAGCGTTTTGACTTGAACCAATGCTTATTCCGAAGAATAAAAGCCATAAACAGATATATAACAATAGGCGAACCGAAGGTTAAGAAAGAAAGGTAAATGAAATACAACCTTACTTGGCTCGACTGAATGCCCAGTTTCTCTCCCCACCAGCGGCAAACGCCAAAGGCCTGTCTTTCAACGAAAGTTTGTATGTATTCAACTGGTTTCATTCAATAAGTAATTACCAAAGTTACATTTTAAGCATTGCTTATTAAAGCAATATTCTTTTTCTAGATGTAAAACAGCTTGAGAATGAAGGCCGTTTTCTATTTTGAGTGGTAAATTTCGCCATCTGCTTACCACTTTATTCACCTCTGGCTTAAGATCTTCCATTAAGTCTAATGCAGATTCCAGCAAGTTCTCATCTCCTGTTTTAGAAGAGTAGAATATACGCAAAGGAACGATAGCATTGATGATAACTTTCTCTGCAAAATCTTGTGATGAACTAGACTTGTGCTTTTTTGTTTCGACAGCCAATCTGAAATGATCTTTCCAATATTCACCAGTTTCAGATTGAAAAGCCCGAAGTAATTGTTCTGCATTGAAGTTTAGAACTAGGGTATACAAATGATTCACATGATTTTCAAGAAACAAGGTCCATTGTGCCAATTTCAAGTCTGGAAAAGAATAAGGTCTAATCCGCCCATAATTCCATGAACTTCTCTCCATACTATTGAGCTGGAACTTTTGTTCTAGGAAATCAAAGTCGTCTATTAATTGTAAGGTAAAAGCATCTGGCTCTTCAATACTTAAAAGACCAGAGACTCCAAAAACACATGAACCCAACTGATTTTTATGATTGCTCAAGACCTTTTTCACTTTCTGTAAAGGGAAAGCCTGGGCCAATTGTAGGAACGGCAATTGATTGCTTCTTGCACCAAAGGCTTTTGCCAATGCCAAATAAAAAGTGCTCTCCCAGTCGCCTTTTTGCTCTTCATAAAAAACATTCAGCTCTTCTGTTTTGGTTTGAAAACGTTCAATGGCCATTCTATGAAGCCAAGCAGTTTGAATAGAAGGTGGAGGTTCGCGCCAGATACTGGAACAAGGAATGGGTTTTATATTTTCTGTAATGCTTGAATACCTCTTTTTGATGTACAGTGGGATCCTGCCTTTTAGCTCAAGCACTGGTATTTGAACATTCGACTCTAGAATGGTTTCTCTATCATGCTCATAAACTACATGAAGAATTACATTGTCGTAAGCGCGATCTGATTGATGGTTGTGCTTGTACCAATCTGATGAATTGATATGGATTTCGAGATTTCCAGCCCAAACTGTGTCTCCGATTTGGATCTTTGCATTGGAAAAATCTGGACCTCCATTGTTATTCAGTGTCCCTGGAGAAAGACACTTCACCTCTTCTCCACTTACTGTGCATAATTGGGATGAATTGAAACGTTGGTATTGCCAAATAAAGTATAGAAATTCCTCGCGCATGGGGCAGTTGATTGAGGGTTCTAAAATAACCCTTTCTAACCAATCAAGCCTTTCTCTGTTAGAGTTGCTTCCATTTCAACTTGAAGCTTCTTAGCTTCTTTAGCTGCAGCTTCTGCAAAATCTTCCTCTTGTGAAGCATAAATAATGCCTCTTGAACTGTTTACGAGCAAACCACATTGCCCATTCATGCCATACTCAGCAACATCTTGTAAACTTCCTCCTTGCTTCCCAACTCCAGGAACCAAAAAGAAATGTTCTGGTGCTCTCTTTCTAACCTCACCAATGCTTTCACCGCGTGTAGCTCCAACCACATACATCAACTGGTCAGGGTTTGTCCATTCTTGAGTTTTGGCAATTACATGACCGTAAAGGGGCTCTCCATCACTTTCTAAATGTTGAAAATCTAAAGATCCAGGGTTAGATGTCAATGCCAAAACAATGACCCATTTACCCTTTTGAGTAAGAAATGGCTTTACAGAGTCTTCGCCCATGTAAGGCGCTACTGTTACAGAATCGAAATTGGCCCATTCAAAAAATGTTTTCGCATACATAGCAGAGGTATTGCCAATATCTCCGCGCTTAGCATCGGCTATGGTGAAGCAATTTTGTGGGATGTAGTCTAGTGTTTTCTTTAAACTTTCCCATCCCGCGGGACCCAAACTCTCGTAAAATGCGATATTGGGTTTGTAAGCTACTGCAAAAGCTTTTGTTGCGTCAATAATTGCCTTATTGAACTCAAATACAGGATCTTCTGAAGTAAGGAGATGCTTCGGGATTTTTTGAATGTCTGTATCTAAGCCAACGCATAGGTATGACTTCTTTGATTTTATCTGCTCAAAAAGGTCTGCTCTATTCACCTTAAACTGTTTCTTGTTCTTTTAATTTCTCGATGTTATCTGCCAATTTCATTTCTGAAATCACCTTTTCTAAATCACCATTCATCACATTTCCTAGATTATACAACGTCAAGTTTATGCGGTGATCTGTTACCCTACCTTGAGGGTAATTGTAGGTGCGAATTTTTGCTGATCTATCTCCACTAGAGACCATAGATTTTCTGTTCACAGCATCTTCTTCCAATTTCTTCTGGAGTTCCATTTCATAAATTCTAGAACGCAACACTCGCAGTGCCTTGTCGTAGTTTTTATGCTGAGACTTTTGATCTTGGCATTGCGCTACAATACCCGTTGGAATATGCGTTAATCGAACAGCAGAGTATGTGGTGTTCACACTTTGACCACCTGGCCCAGAAGCGCAATACAAATCTTTACGAATGTCTTTCGGGTTCACTTCCACATCAAACTCATCTGCCTCTGGAAAAACCATGACAGTAGCAGCGGATGTATGCACCCTTCCTTGAGTTTCTGTTTGGGGTACGCGTTGTACGCGGTGCACCCCAGCCTCATACTTCAAAGTACCATAAGCATCTTCGCCATTCACCTCAAAAATGATTTCTTTAAATCCACCGTTGGTTCCTTCATGCATATCTACCACATGAGTTTTGAGCCCAACTGAGTCACAAAACTTAGTGTACATCCGGAATAGGTCTCCTGCGAAAATAGCAGCTTCATCACCACCAGTTCCCCCTCTAATTTCCATCATCGCGTTTTTAGCATCGGCAGGATCTTTAGGGATAAGAAGCATGCGAATCTCTTCTTCCATTTCTGGAATCTGAGTTTCTATTTCAGCCAATTCTTCTTTGGCCATGTCTATCATTTCGGCATCATCTTCTTGATCCAAAATCTCTTTGTTGGTGTCTCTATTTTCGAGAAGGTTCTTATACTTCTCATAAGCCTTCACCATATCTCCTGTATCCTTGTACTCTTTATTGAGCTGAATGTAGCGTTTCATATCACTGATCACTTCTGGATCAACAATCATTTTACCCACTTCAATGTGACGCTCTTTAATGACTTCTAACTTTGTCAATAAATCCATTTCGATTTCCTCTTAATAAGTGAATGTACCAAACTCTGAACGTATTGTCAGTTGTTTGGATTCAGCAGCTTCTACTCTACCGATGATTTGAGCTTCCATCTCAAACCCTTTGGCAATTTCAATGATCCCGGCAGCGGTCTCTTCATCTGTATAAACCTCCATACGGTGACCCATATTGAACACTTTATACATCTCTTTCCATTCTGTTCCGCTCTGCTCATGAATCAATTTGAACAGTGGTGGTATTGGAAATAAATTATCTTTTATAACATGTACGTCTTCTACAAAATGGAGCACTTTAGTTTGTGCACCGCCAGAGCAATGCACCATTCCATCTATTGAAGATCTGTAAATATTCAGTACTTGCTTAATAACAGGAGCATAGGTACGCGTTGGCGAAAGCACCAATTGCCCAGCATTGACTGGAGCTCCTTCAACCGCTTGAGTTAAATTATAAGATCCCGAATAAACCAATTCGCTTGGTACGGCAGGATCAAATGTTTCTGGATATTTTGCCTTTACATCTGCACCAAACACATCGTGGCGTGCACTGGTAAGACCATTAGAACCCATTCCGCCATTGTATTGTGTTTCATAACTGGTTTGCCCATAAGAGGCCAGACCAACTATCACATTACCTGGTTTGATGTTCGCATTGTCGATGACATCAGCTTTTGGCATTCTGCATACAACCGTTGAATCTACGATCATGGTTCTTACCAAGTCTCCAACATCAGCGGTTTCTCCACCAGTTGAATGAATAGAAACCCCGGCAGTTCTTAAATCGGCTAAAAGCTCTTCTGTTCCATTGATAATGGCAGCAATAACTTCACCTGGAATCAGGTTTTTGTTTCTACCAATGGTGGATGACAGCAAAATATTGTCTGTGGCTCCCACACACAATAAATCATCAATATTCATGATAAGGGCATCTTGAGCAATCCCTTTCCAAACAGAAAGATCTCCTGTTTCTTTCCAATAAGCAAAAGCCAAAGAAGATTTCGTACCGGCTCCATCTGCATGCATTACCACGCAATGGTCTTCACTACCCGTAAGGTAATCTGGCACTATTTTACAGAAAGCTTTAGGAAAAAGCCCTTTATCTACGTTCTTAATGGCATTGTGAACGTCTGTTTTATCGGCAGAAACACCGCGCTGATCGTATCTTGAATCTGTCATATATTAAAACAAAAAAGCATCCTGCAAAAATACAGGATGCTTTTAAAGTATGCGTTATTATTTATTCTTCGTCTGGTGCACCTTCTGCACCTTCTTCACCGATTTCTGGCGTTGGCACTTCTTTAGGAACAAAGTCATCTCTTAGTACTCTAAACTCGGTACGTCTATTTTTCTGATGAGCCGCATCTTGATCTTCTTTTGTAGGAAGAGCAGCTATTTCAGCATCAGTAATTTTCAACTGCGTTTCACCGTATCCTTTTGCTACCATACGTTCTGGGTCAATACCCTTAGATTGCAAGTAAGCCACACAACTTTGAGCACGTCTTTGAGACAGGTCTAGGTTGGCTGCATCTTTACCACGGCTATCTGTATGTGCCATCAACTCAATGACAATTGTAGGGTTATCTATCAATGTTTGGTATAAATAATCCAATGAATCTTTAGAGTTTACTACATCATTCACTTGAAGCTCAGCCTTGGCTAAATCGTAGCGTACTTCAGGGAATGTAATCGCTTTCTCTGTGATAGGTTGTAATCTAAAATCGTGAACGAACTTTGTAGATACATTCACATCCACTGTTGTTTCTTGACCTTTTGCTACTAAGTATTTCTCCTTAGCTACCGTCATGGTATAAGAAGTATTCTCATCAACATAACGCTCTGCAGAACCTTCTTTTTGATCAAACTCATAATATCCTAATTCATCAGATTGAATCTCAACAGCGGTGCCATCCGTTCCCTTCAATGCAATTGTCGCATTCGGAATCACTTCTCCAGTTTCCAGATTGTAAATTTTACCAGCAATAATGAACTTAAGAGGTGGGAATCTAAAACTCCACACATCAAAACTTCCTTCTCCACCTTCGCGGTCTGTTGTCAAGAAACCTCTTTGCTTGTTTCCTTCAAAGATGAGCCCTAAATCATTGGCTGATGAGTTGATAGGAGAACCAACATTCTCAACTTTACCCCATTTATCGTCAGACAAACGTTCTGCACTGAAAATGTCATATCCTCCCATACCTGGATGTCCAGTAGAGGCAAAATACAAAGTTCCATTTGGATGAATGAATGGGAACATTTCATCTTCTTTTGTATTCACCTCTTCTCCACAGTTGATAGGCGGGCCCCATTGCTTCGCTTTCTTGTCATACTTAGAGAACCAAATGTCTTTCCCACCGTAAGTTCCGGGAATGTCTGATGCAAAGAACATGTACATATCTTCTAATCCAACTGAAGGATGTCCGATTGCAGCTGTGTCGTTCTCTGTTAATGGAACCAATTCAGCAACATCAAAGTCATTTCCTCTTTTCCTAGCCGTATATATTGAACAACCTAAAACACCTTTCTTTTCATACTTGCATCGCGTAAAGTAAATGGTGTTTCTTCTTTTGTTCATTACAGCACTACCATCATTGCTTTCAGCAGCATTAACGGTTTCTCCTAATGGAGTTGGCGTAACCCATCTGTCGTTCTTATCTCTTTCTGTCGCAAAAACACTTGAGAAGTTTTGTCCTGTAATTGGATCTACATCATTTCCGTTTGCACTTTCTCTGGTAGATGTTATGAATAACTCATCCCATTTCTTACCGCTCCATGAGGGCGAAAAATCCATTCTTTCAGAATTGATTAATGGCTCTGGTGAAACTTCGTAACGGGTTGGATTTTCTGTGAGCTCAATAGCGAGCTTACAAGATTCTACACCTAATTGACCTCTTGTATCATTAGGAACACGTCCTACGTACTCTTCAAATTCTTTTAATGCGGCCGCGTATTGACCTTCTTTCTGAAGGATTTTCGCGAGCATGAGTGAGATATTATTGTTCTCTGCTCCAGCTTTCTTAGCCTTTTCAAGCCATTCTTGTGCATTTTTATTGTCTTGCAAATTGTAATAACAAATACCTACTTGAGCCAGGATTCGTCTTTTCTCAACTACGCTCTTTTCTTTCGAATAAGCGTCTTTATACAATTCAATGGCTTCGTAATATTGATCATTGTTATACGCATTATCTGCATTTACAGTCGCTTTGTGCTGCGCGAATGACAATGAAACGATCATTGATAGGACAAAAGTCGTAGTAAACTTTAAAAGCTTCATATATGTAATGAATTAGAATTCGGGGATAACATGATATTCCTCTTAAATATTCCAAAAGCCCCAAATTAACTAAAATAAATCGATACTAGCCAAAAGAAAAGGCAAGCTTTTTGAAAGCCTGCCTTTTGTTGTTATGGATTATCTCTTAGATTATTTTGTAAAGAGTAGTTCTCTGTATTTTGGAAGTGGCCATTCTGCATTGTCAACTACCAACTCTAGCTTATCTACATTGTAGCGAATAGGCTCAAAAAACGGAAACACATCATCACTATACGCCTTGGCTTGAGCTTCCATAGAATCCAAGTTGTTCGCCTTTTTTCTAGCCTCAATCATCTCTTTAACATTCTTGCGAATGACTCCGATTCTTTCATTGATTTCGAAAATCATTTCCAATTGAGTAGTGGCTTGTTCTTTAAATCCGTCACCAAATATTGCTTTAAGTCCTTCTACATTCTCTACCAAATTGCTTTGGTATTTCAATGCTACGGGAATAATATGATTTAAAGCCATATCTGCCATTACACGAGATTCTATTTGAATTTTCTTCATGTAATTCTCACAATAAATTTCATGACGAGCTTCTTGTTCTACCCTATTCATGATTCCCAGATCTTCAAACAAGCTTAACACTTTTTCTTCTTTGTAGAAGTCAAGTGCATGGGCAGATTTTTTCACATTATTCAATCCTCTCTTTTCAGCTTCTACAACCCATTCATCAGAATAGCCATCACCTTCAAACAAGATTGGACGTGACTCTTTGATGTACCTTCTTAAAACACTCAAAATCGCCTCGTCTTTCTTTTCCCCTTTGGAAATTAAACCATCAACCTCAGTTTTAAACTTGTTTAACTGATCTGCCATTGCCGCGTTCAAGGCGATCATCGGGTTCGCGCAGTTTGCTTGTGAGCCGACAGCTCTAAACTCAAATTTATTTCCTGTAAAAGCAAAAGGAGATGTTCTATTTCTATCTGTATTGTCTAACAAAACATCTGGAATTTTCCCAACCACATTCAACTTAAGATCATCTGAGCCTGAGTTAGAATCTATAGCTTTCTCAACGTCATTCAAGATTCGCGTCAATTGTGAACCTATAAAAATAGAAAGGATAGCAGGTGGAGCTTCATTTGCTCCTAAACGATGGTCGTTATCTGCAGAAGCGATGGTTGCACGCAACAAATCTGCATGTTCATGTACCGCTCTAATTGTGTTTACAAAGAAGGTTAAGAACCTCAAGTTTGTTTTTGGCGTTGTCCCTGGGCTCAACAAGTTTCTGTTCTTGGAAGAATTCGTTCCCATAGACCAGTTGTTGTGCTTTCCTGATCCATTCAAACCTTGGAACGGCTTCTCATGAAGCAAAACTCTAAAGTGATGGCGATGCGCTACTTTTTCAAGTATATCCATCAACAATTGGTTGTGGTCTACGGCCAAGTTACACTCTTCAAACATCGGTGCACACTCAAATTGATTTGGCGCAACCTCATTGTGTCTGGTTGTTACCGGAATACCCAGCTTTAAAGATTCTTGTTCAAAATCTTTCATAAACTGAGTAGCTCTATCTGGAATAGATCCAAAATAATGATCATCAAGTTGCTGACCTTTAGAACTAGAGTGTCCAAACAAGGTTCTTCCCGTGAGTGTTAAATCTGGTCTGGCAGCGTACAAGGCTTCATCGACTAAGAAATATTCTTGTTCCCAGCCTAAGCTTGCGGTTACGCGAGTTACGTTTCTATCAAAATATTGACACACCGCTGTTGCCGCAGTATCTAAGCTCTGTAAAGCCTTGATGAGTGGCGCTTTATAATCTAAAGCCTCACCGGTATATGAGATGAAAATAGTAGGAATACAAAGTGTATTAGAAATAATAAATGCTGGAGATGTTGGATCCCAAGCTGTGTATCCTCTCGCTTCAAATGTTTGTCTAATTCCACCATTTGGGAATGATGATGCATCTGGTTCTTGTTGAACCAATTCATTTCCACCAAAAGATTCAAATGCTTTACCAATTTGGATAGGTGTAAAAAATGAATCGTGTTTTTCTGCTGTTCTTCCTGTCAATGGTTGGAACCAATGTGTAAAATGGGTTACTCCTTTTTCCATGGCCCATGACTTCATACCTGCAGCTACTTGGTCTGCAACTTCTCTGTCTATTTTGGAACCATTTTGAACTGCATCAATCACAGAGTCAAAAGCTTCTTCAGACAAGTATTGCCTCATAACATCTTCGTGAAAAACACTCTCCCCAAAATACTCGGAAATCTTCCCATTTACCGGCTTAGGATCAACAGGCTTTCTGTCCATTGCTTTTTCTAAAGCGACATAACGTAGTCTTGACATTTTTCAAAAATTTTCACGAATTTAGGCCAAACACCTCTTTTATTCGATAATTTTTTCAAAATTTAATGAACATGCTCTTCAATATCACAAAAAAGCAGAGAATTTTTAAAATATTGTTGACACATAAATAATGTAAGCTGAAAAAAGAAGGAGGCCTTTTAGCCTTCCAACACGTCTTCCGAGCAACATCATTGGAAAAATAATGAATGAAATACCCAATACCCACCACATATCTCTATTGAGTATCATATCGTTAATAGGAATGGATTTAACCATACTTGTAATCCCGAGAATTGAAAACAAGTTGAACAGGTTTGAACCAATTAAATTACCAATTGAAATATCTGACTGTTTTCGTATTGCTGCAACAAGCGATGTCATAAGCTCCGGTGCAGAAGTACCAAAAGCAACTACTGTTACACTAATTACTAAATCACTTACTCCAAAGCTTCTAGAAATCTCTACAGCTCCTTGAACCAACCAATCTGAACCAAGTGCCAGTCCAGCACAACCAATAACAATATAGGATACATCTCTGAGCATATTGGATTTCACCAACTTGCTCTCATCTTCATTCACAACGTCTTCCTTGCTTCCAATTCTAGACCTGCGTATCAAGAAAACTGTATACCCAAGTAAGGCTACAAACATCAAACAGCCTTCATAAAAATATATCTGACCATCTATCATAAATAAGAAAGTCACAATGGTTGCCACCATCATAGCAGGCCAATCTAAATACAGCGTGTCTTTACTTACTTCAATGGGTAAAATGAGGGCTGTTAAACCTAAAACAAGAGCTAAGTTGGCTATATTGGAACCAATTACATTACCGATGGCAATATCAGGGTAACCATCTATGGAAGCCTGAAGACTCACCAATAATTCTGGAGCCGAAGTTCCAAAAGAAACAATAGTCATTCCAACTACAAGAGCAGAAACACGAAAACGGTAAGCAATATTTACTGCCCCCCGAACCATTAATTCTCCACCAAGAAGAAGCACAATCAGGCCAGCAACTAATATCAAATACGACAAAAGGCTATTTCTTTAGATTACGATTGATGTCTATGTCTTTCTTAACATCATCAATGCTCGATTCAATATCTCTCTGAATATCTTGAGTAGCGTCTTTGAACTGACGAATCCCCTTCCCTAAACCCCTAGCGAATTCAGGAATTTTTTTGGAACCGAACAATAAAAGCACGATGAAGAAAATGATGAATATTTCCCCACCTCCTAAATTAAAAAACGCGAAACTTAAATTCTGCATATCTACTTAATGAAACGCAAAAATAGCAAAAAAGCCCCCTGACCGAAGTCAGGAGGCTCGCTTATTCTTTGGGATTGAAAAATTACTTCTTCTTGCCCTTAAGGGTTAAATCATACATGGCTGGTGTTGCCACACACAATGAAGAGTATGTACCGACTATTACACCAATCATTAATGCAAATACAAAACCTCGTATTACTTCACCTCCAAACAAGAAGATTACTAACAGTACTACAAATGTACTAAGCGATGTATTTACTGTTCTACTCAAGGTACTGTTCAACGCTTCATTTACATTTTGCTTTAAATTATGTTTTGGATGCAGGTTCAAGAATTCTCTAATTCTATCAAATACAACCACGGTATCATTGATTGAGTAACCTACTACTGTAAGTATTGCTGCAATAAATGCCTGGTCAATTTCAAGAGCAAATGGTAAGAACCCGTAAAGTAATGAGAACATACCCAATACGATTAACACATCATGCGCCATTGCAATTACTGCCCCTGTTGAGAACTGCCATTTGCTAAATCTTACCCAGATGTATAAGAAAATCACCAATAAAGAGAAGATAATTGCGAATACCGCACCTTCCTTAATATCATCAGCGATGGTTGGATCTACTTTTTGAGAAGACAATTCATCTAAGAAAGTAGACTCTTCAATACCATTTGTATAGAAAGGTTGAACTGCGGCAAATAACTTGCCTTCAATCATGTTCTCTACATTCTCACCTGATTCGTTGTACAAGTATTTTGTTGTGATCTTTACTTGGTTTGAAGAACCATAGGTTTTTACCTCTGGTGTAACTTTTTCACCAGCTTCATTCACAAACTGGTCTGCAATTGCCCCTGTAAGTTCTACAACATTCACAGGTTCTTCAAAACGCACGATATACGATCTACCTCCTGTGAAATCAACACCATAGTTCAACCCTCTAGTTAGTAATGAACCGAAAGAAACTAGAATGAATATTCCTGAGATTACATAGTACTTCTTACGGTTCCCAATAAAATCAATACTGATATTCTTGAAAGCTCCTTCTGTCAATTTTGTTGAGAAAGAGATTGCTTTCTTCGCATCCATCATGTATTCAAACAAGAGTCTTGTTACGAATATTGCAGAGAACAACGAAGTAACAATACCAATGATTAAAGTTGTTGCGAACCCTTGAATTGGACCGGAACCAAAAACGAAGAGAATGATACCAGTTAATAAGGTGGTTACGTTCGCATCTAGTATAGAGCTTAAAGCATTGCTGTAACCATCTTCAATCGCCAATTTTAATCCTTTACCAGCTCTTAACTCTTCTCTAATTCTTTCATAAATAAGTACGTTGGCATCTACCGACATACCAATGGTAAGAACAATACCTGCAATACCAGGTAAAGTCAATGTTGCATGGAAAGAAGCTAGTACTCCAATTACGAAGAAAACGTTAGCAACAAGCGCTACATTGGCAACACCACCTGCTTTCGAATAGTAGAAAATCATATATGCCAGTACCACTACCAAAGCAATGATGAATGACATTAATCCTGAATCAACCGATTCTTGACCCAATGATGGCCCTACTACCGCTTCTTCTATAATAATTGTTCTTGCCGGCAATTTCCCAGCTTTTAACACACCTGCTAAATCAGCTGCGTCTTGTTGAGAGAATGATCCTGTAATTTCTGTTCTTCCACCTGGAATTTCACCATTTACTGAAGGTGCCGAGTACACTAAGTTATCCAATACTACAGCTACGGATCTTTGCACACCTTGTCCGTTGTTATCTCTTTCTGAAGATGCCTTTCTCGTCATCTCACGCCATTTCTTGGCTCCAGTAGAGTTCATAGACATGTTTACTGTAGGATTCCCTAAAGGATCTGTACCTACTCTAGCATCTGTAATCACATCACCTTCAATAGGTGCTTTACCGCCTTTAGGCGCTTTGATGGCATACAATCCAAAAATGTTTTCTGTTCCTTTTAATGCATATGCATCCCACATGAACTTGGTTCTTGGAGGGAACATTGAGCGAATGTCTTTTCTATTCAAGTATTCATTCACTTGAGACGTATCAGCATCTGAAGCATACCCTAATAGAGGGCCTCTACCAAAACCAGTTTCACTAATGTTTGGCTGGAATACCGCCCAAAGAGGATTTTGACGTCTTTGCTCTTCTAGGTCTAACTCAGAATCTGCGATAGTAGAATCATTTTCAAATAGATCTGCTAACTCATCTGATGCAGAAGTATCTGCAGATGAGGTATCCATTGCCATTTCAGTGCTATCATCTTCTGGAAGCGCATCTGCCATAGGCTCTGCATCTTCTGCAGGCTCTAAAGCTGCTTCTTCAGTCTCTTCAGCTGAAGCATCTTCCGCTTTATTGGTTGCTGCTAATATTTGGTTCGCTTCAATCAATCCGTTGGCTACTTCTTCATTAAAGTAAGTTTCGAAGAACTCTAGCTTGGCCGTTCCTTGAAGGATTTTACGAACACGCTTTTTGTCTTTCACACCAGGAAGCTCTACTACGATTCTTCCCGTACCCGATTGACGTTGAATTTTTGGTTGAACAACCCCTAAGTTGTCAATTCTCTTTCTCAACACTTGCTCTGCTCTTGAAATTGCATCTTCAGCTTCTAGAGCCATGATACTCAAGATTTCGGCATCTGTTGCTTCAGGAGCAATCTTATCCTTGTTTTCTAAGGTATGAAAGATGTTGGCCAATGGGTAATCTGCTGTAACTTCTTGATGCGCGATTCCGAAAAGCGTTACAAAAGACTCAGAAGAAGACTTCTGCATTTCTCTTGCTCTAGTCATAATAGCCTTAAACTGAGCATCTTCTTTGTTTGAACCTGCAAGTGCATTGATCATGTCGGGAACAGAAACTTCTAGTGTTACGTGCATCCCACCTTGAAGGTCAAGCCCTAGGTTGATTCTTTGTTTCTTGCAATAGTTGTAGTTAAATCCGAATACTGGATACACTTCTTTTGACGACATGTTCGCCAAGTAATTGTCTTCAAAAGATTGACGCGCTGAATCTTCTTCAAATAAACTTAAAGAACCAACTTCTGTTCTTAAAGAATCAACCTTCTCTTGAGCAACACTTTTTGCGTCATTCTCAACACTTGATGTAATCCACGTAAATGACAATTGGTATAGGCATGCTAACACCAACAATATCGTGAATATCCATACTGCACTCTTATTCTGCATTTCTGGGTACTTTTTACCTAATTTTAATAAGACGGCAAATATAGAATTTCAAACCATTCAGAAACCTTTCTTTTGATAACATCGTTTTTAGAGTCTAAATTTGTCTTTACATGCCGGATAAAAAGCCGAAAAAACTAGAAGAAATCCAACAGCCTATTGTCTTTTTTGACGGTGTTTGTAACCTATGCAACTCATGGGTCCAACTTCTTATTAAAATGGATAAAAAAGAACGTTTTCTTTTTGCCCCTTTGCAAGGAGAATTTGGGAAAGCAATGCAAGAGCTTCATTTTACTGCAACTGCACCAGCACCAGACAGCATTATCTTATTAGACAAAGGATCTATTAAAGAAAAATCGGCAGCTGTTTTAAGTATTGCTTCTTATTTAGGGGGAAGCTTACATTTACTGAGAATAGGGCTATTGTTCCCCAATTCATTCAATGACTTGATTTATGACTGGGTTGCTAAAAATCGCTATCGATTCTTCGGAAAAAAAGATCAGTGTATGATTCCAAGTCCCGAATTGAAAGGGAGATTTTTACCATAAAAAAAGGCCTTAACACATGTTAAGGCCTTCTTTATATATTCATTGAATAGATTAGATGTCCATGCCATCTAAAACTGCCATCACATTTTTCACTGCAACAGATGAGTCTTCAAGCAATGCTTTTTCATCATCATTCAAATCAAGTTCAATTATTCTTTCGATACCGTTTTTACCAAGAATAACTGGTACTCCTAAATAAATACCACTGTATCCGTACTCACCTTGTAGCCAAGCACAAACTGGGAATACTCTTTTTTGGTCCTTCACAATGGCTTCAACCATTTGTGCAGCAGCAGCTCCAGGAGCATACCATGCAGAAGTACCTAACAACTTCACTATTTCTCCACCACCAACTTTTGTGCGGTCTACGATAGCGTTAAGCTTCTCCTCATCGATTAACTCAGTTACTGGAATACCACCAACAGTTGTGTATCTAGGAAGTGGCACCATAGTATCTCCATGACCACCCATCAAAACAGCTTGAATATCTTTAGGAGAAACATTCAATTCCATAGCCAAGAAAGAACGGTAACGGGCAGTATCAAGAATACCAGCCATACCCATTACTTGACGAGAGTCTTTGTTTGCCGTTAAGAAAGCTTGGTAAGTCATTACGTCAAGTGGATTAGAAACCACAATGATTACAGCATCTGGAGAGTGTTTTACCACATTCTCAGTTACCATTTTCACAATCCCTGCGTTTGTTTGAATTAAATCATCGCGGCTCATTCCAGGTTTGCGTGGAAGGCCAGATGTGATCACTACAACATCAGAGTTAGCGGTTTTAGAATAATCATTTGTAGAACCTACCGTACGTGTATCGTAAAGGTTAATTGGAGAAGTCTCCCAGATATCTAAAGCTTTTCCTTCTGCATATCCATCTTTAATATCTAACAAGACAACCTCGTTAGCTACTTCTCTTGTTGCCAAAACATCCGCACATGTGGCACCTACATTTCCGGCACCTACTACAGTTACTTTCATTTGAATTGTAATTTTATGATTCTACTTTTAAGGCTTGCAAATGTAAGCAAATCAAGGCGTTTAATTTCATAAAATTTGAAAACAACCCGAGCCACTTCGCCCCGTCTTTAAATTAGTTTTTTAACCTACATTTGATTGTTCTGTGAGAAATTAAGCGCATTTAATGATTAAACTCCTGTCCTTTGCATTTTTCATTTGCTTGACCACATTTGGTATGGGTCAAGAAGTGAGCCGATTGCTAGCTCAATACAGCACTCTTTCGGGTAAGGTAATCCCCCAAGATTCCTTGGATTATTACAACTTTTATGCGGCTCAATCTTTTGAGATTGTGGAAGGTATTCCAAAAGAAAAACTGGAAGGTTCTCCTGTGTTGAGCGATTTAAAATATTGGGATGGAAGCAGCGTGCAAATTTCAGACATTAAGAACCTTCACCCTATTTTGGTTCAATTGCCAAAAGGCAACTACTATTATGCTCCACGCTATGTGATTAATGAAGAGGCAGGCAAAGTCTTAATGTTCTCCTCTCAACACACTTTAGACATTTACTTTCAGTCATACGAAAACAACAAGAGATGAGAATTTTAAACTTTAGCCTCTTCGTTGTTTTCTTTTTGAGTTCACTTTCGTTAAGTGCCCAGAATCCAGTGCAAATTCAGATGGGGTCATCGTCATCCGTCTCTACGTGTTTCGGAACATTCTTTGACCCGGGAGGAAATAATACAGGTGGGAGCCCGCCTTTATATCCAGCAAATGATTTTCAAACCATGACTATTTGCCCCGGAGCAGGAAGCGCATTTGTAACCATGGCTTTTTATAATTGGACAGTGGGTCAAGGTGATACCCTTTGGGTGTACAATGGTTCTAGCACAGCCGCGCCCTTGATTGGTGTATACGATACCTTGAACGATCCAGGTACCTTGTCCTCTATTCCAGCAACAAATCCTAACGGTTGTTTGACATTGGTATGGAAATCAGATGCGACTGGCAATGGTTTTTACAGCGCGCAAGTGCATTGCGACCCACCGTGTCAAGCATTTAGCGCAGATTTCACCGCTCCCTTTCATCATGTAGACAGTAATTACACCATTAAAAGTTGCCAAGAAGATTCGGTAGTTCTTTCTGCCTATGGCATTTTCCCCAATAACAATACATGGTACAATCAGAATGATTCTAATGTGACTTTCATTTGGATTTTTAGTGACTCTGCAGTGGTAGACACCGGACAAACCGTTGGGATTCCAATTGATACCGTTGGAGGGGCCTATCGTATTTCTTTATTGGTAACAGATTCTAATGGCTGTCAAATAACTGAGGCTATCATCAAATACATCATCGTTTCTACCACACCATCTTTCGGAAACGTAACTTTCTCTGACACTACGGTGTGTTACAACGACTCGACTACCTTGAACTTGGATGTCATTTCACCACAATGGTCTAATGCAGATCCTGGTTTTATTGGGGGAAGTATAGCCCTCCCCGATGGAAGT
The DNA here is from genome assembly GCA_965658375.1 of Salibacteraceae bacterium. GTDB lineage: Bacteria > Bacteroidota > Bacteroidia > Flavobacteriales_G > Salibacteraceae > CBFHSD01. Next base: position 33,339 of record CBFHSD010000006.1, read on the forward strand.
GGTCAAAGCCCGGGAGTTTACACCTCACCTTTGACTATTGCCATGTTCAATGCTGGAGATACCATAAGCGCTACATCTAATATCAATCACTTCTTTCTTAATGTGGAACATAGTTTCCTGGGCGATTTAGATATTTCTATTTCTTGTCCAAACGGAAGTAGTCTAGATTTAAAAAGTTTTCCTGGTGGTGGTGGCAGATGGCTTGGTGAAGCTTGTGATGGTTCACTCGGAATTCCGGGTAACGGATGGAATTATTATTGGCCCTCAGCAAATCCAGCATTAGCCAATATGGTGACTATCTCTGGTGCTTGTTTGACATGCAACAACCCTGCTAACCCATGCGGTTTTGGAACGGGCACATCACTGGATTCTACCTCTTATACAGCCATGAGTCCGTGGGGTAACCTTGTAGGCTGCCCCCTTAACGGAACATGGAGCGTTACCGTTGTGGATCAATGGGCTATTGATGATGGAACCCTTTTCAGCTGGGGAATTGACTTTGACTCCACCATTTTGCCACAAACGGTTATTACCTACCAACCGCAAAAAGACTCGATGTGGATCACCTATGATTCCAATCTTGTTTCTGCTAATATGTATGCTTTTGACAGCGTCACATTCACTCCACTTTTTTTTGACACTACTGTAAACTGCTCCATCTTTTATCAAGATGATTTTGGATGCGTTTACGATACAGCAATGAGCTTTTACATAGAAGGACCTTGTGTTTCTGGATGCCGTTTGAGCGGTTACAACCCAGGCATGTTCCCTGTTGGTTGTTTTGGAGACAGTACGGGCTATGCTTACATAGAACCTGACACTACTTTGCTTATTGGTCCATTTATCTATTATTGGGTAGATGCCAGTGGTGATACAGTTGGACAATCACTCACTCCCAAGCTTGGTGCTGACACCCTATTCAACATTCCTGCCGCGACTTTTCAAGCGCATGTCATAGATTCTTTTGGATGTATAGATATAACAACTATTGCTGTGGGACTTGTTCCACAAATGTTCAATTATTCCAATGGCATTCAAGCAATATCTTGTAACAGTCCACAGTATTGTGATGGCGTTGCCAATGTGATTTCGAACGGTGGTTCTGCCCCTTACTCTTATTTATGGAGCAGTAATGAAACTACTCAAACAGCTGCACAATTGTGTGGTGGCAGCAACTGGGTAGAAATCACTGATACCAGAGGGTGTAAAGATACAGTGAACATTATGGTTCCTGTGCCTGATTCAATTCAAGTTACAGCTTGGGGAAGCGACACCATATGTATTGGTAGTAGCAGGACTTTGAGTTCTCTAGCAACTGGAGGAAACGGTGTGTTCTCTTATTTATGGACAACGGGAGATTCAACACCAACTGCTCAGGTTTCACCCATATTCACTCAAAGTTATATTGTAGTAGCCACAGACAGTAACTTATGTCCGTCAGATACAGATACAGTCACAATTTATGTAAGAGATCCCTTAAGTGTAACCGTGAATACTCCTGATACTATTTGCCCTGGAGATACCGCGATAGGCATTGCATATCCAGCAGGTGGTGACAGCAATTTCTTTTATCAATGGGCAGATGGCAGTACTGGCAAACAGGCTTTTCTAACACCTACAACTTCGAGGTTCTATGCCGTTACCGTTAGTGATGGTTGTGGAACTCCGCCAGTAGTAGATTCTGTTTGGGTTCAAGTTGGGGGGTACCCACCCATAAAAGTAGTCACAACTGGAAACGACACGCTTTGCGAAGGTGAAACAGTATTGATTTCAGCTCAAGGTGGTGGCGGTATTGGAAACCTTACCTATACATGGGATAACGGCTTAGGTAGTGGCCAACAGCATGTGGTTACTCCTACTGTTACTACTACCTATACGGTTAGCGTAGTAGATGCGTGCTTATCTATTCCGGGCACGGCAAGCCTTACGTTAAGCATAGGGCAATTTGAAGATATTTTGATTCATACAGACTCATCTGCGATGTGTAGCCCTGGTGAATTTGCATTTAATGTAGACTCAATACCAGAACGCTATCAATTGAGCTATTTACTAAGCAGTTCATGGAATGATATAAGAGACACACTACCTATTGACATTTCACTGAAGAAAACTGGCTGTTACGACTTAAAATTAAAAACGATTACAGCTCATGGGTGTGAAAGCATCCGCAATTATCCGTGTTTCGTAGAAGTTTGGCCAAATCCTATTGCAGAGTTCACCTATACCCCTGCTCATCCGAACATCAATGAACCAGGGGTTGAATTCAGAGATCTTTCTTCGGGAGCAGACAGCCTTTTCTGGATCATCAGCACAGGTGACACTTTGAGTGAAATGAATTTCCATTATCAATTCCCGAATGAAGATTCAGGAACATACTTTGTCAAGCAATTTGTATCCAACAATTATGGTTGTTCAGACACCACAGCAATGCGTGTAAAAGTGGAATTCGAAACTACATTCTTTGTCCCCACAGGGTTTTCTCCGAATGGAGATGGTTTAAATGATTTCTTTGGGCCTGTTGGTTTTGGTTTTGAAGAGCGAGAGTTTCATATGCAAATCTTTAATAGATGGGGTGAACTGGTTTATGAAACAACCGACATTACTGCTCCATGGGATGGAACCATAAATGGTGTTTTGGCAGATGCTGAAACCTATGCTTGGACGATCTATTACAGCACCAAATCCGGCCTTCGTCAAATAGAAAGAGGCCAAGTGAACTTAATACGGTAACCCTGTCCCTTCATCACAATAAATAGTGAATTTTCCGTTTTGCGAATGACCAATCGATGACTTCATGAAATTCAAACTATTCTTTACTGCATTCCTTTCTTCTTGCTCCCTATTTACCAAAGCACAGAATGCCACCATCCACGGATATGTAGAAGATGTAGAATCTAAAGAACGGCTTATTGGAGCTAACATCTACTTGGCTGAGAGCTTGCAAGGAACAACTTCAAACAACTACGGTTTTTACAGTTTAACTTTACCTGTAGGCACAGAGGCCAACATCGTATTCAGTTATATTGGTTACCAAAACGAAACTTTAAGCATCAAGCTTACTAGCGACACGGCCATAAATACTCAATTGAACAGTTCTATTGAATTAAAAACGGTTGAAATTGTAGCCGAAGAACAATCAAAGGTTCACGAAGAAACTCAAATGAGTGCCATTTCTATTCCTGTAAAAATGGTAGAAAGGCTGCCTGTTTTACTTGGAGAAAAAGACATTCTTAAAACATTACAGCTTTTACCTGGAGTGCAATCTGGTGGAGAAGGAAGCAGTGGCCTTTATGTGAGAGGTGGAGGCCCGGATCAAAATTTACTCTTATTAGATGGTGTACCGATCTATAATGCATCTCATCTTTTCGGTTTCTTCAGTATATTCAGTCCAGAAGCAGTAAGTAACATTAACTTGGTCAAAGGAGGATTTCCCGCAAGGTATGGCGGCAGACTCTCTTCTGTTGTTGATGTACGTTTAAAAGAAGGGAACCAAGAAGAATTTCATGGAGAGGCTACCGTTGGACTTGTTTCTAGTAAGCTTACTCTGCAAGGCCCAATTGTAAAAAATAAAAGTAGCTTCATTGTTTCTGGAAGAAGAACTTACATAGATCTACTTGCCAGGCCTATTATTAAAGCATCATCCCCTCCTGGAACCGACCAAAATGTGGGCTATTTCTTCCATGATGTAACCGCAAAATTCAACTATAAATTTTCAGAATCTAGTCGACTGTACCTATCCGGATACCTTGGAGATGACAAAGCCTATTCACAGATTGAAGAAAGCTATCAAGATTTCAAATCAGAATTTGATTCTGATTTACAATGGGGAAATCGCATTCTCGCATTGCGTTGGAATCAGATTATAAGCAACAAGCTATTCGCCAACGCCACACTAACCTACTCCCGCTACAAATTCAATATTTCCACAGGGTTTCAAGAATCACAAAATGGTACTACTACCGAAGATTTCGGGATCAACTACGGCAGTTTTATAGAAGATTTCTCTGCGAAAATAGATTTTGATTACATCCCGAATACACAGCACTATATTAAGTTTGGAATTAACGAAACTTACCACCAATTTTTACCAGGTGTAACGTCCTTCAACCAGTCTGACCCAACCATAAGTTTTGACACCACTTTTGGTGCGAAAGAAACATTCGCACATGAAATCATGGCTTATGTAGAAGATGATTTTAAAGTTGGCGGAAGACTCAAATTCAACTTAGGGCTTCATGGTTCTGCATTTATAGTAGATGAATCGAACTACTTTTCATTGCAACCAAGAGTGAGCGGTTTGTTTAGCCTCGATGATGTGAGCTCAGTAAAAGGTTCCTTCTCCACCATGACTCAATTCATTCATTTGTTAACGAATTCTACTGTTGGCCTTCCAACCGACTTGTGGGTTCCATCGACAGATATTGTTGAACCTCAAAGAAGTTGGCAAGCTGCCATAGGCTATATCCATACATTAAGCAAGGGATTTGAGTTTACTGCAGAAGGCTATTATAAAGAGATGGATAACCTATTGGAGTACCAAGAAGGAGCTTCTTTTTTTGGCAATAATGAGGAGTGGGACCAAAAAGTATTACAGGGAGAAGGGAAATCTTATGGCGTAGAGTTTTTTCTACAACGCAAATCTGGGCGCATGAGCGGCTGGGTGGGGTATACCCTTTCTTGGTCTGACAGAACTTTTGACGAACTGAATTTTGGCAGAACCTATCCATATAAATACGATAGAAGACACGATGTGAGTGTTGCTTTAAACTATCAAATCAACGATACATGGGATGCAGGTCTTGTATTCGTTTACGGAACTGGGAATGCCATTTCTTTAGGAACTGTTCAATACCTTCCGCATGAGGGTGCTGAGTTTAGCTTTTCCGCACCAATTGAGTATTTTCCAGAAAGAAACAACTTCAGAGTTCCTTCTTACCACCGCCTAGACATTGGCTTTAATAAAACAAAAGAAAAGAAGTGGGGAGAAGCCGTTTGGAGCTATGGCATTTACAACATTTACAACCGTTTAAATCCTTTCTATTTGTACTGGGAAGAGTCTTTTAATGATCGAGAGTTGAGGCAAATTAGTCTTTTCCCAATCATCCCTTCTATCAGTTATACCGCTAAATTTTAAAGTGATGAAAAAATTAAAATACTTAAGCTGGTTTATTCCTTTCGTTTTTTTTGCATGTGAGACTACCATTGAAGTAGAATTACCTCAAGAACCCTCGCGGCTAGTTGTCAATTGTATTCTCAATCAAGACAGTATCATTACCGCTTCTGTAACACGAAGTGAAATGGTTGATGAGAGGGTAACCGACTGGGCTATTTCAGGTGCAACTGTAGAACTATTTAAAAATGGTTCACTCTTAGAAACTTTGGATGAGTCATCTCTGAACAGCGGTCAATACATCTGTACGGTAATCCCTGAAAACACCGCGAACTACAACATTAAAGTGAGTAAAGAAGGGTATGACCAAGTTGAAGGAAGCACCTATTTTGCAGAACCCATTGAAATTGAAAAGGTAGAATACTCAAAGACGAAGGTAGCGTATGATAGCCTTTTGCGTTTTGACTTGACTTTTACAGATCCAGCCAATACAATAGATTTTTATACCATTGAAGTTTATGAACGCTTTGCCTACTACGATAGCTGGTTAGGAGATACGATATACACCTATTCTAGAGTTTACCTTTACGATACGTATGATGTTGTTTTTGAAGCCAATTACCCCAATGGTGAATTGGGTACTTTTTTCGAAGATGAACTTTTTAATGGGAAAACTTACACTGTTGGGTTTGCCGTTTATTGGGATCAATTTTTCAACGAGACGAATGTGCAGTATGAGCTCGTTTTAGGTAGAACTGATGAAGCGCATTACAATTACAACAGATCGTTCACTTATTACCTTTCTAGCTATTACGATCCTTTTTCTGAGCCTGTTCAGGTTTTTTCCAATATTGAAAACGGTTATGGAGTGCTTGGAAGTAAATCTATTGATTCTGAAACTGTGGTCGTAAAGAAATAATCTCAGTCTGTTTTCATAGGCTAAAATAGAGCCCAAGAGATAAATTATTGAGGCAACAACCACCAACAATTTAGTCTTCTATTCTATCAACCTTTGATCTATTTTCCATAAACGGTTATGGTTCCATTGTAGATTTCAATCTCCCCTTCCTCATCTTTTACCAAGGCTTTCCATTGGAAAATATCTCTTGGCTTTGCCATACCAGTACCAGGCACTTGCCCATCCCAATGAAGGTCTCCTCTATTGCTTCTAAAAACAAGGTTCCCTTTAATATCCACTACCTCTAAGGTAAATTGTTTGGCATTATGCTCAAGCGCCTTCGGGAACCAAGTATCATTGATTCCGTCATTGTTTGGACTAAAAGAATTAGGAGCCAATAAATTGTAATCATGCTCAACGTATACGAGCTCTTTGTGAGTTGATGAGCATCCATCAGGAGAAACAACCATCAAAGCCACTTCATAACTTCCTTTTCGTTTAAAAAGATGCTCTGGCTCTTGATCAAAAGAATAATTGCCATCACCAAAATTCCAGCGGTAATCTGCGCCCTCTGTCAATTCATCTAATACAAATTCTGTCTTTGGCTCTAACCGATCTAAAGATGCGTTTGTGTTGAACACCGCATTTGGTTGCTTACCAAAAGTAACTTTGACTTCGTCTAAAACATTTCCATTTTCATCAGATGCTATCAGCGTATGAACGCCTTGCTTTGGTTGCATTTGATAAGACGTACTAGAGCGTTTTTCTAACTGCAAGCCATTCGCTTCAATGTTTACATTTTCTGGAACACCAAACAGCTCAACAGACTCGCAAAATAGGCTTTGATTCAAATTGAAAGTGAAACTTTGTGTTGGCTTTGCCCCTTCTACTTTGGTAGTTTGCTCCTGTTCAAGCTTCACCTTAGTATCATGAATAGCTGAAGAGTTCATGTCTGGTTTCCCTTCTGCTTCTTTAACTAGAGTGCCTTCCTTTGCATGAATCGTTTCTTCATTTGCCTCTTCTTCCGCCTCATCTTTTTGAGCACCTTCCAAAAGCTCTTGAGTTTCTGTGAGATCCGAAATAAATGGTTTTTGTTCTTTCACCACCGGAGCTTCTTCAGTCAATTGCTGCTTGGGCTTTTGCACCTCTTCAGAAATTTGCGATTCAGGTTGAATCTCTGCTTTTTCTTGTGATGGCCATAGTGCAATAGCCAAAATGGCAACTGCAGCGGCTATGCCCATGGCATACCATCTCCCAGATGATGAAGTACCGTTTGGCTGAACTTCATCCAATCTTTTCTCAAGCCTATTCCAAGAATCAGCTTCATACGGAAAGCTCACGCCTTCTGCTGCTGCTTTAAGCGCTTGTTCAAATTTATTTAAGTCGTTTCCCATGTTTCTTTACACTTGTAACTGGCCTAATTTCTTTCTTAAGTTCATTTTCGCTTTCGCGAGGTTAGATTTCGAGGTTCCCACAGAAACTCCTAGCATATCTGCAATCTCTTGGTGAGAGTATCCTTCAATCACATAGAGATTAAAAGTTGCCCTGTAGGCTGGTGTTAAATTTTGTACCGCCTCCAATACGCGCTTCCCCTCTTTCATCAAAGTATGGTTCCATTCAATCTCTTCATTGGAGTCTTCTTCTCCCAGCCATTCGTATGTTTGACTGTCTAAAGAAATGAACTTCTGCCTTTGCTTACGAAGTGTGTCAATCGCTAGATTAACTACTATGCGTCTTACCCAACCTTCAAAAGAACCTTCGCCATTGTAGCGTTTCATGTTTAAAAAGACTTTTATAAAAGCTTCTTGCAATACATCTTTCGCCTCTTCAATATCCGAGAAATACCTAGCACAAACGTTCAACATGGTTGAGTACAAATACTCATACACCACCTGCTGACTCTTTCGACTGCCACGTTTGCACCCTTCTATTAACTCTTTAAAATCGCTTCGTTTTGAAAGACTCATGAATTCTACTTTGTACTTAACGCAATTTATAATTTGAGTTGCCTCATTTTACAAAGGTGCTACACAAGCTTTTTAAACCATAGACCCTAATCTGTGGCTATGCTTATTTTTGCAGCCTTAATTTAAGTAACTACTTAGCATGAGCAATAAGGCATTAATGGCAATTTCACCAATTGACGGAAGATACAGTAACAAGGTGACACGATTAGAAGACTTCTTTTCGGAGTATGCCCTATTCAAGTACAGAACTCGTGTTGAAGTGGAGTATTTTATCGCACTTTGCGAGTTGCCAGTGCCGCAATTGGCAGATTTTGATAAAAGCTTGTTCCCCAAGTTAAGAGACATTTATTCCTCTTTTAGCGCTGAAGATGCTCAAGAAATTAAAGACATCGAAAAAGTAACTAACCACGATGTGAAAGCGGTGGAGTACTTTTTAAAGAAACATTTTGATGCCTTGGGTATTGAAAAACACAAGGAGTTCATCCATTTCGGTTTGACATCTCAAGACATTAACAACACCTCGGTTCCGCTTTCTATCAAAGAAGCTTTAGACGAAGTATTGATTCCTGAACTGAACTCACTGATTGATGTATTGAGAAATACAGCCGTAGAGTGGAAAAACATTCCTTTATTGGCACGCACCCATGGGCAACCGGCATCTCCTACCATGCTTGGAAAAGAAATGCATGTTTTTGTTGAGCGACTGGTAGAACAAATGAAACTGATGGTTCAAATTCCAATTTCTAGCAAGTTTGGTGGAGCCACAGGAAACTTTAATGCACATCATGTAGCTTATCCAGAAATTGACTGGGTTGAGTTCTCGAATAACTTTGTTAACAACAGCTTAGGCTTGAGTCGTGCGCAAACCACAACTCAAATTGAACATTATGATCATTTGGCAGCACTATTTGACGCTTTCAAAAGAATCAATACCATTTTCATAGATTTCTCTAGAGATATTTGGACCTATGTATCCATGGATTACTTCAAGCAAAAAATCAAAAAAGGAGAGGTAGGCTCATCTGCAATGCCTCATAAAGTAAACCCTATTGATTTTGAAAATTCTGAAGGAAACTTAGGTATTGCAAATGCCTTATTAGAGCACTTGTCGGCTAAACTACCCATCTCTAGACTGCAAAGAGATTTAACAGATTCAACAGTATTGAGAAACGTAGGTGTTCCTTTTGCTCACATAAGTATTGCATGGCAAAGCTTATTAAAAGGTATGGGCAAATTACTTCTCAATGAAGCAAAACTTCAGAAAGACCTAGAGCTTAATTGGGCTGTCGTAGCCGAAGCTATTCAAACTGTATTGAGAAGAGAACAATACCCTTCACCTTACGAAGCCCTGAAAGGCTTAACAAGAACCAATACGGTAATCAATGAAGAAAGCATTCATGCTTTTATTGAAACGTTAGAGGTTTCTGACCGTATTAAACAAGAGTTAAAACAAATCACTCCACAGAATTATACAGGAATAGATTTGGTAAAATCATAGTATGAGCAGCAAACCAACTGGTATTTTCAAACTCATTACCCGATATAAAACTAGCATTGGTTTTAATATCTTCTTCAATTTACTTGCAGCGCTTTTTTCGCTGTTCACCTTTGCCTCGATAGTACCTTTTCTTGAGATCCTTTTCAAAACGGAAAAGAAAGTACTTAAAGTACCAGGTCCTTTTGAATTCAACAGCGACTACATTATAAATGCCCTCAGTTACAAACTGGATGCCTTTATCAAATTCAATGGAGAATCTTATGCACTTGCTTTTTTCTGTGGTGTAATTGTAGTCATGTCTCTTTTTAAAAACATCACCACTTATCTCTCAAATTTCTTTCTAGCCAATGTGCGTATGGGCGTGGTAAGAGACATTAGAGAGAATATGTATACCAAATTGATCTCTCTTCCTCTTTCTTATTTCAGTGAAGAGAAAAAAGGCGATGTCATCTCAAAAATGACCAATGATGTAGTTGAAGTCGAGTGGTCTATTATAGGATCCCTTCAAATGCTTTTCAAGTCCCCAATTATGTTCATCATTTATTTGGGAAGCTTGTTTTTTATGAGTTGGGAACTCACACTTATATCACTATTGATTCTTCCCTCTGCTGGTTTCTTGATTGCCCGACTTGCAAAGAGTCTTAAGCTATCTGCTAGCAAAGGTCAAGCGCAACTTGGGGGGATTTTGAGTTTGGTAGAAGAGTCACTTTCTGGGATACGCATTATCAAAGCATTTAATGCTCAAAACACGATGACCAACAGATTCAAAGCACAAAACAATAGTTTGTTTGAGCTTATGGTTGGAGTTTTCAGAAGGCATTACATGGCTTCTCCACTGAGTGAATTTTTTGGAACAGGAATTATGGTTATTCTCCTTTGGATTGGAGGAAACATGGTATTGGATGTTGAAACTGCTTTAGACGGAAAATTCTTTATTCTCTACCTCATTCTTTTTTCTCAAATCATTTCTCCCGTCAAAGCGTTTTCGGACGCATGGTTCAAAATTTCGAAAGGTCAAGCTTCTCTTGATCGCATGGGAACCATTTTAAATGCCAAAAACAATTTGGTTGATTTACCTGGCTCAAAAGAAATTGATGGCATTAAAGAAGAAGTAAAATTTGACAAAGTTTCTTTTGCTTACGGAAAAGAGAAAGTCTTAAATGAAGTTTCATTCACCATTAAAAAAGGAGAAACTGTTGCCCTTGTAGGACCTTCTGGTGGTGGTAAATCAACCATTGCTGATTTACTTTCTCGCTTTTACAATGCTTCGGGAGGACAAATTACAGTGGACAACACTCCTCTGACAGACATCAAAATTAAATCTTGGAGAAGCATGCTCGGAATAGTTTCTCAGCATAGCATTCTTTTCAACGATACCATTACGAACAACATTGCATTAGGTAGTGAGAATCCGAATCTTGAACGTGTGAAGCAAGCTGCTCATGTGGCCAATGCTGGAGATTTTATTGAAGATTCAAGCAACGGCTATGACACCAACATAGGTGATGGCGGAAACAAATTAAGTGGAGGTCAAAAACAAAGAGTGAGTATAGCAAGAGCTATTTACGCTAATCCAGACTTACTCATACTTGACGAAGCAACATCTGCGCTAGATACAGAATCTGAGCAATTGGTTCAAAAAGCAATTGAAAACCTCACTCAAGACAGAACAACTTTGGTTATTGCGCATCGTTTAAGCACAATTCAAAATGCAAATAGAATTATTGTAATTGACAAAGGTAGAATTCGAGAATCTGGAACACACGATGAGTTGATTTCACAAAATGGCTTGTACGCCAAATTAGTTCAAATGCAACAGTTTGAATAGATTAGTTCACCTATTTTTGATGATTGGCTAGCAAAAAATTCAATGACTAAATCGCTCGTTTCACTTCTTTCAGGAGTTCTACTTTTTTGTGCCGTTTTTGGACGAAAGTTTCATGGTGATGTCTTTACAGCCCAAAACTTTTCTATAAGACATTGGACCACCTCCAATGGGCTGCCACAAAACACTATCAACGGCATTTTTCAAGACTCTTTGGGCTATATATGGATGGCTACCAATGAGGGCCTTGTGCGCTTTGACGGTAAACAACTTCGACTACTTTCATTCTGGAAATACCGAAGAAGTCAAAGGCATGCGTTTTCAAAGTTTGACAAAAGCCACAGATGGCACGCTTTACACTACTAGTTTAGAAGGATACTTCATTTCTATCTCAGACAACGAATTCAAATTAGAAAAATGTATTCAAGAATCATTCTCATTGCTTTCTGCTTATGCTAGGGAAAAAGGCATAGAATTGATTTATGAAATAGACAACAATCTCCCTAGCCTTCTAATTGGAGATGCAGATAGGTTGAGGCAAATATTAATCAACCTAGTGAATAATGGCCTTAAGTTTTCTGAAGAAGGTGCCGTAAAGGTTACAGTAATTAGCCTTGATAAAACTGACAAGAACATTAAGCTTCAATTTAGTGTTAAAGACAATGGGATTGGAATATGAGACAAGCTGAAAAAGAACCTCTTTAAACCGTACAATCAATTAAAAGAATCTACTGCCAAGTTGTATGGCGGTACGGGCTTAGGCCTTGCAATTTGCAAATTGATTGTTGAATTGTTCAAAGGAGAAATCTGGGTAGACAGCGAAGAGAATATAGGCTCTACTTTTCATTTTACTGGGGAGTTTGAATACCCACATATGAAACTTGGGACTAGAGAAGTTTCTTTTAAAGGCTAACAAAAAGAAACGAAGAAAATAAAAGCAATTAAAAAATCAGCAGCAACTTTGAAAATTCTTGTAGTAGAAGACAACCTTGTAAATCAAAAACTAGCGGGTTTAACGTTAGATAAATTGGGATTCATGTATCAAATAGTTTCTAACGGTGCTTTGGCCGTAAACTTACTTGAAAAAACAGATTTCGATTTAGTTTTGATGGATGTTCAAATGCCTGAAATGGATGGCATTGAAGCGACCAAAGCAATACGAAAAAGCTCTGGTATAAATAAAGACTTGGTTATCATCGCGATGACGGCCAATGCCTTATCTGACGATTTAGATGCTTGCATTTCGGTAGGAATGAATGACTACCTCGTAAAGCCAGTAGATTTTCAGAATTTTTCAGATAAATTAGCAAAATGGACACAACAATAAAGCTGTTTCTAGCGCTAGTAGTTGTTCTTTTTAGCAATTGCACAAGAGAGAAACCTGAATCTAAAGGCTGTGCATTCTTCAAAAATGGAGAATTCAGTTATACAGAATCTTCTACTGTTCGAATTATCAGAAAAGACTCTCTTCAAATAGAATATAGTATAGATCCACAAAATCCTTTTCAAGACACCTCTATTGTTACTTGGAAAAGTCCATGCGTTTATTACCTGTCATACAAAGGCTCTTCTAATAAAGAAAGCCTAGACTGGGACACATCAGAACCTATAAAGGTTGAGATTGTGAAAATTCAAAAAAATAGGTATTGGTTTACGGCTTCTACATCTAAATTCACAAAAGAAAATCAGCTGATTAAGCTTCGATAGTCTTTTGATTTAAGAATTCGTTGTAGAGCTCTAAAATAATTCCATCACTCAAACCAATTCTTGGAACATGCATAATAGAGCTATCGCTCCATTTCATGGCATAGTAATAGATATCAGAAGCGTGGCCAATAACGTCTGCCCTATCAGGATTGAGGTTTAGAATCTTTACACGATCCTCAAAGCTCATTCTCTTGACACTTTCGCGCATTATTTTGAGCTCATGGTACAACATAGGTTCTGGATACACCTTATGTGTAAGTTTATATAATTTATTAATATTACCGCCAGAGCCAATAGTTTCTATATGATTTAAGTCTTGGGTATGTTCTCTTATCCAACTTTTCATATCATCCCAATGCTCTTGAGACACCATATCGTTTAACAAACGAACGGTTCCCATTTTGAATGATTTTGAATTACTTACTTCTCCAGCATTTATAATCGATATCTCTGTGGATCCTCCTCCAACATCAACATAAACATAGCTACCATCTTTATCTAGGTTGGTTTTGAAATGCGCATTATGAATGATGTTGGCCTCTTTATCTCCCGAAATAATGTCTATTTTGATACCTGTTTCACTGAAAACCCTCTTCACCAGTTCTTGGCCATTACTAGCGTTTCTCATAGCCGATGTTGCCAGTGCTTTGAAAGCTACAACCTCATGTACATTTATGATGTGATTAAAGGCTTTCATGGCTTCTAAAAACCTATCCGCAGTTACTGCACTAATCGTTTTATCTACAAAGGCCTCTTGCCCAAGACGAATGGGCAAGCGAGTAAGGCTCACCTTTTTTACTTTATACTCATTGTTCTTACCAGGACTTACCCGTGCAATAAGCAGACGAACTGCATTTGACCCGATGTCAATTGCTCCAAACTTCAACAACTCCAAATTCTATCCCTCCAGTTTTCCCTTGTAATATTCATACAACTCAAATTGACTTCTGTGCTCCTCATCTGAACTCTTCTTTGCTTTCAGCTTGTTCTGCTGATTCTTATCCAATATTCGAGCTTTTTGATTGTCATTCCATTGTATTTCTATAAAATCTCTCAATTCTTGTCGTACTCTGCTATCGTATATCGGTGCGGTTACTTCTATTCTACTATCTAGATTTCTTCCCATCCAATCTGCAGAAGAGATAAAAATTAACTCTTTACCCGCATTACCGAAAATAAATACACGAGCATGTTCTAAAAATTTATCTACTATACTAATGGCTTCAATGTTTTCACTTAATCCTTTTTTACCAGGAATAAGAGAACAGATTCCCCGAACAATCAACCTAATTTTCACTCCTGCTTTACTCGCATCATAGAGTTTATTAATAAGCTCAGGATCTACCAAGCTATTGGTTTTGATTGTAATGTATGCCGCCTTTCCCTGTTCTGCATTTCTGATTTCTGCGTTAATCAAGCGTACCAATTTGTTTCTTAATTGCATTGGAGAAGGCACTAAATGGCGGTAGTAAAACGGCTTGTGGGAGGTTCCCTCTAAAAGCTCAAACAAGCGAGAAGCTTCATTTGTAATTCTTTCATCAGAAGTAAACAAAGCCAAATCACTATAAATACCGCTTGTTTTTTCATTGTAGTTTCCCGTACCAATGCTTGCGTAGTTTTTGTAAGATTCTCCTTCTTTTCTGCTAATTAAACAGAGCTTACTATGTACTTTTAGTCCTGGTATACCGTGTAACACAGTCACTCCTTCTTCTTGAAACACACTTGACCATTTGATATTATTCTTCTCATCAAAACGCGCTTGCAACTCTAGAATTACAACAACGCGCTTTCCATTCTTTGCGGCATTGATAAGAGCATTTACTACTCTAGAATTTTTCGCCAATCTGTAAATGGTGATTTTAATACTTTTTACCTTCGGATCAATGGCCGCTTCTCTTAGCAAATCAATGAAATTAGAGAAGCCTTGGTAAGGATAGTGCAACATCACATCTTGTTTGCCTACCACGTTTAAGATGCTGTGATAGGGTTTCAAAGCAGGGTGTTGCAGCGGTGTAATGCGTTCATATTCGAATTTGGTATCTCCCAAATCAGGAAAATCCATGAAATCTTTAAAATTGTGATATCTACTGCCAGGGATTAAAGCATCTGCATTATCAACCTTCATTTTTTTCATGAAAAATTGAAGCATGTCTTTTGGCATTTCCACATCGTATACGAAACGCACAGGTTGTCCTTTTTTACGCTGCTTGAGCGATTTGCTCATTTTTTCTAAGAAGCTTTTTGATACATCGTTCTCAATATCAATCTCTGCATCTCTTGTAATCTTAAAAGTATACGCTTCATAATTATCGTATTCCAGAATGGCAAAAACCTCAGAGAGACAGTAGCGGATAATATCATCCAACATTATGATGTATTTGTTCTCGCTTATACTAGGGATCACCAAAAAACGGGGCAATACAGAAGTTGGTATTTCTAACAAAGAGTATTTAGGTTTACTCTTTTGATTTTTCTTCCACATTTTAATGGCGAGGTAAATGCTCTTATCCTGTAAAACGGGAAACTCCTTTAAATCATGAATCATAATAGGTATTAAGGCAGGCCACACTTTATTATGAAAGTAATGCTGCACATAAGCCCCTTGATCTTCGGTTAATTCCTTTTCATTGATCAAATGAATGCCATGATCTTCAAGTTCATCAATGAGTCCTTTATAGATTCGATTGAAGTCTTCTTGCTGATGAAGTACCGTTTCTTGAATCTGAGAAAGTAGCTGTGACGGTTCACTCCCAAGGTTTTTGACAAAGCTTTTCTTGAGCATAGACATCCGTTTTATCGTAGCCACTCTAACACGAAAAAACTCGTCTAAATTATTTGAAAAAATACCTAAGAACCTTAACCTCTCTAATAAGGGTACGCGCTCATCTTCAGCCTCTTGCAGGACTCTTTCATTAAAAGATAACCAACTTAATTCGCGGTTAATCAGGTTCTCTGCACCTGCACCTTGTTTGTTGATATATTCCAGAACTTCTAGCATGATCTTATTTTAAAAGGTTCGTAATCACAAAGGTAGCTAAGACCACTGTTTGAGGCTATGTATTTAATCACTTTTTGAGTAGATTAGAAAAATGGAAAAATCCATGAATAGTGAATAACTCTGTTGAAAAGTGGTTCAAAACTCCCCAAACAGCGGCAAGACCCTTCTATAGATTTGCTTCTTAATCAACCTATTGAACGTAATTGAATGTTTGGTCTATTATTCAAAAAGAAATTAACAGAAAAAGAAATCGCAGAATCATTTGCTTTGAACATCCTCAATTTGGTTGATCAAACATTTGAAGATGTGATGACTGTGATCATCAACGATTCAAATTTCGAGCGCAAACCAAAAGTTGATTTAGAAAATTACGATGCCTTTTTATTGACGGTAATCGCGGGAAATTTAAAGTATGTTTCTAGAAATTTCAGAGATTATAGAGATGTTCGCATAACAAAGCAAATCAACGAAATTATGGCCATGGAACTTGGCGTTGATGTGGGCATGTTTCAAAAAGTCATGGCAGACTACCACACCTTCTTCAAAAGAATTAACCATCCGTCTAAGAACACACTCTACGCCATGAGCAAAACGGTTTTCGCCAAATACAACTTGAACGAATATCAAAAAGAATACTTCAGAAAAATGAACTCGCCCAACCCAGTGCTTCTAAAAACTATTGATGGCATCATGGAGAATTTTATTTGGGAATGGGATAAATTGGAAGAAGAGTATAAAATCATCTCTTAGGCAGCTTAACCTTCACTTTACATTTTCACATTTTGTTGCTTAAGCTTAACTTTCGGGTTCCATGCTTAAGAACATACCCATCCTCAAACACCTTATTCCCTTTATAGGAGGCATCGTTCTCGCATCATATTTTCCACACTCTTTTATTTCTACAGGTTTTTTGCTGCTCTGTTTCTTTGCATTCTGCCTATGTACATGGGGCTTGCACAAACAGTATCGACAAAAGCTGCAGGTGCTCTACAGTGCAGTTAACATGGTCTTCTTTCTATATGCAGGTTATTTTCTAAGCAATACCCAGCTTCCACAAAAACCCATTTTGGACAATGACACCGATGCACAATTCATGCTTATAGAGCTCACTCAAGACCCTACAGCTAAAGAAAAAGTTTACAAAAGCGAAGCGAAACTCATTCAAATAATGGATGGAGATGAATGGGTTTATCAAAACACCAAATTCATGGTCTACTTCTCTAAAAACGATCTAGAAAGACCTTTTTATGGCAGTCGACACCTTATACAGGTTAACCCTCATGAAGTAAAAAAAGCTACAAATCCGAATCAATTCAATTACCAGCGCTACCTTTTTCACCGTGGCATTTATCATCAGTTGTTTCTGCGCAAGAAAAATATCTTAACCTCCCAAAACGGATTTGGAAATCCTATTGTGCGCGCAGCAAGTGGTTTAAGACTGTCTATTTTACAAAAATTAAAGAAAAATAAGGACTTAGAACAAGATGAATTTGCCGTGATATCGGCTTTAGTTTTAGGTCAAAAAGAAGAGCTAACCACTCCCATTACTCAAGCTTTCTCCAGTGCTGGCGCTATGCACATTTTGGCGGTATCTGGTCTACATGTTGGAATAGTCTATATGCTCTTGGCCACCTTACTTAAACCTTTAGAGAAAATAAAGCAAGGTGCATTTATAAAAGTACTAATTCTCTTTTTCGGAATTTGGTTTTACGCTTTACTCACAGGCTTCTCTCCATCTGTAATTCGCGCCAGCACCATGTTTTCCTTTGTTGCTTTAGCACAAGTTATTGAAAGGAGAACCAATATATACAACACCCTATTCGTCTCTGCATTTGCTATTCTCATTTGGAAACCTTTTATGATTATGGAAGTTGGTATGCAGCTGAGCTATTTGGCAGTATTAGGTATTGTAAGTATTCAGCCGGCCTTGAGTTCCCTTTTCTATTCTCGTTGGTGGATTATTCAAAAAGCATGGGAAATTACCTGTGTTTCTATTGCTGCACAGCTAGCCACTTTCCCTTTGGGTATTCTTTATTTTCATCAATTTCCAAACTACTTTTTACTTTCTAACCTCATTGTTATTCCAGCTGCTACCCTTATACTTATTGTTGGTGTTCTTGCGATTATCTCTCTTCCAATTCCTTTGATCAACGGCATTATTGTATACATCCTTAAGTGGATTGTTTTTGGACTTAATAACGTGGTAATGCACATTAAATCTCTCCCCTTTGCCATATCAGGCGGACTGCACATCAACACTATTCAAACCTGGATTCTGTTTGCTCTCATCGCATCAGTTGCTGCCTATGCAATACTGTTTCGCTTAAAGTCTATTCAAAACTCATTGAATTGGCTTTTGGTCCTCATCATTTCATTTACTCTATCTAATGCCTTGTATTCACACCAAAAAGAATTTGTGATTTACGATGTTGGCCGTGGGTCTGCCTGGCAATTCACTTCGGGGAATGAAAGTTACTTCTATGCCAATAAAGACTTGTTAGAAGACGAACAGGCCATGCTTTTTCACGTCAAACATCATTGGTGGGCATTGGGTATTGACAGCCCTATAGTGCTCACCTCTCCAATACAATCGAATAAGATTTATTGGAAAGAATCTGTTTTCATTTCGCCTCAATTGACCTTTGCATCCATTGGCAACCGACAATTGATGGATATACCAAAAGATTTAGAAGTGGATGTGCTCTTTGTTCATGATGCCTTTCAACCCTATCTCGCACAACATTTACAGAATTATTCATTTCAAATATTGGTACTTTCTAGCGAGCCAAAACAGGCTATCTTAAACCAAATAAATTCCCTTTTAGCCGATGAGCGATCACTTCATATCCTAGAAAAACAAGGAGCCTTTACTTTACATTATTAGTGGTGAAAAGTTCATGCACATTATCTCTATCCTTTGACACATAAACACTATTATTGAAGTGCATGAGTATAGAAGACAACAAAACCATGGGAACTTGGCCCGTTTTCATGACGGCCATATCAACCATTTTAGGTGCTATTCTCTATTTACGCTTTGGATATGCAGTAGGTAATGTTGGCCTTGCCTATACCTTATTGATTATTTTACTGAGTAATTTGGTGACTATGCCTACAGCCATGGCAGTTGCAGAAATTGCTACCAACCAGAAGGTAGAAGGCGGTGGTGCGTATTACATGATTTCAAGAAGCTTCGGATTAAACATTGGAGCTGCCATTGGCATAGCCCTTTTTCTTTCTCAGGCCATCAGCATTGCTTTTTACATCATCGCTTTCACCTATTCATTTGAACCTATTGCCGGTTTAATTGAAGAGCAATGGGGTTATTACCCCAATCGCCAAGAAGTAGGTTTAACCACTATGACATTACTGCTCCTTCTGATGCT
The DNA here is from genome assembly GCA_965658375.1 of Salibacteraceae bacterium. GTDB lineage: Bacteria > Bacteroidota > Bacteroidia > Flavobacteriales_G > Salibacteraceae > CBFHSD01. The sequence continues at coordinate 52,728 of CBFHSD010000006.1, forward strand.
AACAAAAGGAGCCAACGTAGGAGTGAAAGCACTTTACTTGGTAGTGGCAATCATAGCGGTTTCTCTTGTACTCTTTTTTGCCGGGGGAACCTACAGCGAGCCCTCTACAGACTTTTTCGCTACCGCAGCAAACTCAGATGACTTCTTCAAAGTGTTTACCATTATATTCCCGGCTTTTACAGGCATTGCCGCGGGACTAGGCCTCTCTGGAGATCTCAAAAACCCAAAAGTGAGTATCCCCAAAGGGACATTATGGGCCACCATAGTTGGAGTAGTGATTTACGTGGCAGTAAGCTTTAAACTCTTTTTCTCTGCCAGTTTAGGAGATTTGGCCAATACAGACATCCTCATCATGGAGAAAATATCTATTTGGGGCCCAATTATTCCTATTGGGTTGGGTGCAGCAGCCATTAGCTCTGCGTTGGGCTCTATTATGATTGCACCAAGAACACTACAAGCACTAGGTGCTGATAAAGTTTTTCCTTCTAAATTGAGCCTATTGATAGCCAAAGGCAGAAAACGGGATAACGAGCCCATCTATTCTGTGCTCATTACAGGCGCCATTGGCTACCTCTTTATTGCGGGAGGAGACATTGATTTTGTGGCAGAAATTATTTCTATGTTTTTCATGGTAACTTACGGAGCCATTTGTAGTATCTCCTTTTTAGAACACCTTGGCGGTAACCCAGCCTACAGGCCTACTTTTAAAAGCAAATGGTACTTCAGCTTACTCGGGGCGGTGTTGTGTTTTTACCTGATGTTTAAAATGAACTTCACTTACGCCCTTGCATCTATATTGGTTATGTTGGCGATTTACTTCATTGTGAAAAGGGTGAACAAAGGAGGAAACGATTTGGCTGAGCTCATTAAAGGCTTTGTTTTCCAACTGAATAGAGAGCTTCAAATATTCTTACAAAAGAGAGATAGCCCACTGAAAGAAGACCAATGGCGACCTTTTATTCTTTCCATTTCTGATGACACTTTCAAAAGAACCTCGGCCTTACAGTTTGTCACTTGGCTTTCGCACAAGTATGGTTTTGGAACTTATCTTCATTACATCAATGGTTTTTTGACCAAAGACTCTTTTGAGAACGCTAAAAACGAAAAAGATAAGCTATTCAAGGTCGGGCAAGACTTACAAAGCAAGGCTTATATAGATACCATCATCTCTCCATCATTCACCTCTGCACTTGCCCAGAGCATTCAAATATCTGCAGTTTCTGGCAAAAGCAACAACCTTATTTTATTGGAGTACAATAGCGATGACTCTAATGCTTTAGAACTTTACCTAGAGAACTACAATCTCTTACAGTCTACAGGTTTCGATATTTGCTTCTTAAAATCGAGCATGAGAGGCTTTGGAACCCAGAGCGAAGTGCATGTTTGGATAGATGAGAACGATTATGTGAATTCTAACCTCATGATTCTTCTTGCGTACATTTTGTTGGGTCATAAGAGCTGGAAGAATGCGGCAATAAAAGTATTTAACGTGTATGCAGAAGGTACTTTAGAAGAGCGAAAAAACGCATTAGAAGAATTGATAACCACAGGTAGGCTACCTATCTCTTCTCAAAACATTTCTTACATCCAGAGAAAAGAATCTGGCAACATTAAAAAACACATTTCCAAAAGAAGCAGTCAAGCCGATATAACCATTATTGGATTTAGCCGCGAAGAAATTACCGCACAAGGCAAAGAGACTTTCATGAACTACGCTGACCTTGGTAACGTATTGTTCGTTGACGCCTACGAGTTCAAAGAAATCAAATAGCATTTAACTTTCTTTAAAAAGCAATAACAAAGCTTTCATCTTTGATTTACTTCTAGAATGCATGTTTGTAAGTCAGAATCATCTTATGACCGAATTAATTGAACATAAGGAGATTGCTAGACTTTTTAAAGTTGGTAATCTTGAATCTAAGCTCGTTGCTAGACTAGCCATGAAGTTACTCTCCATGGACAAGATCAACCTTCTTTATAAAGCGCATGGCACCAAAAACACCATAGAATTTATTGATGCTATTTTCGAAGAACTAGGTATTGAGTTCGAGTACAACAAAGCCGAACTCAAAAACATTCCTCTAAAAAATGCCTTTATTACTGTCAGCAATCACCCCTATGGCGCCATTGAGGGCATGTTTCTTTTAAAGCTGCTACTTACTCAACGCTCTGATATTAAGCTGCTCACCAATTTTCTTTTGCAAAGAATCGAAGCATTCTCATCGTATACATTTCCAGTTAACCCTTTTGATGGGGTAAAACAATCAAGCACAGGAGGATTAAAAGCTGCTTTGCACCACCTCAACGATGGTTATCCTCTTGGACTTTTCCCGGCAGGGGAAGTAAGTCGTTTTCATCTCAAAAAGAAAAGAGTTCTTGACAGCGAATGGAAATTGGGAATATTAAAACTCATAAGGAAAGCAAAGGTGCCTGTTGTACCCATTTACTTCGAGGGTAAAAACAGTGTTGTCTTTCACCTCTTAGGCATGATTCACCCAATGTTGGGAACCGCACGACTAGGACACGAGGTATTCAATAAATCGAAAAAAAACATCCGTGTTCGCATAGGAAAAGCCATTTCAGTAAAAGAACAAAACGAATTCAGTAGCCCGTCACAACTTGGTCGTTACTTGAGAGCAAAGACGTACGCCTTGGGTTCGCCATTGAAGGTGAACAAATTTTACAAGCCTAACCTAAGAGCTCTTAAAAAACCTGAGACTATAGTAGCTCGCGAACCAGAACACATTTTACTTGAGGAAATAGAACAGCTAAAAAAGGAGCATTTTCTCTTTGCTCAAAAAGAATTTGATGTATTTATTGCTCCAAGTAAAAGTATCCCTCATATCTTGAATGAAATTGGCAGATTAAGAGAAATCTCCTTTCGAGATGTGGGAGAAGGAACCAATCGCCCCTTAGATTTGGACGAATACGACCTTTACTATCAACACCTCTTCTTGTGGGACAGAGAAGCCAAACAAATTGCTGGATCTTACCGTATCGGAAAAGGTGCAGAAATCATGGAGATTTATGGGAAGCAAGGCTTCTACATCAATAGCCTATTTCGTTTAAAATCGCCTTTGCTGCCGGTTTTGAAACAAAGCATTGAATTAGGAAGAAGTTTTGTCGCCATAGACTATCAAAAAAAGGTGCTTCCTCTTTTTTTACTTTGGAGAGGCATATTGCTGTTTCTATTGAAAAACAAAGAATACCGATATCTGACTGGCCCGGTGAGCATCAGCAATAAGTTTTCTAAACTCTCCAAAGGATTGATTATAGAATTCATAAAACGTAACCACTTCAGAACTGACTTGGCGCAGCATGTAAAGCCTAGAAAGAAATTTAAGTATAAGTGGAAGCATGTAGATGCCATGAGCCTTTTAGAGAAATACGGCAACGATTTTAAGCAGTTGGATCAACTCATACAAGACATTGAGCCTTCTTCGATGAACATTCCTGTGTTATTGAAAAAGTACATGAAACAGAATGCCAAGATCATTGGCTTTAACGTAGATCCGAAATTTGAGATGGCCCTAGACGGCTTTATTGTACTTGACCTCAACGATCTCCCTCAAGAAACAATAGACGGATTGAAAGCGGAGTTTAAGCTCTAAGCTCCGAACACTTCGTTGTAAGAGTAGGTTTGGTCTAAACGAACACCTTTTTCGGTTTGCTTAACCGTACATAAATGGTTCTGTGCATCGTGCTCGAAATAAAGCACGGCCTCTTCTTTTGCTGCCCAATCTAAGAATGTTTTTTTCTCATCCATAGTTAATAAAGGGCGGGTATCATAACCCATTACATAGGGCAAAGGAATGTGACCAACGGAGGGCAGCAAGTCTGCCATAAACACTAGCTTCTTCCCTTTGTAATTTAGCACAGGAAGCATTTGTGCATCGGTATGGCCGTTCACAAACACAGCATCAAAGCCAAGTGGTGTTTTTCCCATCAGCTCGGTTCCCGGAACATCTACAAAATGCAGTTGTCCGCTTTCTTGAATGGGTAAAATATTTTCTTTCAAGAAAGAAGCCTTCTCTCTTGGGTTAGGCTCTGTTGCCCATTTCCAATGATCTTTATTGCTCCAATATTTGGCATTTTTAAATACCACATCCAACTTGGTGCGCTCGGAGTTGGTCCATTGAACAGCACCACCGCAGTGGTCAAAATGCAAATGCGTCAAGAACACATCCGTAATCTCGTCTAAGCCGAAACCCAATTGCTTGAGTGATTTTTCCAAGGTAGCATCACCATGCAGACAGTAATGGCTAAAGAATTTCTCACTTTGCTTATCTCCAATACCAGTATCCACCAAAATCAAGCGGTCCCCATCCTCTATCAACATACAACGCATACTCCAAGAACATAAGTTGTTTTCATCTGCTGAATTGGTTCTTTGCCACAAACCTTTTGGCACTACACCAAACATGGCTCCACCATCTAACTTGAAATTTCCTGTTTCTATAGGATATATACGCATCTCAAAAAAAGTTTGATCAATTGTTCATTGTTTTAGGAAGTGTGAATTTACCCGACTTTACATCACGGTATACCTTCCCTAAATAATTCAACCAGGTGCTGAAAGACTCAACAGCTTCAAGAGTACTCTTCAAAGGTGTCTTCCCTTGCATCTTATAAATCACCACACCGTAAAGACCGTTCACCGCGAGCTCAACAGGGTTTCTACTTGCTCCATTGGTTTTCTTTTCTAACTCCAATAAATTGGGGTAAGCTTTTTCCCAAAGCGCTAAGTAATCTTTGTCTTGCAAGACATTCATTAATGTTTTATGCAAGTAGCTTAACTCGCCAAAACATTCCAACACTGCACTTACATGCCCGCGATCTTGAAGATTATCAGCCTCCATTTCCTCTACCAAATCCATATACCATTTGAGCAGTTCAGCTCTTTCAGATTTGTTTTCGGCCTTGGGGTTAATGATTCGTTCTCGAATGATATCGATGCTGAATTGACAGGAACGCACTACATCTTCTGAATGGTACATGTAAATGATGTACTCAATAATGTTTGTGTGTTTTTTTCTTTCGGCTTCTACCATAATTATTTCGAAGCTTGTGGAGCATATTCTTTGTTCAAAGCAGCAATTACATCTTCAGTAATATCGTTGCTTTTAGAACCCCATTGTATTACCCCTGTAAACTCTTGATGACGAAGTACAATTTGATAGCCATGCTCTTGGCAGTAGCCATCTAAAAAAACGTTTACCGCATCATGAATTTCTTTGGTAAGCTCTTGCTCCATGCCCATCAACTTGCGTGTATACACATCGCTTTGCTCCATGAGTTCAGACTCTTTCTTCATGAACTCTTGTTTTTTTATACTGTTTTCAAACTGCGTTTTGCTTGAAGCAATTACCGTGTAATCTTCAATATCGCGTTCTAGTTTTTTCCTTTTCGCCTCTAGTGAACCTTCTAATCTGATTTTTTCGGTCGTGAGCTTATCAAAATTCTCAATGGCCAACTGGTAGTTCGCCATCAGGGTATCAATATCTATGTAGGCAACTTCAACCGTCTCTTGAGAACTTTGGGGCATTTCCTGTACGTGAGTGCTGTCTATCGTTGCAGAAATAGTTTGTGTCTCTTCTACGTCTGTATCAAACAATTCCATTCCATACAATACGGCTACGGCAACAATAAGGGCTATCTGAACAATATTTGATGTTTTCAAAGGGCTTTTTATTTAGATGTAAGGGTGCAAATATAACGGTTGAACACCATTTAAATTTGAAAGAAAAAGAAACCGATTATTCAGGAAATTGAGCGACTCAAAATCATTCTATTACCTTCTTTAAGACTTTTACTTGATTGTTTATTTCCCAAGGTACCAATTTGCTTTGATCAAGGTTTGCAGACTGGTTGTCTTCCATGCAAGCCAACACCTTTTCTTTAAAATCATTTGGAGATTTGGATACATGACATAAAGCCTCCAAGTCTGTACCCTCTACCATTTGCGGAGTAGTAATAACTGGGGAACCTGAAAAAAGTGCAGCGAGAAACTTGAGCTTTACCCCACTAACTCTGAAACCTGGAATGACCTGTACTCGAGCTTCACTCAATAATTCATCCATTTCATCTTGCGATGGGTTGCCCGCCAACTGAACATTTGGCGTGGTTAAAATGGCTTCAGACAAAGCTTTACTAGGTTTTGCACCTGCAATAACCAAAGGCACCTGCATATTCAACCATACTTTTTCTAACAGCCACATGGCCGCTTCTTCGTTCTCAGAGACAGCTAGGTTACCTTGGTAGAGCGCGAAATTTGATTTTTGAGCCCTTTGACTTAATTTAAAAGGGTGCGCTGGTGGAAGAAGACAAACGCCATCATAGCGTCTTTTCAAGACCTCTTCATCTCCACGAGAAATAGCAAATATGCCATCTGCAAACTGCAGCACAGATTCAAAGTTCTGGAGCTTTCTCGCCTCTCTTTGAAAGAAAACCTTTCTAAAGAACCCTCTCTCAGCTTCAGCTAAGTTTTGATAGTAATTATGCTCTATGTTGTGCGCTCGCACGTACTTTTTATGATTTTTGAGCTTGGGGTGATTGAGGTAGGCGCAGCAGTGCAGCCCTTCAAAAAGAATTGGGGCTTCTCTTTTGGCCAACTCATTTAGCAATTCTTCATTTTTTCTGCTGGATACAATAAAAGGAGCTGAAGTGAGCAGCCTAGAAGGTGTGTTGTATCTTTTATAATAGATGACTTTATGCGCATATTGCTCCAATTCAACAGACTGCCCTCGGCCATATTCGAACACATGCAACACCAAAGAAACACCTGTATTGTGTAATGCTTTGATTCTGTAAAATACATCAATCACTCCACCGTAATTGGCAGGTAAAGGGACATCAAAACACACTATTTGTAGGGCTTTCATTCTAAGAAGGCAAATTGCTGTAGACCGAAAGTAAAACTTTCTCATCAGCTTGCCAGTTGTGTTCTTCGCGTGCTCTTAATGCATTCTCATGAAGCGTATTCCAATGAGTTTGATCTTTCAGCAAAGCATTCAAGGCATCTACTACAGAGGTTTCATCAAGTGATTCGAGCAAATGCGCCACCTCAAACAGCTCATTAAACGCTTTGTACTCTGGATAAGCCATTGCCAATTGAGGCACACCGTGATGAAAATAATCGAAAAAGCGGTTCGCTAAACTGTGTTGATTGCTTAACCCGTCATTGCTAAAGAGTGTAATACCTACGCTGGCATTAATGGTATAGTTGGGGAGCTCTTCGGGCTTGACATAACCCTTGAAGTGAATGCGGTCATCAAGGCCAAGTCTTGTACTTAGCGCAACCATTTCGTCATATAAATTTCCCAAACCACACACTACCAAATCTACCCCTTCAATTTGTCGCATTGCAGGAATAAGCACTTCCAACCCCCTGCCCACATTCACAGAACCTTGATACAAAATGTAGGGCCGCTGTGGTTTATTTTGAGGCGGCAGCTCTTTTAGCAAAGTGACATTACGTACCACTTTATAATCCACCTTGTATTTTTCTTTAAAGAGTTGCGCATAGCCTCTGCTTACTGTATAACCCAGAGAAATATTCGGAACCGAGTTTCGCTCTATCCATTGCCACGCCTTTTTAATAAGCGGCCTCCTCACTACTTCTTCCATCTCTGTAAAATACTCATGTGCATCATACACAATGGGAAGTTGTTTTTCTTTAGAAACACGATAACAGGCCAACATGGTATCCAGATCAATAACGTTTACCACGTCAAACTCTTGTTTTCTCATCCACCTCCAAAGACGAAAATTGTATTCAAGATAGAAGAGCTTTCCTGTATTGAATTTGCACTTCAGTCGAACTTGCTCATAAGGCTTTTGCTCCAAAGGCTTAGAAAAAGAACGCTCTCTGCCTACCAAAGTTACTTTGTAGCCACCTTTTACCAATGACCTACAAATACGGTTCATTCGTTGATCGTACGTCAAATCGTTTGTAACAGTTGCTACAATGTGCTTCATCTGTCCAATTCTTCTTTCCAGTTCAACGATAAATTCTTTTTCTCACCATTTACAAGCGCATATGGTGGGTCAAATGGCGGGAACCAACAAGCTCTTACTACTCTATCTATCTCTTCATCTGCTTGTGCGAGATCTACCACTTTCAAGGATTGAATCTCTGATTTTAAATGGAAACTAGACGATCGGGTAGTCTCAAAACTCGCTTGAGAAACTGCGGTACACTGCCCTTTTACCAAGTCTGCCCAGTGTTCTACAAAAAGGTTTTCGCTTGCTTTATTTGTCTTTTCATAAAGCGAAATGGCCGTTTCCATATTGGATTCTATTTCAAAACGATTTTCAAATAAAATACCTCCTGCATCTACACCTGGAGTCATCTCATGAAGCGTGGTTCCAAAAACAGGAGAACCATCAACAATCGCAAAAGAAAACTGATTTGCTCCACGGTATTCTGGCAAAGGCGCCATGTGTAAGTTGCACGCAAGACTTTTCGCTTTCTGAATGTGGCTCTCTTTAAGAATAGCATGGTACTGCACAGAAATTAAAAGGTCAAACTCAAGCTGAAGTAAATCATCTTCATGCGAATACCAAGGCAATTTGTAATCTACAGCTAACTGCTTGATGCTTTGTTTGCCCTGTTGAAGGGTTCTATTGTTGCTCAAAACAGCAACGAGTTCAACATCAAGTTCTTTTTGGGTATGCAAGATATGTTGAAGGCAAAATGCGCCTATCTCTTTACTCCCTAAAAATGCTACTCTTACTTTGCTCATTTGTATAATGGGCTCCAAATTACAACTATTGATGAGCCTACAAAATGTACCCTTTTGAATGTTTAAAACTTGTCGCTATTCACCTTCAAAAACTTCATGGAGATTCTACATTTGAAAAAAGCTCCTATCCCATGCTACAAAACGCATCTCTGCAGCCCTACAATACCTTTGGAATCGATCACAAAGCGCGCAAACTTCTTTCTGTAGAACGTGCCGAACAGTTGCAAGACTTGCTTAAGAAAGAAGACGCGGAAGACCTGCTCTTTCTTGGTGGAGGAAGCAATATTCTCCTTACGAAAGATGTAGCTAAAACAGTAGTGCTCAATCGCATTCGTGGAATTGACATTGTAAGCGAAACAAAAACTGAGGTGCAGGTACAAGCTGGTGCAGGTGAGGTTTGGCATGACTTTGTACAATGGTGCATTCAACACAACTTTGGAGGCTTAGAGAACCTCAGTTTGATTCCTGGAAGCGTTGGTGCGGCTCCCATGCAAAATATTGGCGCATACGGAGTAGAGATCAAAAGGAATTTTGTCTCTTTAGAAGCGCTAGAATTGAGCACAGGGAAAATCAAAATTTTCAATAATAAAGAATGCGCATTTGGCTACCGCGAAAGTGTTTTTAAACGCGCTTTGAAAGGACAGTTTTTCATTTCATCAGTTCGTTTTCGATTGAGTAAAATGAACCACGAGCTAAACACCTCATACGGTGCCATTGAGCAAGAGCTTAAAGAAATGCAAGCTACTCCGAGCATTCAAAGCATTTCAGAAGCAGTAATTCGCATACGCTCTAGCAAGCTGCCTGACCCAAAGAAAATTGGCAATTCTGGAAGCTTTTTTAAGAACCCGGTGATTGATAACGAGACATTTTCTGAAATTAAAAAGCAGCACCCTACGATTGCACACTATCCTGCTGGAGAAGGCTTAACCAAGGTGGCAGCAGGCTGGTTGATTGACCAAGCAGGTTGGAAAGGAAAGACGTTTGGCAACTATGGCGTTCATAAACACCAAGCCTTGGTATTGGTAAATTATGGTGGAGCTAGTGGGCAGGAGATTTACCAACTTTCTGAAGACATCATTAAAGACATTCAAACAAAATTCAATATCTCTCTAGAAAGAGAGGTGAACATCTTGAATTAAAAAAAGCCCAACTGTCTTCAGACCATTGGGCTTTCAAATAATTTATCGGGGAGACTTATTCTTCACCTTCTTTTGTTTCTGTTGTTGCAGGAGCTTCTTCTACTACTTCAGCATCTTCAACCACAGGAGTTTCTTCTGTTTCTTCTTCAGAAGGAACCATCAATCCTGCTTTTTCCAGCGCCAAGTACCATTTGAATAATTTCTTCATGTCAGAAACATACACGCGTTCTCTATCGTAATCTGGAAGAGCGATTGACATCAGTTCTTTTACGCGGTCATTCTTTGGAGAAGCATCTATTTCTCCACCACCAGTAACATAGGCGTGAATGTTATCCATGATTTCACCCAAAGGAACTTCTTCTGTTTCGGTGTATATGCTAATGTCTTCTAACGCGCTCACCTTATGGCTAGCATAAGCAGGCATGCGCTTTCCATCGGTCAACGACTCAATAATGATCCCGTTGTTCATTTGACCAACCAATTGGTATAAACCGGGCTTGCCGCTTACGGTAAGAATGCCTTTTAAATCCATGTTTTTCAATTTTGAGGATGCAAATATAATCTGTCGACTCAATCATCAACAGCGAATCTTTATTCTTATTGGATGATTATACGAACCGAATTGAAACCGTTTTCCCTTTTGACTTGTAACACATACACTCCAGGTTCTATTTGAGAAACATCTACCGTGTGATTATTTGCCTTAAAGACCTCTTGATGAACCAATTGCCCATTTAGGTTAATCAAATCAACTTGTTGAATCTTTTGGTTTGGCGATTCTATCGTAAATCTGTTTTTTGCCGGATTCGGGTATACTTTTATTTCGGTCTGCTGGGAAAGCTCTCGTGTATTGCTTGGCTCTTGCCCATTGTACTTCTTAAATGCAGAATCTGCAAAAATCTCTAAGGAATCTAATTCATAAGCTCCTAATAAGGCAAAAGCCACAGTAGCCGTATCTCCTGGCGCTATATCTCCAAGAAAGCCACTTACCGTTTGCGTTACATCATTTCCAGTGCTTGTTCCCACTCCTGCTTGGCCTCTATAGGTGCTGAGCACTTCATATTTATCTGGTGTATTGAATCCATTGGTAGTGGTAATTCCATCTTCACCTGTATTTGTATTGTCCATACAATAGGCGTTGAAAAGCTGATTGGTGAGCAGTTGAACTCCCGCAATAGGCACTTCTCCACTTCCTGTATACACCGAATAAGCGAATTTTTTGTCGCTGCGGGCGTAGGCTTGATTCTTATCGTAATCTTTGATATCGAAATCCATCCATACTCCCGCAAAAACAGAATCAAGCTGTACCAAAGAATGATTGATCACTTTGTATTCTGCAATAACATAATTTTGGTTCCCTTCTGTGTTCCATGCATAGTAATTCTGAATCACCTGCACTCCCATACTGTCGTAATTGGCAGATGTATCTACAAAAGAACCATTCAAGTCAAAGTCACTTTCTACACTTGGCACCACGGTATGTAAATTGGCAAACGCACTAAAATCACTTTCTGTTAAACCCGAAGCAAAGCGGATGTTATCTAGTACTTTAATGGTATCGCTTTTTACACCACCAAGCATAAAACCTCCTTCAAAAAGAAGGTTGTTAGTGTAAGCGTCATATTCAAAACCAAGGCCCTGAGTAACATTATGATTATTAAACCCGATAATGCTGTTTGAAGTGGCTGTGGTTCGCACCTTATTCATATCAATATTTATGAAATCTACGTTGGTCAACACTTCAAAGAAAGCCGAATACACATAGCCTAGTCCATCGCTAACTTCTACCTCTAACAAGAGCGGAGCGTTGCTCATTGCAGCCGAATCAATTCTTACAAAAAAGGGATCTGAGTAGTTGTATACAGGCTGAAAAGTATTGAGCACGCCAACATCAAACGTGCTATCAATCAAAGAAGCTGGGCCATTTATTTTCAATCGTGCTGTGAGGTATTGCGACTGTGCGAGGTAATTGGTGAATTTCATTCCGATTCGCAAGGTATCTCCCTCTACAAAAGCGTTATCATTCTCATCGCTTACTAGCCAATTAGAAACCACTACCGCAGGATCTGTAATAAAGCCGCTCAATGCCGCTTCCATATCCAGCAATCCCGCCCCCAATTTATTGGAATACGATTCATTTCCCGTTACCCCATCCACATCCAACGCGGTCGCCTTGAGCTGCGCTTTGGTTTGCATAGCGGTAAGTTGTGGGTATTGCGAGCGAACCAAAGCCGCTGCACCAGCAACCAAAGGAGCAGCCATGGAAGTTCCTGTTTTTGTGCCGTATTGACCATCGTTCAACGTGCTAAAAATATCTTCTCCAGGCGCACAGATATCAAGCCAATAGCCGTAATTTGAAAATCCGGATTTAACATTGGAAGGATTGAGAGACCCCACCGCCAATGTGTATTCATAAGCTGCGGGGTAATGCGGCTCTTCGCGGTTTTGATTTCCAGCAGCACATACAACCAAAGCATCTTTATTGATAGATGCATAAGTGATAACATCTTTAGAGAAATCGCTGTAGGTGTAGCCTCCCCAAGAACAATTGATGATGCTCGCACCGCGGTCGGCCAAATAAACAATTCCATCATAACCGTGCGTAATGCTTCTATCATTTCCCGTTTTTGCAGTGATGTATCGGCAATTGAATCCAGTAGATGCAATGCCCAATTGATTGTTTGTTCGTGCAGCTGCTATTCCGGCAACATGCACTCCGTGGTCGCTATCTGTCATTTGCACATCTTCAGATGCTCCAGCAAAATTCCACCCATTGTAATCGTCAATAAAACCATTGCCATCATCGTCAATCCCATTAATAGGATCTGCGTAGTTTCTTTGTGTTTTAACAAGTAAATCGGGGTGATCCAGATCTGTTCCCGTATCATTTATTCCAATGACAATTGACGTATCTCCCGTTTGAATATCCCATGCAGCAAAAGCTTTAATACTGGCCAAATACCCCTGTTGACTCAATTGTGGATCTGAAGGAATAAGCGAGCTTGTTTGAATGTACCTAGGTTCTACGTACTCAAAATGAGGCATTCCTTTTAAGGCATTCGAAACTTTGATTACTTGTAGGTTTTGACTGCTTACTTCATATACTCGGCTAAGATCTACATAACCCATATCCTGCGCTGACCTTGCAATGGTTTGTTTATTTGGAAAAAGCTTCTTCACAGAGAAGACTTGCCCTTGAAAGTGACTTTTCACCTCGTCAAGCTCAAAGACTTGATCTATGGTTTTGGTTTCTTCTTTGGCTAGTTTCAAAATCAATACGTCTGCTACAAAATCTTGCGACTGTGCATGAAGTAAAAAGGCTTCTAAAAAAGCCACTATTAAACTAAATTTCATCCAATTCATTGAAAAAAGGTATATCGTTGAGGTGTTCAAACCTGTGTGTATCAAACATAATTCTACTGCAGTAATGTGTCAAGCCATTTGTTACCACCAAAAAAGGAACTTTGAAAGACAAGTTGTAACGTGCCGCTTGGTCGTAAACGCCTTGCGTAATCTTTACCTGTGGAGCTTTACACTCCACTAAAACCATAGGTTTCGCGTTTTTGTTGTAGACCACCACATCTGCTCTGCGCTGCATTCCATTCACTTTCAAACCTGCTTCTATAGCAATGAGCGATGCGGGCACTGCTCTTTGTTCTACCAGAAACTGAACGAAAGTCTGCCGTACTTGCTCTTCTGGAGTAAGCACAACATATTTTTTCCGAATCGGATCAAATACCTCAGCCTTTCCTTTAGAATTGTTTCTACTTTTATGGAATATCATAAACGTCCAATTAAAATTTAGCGAATGCAAACAAAGAAAGAAATAGTTGATAATTGGCTGCCTAGATATACAGGGCTTCAATTAAAAGATTTTGGAGCCTTCATTCTCCTAACCAATTTTAGTGCTTACCTCGATGATTTCTGTACCATTACTGGAGCCAAAGTTTTTGACCCGAACAAAGGAATGCCTGCTGCAACCGCAGGAGACATTACTATGATAAACTTTTCTATGGGCAGCGCAAATGCAGCTACGATTATGGATCTGCTTTCTGCCATAAATCCCAAAGCGGTATTGTTTCTTGGCAAATGTGGTGGACTGAAAAAGAAAAATAAAATTGGCGATATGGTCTTGCCTTTAGCCGCTATTAGAGGTGAGGGAACTAGCAACGATTATTTTCCGCCAGAGGTTCCCGCTTTACCAGCCTTTACTTTGCAAAGAGCTGTAAGCCACACGGTGAGAGAATACAATTTAGATTACTGGACTGGTACGGTGTATACCACCAACAGGCGTGTTTGGGAACATGATGACGATTTCAAATCTTATTTGCGTAAAACACGAGCCATGGCCATTGATATGGAAACAGCAACGATTTTTTCTGTTGGTTTTCACAATCAAATACCCACAGGTGCCTTATTATTAGTAAGTGACCAACCTATGATTGCCGATGGTGTAAAAACGGAAAGCAGCGACCAAAAAGTATCTTCAAACTTTGCTACGAAACACATTAAAATTGGCATAGATTCGCTGAAAGAAATAAGAGACAATGGGAGGTCGGTAAGACACCTCAGGTTTGAAGGCTAGTATGAAGTTTAACGATATTACGCAAGAGTTGAAGCGGGGCCACTTTAAGGCCGTTTACCTGCTTCATGGAGATGAGAGTTATTTTATTGATACCATCTCTTCTTACATCCAAGAACATTTAATTCCCGAAACAGAAAAGGACTTTAACCAAAGTGTATTGTATGCTTCTGATGTTACCCTTGGGCAAGTATTAGAAGCTGCCAAGCGCTTTCCGATGATGGCAGAAAAGCAATTGGTAATTCTCAAAGAAGCACAACAATTCAAAGCTGACCAATGGGAAACATTAATCCCTTATTTCGAGCAGCCATTAGAATCTACCGTTTTGGTAATTGAGCACAAGCATAAAAAAGCCGATTCCCGAAAAAAATGGGTGAAATCCATAGCAAAAGCAGGTGTTTCTTTCGAAAGCAAAAAGCTTTATGAAAACCAATTGCCTGGGTGGATTCACGATTATTTGGTAAACAAAGATTACCGCATAGGGCAAAAGTCTTCTCTTTTGTTAGCGAGCTATTTAGGCAATGATCTTTCAAAGGTGACCAATGAGTTGAATAAGCTCTTGATCAACTTGCCTGAGGGAACCACAATCAATGAAAACCACATTGAGCAGAATATTGGAATTAGCAAAGACTACAACGTATTTGAATTGCAAAATGCCATTGGTCAACGTGATTTTGCAAAAGCCATCTCCATTGCGCGATATTTTGGTCAGAATCCAAAAAACCACCCCATTTTCGCCACAATACCGGTATTACTCACCTACTTCTCAAAACTGCTAGGCATCCACTTTGCACACCAAAACAAGTTGAAGAGAAACGATATTCTTTCCAACTGCGGAATCCCTCCTTTCTTAGCCGAGAGTTATTTCGAAGCCTCTAGAAATTTTACGGGTGCGCAATGTGCCAAAGCCATTTCCTTGATTCGCATGTGCGACCAAAAAGTGAAAGGCGTTGATTCTGCGCCTATTGAGCAAGGAGAAGCCTTGATAGAATTATTGACTTTGGTGATGCTTCAAACACCGAAAAAGAACTAAACACAACCGCTTATTCACTTCATTCAACCAGTCTTACATTTGGGTTTGCGTAGCGTTTGAAACGGTGTATTTTTGGCATCCTCCAATAAAATAGCATGAAGAATTACTTTCTTGTACTCATCTCTCTCTTTTCTGGCTTTTTATTCGCTCAAAATGCTACCATCCGCGGTTTCGTTTATGATGCAGAATCGGGCGAGCCAGTAATTTTCACAAACGTCTTTATTCAAGGAAGTACAAGAGGTGCAGTAACCGATGTAAACGGCTACTATTCCCTTTCTAAGCTTGACGCAGGAACCTACACCATTGTATCTTCATCTATTGGATTTGACACGGCTAAGTTCACCATTACCGTAAAAGACAACGAAATTTTCAGTCAGCGAATAGAGTTAAACGCAAGTTCTGTGCAGTTAGAAGCGGTTGAAATTAGTGCAGAATATGAGGAGCGCACCACAGAGGTAAAAATGTCTGTGCAAAAAGTAACTCCAAAAGAAATTGAATACATCCCATCTGTTGGTGGTGAAAAAGATTTAGCCCAGTATCTACAAGTTGTTCCTGGGGTAGTTTTTACTGGAGACCAAGGTGGGCAGCTTTATATCCGCGGTGGTTCGCCCGTACAGAACAAAGTGTTACTTGATGGCATTACTATTTACAATCCTTTTCACACAATTGGATTGTTCTCTGTTTTCGAAACAGAAGCCATTCGAAATGCAGAAATCTACACAGGTGGTTTCAATGCAGATCATGGGAATAGAATATCTTCTGTGATGGACATTACAACCATTGACGGAAATAAAAAGCGTATTTCTGGATCTTTAGGAGCAAGCACCTTTGGAGCACGCGCCTTAGTATCGGGTCCAATCAAAAAAGCAACAGAAGAAAAACCTGGAACCATCACCTTTGTAAGCTCAGTGAAGCACTCTTATATTGATCAAACATCTACTCAGATCTACAATCACTTAGGCGAGGAAGGATTACCTTACAACTACACAGATGTCTTCGGGAAGGTTTCTTTCAACGGAGTAAGCGGCAGCAAATTCACGCTTACCGGTTTCAACTTTAACGACAACACAGAATACACCTACGCCACCATTAACTGGAATGCCTTTGGAGTAGGGTCATCATTTATTTTGGTTCCCGCCACCTCTCCTGTTCTTATTGAGGGAGATTTTGCCTTTAGCAACTACTACATTGAACAAGACCAAACAGATTTAGCCAGATCTTCTGGGATCAGTGGATTTAACTTCGGAATGGACTTTACTTATTTTATTTACAACGATGAGATCAAATATGGATTTGAAGTAAACGGTGTAACAACAGACTTCCAATACACCAATACACTCAACAGAGTTATTGGTCAAAACAGCAATTCTACAGAGTTATTAGGTTACTTCAAA
Organism: Salibacteraceae bacterium; assembly: GCA_965658375.1. Taxonomy (GTDB): domain Bacteria; phylum Bacteroidota; class Bacteroidia; order Flavobacteriales_G; family Salibacteraceae; genus CBFHSD01. The sequence continues at coordinate 69,620 of CBFHSD010000006.1, forward strand.
TACAGAATTGTAGATGACAAATTTGTTATTGAGCCAGGGCTTCACACACGATACTACGCCTCTTTGAATGAAATATCTATAGAACCAAGATTAGGCTTAAAATACAATGCCACAGATAAATTTAGACTGAAGGCTGCAACCGGACTCTACAGCCAAAACTTACTCACCTCTAATAGTGATAGAGATGTAGTAAACCTCTTCAACGGATTCTTACTTGCACCAGATAACTTACAAGAGACTTTTACACAACAAAATGGAGAAGTTAGAGATGTGAATTCAAGCTTACAACGTGCCATTCACTACATCTTAGGTTTTGAAGTAGATATTACCAAAAATTTATTGTGGAATGTTGAAGGGTACTATAAAGACTATCTGCAATTGCTAAGTCTTAATCGATATAGACTTTTTGACGACACACCCGAATACCAAGACCAACCAGAAATTTTGAGAAAAGACTTCTTGGTTGAAGAAGGTTTCGCTTACGGGGTAGATATGTCGTTCAAATACGAGTTGAAAAACATCTATTTCTGGGGTGTTTATTCTTATGCCTACGTAGAGCGTTGGGATGGCGTTCAAAGCTACAACCCAGTGTATGACAGGAGAAACAATGTCAATTTACTTGTAGCCTACTCTTTTGGAGAAGATCGTGATTGGGAAATCACAGCGCGATGGAATTATGGTTCAGGGTTTCCATTTACCCAAACACAAGGCTATTACGAGTCGTTTGATTTCTCTGACGGTATTTGAACAGATATTAATACCGAAAATGGAGATTTAGGCATCGGCTACGCTGATCTAAACGGAGGTAGATTACCAGATTACCACAGGTTTGACTTGAACCTTAAGAAAACATTCAGCATATCAAGCTATTCTACATTAGAAGCCAACTTTGGTATTACAAATGTCTATGATCGTGAGAACATCTTTTATGTAGATAGAATTCAGGGCGAACGCGTAAATCAGTTGCCTATTCTACCAAGTATTGGACTCAGCTGGAAGTTTTAATCCAACCAAGCAGCAAAACAGACCCAACTAGCTAGAAAACAGTACTTCACACTGTTAATTGCATGTTAATAAATGTCGACCTTACAGGGCCTCAATAAGAGCTCTGTGAAGCCGCGTATGTTATTTTTGTTAGAATCCGAATATTGGAAATTCCATTTCTATGAGTGAAGAAAAGAAAGATTATTCTGCTGGGAGTATACAGGTTTTAGAAGGCTTAGAAGCCGTTCGTAAAAGACCTGCCATGTACATTGGAGATGTTGGCGTAAAAGGGCTTCATCACCTGGTGTATGAAGTTGTAGATAACTCTATTGATGAAGCTCTGGCAGGGCACTGTGACACTATTGATGTACAAATTAACGAAGACGACTCGATAACTGTTAAAGATAACGGGAGGGGTATTCCAGTTGATTATCACGAAAAAGAGAAAAAATCAGCTTTAGAGGTTGTTATGACCGTGCTCCATGCCGGAGGTAAATTCGACAAAGATTCCTACAAGGTTTCTGGTGGTTTACACGGTGTTGGGGTCTCTTGTGTGAACGCCCTATCTGATTTATTGACTGCAACTGTCCACCGAGGTGGGAAAATATACGAACAATCATACTCTGAAGGGAAGCCTTTGGGAGAGATTGAAGAAAAAGGCACCACTGATGTAACGGGAACCATTGTCAAGTTTAAACCAGACAGCACCATTTTTGAAGTGTCTGAATACAGTTTTGACACACTCGCAAACCGTATGCGTGAATTGGCCTTTTTGAACAAAGGCATCAAGATTTCGCTTACCGATCTACGCGAGAAAGATGACGATGGAAACTTCTTAACTGAAGCTTTCTATTCAGAAGCTGGATTAAGTGAATTTATTGAATACCTTGATAAAACGCGTGAACCGCTAATTGAAAAGGTAATTTATTTTGAAGGAGAGAAGGATGGTATACCGGTAGAAGTAGCCATGGTTTATAATACTTCTTACAGTGAAAATATTCACTCTTATGTGAATAACATCAACACGCACGAAGGAGGAACACATCTTTCAGGATTTAGAAGAGGTTTAACAAACACGCTTAAGAAGTATGCTGAGGAGTCTGGTATCTTAACGAAAGAAAAGGTAGAGATTAGCGGAGATGACTTCAGAGAAGGATTAACAGCGGTTATTTCTGTAAAGGTTCAAGAACCTCAATTCGAAGGACAAACTAAAACCAAGCTTGGTAACAGAGAAGTTCAAGCCCCAGTATCTCAGGCAGTTTCTGAAATGTTAAGCTACTATCTTGAAGAACACCCTACTGAAGCAAAGCAAATTGTACACAAAGTGGTACTTGCAGCTAAAGCGCGTATTGCGGCTCGTAAGGCTCGAGAAATGGTGCAGCGTAAAACTGTAATGAGCTCTTCTAGCTTACCCGGTAAATTGGCAGATTGTGCTTCTAAAGATGCTGAACAATGTGAAATATACCTTGTGGAGGGAGACTCGGCAGGTGGAACAGCGAAACAGGGACGCGATAGGGAGTTTCAAGCCATTATGCCCTTAAGAGGTAAAATTTTAAATGTTGAGAAAGCTCTTTCTTACAAGATTTTCGAAAATGAGGAAATCAGAAACATCTATACTGCACTTGGTGTAAAGGTAGGTACCGAAGAAGATGCGAAAGCACTTGACACATCTAAATTAAGATACCACAAAGTAATTATCATGTGTGATGCCGATGTTGATGGTTCTCACATTACAACCCTAATTCTTACGTTCTTCTTCCGCTACATGAAAGAGCTGGTTGAAGCAGGTAACATTTACATTGCAACTCCACCGCTTTACTTAGTGAAGAAAGGAAAAGATCAACGCTATGCCTGGAATGATGACCAACGTGATAGTCTTGTAATGGAAATGAAAGGGAAATCGGATTCTTCTGTTGGGATTCAACGTTACAAAGGTCTTGGAGAGATGAACGCAGAACAACTGTGGGATACTACCATGAATCCAGAATTTAGAACATTGCGTCAAGTAAGTATTGATAGCGCTGTTGAGGCCGATCGTATCTTCAGCATGCTCATGGGAGATGAGGTTCCACCAAGAAAAGAGTTCATTGAATCTCATGCTAAATACGCAAAAATTGATATTTAACAACAACCACGAACCCTCAATAGTAGTAAAGGCTGTCATTCAACAATGACAGCCTTTTTTCTTATTCGTAAATGCCTTCTAATACTCCAGACTTGTAGAAAATCTCTACCTGGGTCATGGCAAATTTATAATGGAGCTGCGCCTGTTTTACTTCGGCAGAAATAAGGTAAAGTTCTCGCGTATTAATGAGGAATAAGGAGCTTTCCCCCATCTCAAACTTTTGACGTTCACCGTCTACCATCCTTTCATACCCTTTTACCATTTCATTCATTTGACCGAGCTGCTGAAAAGTGGTGGTATGCTTGGTATAGCTTTGATAAATACTCAAGGTTTGGTTCCTCTGCTTCTCTAGTATCTTAGCCTCTTGTGCTTTTTGATCAAGCTGATTCATTCTTAGATCCGCGCGTTCTTTTCGCGTAAACAGCGGATACTTTATTCCAGCTTCTAGGGTGTAATTTTGATCTATCCCTCCAAGTGTCTCGTTTTCGGGCGAACCTAAATACTTGTAGCCTACGGTTACATCAGGCTTTACCATTTCTCGCTTGTAGCGCTCTTCTAAGGCCAACGTTTGTAGTTTAAATTGAGACAATTGCACAGCTGGACTCATCAATTCAGCAAAACGAGCCAAAGTGTCAATCACTTGAGATTCTATGGGCGTTGGACTTTCTATTTCTGTAAATGAAGGTGCCTTTAAACTATCAGTGATTTCTAGTGGTACAAATCCATCAAACCACAAGTATTTCGCAAGCTCAAGCTCACTTAATTCAACTTTCTGCTGTGCTTCTACATAATCTACTTGTCTACTCTGTAAAGACAAGAGTGCTTCAACGGTATCAATAGCAGAAACATCACCCAAGAAAAAGCTGCTTTTCACATTCTCGTAGCGCACTTCAGCCAATTCAATGGCATTCTCTCGAATACGTAAATTCTGGTTCGCCAATACCCAATTGTAGTATGCATCAAATGCTTCGAACAACAGTTGGTTGATCATATAAATCCTGGTTTGTACTGAAGCCTCTTGATACACCTCTGCCTTTTTAATGGCAATTCTTCGTTCATCGGTAATGAGACCCTTCCCCAAATTCACTTCAATACCACCATACCACAACCCTTCATCGGGAACCGTGTTCTCTGGGTTCAAATACTCCCCAGCATTTTGGTCATATCCCCCAGAAAGCTCAACTCCGTACCAAGTAGGAAATTTCAATCCAGTACCTAAAAGGTTATAATACTCCTTATCTCCGTACACTTTAGACTTGTAATCTCCATACAATACCGGGTCAAAATATCCTCGAGCAAATTGTTTTTCCAATTCACCTTTGGCAACTTCAACATCTGCAGCTTGAACGTAGGGATGAAAATCCAAGACCAATTTGTAGAACTGTTCTGGATACAACTTACTGGAAGCATCTTGAGCGTTTACGGCAAACACGGTGCATAAAAGAACAAGTAAAAAACTATTTCTTTTTATCTTCCTTAGCATTTGACTTTTCTTGAAAAGGTTCGTAAAAATCTGGCGGGAAACCACTAACAGTACGCCATATCTCGTACCAAATAGGCACATCATTTAAGAGAGCAATGGCTCTAGCTCCAGAACCAATGCGGATGCTCTTTGGCCAAGCAGGGTAATTTGGATCTGGCACTACTAAGACTCTATACATCCCATTATCACTTATGAAATTGTCTACTGCCAACACCTGTCCTTGATAGGTACCGAAGCTTAAATTATTCCATCCTGAAAAAACAATGGCTGGCCATCCATCAAACATAAAGCTCACTCTTTGCTGACTTTTTAAGAATGGTAAATGCTGTGCTTCTATGTACATGTTCACGGCCAAATCGTATTCAGTTGGAACCAATGTAATGAGAGGTTCACCCGCTTTTACGTTTTCTCCCAAGCCCGTTCTCAAGGTTTGGGTAATAATGCCATGTTGCTTTGCTGTCAAGTAATAGTAACCCTTTCGAACTGTGTAGTTCATGTACTGGTTTTGGAGTTTGGTTACCATACCTTCACCTTCGTACATGTTAGACAAGGCGGTGAATTTATCTGACTCTGCCTTGGATATTTTGTTGCTGTATTCGTTCTCAATATTCGCAAGTTCAACCTGAATATTGATGTACTTATTTCTTGAAGTTAACAGCTTATTTTCGGCCTGTATTCTCTTCGCCTCTTCATTCTGAAGCTTTAGACCGTATCGTTCCAACTCTGTCAAAGATTTTAGTCCTTCTTTATGCAATTGTTCATTTCGCGTATACTGTCTGTCTGCAATTTGATAATTGGTTTTTGCTGCTTCCAGCCCTCCACTATCAGTGGTGATCTGAAGTTTTGCCTGCAACAAGTAGTTCTCATACTGCTGCACTTTGAGGCGCTCTTCTTTTAATAAAGCATCTATTTGAGCATCTAAGGCCTTTACCTTACTCATGTAAGATTCTACCGTAGATTCTTTCGCTTTGATTTGGCTCTCTGAACGCTCGAGAAGATCTGGATCAAAGTAATCATCTTTTACTTCAGAAATAAAAAGCAGAGTGTCTCCTTTCGCAACAGTGTCTCCTTCTGCCACATACCACTTTTCAATTCTACCATCAATGACACTTTGAATGGTTTGAGGGCGTTGCTCTGGGTACCTTGTTGTCACAACCCCTTTAGATGCAATTGTTTGTGTCCAAGGAATAAAAGAAATGAAAGGGATGGCAACGAGTACCATAGCGAGGATGAACTTTACGGCTTTGTTTCCCGTATATTTTTGAACTTTATGAAAGGAGGTAAACTTGGTTTTC
>CBFHSD010000007.1:0-70108 GCA_965658375.1 Salibacteraceae bacterium
TTAATAAAATTGCCGAAGATCTTCCTGGAACCATTTTAGCCAAAGTGGAATATTTTAATCCGGGAAACTCTGTAAAAGACAGAATGGCGCTGAAAATGATTGAAGATGCCGAAAAAAGAGGAGATCTAAAACCTGGGGGAACCATTATTGAATGTACCTCTGGAAATACGGGCATGGGCTTGGCGCTTGCTGCCGTTACCAAAGGCTACAAATTGATTTGCACACTTTCTGACAAACAGAGTAAAGAAAAAATGGATGTGCTGAAAGCTTTGGGTGCAGAAGTAAGAGTTTGTCCAACCAATGTTGCACCAGAACATCCAGAATCTTACTACAGTGTTGCTACCCGCTTAAATGAAGAGATAGAGAATTCTTACTATCCATACCAATACGACAATCCAAGCAATGCCCTTGCACATTATGAAAGCACCGGGCCAGAAATCTGGGAACAAACAGAGGGTAAAATCACCCATTTTGTTGTAGGTGTTGGAACTGGTGGAACAATATCTGGAGTGGGTAAATACCTGAAAGAAAAGAATCCAAATGTCAAAATTTGGGGAATTGACACCTACGGCTCTTTGTTTAAGAAATACCATGAAACTGGGCAGATTGATGAAAACGAAATCTATAGCTATATCACTGAGGGGATTGGGGAAGACATCATCCCAAAAAATGTAAACTTCTCTGTCATTGACACTTTTGAAAAAGTAACTGATAAAGATGGTGCCTTAGCGACAAGAGAACTGGCTTTGAAAGAAGGACTGTTTCTTGGTTATTCTTGTGGTTCTGCATTTCAAGGTTTACGCCAGCTTAAAGACCAACTCAAAAAAGATGATGTTGTTGTAATCCTTTTCCATGACCATGGAAGCAGATATGTAGGTAAGGTATATAATGATGATTGGATGAGGGCTCAAGGCTTTATTGACTAAATGACAAAAATTAAAGTAATAGATATGATGCAGCGTTTGGTAGAAGTTCCTCATCTCCCCAAGCGTATCGTTTCTTTGGTTCCTTCACAAACAGAACTTTTGTATGATTTGGGCTTGGAAGAGTGCGTAGTGGGAGTGACCAACTTTTGCACTCGACCTAAAGAGTGGCGGAAATCTAAAACGCTTGTTGGAGGCACAAAAAAGCTCAACATGGAAGTTGTTGCGGCTTTAAAACCAGATTTGATTCTTGGAAACAAAGAAGAAAATGACAAGCATCAAATAGAGGCTTTGGCTAAAGTATTTCCTGTTTGGATGAGTGACATTTACACTCTTGAAGATGCCCTTGATATGCTAAACAAAGTAGGCCCTTTGACCAATACTCAAAAAGAAGCAACAACCATCTCAAACAGTATTAAAAGTAGTTTTAAAGCGCTGCAGAAAACCTTGAATCTTAGCGTGCTTTACCTCATTTGGCAAAATCCTTTCATGGCAGCTGGAAAGCAAACCTTTATTCATTCTATGCTCAAAGAGGCAGGGTTCTCCAATGCCATCACCAACACCGATCGTTACCCTGAATTGAGTAGCCAAGAAATCAATCAAATCAATCCAGATCTGATTTTTCTGTCTTCAGAGCCTTTTCCGTTTAGGGAGAAAAACAGAAAGCAGCTTCAAGAATTGTTTCCTAAGTCCAAGGTTCTTTTGGCAGATGGTGAGGCTTTTAGTTGGTATGGTTCGCGCCTTCTACATACGCCTTCTTACATTAAAGAATTCACATTGCAGTTGAGTTCTTGAGCAATTCTTACACTTCATTCTTGGAATTGCACTAAACTTGTACAAACGCACGTTTCACTCAAAATGTTGACCTTCGAACACGGCATTGAATGTACTTTATGAAACCCTCCCTGTTACTTTTATTTCTATTCCTTATTGGATCTCACTTTCAGGTTCACGCCCAAAAAGTAGGCGTAGTATTGAGTGGTGGCGGGGCTGACGCTTTGGCCCATGTTGGTGTGCTAAAGGCATTAGAAGAAAATAACATTCCTATAGATTACATTACCGGCACTTCTGTTGGAGCCCTCGTTGGGTCTTTATATGCGGCAGGGTATTCTCCTGCAGAAATAGAAGCTTTGGTAAGTTCGCAAGACTTCGTGAATTTTTCAAAGGGGATTGACGATGGCAGACACAGGTATCTTTTTAGCTCACCATACAAAGAAGCTTCCATTTTTGGTATTGATGTTTCAGGTGATAGCACCTTGAATACCAGTTTACCCACTAACATGATTAACTCGACCCAGTTAGACTTTAACCTACTTAAGATTCTAGGCCCAGCTAGCCGAACAGCTCATTTCAATTTCGATTCATTGTTTGTTCCTTTTAGATGCGTAGCCACGGACATTTTCAAAAATGAAGCTGTAGTTTTTTCTAGCGGGAACCTTCATACCGCGGTGCGAGCTTCTTTGACCTATCCGTTTTATATTCATCCTATTGAAGTAAATGGAGTGTTATTGTTTGATGGCGGATTGCTGAATAATCTCCCCGTTGATTTAATGCAACAGAATTTTGCTCCAGACATCATTATTGCCAGCAACGTTGGGGAACCAGCTATACCACCAAAAGCCGATGATTTGTATTCTCAATTGAAAAACCTCATTCAGCTAAAATCAGATTACTCGCTGCAAGGAAATGAGGGTATTTTGATAGAACCAAATCCAAATGTGGGTTTATTTGGTTTTGAAAAAGCGACAGATGCCATTCAAAACGGTTACAGAACCTTAATAGATTCGCTGGGCAGTATTCAAGCCTTGATCCAAGACCAAACGCAGGTCAATGAAGTAAAAGGTAAGCGTGCTGATTACAGAGCAAATTCGCAGCCCTTGATTTTCTCTTCAGTTGAAACAGAAAAACTAAGTCAGCAACAATCGAAGTTTGTAAAGAAACGTCTAGAGCCTTCGAAATCTGTAGATTGCTCCATCTCGGTTGATGAGATAGAATCTAAATACTATCAACTAACAGACTCTAAAGGCTTCTCCAATGTATTTCCAACTATTGGGCTAAACGGAGATTCAAACCTGAGCTTTATCTATTCAGGAGAACGCAAAAGGAATTTAGAGGTAGAGTTTGGCGGCAATGTTTCTTCAAGACCGGTAAGCACTGGATTTGTAGGAGTTACCTATTCATCTCTCAGAAAAACCTTACAAGAATATCATCTCAACACCTACTTTGGTAAGCTTTACACAGGTGCCCGAATTGAGGCTGTTTATGAATTATCAAGTAAAAGGCCCATCGCCATTCAACCTCATTTTACCTTACACCAATGGGATTATTTTGAAAGCCGTTTCGAAGATTTTCTAGTAGCAGAAAGACCCTCTTACCTTATTCAACGAGAACAGTATGGTGGAGTTGACATTCGGATGGCTCAAAAGCTTTCAGGAGTTTTTCACTTGAAGGCAGAAGGTTTTCAAACGGTAGACGACTATTATCAAAGCAATTCATTTACCGCAGGAGACACCGCTGACAGAACACGATTAGAGGGAGCCAACTTGAGCTTTGAATGGCAGTCAAGCACACTCAACAAAAAGCAGTATGCCACCAAAGGAACCGAATACACCTTTCGTATTCGTAAAGTATGGTCGCAAGAATCTTACTTCCCAGGATCTACCAGTAACGATGTGGAAGATGTAGAAGGAAACACAAAGCAATGGATACAAACCTATTTGCGCTATCAAAAATATTTTATACGCGAAAGCTTCGTAAAGTTCGGATTGAATTTCGAAGGGTTCTACTCTACCCAAGGAGCCTTTCAGAATAACTCTGCCACCATTGCCCGCGCCTTTGCCTATTCTCCTATTCCAGAGAGTAAAACACTCTTCTTAGAGTCTTTTAGAGCCAACAAGTTTTTATCTTCTGGACTACAGCTCTTATTCGATGCGTCTCCTAGATTCAATATACGCTTAGAAGGTTATATTTTTCAACCTATTGAAGAGATCATCGCCACCCCTACTAATGAAGTCACTTTCGGAGAACCTTTTGAAAAACGCTATTTCTTGAACTCAGGTTCGGTGGTGTATCACAGTCCTTTAGGTCCAGTTAGTTTGAGTGTAAATTACTATTACAATCAGCCAGAAATATCTCCAGAAAGAAACGAACCAATATCGGTATTCTTCAATTTCGGTTACATCATCAACAATCCTAAAGCACTCGATTAAGCCTTATGCTTGTGTAGCAGGACCACCAAAATTCATAGGAATTGGTGTGTTTTGCTCCAAGTCTTTGATTGGGCCGTGTTGCTGTTCGTATTTCTGAACATTGTCTGCCAATGCCTTCATCAAACGCTTCGCATGCTGAGGTGCAAGAATGACTCTAGAACGCACTTTTGCTTTTGGCGCACCGGGCATAATTTGAACAAAATCTGTAACAAACTCTGTTGGCGAATGTGTGATGATTGCCAGGTTGGAATAGATTCCTTCTGCCACTTCTTCGCTCAACTCAATATTCAATTGTCCTTCTTTCGGTTTATTGTCTTCCATGGTATTCTTAGTTTTTAGTCGCCAAGGAACGAATAGCTAAAGCCAGCCATTACATTAAATCCTTGTACTTCGTAATCTTTAAACATCTGGTAACGCTGGTTTGCAATGTTATTCAACTGTACAAAAGCAGCAATTTTTCTATTGTATCGGTATTCAATGCCCAAGATTGCATCTATGTAGCTTGGTAGTTTGGTTCCATAAACACCAAAGGCTAACTCCTCACCTTCATTGGCATTGAATTCTTTCACATAACGATCTGATACAAAGAACAAGTCTGTGGTCAATACCAATTTATCTTGTAAGTCATACCTAAACGTTAAGGTAGAAGTAAAGTTGGGAAGATTCCATGCTTTTATCTCGTTTGATGGGTCATAACTGCGGTACTCATTTCTCCAAGTTAGGTTCCATTTTTCCATTTTATGGTAAGCCATCTCAACCAACACATGGCGGATGTTCATGGTATCATATACCACATCAAATTGATTGCTTGTATTGATCTCTACGGGTAGGCTTAAAGGATCAAACAAAGGGCTATTTACAAATAAGTGGTAGTTGGCATACTGCTGTCTTCCAGCTTTAATATTAAAGGAAATGGTAGAACTGTATGTTCCTCTCACCCCCACATAGGCATCGTAGCGATTGTTTTGATTATTGATTTCTACGTTCTGCGAAATCCAAGGGTTCTCCGTTCTTAACGAGTTGTAATTGACTCTTTCCAATCCACCAGTTACCCCTACATAGGGAATAACGATATTACCAATCACGTTGTATTTGAACTCTGCTTTAGGGTAGAACCGGAAAGTGGTTTCGCTTTCATTCTCTAGCCACATGCCTAAGCCTGCATCTAGTTTGAACTTCTCGCCTTCTGCAATAACATGGGGCTCTAAGCGCACCAAAATGTTTTGCTTGTACATACCATCTGGTACCGCTGGCTGAAAAGAAGTACCTGCAAAATTTGATGTTGGTGAATTGACATCTACATCAAAAAATAAGAGCCCCTGTTGGTCTCCAAAATATTGGTCCCATTGGGTAGATAAAAGCACCCTAGATTCTGTAAAATCATCCGCATTCCAAAGGCGTTTGAAGTTGAGTTTGATATGGTAATTGACTTGTGAACTATCTGCAAAGAAGGAGCGGTATTCTGCCTTTGCACCAAAAGTTTGAAAGGTTTGTTGCAAACTGTCTTGGTTCATAAGCTCTCTGTACAAAGGAGCGCTCAAAGAATCAATACCATAGTAGTACACTTGGTCTCTTGAATAATTGAGGTCTGCAATACCAAAGTGAGATTTCCAAATCTTCTTGTAATACGCATTGGCATTTTGACTGCTAAATCTGTTGGTGTACTCCTGTACATTATCTCCAGCAGAAGCTCTATGGTGAAAACCACCGCCCCACCAGGTATCTTTAGAGCGTGTGTTATTGATGTAAAGATCTGCCAAGGTGCTGGAATAATTCCCTGCTCCTAGCCTCACGTAACTTTTGTAGAGTCTTCTCAAGCCCTCACTCTTTATTTTGGCTGCCTTGATCGTATCTGCAGTGAACTCATTCTCTACAAATACGGGATCTACATCGTATTGAAAATCAATTTTTGGGCTCTCTACTTGCTTTATCTCAGGCTCTTTAGAGAGTTTTCTCGCATCGGAGATGGTGGGTTCAAATTCTGAAATAATGATTACTTCAGTCTTTAACGTATCCTTTTTTTGTGCCTGCAAAACTGAGGCTTGACAAAGGAGAAGGCCCGATATAAGTACTATTGCTCTTTTCATTCTTGTTCCTCCTCTATTTCAATTTCTTCTTCCATCAAGGATTCTAGAAACTCCATGTCCATTTCAAAAACGCCCTCTTCCTTTTCAAAAAGGTCTATTTCGGGTTCTTCCACTTCTTCACTTTCTTTCTGGGCCTCTTCTGCCTCTATTTCTTCAATCAAGGTTTTACAAGCATCCACAATTTCCGGATCGCCCGTAAAGTTTTTCACAACCCCATCGGCAGTGGCTTTGGCTTGGAAATTATCTCCCATATCTCTATACACATTGGCTAAAAGCAACATGCCCTTAGCCAACCAATAATCATAAGTAGGTTTATGGTTCACCAGATCAAATACCAATTCTTCGGCTTGTGCATAGCGTTCTTGTTTGAAAGCAATTTCTGCCTTGCAGTATTTGGCTTCTGCAGCATACACGTTATTGGTATAATTCACGATGCTATCAAACTGAACAAAAGCACTATCAAAGGCGCCAAGAATATTGGTAGAATGTGCTTTGATCATCATGGCTTCTAGTATAAGTGCTGTTTCTACCTTGTTCATCTCCAACACCATATCGGCATATTTAATGGCTTCTTGATAGCCTTCTAACTCATAGTAGCAACGCATTTGCCCTTTGTAGGCCACCTCTTTATTGCTGGGGTACTCTGCAATGGTTTCTAATTGTTGGTAGTTCAAGAGCGCCTCATCATACAGCTTGTTGCTCATGTTAATGGTGCTGGCGTGAACCGCTGCAAACTCAGAGAATTTGTTCAATGGCTGTGCGAGAATGAAATTGAAATCTCCCAAAGCTTCATCAAACTGCTCTGCTTTATACAAGCAATCGCCTCTGTAGTAATGTGCGTCCAATGCAAAAATCGGATAGTCGAAACGATCGATATATTTGGTAAAACTATTGATCGCTTTCCCGCACTGGTTGGTCTGAATTTGAATCTCGGCAGCTTCGTAGGTCAATGAATCTAAGGCTGCATCTGAAATTTGCATAAAGCCCAACTCAGCAATAAATTCTTCATAGTCGCTGATCTCACCTGTTTCTTTATAAATACTTTCAATAATGCGAATGGCTTCTTTAGATTGTTGGTAGGTTGGGTATTCTTTCACCACCTCTTTTAATTCGACCAACGCCAAATCGTTTTCGCCCTCATTGTAATAGATGGATCCCACACCAATGCGCGATTTTCTGTTGAATGAGCTATAGGGATAATTGTCTATTACTTGGTTGAACTTGGCCAAAGCCTTATCTATATCGCCTTTGCCTTGGTAGCTTTTACCTAGGTGGTAGTACGCTGCATCTTTATAGTTAGACGATGGATAATTGACGGTGAGCTTTTCTAGCAGTTCTATATGCTTATCGCCATCTTTTAAGACCATAGTAGCCAAAGCATATTGGTACAAGGCATAGTCAGGATCTCTCAAACCCAATGCAACGGCCTTCTCGTAATATTCTAGACTCAAGATGTACTCTTTTTGAATAAAGTAGCAATCTCCCGTTCTGATGTACGCATCTGCTTTTCTTTCTGCGTCTTCATTTGAGGTATAACTCACAAACTTCCTGAACCATGAAGCGGCTTGATCGTACTCTTTTTGATCGAAATAGGCGTATGCTAAACCGTAGTGCGCCAAGACAAACTCTTTCAATAAAATGGCTCGTGGACTTAAGATGAATTCTGTATACAAGTCTACAGCATTGTTATAATCACCATTTCTGTAATGCGCTTCTGCCATCCAGTATTGGGCCTGTGTGCTCAGCTCCTTATTGTAGTCTTGCTCTTGCGCTTTGCTTAAGGTTTCAATGGCTGCGTTGAACTGCTGATTTTGAAACTGGTCTATCCCCGAGTTGTACAGCAATTGCTGATACACGCCTTGTAAACGACTTTCAATCAACTCAAGCTTTTCTATAGACTGAATAGCTGCCTGGTAATTGTTGATGGATAGGTAAATGTTAATGAGGAAATTATAGGCCTCTTCCTTTCGGTAAGAATCTGGGTACTTCTCAAGGTATTTCACAAAAGCATCTACCGCATAGTTATACGGATCGTAAGCCAATTCAAGCGCCAATTTAGCGTAGTTGAACATGGCATCTTCAGAGATTTTTTGATCAAAATCTAGCGTGTAGGCTTTTTCGTAAGCTGTTCTCGCCTCTCTTTTGCTGCCTTGTTTAAGGTAAGCACTGGCTAGCGTGTATGCTGCAGATTGCGCCAAAGCATCATCTTTAAACATAACTTTCTCAAACCACTTCACCGCATTGTCATAATCTACCACTCTAAAGTAGGCGTAACCCAATTGGTAAAAATCTTCTCTCTTTTTCTCAGCCCCTTGGCTCTGGTACAATTCTAAATAAGGCAAAGCTTGCGCCCACTCCTCTAAATGGTAGTGTGATTCTCCCACCAATCTAGAAATCTCAACTACCCTTTTGGTTCCTTCTGCTTCTAGCATAGGAACCGCGTAATCTATGAGTTCTTGGTGTTTCTCTTGGTTATAGTAAATGTGTGTAATGTAATAAGGAACAACCACCTTAAACTTGGGGTGGCTGCTCAGTTTAATGAGTGTTTTTAACGCGGTTTCGTAATTGCCCTGTTGATAAGCAATGTGGCCGTAATAGTAGTTTGCTGGAGCGTAAAAGCTCGATTCAATGTCAATCAATTTAAAGAAGTAGCTCTTCGCTTCATCCAATTCATTCTCTTGGTAATGGGCGTAACCCTTTCTAAATTGCATTTCGAAACGCTCTTCTTTGGTGAGGTCTCTTTCATCTAAGAAGTTGTACCAATAAATTACTTTCTCCCATTTCTTCTTGCGGTAGTTATAATGTGCCAATTGGAAATAGGCATTTTTTACTCGTGGGCTCTCTGGATACAAGCGAATAAACTCAGATAACTGGTACTCGGCATCTCTATTAAAGAGCTGCAGCGCACACATTCCCTTGTAGTAAACCGAATTGACATACACTTCAGAGTTATGGTCTTCAATATCAAGCATGGCCTGATCAAAAGCATGCATTGCAGCACTGTACTTTTCTTTATCAAAGAGCTCCATTCCCTCTAGGTAAGAGGATATTTCGGTTGTGAGAAGCGTTGTTTTCTGCCCCAGTGAGCTGAACAAAAAGCCTAGAAAACAAAGCGTTATTAGAAATCTCTTGTGCACGCGCCTTCAGATTTTATGGTATAGAAACGTTTTTTCAAAGTAAATAGCCCTCATGGGTGAAATACTTCTGTGTTTCACTTAGTTTTCAACGCTTTGGTGTTAACCTAAAATCAATAACAGTGCGAATTGAAAAGAAGATCGCTCGGTTTTTTTCATTTTTTTTGTACGAACAATATCTAAGGTATGGAAAACTCTCCCGTAATCTCAATGAACAACGCCACCATAGCACATGGTAAAGAAGTTGTGCTCTCTAAAGTGAATGTTTCTATTGAAAAGGGACAGTTTTTATACCTGGTAGGAAAAACAGGCAGTGGTAAATCTACCTTGCTTAAATCTTTGTATGGAGAAGTGAAGCTTTCTGGCGGAAGCGGCAGTGTAGCGGGCTTTGACCTGTTGAAGTTAAAATCTAAACAAGTACCTTTTCTAAGAAGAAAGTTGGGGATTGTTTTTCAAGATTTTCAATTGCTTCCAGACCGTTCTGTTGGAGAAAACCTCTTGTTTGTATTAAAGGCTACAGGATGGAAAGACAAAAATGCGATGCGTGCTCGCATTACCGAAGTGTTGGAACACGTGGGCTTAAGCGAAAAGTTGAATAGCATGCCTCATGAACTTTCTGGGGGTGAGCAGCAACGTATTTCCATAGCACGCGCTTTACTAAACAAGCCAGATGTGATTTTGGCCGATGAACCTACAGGGAACCTAGACCCTGAGACATCTGACAACATCATTCACCTATTGAGTGATATTAGCATGGACGGAACTGCTGTTCTGATGGCTACACACGATTACGAATTGATGAGCAAATACCCTGCACCAACTATTAAATGTGAGGAAGGCAGTGTGGTGATTACGTAGTAAAAAACACTTTAAGCAAGCTTGGCTTTTGAGCCCGGTGGATATTTGATAGTCTTCTAGGCGCATTACTTATAGTCTGAAAGTTGTAGAGTATTAAAAAATATGAAATCCAAAACTTCTACCATTGCTTAAAAGGGTATTGAAACAATAGTTCTACAAATTCTTAGGTTGAGATTTAATTGAGCAAGGATTCTTTGGCGCATGCATCTAGCAATAAGGGTTCAATTTATTGCTATCTCTCAAGCAATTGAACGTTCTTATTCGCCTTAAAAAAAGAAATAGCAATCCTATATTTAACGCTATACATTCATGAGAACATTTCACTTAAGTATTCTATTATTCCTTGTCTTGGCATCCTGTGTAAACACAACTAGCAAAAGCGAACAGCTTGAAAAGTTAAAGGCAGAAGAAGAAAGCGAACAAAATGAAATAGCAGCACTTCATGCGCTCGTTAAAGGAAACGGAAGCCCAACTGTAATTTTTGAATCTGGCCTAGGAACTCCATTAAATAATTGGGATCGCATTCAAACAGCTATTTCTAGTGATTACAAAACTATTTCTTACGATAGAAAAGGAATAGGTCAATCGCCAGCAACAGAAGAACCAAGAACGCTAGATAAATTAGTGAGTGACTTAGACCAATTAGTTACTCAAAATAAAATTGATGGTCCCATCAATCTAGTTGGCCACTCTCTTGGAGGGCATATTGTTAGAAAGTACCAACAACTATTCCCGGCTAAGATTGCAGGTTTATTCCTTATTGATCCAACAAATGAATACATCTATGAAGAAGTATTCAATCAAATGTCTCAAACAGCCGCAGATTCAATGAAGGCAGCATGGGATAAGGGCTTTAAAAAAGGCTCTATTGGCGTGTATAACGAATGGAAAGAAGTCTATGATATTGACTTAATTATGAGAAAGCACCCTCTTCCTTCAGATATACCCATCACCATTCTTGCATCGTACCAAAAGAGTACATTTCTAACCACGCAAAATGCTCAGATTAAAAAAGAGCAATTTTCAAATTGGAAAAAAGATAAGCCCAATGTGAAGATATTGAACACCGAGAATAGCGGTCACTACATTCATCTTGGAGAACCTGATTGGGTCATCGCTCAACTGGAAAAATACCTAAAAAACTTAAAGTAAAACAAGGATCACCCTTCAATTTGCCTAACCGCAGTAAAACCTAAGCCATTAATGACAGAATATTATACTTACTGGAGTCTAAATGATTTGCCAAGCAATCACTTTAACCCCGTTTTCACTTCGTTCTGCATTGCACTATTTTTCCTCACCGTATTTGCTCTTTTAGTCAAAAACAAGCACAAAATTACCTATGATAATAAAAAGCCATTAACGGTACTTACTTTGCTGCTTGGACTTACGGCATTTCTTCTCGGTTCTTACTGGACGGTGTTTCCAATAGAGAAAAATGAACCCTATAAAGTTCTACTAGAAAGAAACTTAGTTTCTAAAGTTGAAGGTGTCATATCAAATTTCAATATAGTCTATACCTCTACTCGCGTGGGTACAAGAACAAGCGAATCGTTTTCTATTGGAGGTATTGATTTTAAGTACAACGACTATCATCTATCTCGATTAAACAGATTTTCCAAGACCAGCAGCAATGGTGGAATTTTAAAAAATGGATTATTTGCGAGGGTTACCTACATAAAAGAGAACAAGAGAATTGTGAAAATCGAATTGAAAAAAGTCATAATACAGAATCCATAAAACACGCATGAGAAAGAGCTTTCTAAACTTCTCATCTCTTAGTCAAATTCAATATCTCAGAATGATACACAGAAATTCAGTAATTTCCCCCTTCATTGTTAGCATCTAATTGCCAATAAAATCGAAATCATGGCAGAAATTACAGAAGAAAAAAAAGATTTAGGCATTTGGCAGCAATGCAAAAAAGCAGCACTTTTTATAATGTTTAAAACCTTACCTGAAGAAGGATAAGGCAAAAAAGAGATTGAGATTGCTTACTCGCTTAAACCACACTTCTGAGGCAACGCTTATGCAAGAGAGATAGCTTAGACTATAAAAAAATAGCCCTTCGCACTGCATTATCTAAAAAAAGTAAACCTGTCTTAGCCCTCAGAAATAACTAAACCTAGTTCTTTGGCCTTTTTCTTAATCTCAGCAATTTCCTTCTTCTTCTCTTTTCTTAATGCTGATTTTTTCTTTTCATCTTCTAAATGAGCAGCAAAAGCTTTCTGAATGTTGCTCGCAAAAACTCGTTTTTGTGACGTTTCCAAATGCTGAAAAAATGATTGAATCTTTACTCCTTTTGGAGTTGTTCCCTCTTCTAAATACTCAGAAAAAAGATGTGCTATTTCCTTCGGTTTCATAAACTTTTGATAAAATTAAGATTTAAAAAAATTAAAAAAGTTCACAACAAAGATGATTAAAATAACTATCGCGGCAAACGAAGTCTATGAGCCAACAAGAATGTAGTGCTTTACAGGTAGCCAATCATAAAACAAAATGTACTACCATTCCTCTGCAAAGCATTCTAAAAAGAAAAACCTAATACTGCTTAAATGTAACAATAAGCTGAACTACAACTTCACCAATTTACTGGCAACGCTGATGCCGCTTACTTTACCAACTACCACATAATTTCCTGCTTTCACATTATTCAAATCTGCTTGAATGCTGTGTTGTCCTTGTGGCAATTGTTGTTTGGTAATGAGTTGCACTTGACGGCCTTGCATATCAAATAAGCTCAATTGCACTCTTGCCGCTGTTGCGAGATTAAAAGATAAGTTGGCTATGTTTTTTACCGGATTAGGAGATATGGCCAAATCTGTCACATTTTGTTCTACTGCTTGAATACCCGATACGGCATCATCTGCTATATCAATATATCCATGGTATAAACCGTTGCCATGTGTACCAATGGCTACAAAACCATCTGAAGCACGCACATCAATCATATCTACTACGGCATTTCCAATTAAATCTGGACTTTGCTGCACCCACTCTGTGTCTTCACCGTTCAGAGAATCTGTGGCAAACAATCCAACACTGGTTCCTAAAAGATATATTCTTCCAGTATCTGTAGCTACAATTTCCACCCAACGTATGCTCGGGCCGTTTCCGATGTAATATAAATTTGGTGGAGCTCCAGGCAATGGATCACCTTTTAAATTCCCTTCAATGGTTTCCCAATTAGCTCCTGCATCTTGAGTATACCATATGCTTTGCACATTGTAATTACTGTATACCGCAATCAATTCGTTTTCATCTTCAGGATCTACACCAATAGAATTCAGGAATGCACCAGTTGCAATGTTGTTGGTGATTTTGGTAGAAGTGGCATTTGAAACACTTCGTGCATTGTCTACCCTAAAAATATCACGCCCATTGGTTCCTGCATAAACCACATTTGGATTGCTTGGTGCAACCTCAACAGAGGTGATATCGGCAGATGTTGAAACGGTCAACATATTTGTCCATAAAAACACGTTATTATCCGTCATTGATAAATCCGAATTCACCCATAAATCATTGCCATTAGGCAAGTACATGATATCGGTATTTGTTGGATCCAAAGTAAAGGGATGTGTGAAGCGATAATCGTATGCTGCACCATTGGGCATGATATTGTTTCTTGAAATAACATTTCCCGAGGCAGAGTCAATAAACACCCTTTGAATATTCGCATATTGAGTACTCAAGTAAAAAGCTTCTCCTCCATCTGCAGCCATAGAATAACCTCCATCTGCTCCTCTTACCGAAGCATAGAAGCTAGAGTCGTGCATCATATTAGCGTACCAAGACCCATTGTCTTGTAAACCACCAACAATTACTTGGCTACTGTCTGTTGCATGATCGATACCAATGCCATAGAATTGAGACGTTTGGTAACCTTCGCTCAAACTCTCCCACTGTATGTTGAAATCGGTACAATCCGGGCTTTTATGAACCCCACCATCAGAACTGGCATACATGATATTTGCATCCAAGGGGTTGAAAAAGATTTCTTGCTGATCTGGATGTTGAATACCAGACGACCAACTGAAATTAGGATTCCCAGCTATTCTATACCCACCTACCTGCCGGTTGGTTCCAGAAGATGCAAAACCATTTGTTGAACGGTACAAATTGGTTCCTCCTACAAAAACGGTATTGTGGTCTAAAGGGTGAACCCCAACAGACATACAATACCCCCCAAAGGGATTGATATTTTGATTACCCGTTGGTAAGCTTCCAGTACGGTTATCCCAGGCACCATTTGTTCCTACACCATTTCCGCTTAAATACTCATAGTGGTAAAGCTTTGCCCCACTCGCATCAGAATAAAAATAGACGTGAGACTCATCACTCGGAGCAATAGCTATTCTCGTTCTACCAAGGTTGTTATTTACAATACTGGGGGTAATATCTGTCCAAGTAAAGCCATCTGTGCTTCTCCAAAAAGCGCCTGTTTTTCCAGTTGCATCAAATGCCGCATACAGCACACCTGTTGCACTAATTTGTACAGATCCGTATTCAAATCCATTGGTGCTTTGCAAAGAGGTCTCCCAAGTGTCACCACCATCATTGCTTCGCATAATTCTACCAGGCAAGGCAGCATAAACAATCGCACTATCTTGTCTCGTTTGATCTACTTCGATGCCAAAAACAATTCCCCAACCATTGTTGGCTTGTGGGTAATCTGTAGCTGTTGACTGGAGTACATTCCAAGTAACTCCGCCATCTGTAGATTTAAATATTCCCACCCCTATGTAGGATGCAGAAAACGATTTTGAAGCCGAATTACCATTCGCTTCTCCCCCACCATAATACCATACATTGGTATTTCCAGGGCGTTGATCTTGCTCAACACAAGAAACAGACATGCTTGTATTTAAAGGAGAAACGCGATTCCAGTTTTGTCCACCATCAGCAGATCGCCACATCCCGCCAGAAACGCCTCCTGCCAAAATTACACTGGTGTCAGAAATATCTACTGCAAGTGCCCTTGTTCTACCTCCAACATTATAAGGGCCACCACTTACCCAATCAATACCATCTATATCTCTTTTCCCTGCCGCCTTAGGCAATTGAGAAACGAGCAATTGCTCACGCATAAAAATTCCTTCGGGAACCTCTCCAGTTGCTGGATCCATAATACGCTCTAAAAGCTGTTCTGCTCTGCCTTCTGGACCAAAATTTTCATTTTGTTCTTCGGTTACGAAAAAATAAGCGGCTAATAAAATAAGAGAAACGGGTATGATTGAAAGAAGTGTTTTTTTCATAATAAAAAGTCAATGACCCTATACACGAATTAAATTCATGTTAAGTTTGGGAACAACAATACTAATCCGAAACAAGCAAGTTCTCGTGTTGTTTATTGGGTAATTGTTGGTAAAATCAAGAAATGTTATGCGCCTTACACAAAGACTTATTCCTGTTTTCGCTATTCTCATCGGGCTTTCTACTCCATTAATTGGACAAAACACCCTGAGTCCAAAAGCCAACGAATTTGCTCAACAAAAAGGGCATCATAAAGGTAAGTTCTTGATTTACGGCAGACAACACCTTAATTGGGATTCGCTGCGATTGGTTTGGGATGGCAGTCAAATACCCGCAAAAGAGCGTGCTCCGCATATCTTGAGAGAACTCAACCAACGCTATGATCATTTTCTTCAATCTATAGAAGCGCAAAACCTTCAATTCGAAGTGCTAGATCATTTGGTGGGACTAAATGCATTACACATCAAGGCAAGTAAAGAAACCTTAAACGCCCTATCCCAGAACCCGAGTGTTGCCTACATCGAATTTGATAACGAACAAGTCTTAACTCCACACCTACCCGTACCAGGAAATCAGAGTACAACACGTGCTTTAAATGGCACTGAACCTGGTCTTTTACAAGTAAAAGCCGATAAACTGTGGGCAATGGGCTATACAGGTAAAGGAAAAAAAATGCTGAGTGTTGATACGGGTATTTGGCCCAATCACCCTTCTTTAGGTTCACGATTTTTAGGCAATAGAGTGCCCCTAGATCATGCCTGGATGAAGTACGACCAAATGCTACCTGGAGATAAAAGAAACTCACATGGTACGCATACCGCAGCCACAGTGCTTGGCCTTGACACCTCTACAAACGATACTGTAGGCGTAGCGTTTAATGCGCAATTTATGGCGGGAGACCCCATTGTGTCAAGTGCTTCAGACATACGCCCCATGTATGAGATTGCCGAGATTTACATGTGGGCCATGAATCCTGATAGAGATACCAACACCACACATGACATTCCCGATGTTATCAATAATTCTTGGGGCCACACTTTTGATCCTGTAAATGATTCTGCTGTTTGCGCGGGCTACTGGAAAGACCTCCTGATTGCTATTGAAGCCGCTGGAATTGTGAATATTCAATCTGCTGGGAATAATGGACCAGGCGGTGGCACTGTAGGTTCTCCAGCAACAGGAATGGCTTCTTTGGTCAATAATTTTGCAGTAGGCGCAGTGAATTTCAACAGCAACATTGCATCATTTTCTAGCCGTGGACCTGGGGTATGCGATGGCACCGGAGCTTTAAAAATCAAACCAGAAGTGGTGGCTCCTGGAGTAAATGTAAGAAGTGCCATTCGCAGAGATGATGGCTCTTACGACTATGACAATTACCAAGGAACCAGCATGGCTGGACCTCACGTTTCTGGTGTTGCACTGCTCTTGATGGAAGCTTTCCCTCAAGCATCTGCCAAAGAGATCAAAGAATCTATGTATTACTCTGCCATAGATTTGGGAACACCGGGAGAAGACAACACCTACGGCAGAGGTCTTATTGATGCTGAAGCATCTTTCAACTACCTTGATAGCATCTATACTGCGATTCCCCCAAGCGGTTCTCCAATGGATTTGAACATTATTGGAACCAGCTTAGACAATAGATCCTTCACATGCCAACGTACTTTTACACCTGTGTTGTATTTCAATAACCCTACTGTTACCAATAAAGGCTCTGTTGAAATCCACTACGGTTTTGTTGGTCAGCCTTTGAGAATAATGAATTTAGGAACAGGTACTTTACAACCACAAGATTCTGTAGTACTTGATACCATAAGCGCATCCAAAGGATTCCAAGAGTTTTATGCACTGGCCATGTACACGGGCGGTATGGCAGAAGACAGTTATGATAACAACAGTTGGGTATCTCGCTTTCATATTGCCGCTCAATCAAGCCTACCCATTGCACAAGATTTCGAAAATGAGAACCTTTTGAGAAGCGATTGGTATCTTGAAAACCCAGACCTTACTTACGGATGGGATACCATAAGTGCAACTACCATGAATGGCACCAACCACACCGCTCGCATGCGTATGGCGCGTTACACCTACCGCGAGAGCCAAGAAGATGAAATGACCTCTCCAAGATTCACTCCACCAGAAACGGGCGATCTATGGTTGGCTTATGACTTGAGCTATCAATTCAAAGTTTTCGTATTCAACGACTCTTTAAAGATTCGTGTAAGTGAAGATTGCGGTGATTCTTGGGTAGAAGTGCTTGCTACGGGGCAAGATTCTATAAACACCACAGATAAGGCCATTATGAATGAATGGGAACCTCAAGATGCCGATGATTGGAGAAGAGACACCATCGATTTATCTGCCTTTGTTGGAAAAGGCGAGTTGATGGTTCAATTCCAAACCATCAACAAAGGAGGAAATAACCTCTATATAGACAACATAGATATTTGGACGAATACGCCTTCTTTCATTTCTGAAAAAACAGAAAAAAGCAATTGGACACTCTATCCAAACCCGGTGCAGGACGGCAATCTTTTCATTGATATCAACTCCTCAGAGGCCTACACCATTTACAGTGTAGATGGGCGTCAAGTGCTTCGAGGAAGAACAGACGGAAACATTGATGTTTCATCGCTCAAACAAGGCGTGTATATCATTTCCCTCAATGGAAAAAGTGATTCGAAAAGATTTGTGGTAAAGTAGATTCAACCTAGATCATAAAACGAAAAAGGTCAATGCAGCAGCTGCATTGACCTTTTTGTATTTCTAGGGCCGAAGACTTCTGTCTTTCCCTTCTTTTTTATTTCTGAATCATAGCGAACTCCTCTTCGTAGAAGAATTCATCTTGAAATGCAGGTTTCAAATCATCTAACCAAATGGCTTCTGTATCGTGCTTAGCAAAGAAAGGTTTACCTACCCACTCTTCACTTCTTCCCTGAATAAAGTTGAGAACAAATACTTTTTGCCCTTGCACTTCTGTTACTCCAACAACATGTACTTTGCCAGGGTTAGCCGACATACTTGGTCCGCGAACCGTTCTGGCAATGCCACTCACATTTTTGTATGCATTTCGATAAATATCCCATGCGCGATCTAGAGAAACAGCAAAGTAATCTTGAGCTCCTGTATCTCTTGCTACAAACATGTAATAAGGAATCAATCCTTGGTTCACCTGCTCTTTCCACATCTCTTCCCACACATCTGATGAGTCGTTGATGTTTTTCATAATCGGTGACTGCGTTCTAATTTGAGCACCGGTTGCTCTAATTCTACGAATGGCTTCGCGAACGGCAGGTGTTTTCAATTCATTTGGATGATTGAAATGAGCCATAAACGCCAAAGACTTTCCGCTTTTTACAATGCGTTCAAAAATGGCCAACATCTCGTCAGCATCTTTATCAGTGGTGAATTTATACGGCCAATAGCCTAGAGACTTTGTACCAATACGAATGGTTTTCAAATTGGCAATGTCTTCATCTAGCAAAGGATCAATATATGCTCCAAAATGCTTGCCGCTCATCACCATTGGATCTCCACCTGTAAACAACACATCAGAAACTTCTGGGTGTGTTTTCACATATTTCGCCAACAATTCTGTTTCACGCATGGCAAATTTAAGTTCATCAATCCCAACAAACTGAGGCCATCTAAAGCAAAAAGTACAGTAAGCATGGCACGTTTGGCTATTACTTGGAAAGAATAAAACCGTCTCGTTGTATTTGTGCTGGATCCCTGTAAGTTTTTGCCCATCCAATTCAGGAACATTGTGCTCTTGACCAGCAGGGTGCGGGTTCAACGCCAAGCGAATTTTATTCACTACTTTCAAAAGTTCTGGCTTTTTCAACCCAACTGCTAGCGCGTCAGATACCGTTTGAAAATCTTCTTTAGAAAGCATTTCTTTCTGAGGAAAAGTCAATTGGTAAATTGGATCGTTGGGGATATTGGTCCAATCTATCAATTCATCAACAACGTAATTATTCACCTTAAACGGCAATACGTTCCCTACAACGTTGATTGCGTGTATTTCATCAGGAGAAAGGTATTCTGAAACCTGAGGAATTTTTGTAAAATTATTAAGTGTAAAGCCTTTGTACCTGTTGCTCATTCTAATCTCCCTCTATTTGTGCCAAAAAGTTTGGCTTTTGTTTTGAAAAATGTGTTCGGTCGGACACTTTCAGGAGAGTTCACAGTTAAAAACAAAAGATTATTCCCCTATGAACTCGCGGCAAAAATGGGCATTTCTTTAGGACTACCAAAGAGGAGGCACTAGACCTTAATATAGAAGTTACATAGAGATGAATTCAATGGATGCTAAAAAGATAATCCACTCAGCAATCACAAAAATGAAAAGTCCGGTAAAAACTTCGCAATAACACTCCTATCCGCAAACTTGACCAAGCAAGGCAAAACACTATTTTTGTCGCGCTTTCAAAATCTCGAAAAAGATGTAGAAGGCACACAAACAAGGACGATATGAAGAATCCAGATATTTACAAGCCACAGAATAAAGTACGTATTGTTACAGCAGCTTCGCTCTTTGATGGACACGATGCTGCCATCAACATCATGCGCAGAATCATTCAATCAACTGGTTGCGAGGTGATTCACCTTGGCCATGATCGCAGTGTTGATGAGGTAGTAAATACAGCGATTCAAGAAGATGCGCAAGCCATTGCCATGACAAGCTACCAAGGTGGACACGTAGAATATTTAAAATACATGTATGATCTCCTGCAAGAACGCAACGCAGGTCATATCAAAATCTTTGCTGGTGGTGGAGGTGTAATTCTTCCAGATGAAATCAAAGAATTGCACGACTATGGCATCACACGCATTTATTCACCTGATGATGGCCGCGAAATGGGACTGCAAGGAATGATCAATCACCTGGTTCATACAAGTGATTTTCCTGTTGGCGAAACCCTTGAAGAAGCAGTTGACACACTTAAAGATAAAAACAAAGTAGCTATTTCACATTTTATTTCTGCAGCAGAAAACTTCTCTGAAAAACATGCAGAAATCCTTGATATCATTCGAGGAATGGCTAAAGACTCTCAAACTCCCATTCTTGGAATTACAGGAACCGGAGGAGCAGGAAAATCAAGTTTGGTAGACGAATTGGTTAGAAGATTTTTAACGGACTTTACCGATAAAAAACTAGCGATTGTTTCTGTTGACCCTTCTAAAAAGAAAACGGGCGGAGCCTTGTTAGGTGACCGTATTCGCATGAACGCCATCAATAATGAGCGGGTATACATGCGTTCGCTTGCTACACGCCAAAGCAATTTGGCCTTGAGTAAACACGTGAACGATGCCTTGGCCATTTTGAAAGCTGCTGAATACGACTTGATTATTCTCGAAACATCGGGTATTGGACAGTCAGATACAGAGATATTGGATCACAGTGATGCATCGCTTTACGTTATGACTCCTGAATTTGGAGCCGCTACGCAATTGGAAAAAATTGACATGCTCGATTTTGCCGATCTCGTTGCCATCAACAAATTTGACAAACGCGGGGCACTTGATGCCTTGAGAGATGTAAAGAAGCAATACCGCAGAAACCACAACCTGTGGGATGCCAAAGATGAATCGCTTCCAGTTTATGGAACCATCGCTTCTCAATTCAACGATCCTGGAATGAACAGCCTTTACAAGGCCATTATGGACAAGGTGGTTGAAAAGACATCAGCGAATCTTAAAAGTGAGTTTGAAATCACGGATGAGATGAGTGAAAAAATATTCATCATTCCTCCAGCTAGAACACGCTATTTAAGTGAAATTTCTGACAGCAATCGTGGTTACAATAAAACGGCCAAAAGCCAGTCTGAGATCGCTCAGAAGCTGTACAACTTACATGGTGCGCTCAAAGCCATTTGCAACACAGCATTTGATCTAGCCGATATCTCCAAATGGGAAGATAGCGTTGGTGAAAGTGAAGTTGGTCAAACGCTTTTGGCTGAGTTCAACACCGCTAAAAAAGACCTTGACCCTCACAATTGGGATCACATCATTGAATGGGAATCTAAAAAGAAAAGATACACAGACCCTGAATTCATTTTCCAGGTTAGAAATAAAGAGATCCGCATTCAAACACACACCGAGTCTTTGTCTCATACACAAGTGCCAAAAGTTTCTTTGCCGAGGTACACCGCTTGGGGCGACCTATTGACTTGGGTTTTGAACGAAAATGTACCAGGAGAATTCCCTTACACCGCGGGAATCTATCCATTCAAAAGAACAGGTGAAGATCCAACCAGAATGTTTGCCGGTGAAGGTGGACCAGAAAGAACCAACAAGCGCTTCCACTATGTATCTTTAGGGATGCCAGCCAAGAGATTGTCTACCGCTTTTGATTCTGTAACACTCTACGGGAACAACCCAGATTACAGACCAGACATCTACGGTAAAATCGGGAACTCAGGAGTTAGTATTTGCTGTTTAGACGATGCTAAAAAGCTCTACTCTGGATTTGACCTTTCACATGCATTGACTTCTGTATCCATGACCATTAATGGGCCAGCACCTATGTTGCTTGGTTTCTTCATGAATGCCGCCATTGATCAAAACTGTGAAAAATACATTAAGGAAAATGGACTAGAAGCAGAGGTTGAAGCAAAAATTTCAGCCATCTACAAAGAGCTTAAGCAACAGCGTCCAACATACCGAGGTGATTTACCACAAGGAAATGACGGACTAGGATTAATGCTTTTGGGGGTAACAGGAGATCAAGTGCTTCCAGCCGATGTGTACAACAAAATCAAAGCGGAAACACTGAGTGTGGTTCGCGGTACGGTTCAAGCAGATATTCTAAAAGAAGATCAAGCTCAGAACACGTGTATCTTCTCTACAGAATTCGCTTTGCGTTTGATGGGAGATGTGCAACAGTACTTTATTGAAGAAAACGTACGCAACTTCTACTCGGTATCTATTAGTGGTTACCACATTGCAGAAGCAGGCGCCAACCCCATTACACAACTTGCCTTCACTTTGGCCAATGGCTTTACGTATGTAGAGTATTACTTGAGCAGAGGGATGGACATCAACGCTTTTGCGCCTAACTTAAGTTTCTTCTTCAGCAACGGAATTGATCCAGAATATGCAGTGATTGGCCGGGTTGCAAGAAGAATTTGGGCGAAAGCCATGAAGAATAAATACGGGGCGAACGCGCGTTCTCAGATGTTGAAATACCATATTCAAACATCTGGAAGATCGCTGCATGCGCAAGAGATTGACTTCAATGATATTAGAACAAGCTTACAGGCCTTGTATGCAATTTACGACAACTGCAACTCACTACATACCAATGCTTATGACGAAGCTATTACCACTCCAACAGAGGAAAGTGTGCGTAGAGCTATGGCCATTCAGTTGATCATTAACAAAGAGCTTGGTTTAGCGAAAAATGAGAACCCAATTCAAGGAGCTTTCATCATCGAAGAATTGACCGATTTGGTAGAAGAAGCTGTTTTAGCAGAGTTTGACCGCATTACCGAAAGAGGTGGTGTTTTAGGTGCCATGGAAACCATGTACCAACGCAACCAAATTCAAGAAGAAAGCATGTACTACGAGCACTTGAAGCATTCAGGTGAATTCCCAATTATTGGCGTGAATACTTTCTTGAGTGCCAAAGGTTCTCCAACCTTGGTGCCACAAGAGGTTATTCGTTCTACAAACGAAGAAAAAGAGGCGCAAATCAACAACTTGAAAGCCCAACAACAGCGTCATGCAGCTACAACAGAAAGCTTGCTCAATGAGTTAAGAGATTCTGCGATCAACAACAAAAACATGTTTGAGAAACTGATGGAGGTGACAAAAGTGGCTACACTTGGTCAAATCACAAGTTCATTGTTCGAAGTAGGCGGACAATACAGACGTAACATGTAAGATAAAAAGTCAACTATAAATGAGAATGCCTCGATTGAATCGGGGCATTTTTTGTTTGATTTGTTTACTTCGGGGGTTATGAAGAATACCGCTCTTGGCCTACTCTTACTCCCATTTCTTTCTTTTGGTCAAATCATTCAGTCAAAAGTGTTTCCAAACTTGACCATACATCAAAAAGGAGAATTGGCAAGGCCTAAATAAAGAATATAGTATTTTTTACACCAAGGAAAACTACATTAGCTTTGTTCATTCAGATGGTTCTACCATTGTTGAACCTATTATAAAAGAGTTTTGGGATGCAGATGAAGTTGGATTGGTATACCGTTATTCAACGAAACAAGGTTGGGGCTTGTTAAGCTACAAAGGAGAAATTTTACATAAAGCCAACTTGAGCAGTGACGCTGTGTACGACATTGCAAAAGAATGGATTGATAAAATGCAAAACGAAGAATGAAAATAATCTCATGGAATGTCAATGGCATTAGAGCCGTTGAGAAAAAAGGATTTGTTGATCTGGTATATGATATGAATCCAGATGTATTGTGCCTGCAAGAAACTAAAGCGCAAGATGATCAAGTACAAGAAGCCTTAAAGAACTTAGAAGGCTATCATATTTACTCCAATTCTGCTGTGAGAAAAGGGTATTCTGGTGTGGCAATTTTAAGCAAAGAGAAACCCATTTCAGTTACACCAGACTTAGGCATAGAAGAACATGACCAAGAAGGACGTGTATTGGTTGCCGAATACCCAAAGTACTTTGTAATGAGTGTCTATGTTCCCAACTCTGGGAGCGAACTCGCACGTTTAGATTACAGAACCACTTGGGATGCAGCTTTGCTGAAGCATATCAAAACATTGGAAGAGAAAAAACCTGTTCTCTTTTTAGGAGACCTCAATGTGGCGAATAAAGACATTGACTTGGCCAGGCCAAAACCCAATTACAATAAATCTGCAGGGTTCACCCAAAAGGAGATTGATGGCATCAACAACTTCATTTCTTCTGGGATGGTAGACACGTTTAGGCACTTTTATCCAGATCAAGTAAAATATTCATGGTGGAGCTACCGTGCCGGAGCACGTGCAAAAAACATCGGCTGGCGCATAGACTACGTGCTTGCCAGCCTCGGAATTCTCCCGCATATTAAGGATGCTTTCATCTTAAACGAAATTATGGGAAGCGACCATTGCCCGGTTGGTATATCATTATAAAAAAATCCCGTAGAGCTCTCTACGGGATTTGTTATTGTCATTTGAATTATGGCCTTACGGCAACCAATCTATGTCTTTAAAGTTAGGCTTTCTTTTTTCTAAAAAAGCGTTTCGTCCTTCTTTTGCTTCTTCCGTTCCGTAAGCCAAGCGTGTTGCTTCTCCAGCAAATACTTGTTGTCCTACCATACCATCATCAGTAAGGTTCATAGCAAACTTGAGCATTTTGATTGATGTTGGTGATTTCTCCAAAATCTCTTGTCCCCATTCATAAGCAGTAGTTTCCAGTTCATCGTGGGGAATAACTGCGTTAACCATTCCCATGTCAAAAGCATCTTGAGCAGAATAGTTCCTCCCTAAAAAGAAAATCTCACGCGCCTTCTTCTGTCCTACCATTTTTGCTAGGTAAGCACTGCCGTACCCACCATCAAAGCTTGTAACATCAGCATCTGTTTGCTTAAAAATAGCGTGCTCTTTACTCGCTAGGGTTAAGTCACATACAACGTGTAAGCTGTGTCCTCCACCAACGGCCCAGCCAGGCACAACACAAATCACCACTTTAGGCATCATGCGAATTAAGCGCTGCACTTCTAGTATGTGCAAACGGTGTTGTCCATCTGTTCCAACATAACCCTTTTCGCCTCTAATTCTCTGATCTCCACCACTACAAAACGCCCAGCCTCCATCTTTAGGAGAAGGACCTTCTCCAGATAAAAGTAACACGCCAATAGTGGTGTCTTCTTTGGCATCCCAAAAAGCATCGTACAATTCATCAACAGTACCAGGCCTAAAAGCATTGCGTACCTCTGGTCTATTGAAGGCTATTCGCGCAACACCATTGCATTTCTTGTAGGTAATATCTTGATATTCTTTTGCTGTTTTCCAAGGGATCTCTTGCATCGTTATTCAATTTGCAGCTAAAATAATCAACTGTTGAGACCTACCGTTCAGACCAGTGAGAAGTCGCACAATTTCATTTTATCATGAAGGAATTGTGAACAAATCCTTTCCTTTTTTGGCGGAATTGTTCCGTTTTATTCGTCTTAATCCCTTTAAACACACTATTTTTGCAGCCGATTTCGGAACGGGCTAGGGTATGAGTAACATGACGGAGACGGTACAAAATACGAAGAAACTATATGATTATCAGGAGCGTGCGATGAACCAGATCATGGGGAAGCTCGCTGAAGTTGACGATGATTACAATATACTTTATCAGTTGCCAACCGGTGGTGGAAAAACCGTCATCTTCTCTGAAATTGCCAAAAGGTATATTCTTGAAAAAGGCAAGAAAGTATTGATCTTGACCCATAGGGTTGAGCTATGCCGTCAAACCAGCCGAATGCTTTCTGAATTTGGGATCTCCAATAAGGTTATCAATAGCAAAGTCAAAGAGCTTCCAGACAAAGATGAGTACAGCTGCTTTGTTGCCATGGTTGAAACCTTAAACAACCGTTTACAGGACGAAAAATTCGATTTAGCTGGAATGGGTCTTGTGATTATTGATGAGGCTCACTATAACTCTTTTAGAAAGCTTTACAAGTACTTTGATAATTGTAACATGTTGGGAGTTACTGCAACGCCATTGAGTGCGAACGCGAAGCTTCCAATGAAGAATGACTTTGACGAGCTGATGGTTGGTGAATCTATTCCCGATTTGATATCGAAAGGATTCTTGGCGAAAGCCGATATATATGCTTACGATGTAGGATTGGGAATGCTCAAAATCGGTTCCAATGGTGATTACACCGTTCGTTCTTCCGATTTGCTCTACACGAGTTTTCACATGCTCGAGAAATTACTGTATGCTTACAGAGCAAAGTCAAATGGAAAAAAGACGTTGATTTTTAACAACGGAATCAACACATCAAAAGCGGTTTACGATGCTTTTAAAGAGGCTGGTTTAGAAATAAGACACTTAGACAATACTGCAACGGCACAAGAAAGAAGAGAAATTCTTGATTGGTTCAAGGTAACTCCACATGCCATTCTTACCTCAGTAAGTATTTTAACTACTGGTTTTGATGAACCTACTGTAGAATCTATCATCCTTAACCGAGCAACAAAATCTTTAACGCTTTACCATCAAATGATTGGTAGAGGTTCTCGTATTCTTAAAAACAAGAAACGTTTTACAGTTATTGATTTGGGGAACAACGCAGCGCGTTTTGGACCTTGGGATGGCTTTGTAAATTGGGGACACATCTTTACCACACCAGATATTTATATCCAAAATGTAGTGTCTGACGAAGAAATTGAACGCAACTTTACTTTTGTACTGCCTGAAGAAACAAAAGAGAAGTTCCCGAAGACTGCGGATTTTTCGTTTGATATTGAATCATCGTACAAGAAAGCAGTAGCCAAAGGGAAGCCGCCACGCATTGTTTTGGAACAAAGCTTAGATCAACATGCTCAGATTTGCATAGAGAACAGTGAAGATGTGTATGATGCACTTTACTTAATGCCTGAACTAGAAGAGGATATTGCTGACAGAATTAAGCGTTACGCACGTTGTATTGTAAAAAGCACAGAGAACTACCGCAAATGGTTGCATGAGAACTACACGCGACAATTGAGTACGAAGATTAGACAAGACTTTGATTGATTAATCATAAAATATCAGGGCATTTTTGAAATTTATTTCAATGGAAATAATTACATTTGAAGCCCTGTTTTAAACAGATGGCTCCGTAGCTTAACTGGATAGAGCACCGCACTACGGATGCGGAGGTTCGGGGTTCGAATCCCTGCGGAGTCACAAAAAAAGAGAAGCAAATCGCTTCTCTTTTTTTATTTCATCTTATATGCTGCGATGTCTTCATCTCCAATTGACAGCAAATGAAGCTAGTTCTCTTTCGGTTTATGTAAATAGATTGATGCACCCAACACCGAACCATGATCTGTATATTGAACAAAGGACTGCATTACTCCTGCATTGTGCACAAGTTCAAAAACCTTGCTCATATCATACTCATTCATTTGCATTAAAGGCTCATTGAATTTCTTCTTATCAACTAAATTCAAAAGGCCATGAACCAATGAATACCTGAATCTGAAATAGTTTATTGTTTTACCCAGCCTCCCTTTTTGGGTAGAATAGGTTGTTTGAATCATTCCATAACCTCCTGGCTTTATTCTATCTAATAGTTGTGAGATGATTACCATTCCGCGCTTGGGGCTAATGTGTTGCAGCACGATATAGGTGTTGACAAAATCGAACTGTTGGTTTTTTACCGCAGAAAGGTCGTCATCGGATAAATGGAACTCCACGTTCTTAAAGCCTTGAAGTTTTGCGTTTTTGAGGGCTTCGTCCAGCATTTTTTCGCTAATATCAATACCAACTACTTTGTCTGATTCGTGGGCAAAGCCAAGTGCCAACCTTCCAGTACCACAACCAAAATCTAAAACACTCTTGAAAGGGGCATCTACATTGAAATGATCTTTGAAATGACGGTAAATTCTTTGTGTATACTTCACACCAGATTCGAAAAACTCTTTCTTGTGTTCGTCATTCAAATTCTTTGTACGAAAACGCTCGTGTGTAAGCACCCCGAAATAAGGATCTGTTTCTCCAAATTTCTTCCAAGCTTTGTCTGAATCGGTTGTTGACATATAACTGTATTAATAGAGTTTAGTGGCTGTTTAATTTATGATGAAGAAGTACTTGATCTATGGAGTCACCCATAAAGGATATTGGAATCATATATGGATTTTTGAAATACTCATTTACCGTTGAAAAGGTAAGTGATTCTATGACATCTCCTTTTAAATTCTTTTCTTCAATGCCTTGTTGCAATTGCATCACGCACATCACCTCACCCGGATGTTCTGCATCTACCATGTAATGGTCTGTTAAGCCCATACCAGAAGGAGTAGCAAAGGGAATGACATTGTAGCCTTTTGCAATCAGCTCTTCTTGAACGCCCAAAAACTCTTCCCACAATGCCTTAAACATTGGATCTTTTATGGCCTCATTGAAATACACATCTGAGTATGGCGGAATGTAAAGAATCAATTCTATTCCTTTTTCTTGAACACGCTCTAAGAACTTAAAGTAGACCCTCTTCTTACCTTCATCAAACTCAAAGGGTTCTATAAAAGGAGCAGTTTTGTTTTTTAGATACAGAATTAAATCCCCATCGTTGTAACTAGAATCATTCAAGAAACGTTCAATGTCTGGTTTATGCCTATAGCTTCCATCTCTGCGGTATCCTCTACCTCCCATTCCAGCACGTCCAAAACCATAATCTACTTTGGGTGGAGACATGAACTTAGGGTTTAGAAAAATGCGTTGTATGCCCTTTAAATGCGATTTGCTACTCATTGCTCTATCCTCCGGGTGATTTCTTGTCCATTCAATAGAATCCAAAACCGTGTTCCCAACGAAGAATGAGATATCAACACCTAGCACAAGCAGCTCAGGTGTATTCACTTTGCCCTCATCCATCAAGTCTAACACGTAGTTCACATCTTTGATGTTTCTGGCCATAAGACCTGTGTTATAGAAATCATCTTGGTAAGGTTCGAACATAAAATCTCTGAACTGAAGAGTAACAGATTGCCCTAAAACCAACACACCAGTAGGCTGCTTCTTTTTAAACATCTGAAACTTATAATTACTCAGCGTGTTTCCTATGATTTCTCTGCAGTAATAGCTTTCTGACTGTGATTGGTCTTGCATTGTAGTCACCTCCTCAATGGTATAAGACTCTTTGTTTGCATGCAAGAAATACTCACCGATTAAGCCATAAAGAATAATCAGCAGCACATAAGGTGATGTATATAATACGAGCTTCTTCATTATTAAAATTGGAAGTAATAAAAGGGTTCTTTGCCAAAGTATCCGTACAACAATATCAGAATAGTCATGACTACATACAAGCCTCTTCTAACGTATGGATGGAAACCTTCTACATAGAAAGGATGGTCTCTTTCTTTGGTGATCCACTCATAGGCTAAAATACCCGCAGCCAATGCAGATACTTTAAGCAAGGCAGGATGGATACTTGAGCCGAAGTTATTGAACACACTATCGTAGATGGAAAAAGCAATATCAATGTTTGGTGACCGGAAGAACACTCCAGAAATGGTGATTAAACTGTATGTTCCAAACATTGCAAAAATGCTGGCCACTTTATTCTCCTTGAGAAATGAAAAGAGTGTTCTTAAATTTTTACTGTGTCGAGATAGAATACGAGGAGCGAATGAAATACCATGAATAAAACCAAAAATGATGTAGGTGTAATTCGCACCATGCCAAAACCCAATCACCACAAATAAGATTATGGAAGAAAGAATGCGCCACACTGTACTCTTTCTATATAAACCCGCAAACCACAAGTAAAAATAATCTCTAAACCAATTGGTTAGAGAAATGTGCCATCGAGACCAAAACTCAGGAATGCTTCTAGAGAAAAGAGGTGTTTTAAAGTTTCTCACCAACTCAAAACCTAAGAGTTTAGCTACCCCTCTGGCAATATCTGTATACGCTGAGAAATCAGTGTATAGTTGAACAAAAAACAATGCAGTAGCAAAGAATAATGAAAAACCATTTTGGGTATCGTAAGTGGCATAGACATAGTCAATTTGAATGCCCAAATTATCGGCAATCACCATCTTCTTAAAAAACCCATACAGGAGCAATCGTAAACCTTGAACGGCTTGTGGGTAATTAAAAATACGCGCTTTAGAGAATTGCGGTAAAAAGGTAGTTGCGCGCTCTATTGGACCCGCTATGAGCTGTGGAAAGAAACTTACATAGTTCAAAAATGCGATGATGTTCTTCTCAGGTTTCACCTTCCCTTTATACACATCTAAAGAATAGCTGAGGGTTTGAAAAGTATAGAAACTAATCCCTACTGGAAGAATGATATTCAAGGTATGGTAATTTGCTTCTAAGTTGAGCTGATGAAGCAGATCTTGAAATGACTCAATAAAGAAGTTGACGTACTTGAAAAACATCAATAATCCCAAGTTTATGCAGAGACTTATCCCAATAAGCAGCTTTTTATGCCGGCTATTGGGAATGAAGTAGCCCACTGTATAATCTACAAAAGAGCTGAAGAGAATGAGAAGCAAAAAGCGAAGATCCCACCACGCATAAAACACGTAGTTTACCAAAAGCAATAGAATATTGAATGCCTTTAAGTTTTTCCTCACATTCCACAACACAAAGAATGTGGCACATAGAAATACTAAAAACTCTATGGAATTAAATTTCATTCAGATTCTAGTTTAAAATTTGGATCATGAAGATAGATCTCAATCATTTCTTCAAAAGTAACTCCGCGCTCTTCTGCCAACTTTTCAAGTGCTTTTCTCCATTGCTTTTTGCTGTGGAACTGTTCAATTAAGTATTCATTTCCTCGCTCAACCCGCACATGATTTGAATCTTTGATTGTGCGTAAAGCGTCTACGGGGAACCCCCATCCTCTGTAAATATTATTTGGCTCATTCACCAAAATCACAAACGCATCGTAGTCTTCTAAGAATTGATGAAGGTCTTTGTGTCTAGCAAGTAAAGGCAATGCGTTATTTACTCTCCCTTGCTTAACCGTTTTATCGTGAGCTGCTTGGTAGTAAAACCAAAATTGCATTTCGGAGAAACACTCGGTACCAAAGTCTAAATTTTCAAAAAGGTCCCAACCGAAACTATCGCTGATAAACAACACTTTCTTTTTATCGAAATTCTCAGGCTTTTTCCATTCAAATTCTGGATATGCCATGCTATCTGGATGAATATCTTCAAACAAATTCATCGCGTTGGCAATATCATTGTCAAAGTATTCAGCACGTTTGCTGTACTTCATCTCTGTAATTTCAATGTTAGGCAAATCCCAATTTGTCTTGTGTTCTATGTAGCGCGTCAAAGAATCTGCCACAAAGATGTTGGCAAAATAGCTCCAATGCACACCGTATTTAGGAAACATGAGTTCGCCATACTCCTCCTTTAATTCTAGCATATAAGGCGCAAAATGAATATGATTGATATCCCGCTGAATGAACTCTTGCACCATTCTCTCATTGTTTGTCGTGTCTTTCTTCTGCTCATAAGGAATGTACTCTGGGTAG
This sequence comes from Salibacteraceae bacterium, assembly GCA_965658375.1. Taxonomy (GTDB): domain Bacteria; phylum Bacteroidota; class Bacteroidia; order Flavobacteriales_G; family Salibacteraceae; genus CBFHSD01. The sequence goes on from CBFHSD010000007.1 coordinate 31,632, forward strand.
AAAGTTGCTTTTCCTGTAGCTAATACATAGACTACAATTTTCCCCCTAGCTTCTAAAGAGTCTTGCAGCTTTTCCATTTGCCTTCCAAGCTTCTCAATTTTTTCAGACCCTACATAGTCTTCTCCGAAATATGAATCGATGTACTGTTTTTCAAACAAGAAATTATTTTTGCCTACTATTGTTCTTCCAGCATGCACCTTATTGAATAGACTGTACTCTAGCTGATTGTGTGTTTTTATGAAAAATGCAAATAAACCAATTCGATCATTCACATATTTTGAAAATGACTCTTGAAAAGACCCATTAAAAACATTCTGTGCATTCAATTCTTCAAAGGTGTTGGTAAGTTCACTGTGGCTTACACCACCTGCAAATTTCAATGGCGTTACAAGCTCAACCATAGGATAGCTCAAGAGAACCATACTCACAATTAAAAGTGCCTTCTTGTATATATTAGGATGAATGCGCATTAAAATCTAAAATATATAAAGGGATTAAAGTCTGAACTTGCAACATAGCTTATACTGAGAATAGTAAGAACAAGAGCCCCTGAAAACAACGCTATATGCCTTGGCCAAGTGGTAGCTTCTGAATAAACAAACAACTCTGCCTTTTTTCCAAACCTGAATAAGGTGAAATAGGAGAAAAGTAGGGCCAGTCCCAAAAACACAAAAAATTTAAAATCTAGTTCTAGTGAGTTCACCTGTTCTCCTGTCCATAAGAACATGCGCTGTAAATAGGTAGAAGCATCGCTCAGTGTTTCTGTTCTAAAGAAGACCCAGCCAATCAAAACGATGAAATACGAATAGACCAATTGAAAGAACTGTGGTAATCTTTCTAATATTCGCGACAAGAAAAGTCGTTCTAACAGTAAAAAAGTGCCATGCCAAGCACCCCAAATAACAAAATTCCAAGAAGCACCATGCCACAAGCCTGAAAGCAGAAATACAACTACCAGGTTGATGTGATTCGAAAAGAAGAAGCTGGATCGGTTACCGCCTAATGGAATATACAGGTAGTCTCTCATAAAAGCACCAAGCGTAATGTGCCATTTACGCCAAAAATCGGTGATACTTGTAGCTGTATACGGATTCTTGAAGTTCTCTGGAAAGTTGAACCCCAGCATTTTTCCTAAGCCGATTGCCATGTCTGAATAACCAGCAAAATCGAAATAAATTTGCATGGAATACGCTACTATTCCAATCCATAACATGTCCGAATCTAAAGCAGCAGCATCAGCAAAAATGAGATCTACTTGTTCACCGATTTGGTTAGCAATCAGTACTTTCTTCGCTAAACCTAAGACGAAAATATATAGTCCATTTAACTGAAAATCAGGATAAAAGTTATGCTTCCTATCGTTCAATTCATCTGCAATGGTATTGAAGCGAATAATTGGTCCTGCAATAAGTTGAGGGAAAAGTAGAATGTATAACAGATAGTCCCACACCCTTTTCAGCGGTTTGTGCTTTCCCCAATAAACATCTAGAGAATACGTAATGGATTGAAAGGTGAAGAAGGAGATTCCTATGGGAAGCATGACTTCTACCCAAGAAAATGATTGTACACCAAAGAGGCTGAAAAACTCGTTTACATTCTCAACGAAAAAATTGGCATACTTAAAATAAGCCAACACACCAAGGTTGATGGATAAGGATAACCAGAGGAGCTTTTTCTGGAGCAAGCGTTTTGTGGAAGCACTAATTTTCTGAACGATATAAAAGTTCACTATCAGCAATGGAATCAAGAGCATAAAGAATTTTGGAGCTCCCCAGAAGTAAAAAAGTAAACTAGCTAATAAAGCAACGATGTTCTTTTTTGAGTGGGGCACCACATAGTATGCCAGCAGAAAAAGGGGCAAAAATAGTAACAAGAAAATGATACTTGAATAAACCACTAAGCCGTATTATTTGCGTGTAATTACTTTCTCGAAGGCCTCCAAGGTCTCAATAGCAGTTTTACGCCAAGAGAAATCGAAACTTCGCTCAAGCGCCTTATTACCTAATTCTTTCTTGAGCTCTTCATTTGTAAGAATGGCTTTCATCTGTTCTTTGATCTGTTCTACATTATCAGATTTAGCCGGCAAGCCATATCCTTCGAATAACTCTTTCATAGAACTGTTATCACCATAAATAACAGGGGTCTGACAAGACATTGCCTCTAAAGGCGGCAAGCCAAAACCTTCATAATAAGAAACATAGCACAATGCTTCCGCTTCTCTGTAAAGATCTGGCAAGTCGTTTTCATTGATGAAATTGGTGAAGTAAATTCTCTCTCTGTGTCTCAGCTTCAGCAACTCTTTGCTATCCCACCCTTTGTTTCCAGCAATAACAAGGTTACAACTCAAATCGGGATTCTCTTCTAAAAGCAATTCAAATGCTTTTATCGTGTTCAAAAGATTCTTTCTGGGTTCTAGTGTAGACAGTGTTAGAATAAAAGGATCGTATGGAATTTTATACACTTCTCGTGTATTCAAACCTGAATCTCTATTCAACAAAGGCTTAAACTTCACGTTATCTGCCGCCTCATAAATGGTGTGAAGCTTTTCTGAATTCACTTGATATTCAGCAAGTAAATCGGCTTTTGTGTTATGAGAAATACAGATGTACTCCGCGTTGTTTTTCTCAAAAAAGTGAATGCCGTCTTCAGCTTTTTCAATGTTGTTAGAGGTATGGTATTGCTTAAATAGGCGATGAGTTAAATCATGCATGGTTACCAAAAACTTGGTATTCACATTTTTAAAGGGCTCATAATGTTGTGGAAGTGGAACATGAATTAAATCGTACGTGTTCAGAATAGATTTCTCTTGTTCTTGTATTCCTTCTAAAAGAGCAGATTGACTGCTTACCACTCCTCCTTTTCTAAAATACTTCAGCATAGGATGATCGGAATATTTTAAGCCAATTTTAATGAGCAATTGCCTGTATCTATTCTTGACGGCATCTTTGAGAGCAACCGGCACCCAACTTTTCACATAGGAAGAACCCGCTTTAAAATATTGCTTAATCAGGTTTTTGGTTTCTGGAAAATGCGTAAAATTATTCTCGTTTTTATTGACGTCAAACAGCTTTTTTCCGTATTCAGAAAGCGGGTGTATTTGCCCTTTGAGAAACAGATCAATTTGCCATTTCGAATCTGGATTTTGAGTAAGTGGATACAATGCTTTTAGAAGCTCTAGTTGATACCGTTTTACGCCATCATTGCGTAGCATTAATAGCTTGTTGGCTTCAATGAGCACTTTATACGGTTTGGCTTGTTTTTTAGGCGTTTCTTGTCCCAATAGCTCCATCACCTTGAAATCTAAATCAGGATCTAAAGGAAGAATGCCGCCATTGATATCATAGCCCATCCTATCCATGGTATTGCGGTGATGCGCCCAGAAAAAGTTGTTTAATTCTCTATCAAGTTCATCTTTCCATCCAAAGGCTTTACCCTTTCTAAAAGATTTCTTTATGATCTCTACTTCTTCTTCCTCGGTAGTGCTTATTCTCTTCCCGCGACCATACTTCGGTTTGCCGAATTTTAATTCTTCAAAAGTTGGAGCGCTCTCTTTCTTCTTTGTGGAAAGGTCTACGAGGTGACCTATTCTACTCACCTGTTCTAAGGGTGAACAGATTAAATCTTCAAAGCGAATGAGTACATCTGCTCTTTCAACCCAAGCGTTCACATTGGGTCCCCAGCCACCAAAATAACTTCCTTTCGAAGCAACGGTGGCTTCCATGAAAATATCTTTGAATGTACGCTCTGAGTTGTAAATCTGAATTTGCTGATAGGCCATTGAGACAATCGCATCTCGCCCATCTCTTACAAGGTAAACCGATGGAATTTCGGGATCTAAAGGAGAGATATTGGTTGGCATGTGGTGTGTTTTTACCACAGGAAACTCCACATAATTATCTGGCTCTCCCTTTCCTTCAAAGTAAGAGCTCGAGCTTATACCATACACATCAAACAGTGTATTGCGCAAAAAAGTGTTACCAGACCTTGGGTATGAACTGAGCCAAATCATGCTCTGATGGATTTACCATTCAACTTCAACACCTTGTTATACAACTCTATATCTTGTTGATTGTACTTTTCAATAAAGGCTATAGTCTCTATAGAGTGATCCATTTTTGAGCGTTTATTTTGTGTTGTATTGTGTTCTTTGTTTGACACCACCCAGTTCATGGTGTTTTTTAAGCGCACTAGTTCTGTTTCGAATTCATCTTGAATTCCAATAAATGCAAAAGATTCTAAGGGAGCCTCTTCTAAGAAGTTACTCATTACATTTTGGTTCTCTGGGTGCGACACAAATTCTTCGAGCGTTTTGCCAAATCGCTCAAGTAAGTTCTCATCCTCTTGCTCGTTGATTCTTGCTTGAAGAATGCTTTTCAAGAAATAATAATTTGACAAAACTCGTTCTACGGGGTTTCTTAACCAAGTAATAAACTGAGCATTGGGTGCAATAGCGAAGCGATCATGCAGCACCCTGTATGGAAAATGACCGTGGATAGTTTTTACCTTTCTATGCAACTTATTGCCTGAAAAATACCGATCATTCACCTTGATTCTACCACTATTGAAAATGTCAACTTTAGCAAAGTTTCGTTCTGATACATTCTCTAACAGAATACTTCTAAAACTTGTGCCTGCTGTTTTTGGAATGTGAAAAGAGACCAACTCAATGTTATTGGCAATTTTATCCATTCTATGTTCTTGGTTTATTGCTCAGGGCAAAGTCAATACCTTCCTGTATATCAGTACTTTCATGCACCACCCTTCCTTTTTCCATAACAATAAGTCTATCTGCCAATTCTGTAAACTGTTCTAAGTTGTGAGAAACCAATAATACTGCTGTGTCTTTCTTCACTTCTTTCAGCGCTTCCATGCATTTTTTACGAAAACGCACATCACTCACTGCCAAACCCTCATCAATAATCAAGAGGTCTGGATTGGCCATCATAGAAATCGCGAAATTGATTCGGGCTCTCATACCGGCACTGTAGGTTCCAAAGGGAGCTTCTGCAAAATCTGCTACTTCGGCAAATTCTAAAATATGCGGCAACTTTTCATCAACTTCTTCTTTGCTCATCCCAAAAAGAGCACATTTCACGCGAATATTTTCTTCTCCGCTGTAGTAGCGTTGAAAAGCCCTAGTTCTCTCAAATACAGTGGTAATTCTTCCACGAACGAAAATTTCTCCAAAACTTACTGGATAAGCCCCTATAATGGTTCTAATAAGTGTGGTCTTTCCAGCGCCATTCATACCAAGAATTCCTACAATTTCGCCTCTAGAAATACTAAGGTTGATATCTCTCAACGCCCAAAATTCATGTCTTCTTAATTTCGGAAGCTCTTTTACCCTAGACATTTTAAAAATGTCTTGCAGCCCATAAAACAGGTTGAGTTTAAGATCCGAGCAGAACTTTTTTGAGACGTTTTTTATTTCAACTACAGGTGTTGGCATAATCATCAATCAAAAATGCGTTCTACAATTTTATATACAGATCCAAAAAAAAGGTGAATCACAATCAGGAATAAGAGCACCGTAACCCCTGTAGCAATCCAAAATTCATTCCATTGTGTAACCTCTTCTCCTACAAGTAAATTACGCGGTACACCAAGCAAATAAGTGAGTGGATTTACACGGATAACACTTTGAAGCAAATCACTGGAGACCCGATCTGTATACACTACTGGTGTTAAGTACATTAATAGTGTTAAGCCCTGAGCGGCTATGAGAAGAATATCGTTAAAAACAACCTCAATCAAAGAAACAAATACACCTATCGTAATTCCCAATAAAATCAATGGAATAATGGTTGGAAAGAATAACAAAGCACTCCATGAGAAACTCACCCCAAGGAGAAGCAAAACGACAATATTGAGTACCAGAGGTATTGCGAAGCTCACCATACTCATGAGTATTTTCTCAACAATCTTCGCCTCCATGTCAAACGGCATCTCCATTAACATGCTCCCCGATTCTGTAACCGATGTGGCAATGAGTTTAAAGAAGTTGGTGAAGAATATCCAAATAGACATGCTTAAAAGCAGGTATCCTAAATAGGGAACCTTTGTTTCTCCTGGGCTATAAATACCTGTGTAATTCAATATCAACCAAATGGTTATACTTAGTATTGGACCAAGAACAATCCAAACACTTCCAAGAAAAGTCTTTTTATACTGGTTGGTTAAACTAATAATGAATAGCTGCCAAATCAAATGGCGTGTTCTATGAACGGTACTAAAACGCTTCTTCCAGAAACCGATAAAACTATTCGAAACAGCGCGATTGTAATCGTTTGCACTCATAGCTTATCCCTTTGTCAATTTGCTATGTATTTCTTTTGCCGATTCCGCGTAAGAAAACTTCATTATCAATTGAGATATATCTGTGCTTGAAATCACTTGATTCTTTCTTTCAGGGTCAAAAAACCGTGCTATTATCTCTCTAAGATGAAGCTCATCTTCGAGGCGCACAAATGTAACATAACCTTCGAACAACTCCCTAAATACTGGGATATCAGAAACAATAATTGGCTTCTTGAAAGCAAGAGCCTCTAAGACAGGAATACCAAAGCCTTCATAATAAGGTGTATAAATACACGCAGTTGCTTTTTGATACAAAGCGTACAGCTCATCATCATTGGGATTAAATACCAATTCAATGTTTGGAGATTCTTTCGCCAGCTTCAAAACCGAATTCTCTTTCGCCAATAACTCAACATTCGAACCTGCCAACACCAACCTACACGGAGAATTCTTCCACTGAGCAAAACATTGAATGATATAATCTTGGTTCTTACGCTTAGAAAACGAACCCACCATCAACAAGAAGTTATCCGAACTTTCTGCTGGTAATTGATTGTTTTTTTTCTGCGCAAAATCAGGAATCCCATTGTAGACAACGTTTATCAAATTCGCGGGAATATTAAAATGCTTTTGAATCTCTTGCTTCGAAAATTCACTTACGGTAAAAATTTCTTTGCTCCTTTTAAGAATGCGCGGAATCATAAAAGAATACCATTTGATGAAGGATTCAGTAAACCATTTGCTGTTTTCAGCAAAAGCTACATCATGTAAAGTGAGGTAATTGTATCGGTATAGAATCGGAGCTGTATTGCATAAACTCAGCAATGGTCTAGAGCCAATCAATCGCATGTAGATGGGAAGAGTAATTTGCTCCCATAGCGTTCCCGTAAACGGCCGTACTCTCTTGTGAGCCAATTCGCTTGCTACTGTCACTGGAGAAACCACCGCATAATCTGATGACAATTCTTGCAATCTACTAGCAATCTCATGAGCAAAGCGTTGTACTCCCGTTAGCGGTTGACTTAAAAATTTACCGTTAATGATTGTAATCCCTTTGTGCCGAACCCAAGAGGCGTAAATTAAAAAGCTTGAGAAAAACGCATAGGTAAAAACTCCATCCTGACGCATTAAAAGGTTTTCTGTGAGCATACTAGCACTCAAAAGCACCGTAATAGCCAAGTGGAGTTGATTCTTACTCGCAAGGGCAATTCCTATTTGCGAAAACTGCAGTAATACAAATATAAAAGCAGCAAAAATACCAGCTGTGACCCACCAATTTAAGTAGTTATTGTGCGTGTTAAAGCTTCTTTCTTTTGCAAGAGCAAAACCTCTCTTTTCATAAGCTCGGTCTAGTTTCATTTGCACATCTCCCACTCCAGCACCTAATATGGGGTGTTCTTGGATCACATCAAAAGTGCCGCGATAAACGGCTTTTCTCATGCTATCAGGATTGTTAGGATCTACATTACTCTGAGACAAAGCTTGTACAAATTCAACGGCTCTTTGTCTAATGGGTTTTACTGCGGCAATAACCACAAAAGCTGACAAACATGCCCCAAGCAATACCCATTTTACTTTTCTAGTGTCTAAATGTATTGCTGACAACAACAGCCCAATGACAAAAATGGAGGCTAGAATCATTTTAGACATTGCCATTAACAAGCCCATTGATATAATGACACCACTGAGAATGGCAGGGATCCAAATAATCTTTTTCGAAAAGCCATGAACCGCATCGTTAATTAGCGTAAACAATGCAATTGCTAACAGCAAAGAGAAATACGTTGGATGAAAGTGAGAAACTTCTTCCAGGTAAGTTCTAATGAAATAGTAACCACCATCTACTTGTAAAACAGCTGCCAATTTACCTGTAGCTATCATTTTAAAGATAACTTTTGAAGAAATGAGCGTTGCCACTGCCGTAAAAAATAGCATGGTTTTGCGTTGCGTATTCACAGTAAATAAAGCCCTGTTTAAAAACAGCACAATGGGAATCAAAACCAACATAATATTGGTTTCTAGCTTTTTCAAGCCGATATCAACGTTCTGAGAATACAATAAACTTGCAACCAAGAGGAGTACAGGTATCAATTGCAGCCATAAAAGCCAAAGGCCTTTTTTACTGCGATTGAATTGCCAAACGGATAGAATCAGCTGCAGCACTACGAATGAAAAAGTGGCATATGCACGGTGTTGTAGCTGAGTAAAAAGCGGAAAAGTGCAAACAGCGAAAAGAGAAAGTTGGAAGACGTTAGATTTGGTCACCATGTTTTTCTGCAACACATTGTTTTACATAGTTCGAAAAATGCTCGTTAAAGCTATCAGTACTGAATCTGTTGGCATTTTCTCTAATTTCTTTTGCCGAAAAGGATCCGTTAAAGTCTTTCTCGAAAACCTCAACCGCATTGGTAATGGCATCAATATTTTGCTTTTTGAATAGCACTCCTGTTTTACCGTGTTTCACTATTTCTGCGGCTCCTCCTTTATGAAAAGCAATTAGTGGGGTCCCACATGCTTGCGCCTCAACCAAGGTGATTCCAAAGTCTTCTTTACCAGCAAAAACAAATGCTGTTGCTTTTCTCATGTAATAATGAAATTTGTCAAATTCTAAGTGAGATAAAAACGTAATGTTTTCACCAGCAGAACATTGTATCTTTTCTTTTTCGTTACCATCTCCAATCACAATGAGTTTTTTGTCTGGCATCTGGGTAAAAGCATCAACCACAAGGTCTACCTTCTTGTAGCAAACCAATCTTGAAACGGTGATATAGAAATCTTCTTTGTCTTCTTCTACTTGATACTTATTTATATTTACAGGAGGAAAGATAACCTCGGCTTTTCTGCCATAAAATCTGCGAATCCTTTGAGCCGTGAATGTTGAATTGGCAATGTAGAAGTCTACATTTTTAGATACTCTCGCATCCCACAACCTTAAAATATCTGTGAGCAATTTACTTGCCCAACCAATGACACCAGAGTTAATGCCATGAGATTCGAGATAGATATCTTTCATATCCCAGATGTAACGCATGGGAGTATGGCAATAACAAATTTGAATTTGACTTTTTCTCTTTCTAATGCCATGAGCAAAGGCATGAGAACTAGAAATAATCACATCGTATTTTTTGAGATTATGGCTTCTTACTGCTATTGGGAAAATGGGCAGGTAGTATCTAAAATGTCTTCTTGCTAAGGGAAGCCATTGAATGAATGAGGTATGAATTTTTCGATCTCCTGCTATGGATTTGCGATCTGCATTGGACATGAATTCTACGGTAGCAAAGATGTCAACCTTATCAACCAGCTTAACAATATGCTTTGTTACACTCTCAGAACCTGCATTTGTGCTTAACCATTCATGCACAACAGCTATTTTCTTGCCCATTAAATCATTGGGCAAAGTATTCTTTGTCTTACTGTTCTTTAAAGTATGTGTTGGCAATTCAACTTCCATAGTAGATGGTGCACGTAAATTCTTTTCAAAACTGTTTGTTGCCAAACAGCCATACAAGCTAAGTTTAAAAACGAAATCTGAATAGAGATTTCCTCCTCTGATCTTCTTTTTTGTTTTTAAATACTTTTAGCGCTGATTGATAGAACTTTTCATCTTTCTGATTCAATTTCTTGATTTTATTCAGCAATTCAGCACTATACAATTGTTCGGGTCTTTTCCCTTCATTAATTTTCTTTTCGTGGTAAATAGAGACCTGAGACCATTCAAGTTTTCTTGACAATTCTTCAATGTCATTTTGAATACTCTCCAAAAAGCCAATATAAAAGAATTGCTCCATGTGGACCCCCTCCAGAAAACGAGCCATCTTATTTCTTGTTAAAGGCTTGGTGATGTAGGTTTCTATCCCTTCATCTCGCCTTTCTCTTGCTTCTTGGGTATCCTTAGTCTTCAAGCTGTGTTTCCACCAATTGAAATTAGAAATCACGCGGTCCACAGGTGATCGCATAAAAGTAACCAGCTTTGATTGATCACGTTGAAAAATATCAGAGATTTCTTCGAAATAAAAATGGCCATGAATCACTTTGGTTTGTTTAGAAATAACATCTGATATTCGCTTGCCTTTCTCCTTAAGGTCTAAGCAATCATCCCTTTCAAAATGATGGACATGCTCTTCTCCGTAAACATCTATTAATGTTTGCAACATAGAAGAACCTCCAGTTTTAGGTAAGTGTATGAATATCACCTCGACCATAATTCACAAAGAAATTTATAAAACACTTTAGTTTTACGTGAATCATCCACGGATTTTACACTTTTATTGTGCATAATTTAGGGGAAGATTATTTGGTGGAAACCCATTGCTCCAACTGAGATATTGAAACCATGGTTCAAGCTTTTAAAAGCTATTGATTTCAGTAACTATAATCAAAAAGTTCTATTTCTTTTTTGTACTCCCTACTTACCCAATTTCGCTCAAATTCATTGAGAACATTAGAATAGTGTCGCTTGTCTTTTCGTGTATGGGCTTTTGCCTTTGTTTTGGGCAATTGAAGTGGTTCTTCAAGATTCAGTTCTTTTGAAAGATCGATCAATTCTGATTCTAAATGTTCGAATTTATACACCTTATCGGCCAGCATTTCATCTTGATCTGTGTAGAGTTCATACCCTCTTATGCTTGCTGCTAATCCAGATTTTATAAACTCTGTGATAGATGCACATTCATTATTTCTTACACGCCAGTAATACCAAGAAATGAGCTTATCATAAGGGTTTCTCTCAAAAGTAAATTTGAAATAATCGTCCCAACAAGGTTGATCAATGTACTGTCTAATTTCAATAGCACTCATGTGATTGTAGAACTCAATTCTTTTTCTCGTTTTGAGCAAATTCATAAAATCGTTCCACCCATATTTACTAAAAGGTACCACGTAATTCTGCTTCCCTCTGTACCCAAGTTTTAAACGTGCAGCTTCATCTTTTCTAGAAATGGGAGTGATGATATCATCGGCCCCGCAAATTCTTGACAATGCAATCTCTACACTTGTACCAGCTGTTTTTTCAGTTTTAATGAAGATGAACTTGTGCTTATGAGAAACAATCATGCTATAACTATCGAATTGGCCTCAAATATCTTATTGTTTATCAGAACACACCTAGCAACATAGTTGAAATATCAAACAATGAGGCACAAAAAAAGAGAAGCACAAGTACTTCTCTTTCTTATACGAGCCAAAATATGTTTATTTATACTGTTTCAAACAGCTCATCCAATGGTTTTCTCACCTTTGTCTGGTGTTGTGTGGCATCATCTTCTGCACGGTAACCTACGGTTGCAACTACAGCTGCGTTCAGTCGCTTTTCTTCCAAGCCTAAGATTTTATTGAATTGCGCATTGTCAAATCCTTCCATCGGACAAGAGTCTATTTTTAACTCTGCACAAGCATCCATCAAATTGCTTAACGCAATGTAGGTTTGACGGGTTGTCCAATGCCCTTTCATTTCAGCATCCATATCGTCAACCACGGTTTTTTTCATGAAATCTCCATAACCCTTTAAATCAGCCACTTGAATACCACTTGCTGTTGCTTTTCTGCTCAAATAAGCATCAATATCGCTTTCTTGAACATCTGCATAGTTGCAGAAAACAAATACATGAGAGGCATCTGTTACTTGAGATTGTCCCCAAGCAGCTTCTTTCAATTGTGCTCTAATCTCTTCATTTTCAACAAGCAACACTTTGTAAAGCTCAAGGCCATAAGAGGTTGGCGTAAGACTAATTGCCTCTTTAAGCATTTCTAAATCTTTTGTACTTATCTTTTTGGATGCATCAAACTTTTTTGTTGCATACCTCCATTTCAATCCTTCTAATAATTCCATTCTTTCTATTAAATATTCATTGGTACTTCCATTAACAATACGCGTGAACCAGCATTAGGTTTGATTTCAATTTCTTGTGTATCCCATATTCCAAAACCATCTCTCTTGTTCAATGCTTGGCCTTGAATCGAGGTGCTACCTTCTATTACAAAGGCATACAAACCGTTTCCGGCTTTATTCATCTTATAAGTGATGGTTTTACTCTCTTTAAACTCCCCTAAATGGAACCACGCATCTTGGTGGATCCAAACCCCTTCATCGTCTTGATTTGGAGAAAGAATCTGTTGAAATTGATTGATTCCTTTACTCGCGTCTAGGGAAATTTGATCATAGCGCGGAGTGACACTTTTCTTGTTTGGAAAAAGCCAGATTTGCAGCAACTTGACAGCTTTGTTTTCATTGGCATTGAACTCACTGTGGAAAATACCCGTTCCGGCACTCATTACCTGAACATCTCCCCTTTTTATAATGGATCCATTGCCCATACTGTCCTCATGCTTGAGGTCTCCTTCTAATGGAATAGTGATAATTTCCATGTTGTCATGAGGGTGGGTTCCAAATCCTTTAGATCCGGCTATTTGATCATCGTTCAAAACGCGCAAAACTCCAAAATGCATGCGTTCTGGATTGCGGTAATTGGCAAAACTAAATGTGTGATGTGCATCTAACCAACCGTGATTGGCATGCCCTCTGGTTTCTGCTTTGTGTAAGACTGTATTCATAGTTTTGTGCTCTTTGTTTGGGAGATGATTAAAACCTACTTCTTTCATGAGTTTGTCGTAGTCTGAGGTTTTAAGTTTGACATTATTCGCTTTTAACATGGCAGGTGCTGCAGCCATTGCCGCTCCCCCTAGTAGGGTTTTCTTCAAAAATGATTTTCTGTCCATTGTAAATATTTTACACAACAAATATATGAAACTATTTTACATGTAAACAATATGAGAGGTCTTACTTTTTATAGTGCAGGTTCACCACTCCCGAAGCGAAGGAATCTACTTTTTCTAGTTTGAGTTTTTGCTCATTAAAACCCTTTGGAAACAGTGGAATGCCATCTCCCAAGAGAACAGGGATAATGGAAATAACAAAGCTATCAAGCGCCTGTACGGCTAATGTATTCTTAATAAGCTTTCCTCCTCCAACAAGCCAAACTCCTTTTTCACTTTGGTCCTTGAGTGTTTGAATGGTTTCCTCATCATAGGTATTGATCAAGCTTGTATTCGGAGTGGGTATTTCTAAGTCTTTGTTGGTTGAAACAATAAATGTTTGCTGCGATTCATAAGGCCATTGTACACCAAAAGCAAGTATTTCTTGGTAGGTCGCTCGGCCCATTACAATCACATCTATTCCATCTAAAAAGGCGCTATAGCCATAGTCTTCTCCCTCTACTCTTATGTCATCTAAGAAACCTAAAGAATTGTCTTTGCGTGCAATGTATCCATCGAGCGATGCAGCAATAAATAACTTTACTTCACTCATAGCTTAGCATGTTTTTAATGGCCTAAAAATTCAACTTTAAACCATCATACGCGAGGTTCACACCTTTTGGCAGCTCCTTCTCGATGTCTGCAGCTAAACCCGCTTGATGAGACAAGTGCGTTAAATAAGTTTGTGGGATCTCTAACTCTTGCGCCAAGGCAACGGCTTGTGAAATTGAAAAATGAGAAATATGTTCTTCTTTTTTCAAGGCATTCAGCACTAAAACCTCAGAACCCCTTATCAATTCCTTAGAAGACTCAGAAATATAATTGGCATCGGTGATGTAGGTGAAGGGACCAAATCTAAAACCAAGCACTGGTAGTTTATAATGCAATACTTCAATGGGCATTATTTCAAGTCCCTCTACATCAATGGCTTGCTCTCCCTTTATGGTATGGAGTTCTATTCGTGGAACTCCCGGATATTTGAATTCTGAAAAGGCGTAGTAAAAATCTCTTTGAATGGCTTTTTGGGTATTCTCATCAGCAAAAACATGCATGTCTTTGCGCTGTTTGAAGTTAAAGGCACGCACATCATCCAGACCCGCTATATGATCTTTATGCTCATGTGTCATTAACACAGCATCGAGTTTTTGAACTTGTTCACGCAGCATTTGCTGCCTGAAGTCAGGTCCAGCATCTACTGCAATACTGGTTTGATTTGTCTCTACTAAAATGGAGGTTCTAAGCCGGTTATCTTTTGGAGAATCACTTTTACAAACCTCACAATTACAAGCAATTACTGGAATACCTTGTGATGTACCGGTTCCTAAAAATGTGATCTTCATAGTTGACTAATTGGCGTAAATTTTTTGAAGTGCTGTTATTGCTAAATCAATTTCTTCTTTGCTTGTATAACGGCTAAATGAGAAACGTACAGACGGTCTGTCTGATTGCACTCCAATTCCAGCTAAAACATGAGAGCCTTGGTTGCTCCCAGAAGTACAAGCGCTTCCACCAGAGCAGGCAACGCCCATAATGTCCATGTTGAACAACAACATATCAGCCTTGTTTGTTGGCGGTAACATCACATTTAAAACCGTATATAAGGATTTAGATTCTGTAGAGCAGGTTCCATTGAATTGCACATCTCCCAAAGTCTCTAAAAGCTTATCCATCATATATGATTTCAAGCCTTGCACATGCTTTTGATGTTCTTCCAAATCTTCAAAAGCTAAATCCATGGCTTTAGACAAGCCAACAATGCCATACACGTTTTCCGTACCGGCTCTAAACCCTCTTTCTTGCGATCCACCCATTATGAGTGGCTTAATATGAAGTGCCTTGTTTACATATAAGAAACCAACGCCTTTAGGTCCATGAAATTTGTGCGCTGCGCAAGTGATAAAGTCAATTGGGAAAGCTGACAGATCAAAAGCATAATGCCCCATGGTTTGCACTGTATCACTGTGAAACAATGCTCCGTACGCTTTGCACATCTCTCCTACTTGCTCAATGGGAAGTAAATTACCAATTTCATTGTTGGCATGCATTAAGCACACCATTGTTTTTTGATCTGAACCAGAAAGAAGAGCTTCCAAATCAGCTAAATCAACACAACCTTCAGCGTTCAAATTCACATGAACTATTTCTGCCAAGCCAATGCGTTGTAATTCATCTACAGTATGTCCAACGGCATGATGTTCTATTGGAGTAGTAATGATTCTCTCTACATCTAAATCGCGCACAGCAGCTGTAAGGGCCAAATTATCGGCCTCGGTTCCACCAGAAGTGAAAATGATTTCACCAGGAGTCACATTCAAATGCTTAGCAACATTTCTACGTGCTGTTTCCAGTAGCCCCTTCACCTCTCTTCCAAAACCATGGGTAGATGATGGATTTCCAAATTGACCGCGCATCACCGGAATCATGGCTTCCACGACTTCTGGAGCCATTGGGGTGGTTGCTGCATTATCTAAATATGCTCTTTTCATCTTTACTCTCCTACAAATGATCTGATGTCTGACATAATTCTTTGAGCCAAAGCATCCGCTTTTTCTGCACTTGAGCTTTCAGCATAAATACGAATGATAGGTTCCGTGTTTGACTTTCTTAAGTGAACCCACTCTCTATCAAAGTCAATTTTAACTCCGTCAACAGTGCCGACTTGTTCATTTTTATATTTATCAGCCATGTGCACTAAAATGCCATCTACATCAAGGCCAGGAGTCAATTCAATCTTATTTTTAGAAATCACATATTGAGGATAAGAAGCCCTCAATTCGCTCGCTTTAATGCCTTTTTTGGCAAGGTGCGAAAGGAAAAGCGCCACACCAACTAAAGCATCTCTACCGGCATGTAATGCAGGATAAATTACCCCTCCATTTCCTTCTCCACCAATAACTGCATTGGTGCTTTTCATAGCCTCAACTACGTTCACTTCGCCAACGGCAGAAGCGGTGTATGATTGGCCGTGTTTTTCAGTTACATCTCTCAATGCGCGTGTAGATGACATATTCGAAACGGTATTCCCCGGTGTGTGTTCTAGCACATAATCTGCAACAGCCACAAGGGTATACTCTTCTCCGAACATGGTTCCATCTTCGTTGACGAGAGCTAGGCGATCCACATCTGGATCTACCACTATTCCTACATCAGCATGGTTGCGAATAACGGTTGCGCTGACCTCTTTTAAATTTTCTGGAAGCGGTTCAGGGTTGTGTGGAAATTCACCATTTGGTTCACAGTACAATTGGATCACCTGTTCAACCCCTAAAGCATTCAATAGTAAAGGAATAGCAATTCCTCCTGTTGAATTCACCGCATCAACTGCAACTTTAAACTTGGCGCTTTTTATAGCCTGCACATCTACCAATGGTAATCTCAACACCTGATTTATGTGTTTTTGAATCCACGTATTATCTACTTCATAAGCACCCAAGTCGTGTACTTCAGCAAAATCGAAAGCTTCAGACTCTGCCAAAGCCAAAACATCAGCACCATCCTGCCCGGATATGAACTCACCTTTTGCATTCAGCAATTTTAGGGCATTCCATTGACCCGGGTTGTGACTGGCAGTAAGTATGATTCCTC
This sequence comes from Salibacteraceae bacterium, assembly GCA_965658375.1. Lineage (GTDB taxonomy): Bacteria > Bacteroidota > Bacteroidia > Flavobacteriales_G > Salibacteraceae > CBFHSD01. The sequence continues at coordinate 48,267 of CBFHSD010000007.1, forward strand.
CTTGAGCTTTTTCAGCTGGAACAGCAACTTCAACCGTTGGTGTAGTAGATAATCCTAAATCTAAAACATCAATTCCTAAACCTTGTAATGTACTGGTTACCAAATTGGCAACCATAGGTCCCGATATACGTGCATCTCTACCAACAACCACTTTTACAGTGTTGCTTTCGCTTCCTTTTTTAATCCAGGAACCATAAGCTGCAGTAAAACGAACCACATCAAGTGGGGTTAAACCTTCATTCACTTTACCACCAATGGTTCCACGAATACCGGAAATAGATTTTATTAGGGTCATATCTCAGAAAAATTTGGACAAATATAGTATCTTCAGAAAGCCCTTTTTATGATTTTAAAGCTTGATTTAAATCTATCTCCTTCCGCTTGTTCAATACCTGTTAAAAAATACTTTTTGTTAACATAGCTTCTCGCTTATTAGGCCTCTATATTTGAGTGAATCTTATTTTTGCAGTACGAATGAGAGATGAATTCAATCCTTTTGACCCCTACTTTCCTAGCGACTATAACCGCCCTTTGATTGATCGCTTTGAGCGAATGATGGAACAAGGGCACCATATTTTCTTCGATGTAGAAGAGTTTGAAGAAATTCTTGACTATTACATGGAAGAGCGCAGCGACTCAAAAGCACTAGAAGTGCTTCAAATTGCTAAACAGCAGCATCCACAAACAGCAGAAATTAAAATTCGAGAAGCTGAAGTACTAGCCTCTATTGGTAAGCCAGAAGAAGGGCTGCACATACTAGAAGAGGTTGAGCGCTATGAACAATACAATACCGATTTACTCTTAACTAAAGCCAGCATTCTTAGCCAAATGGGGATGGGAGAGTTGGCTCTGGACACCCTTAAAAGAGCAGCACACCTAGTTTCAGAGAAAGAAGAAAAAGTAGAGATTTTACTCAGTATTTCATTTGAGATGCAACTCCAAGGTAAAATCAATCAAGCCATTGAATACATCAAAGAAGTGTTGCGCATTGCACCTGAACAAGAAGATGCATTTTATGAGCTTTCTTACTGTTTTGAAGCATCGAATAACTCAGAAGAAGCGGTAGAATTCTTTAGCAACTTCATTGAAGCTCGCCCTTACAACGAAGCTGCATGGTACAACTTAGGAGTGGCCTATGCCGATTTGAAACTCTTTGAAAAAGCCATTGAATCGTTTGAATATGCTCTAGTCATTGACGACAGCATGTTCTCTGCAAAATTCAACATGGCCAATTGCTACGCTACTATTGAACGTTATGATAAAGCGATTGAACTGTACAATGAAGTTCGCGAGAATGACATTTTCGAAAGCTTAGCATTCTATTACATCGGTGAATGCTTTGAGAAGCTCAAGGATTATTCATCTGCAGAGAAGTATTACAATCTTGCACTTCAAAAAGACGCGCAAATTGGTGGCGCTTTTATGGGGCTTGCCTCCATCTATAATTTTAGAGGAGAGTTGGCAAAGAGCATGAAATTTATTCGCAAAGCCTTAGAAATTGAACCAAGCAATACAGAGTTTTGGTACAACCTTGCAGAGACTGAAGAAAAATTAGAGTTGTTTGAAGAGGCCAAAGAAACGTATGACAAAATGCTCGAACTGGGTGTGAATGATCAAGAAATTTACCTCAGGTACTCTGCTATATTATTCGAAAGTAATGGTCTTTCTGAAGCTGTTACTATCCTTGAGAAAGGAATTAACTCTCACGAAGAAAATGCTGATTTTTATTATAGATTTGCCGCTTATTTGTTGAAAAGTGGGAAATCTGCGGATGCACATGACATCTTAGCTCTGGCACTCTCAACAGATTACGACAAACTGAATACATTTTTCGAATATATGCCTGAGGCAGAGAACGTTGACTTCGTTATAGCTCTGGTGTCTGAATTTAAGAACTAACATGAATTTTAATTTACCGCATTTACCGGAGCGCACAACTAAGCCGCGCCAAACTGGCTTGACCATGATGATGGACAAAGGCATGAGCAATACACGTACAGAGTATGTGATTGACGCCTGTAGTGAGCTCATTGATTTTGTGAAATTTGGTTTTGGAACTTCTTACATCACCAAAAACCTCACGGTTAAAATGGCAATGTATCAAGAGGCAGATATCCAATGTTACTTAGGGGGGACCCTTTTTGAAGCCTACATCGCACGTGGTATGTTTGATGATTACAGAAGATTGCTTGATCAGCTTCACCTATCAGTAGCAGAAGTTTCTGACGGCTGCATTCAAATACCACAAGAAGAAAAGTTGAAATACATCGAGATTTTATCAAAAGATGTATTGGTGCTATCTGAAGTTGGTAACAAAACAACGGATCACGAACTCACAGAGAAAGACTGGATCTCTAAAATGGCAAGCGAACTGCAAGCAGGTTCTTGGAAAGTGATTGCAGAAGCACGTGAAAGCGGAACGATTGGCATCTACGATTCTTCTGGCCAAGCAAAAACATCTATGATTGACCACATCTCTGAAGATGTAGGAAATGATGATATTCTTTGGGAAGCTCCACAAAAAGGACAACAGGTTTGGTTCATCAATCACTTTGGCTCTAATGTAAACCTTGGAAACATTGCTCCAGACGAAATCATCCCGCTAGAAACTTTAAGACTCGGACTTAGGGGAGATACCTTCTTTAATTGGTTACCTGAAGGCGCTGTTAAACAGTACAAATAATCCAATTTTATGAAATCTATTACGGTTCAAGAGCTTGACGCAAAGCTCAAGTCAAACAACCCAGTTGTTGTTATTGATGTGAGAGAAAGTTGGGAAAGAGATATCGTACACATCAACGGTAAGCATATTCCAATGGGCGATATCGCAGAGCATGCGAATGAAATCCCTAAAGACCAAGAAGTTGTTATTCATTGCAAATCAGGAAAGCGAAGTGCTTCTGTGATTGGCTTTTTAGAAACACAGCATGCGTTTCAAAACCTGTACAATTTAGAAGGCGGAATCTTGGCGTGGGTAAGCGAAATTGATACTTCACTAGAAGCATATTAGTAGCAATTATGGCTAGATCATTGAAAAATTACTTGCTCATTGCTGCCAAAGGCCTAGCAATGGGTGCGGCAGATGTAGTGCCAGGTGTAAGCGGTGGAACCATTGCTTTTATTACAGGCATTTACGAAGAGCTCATTGACTCAATCAACCAAGTGAATTTAGCCTCATTGAAAGTATCGCGGAAAGATGGTATTGCCGCATTTTGGACACATGTAAACGGCTGGTTTTTGCTCAGCTTATTGTCTGGTATCGGAATCAGTATTGCGAGTTTAGCCAAGCTCATTACCCACCTTTTAGAAAACCACCCCACACACATTTGGAGCTTCTTCTTCGGATTGGTATTCGCTTCAATTTTCTTTGTAGGAAAGCAAGTGAAAAAGTGGAATGCAGGAACAGCACTTATGTTTGTTCTAGGAGCTGTAATTGCATATTACATTACCATTTTACCAGCCTCGCAGTCAAACGATGCGTATTGGTACATTTTCCTTTCTGGGATGATCGCCATTTGCGCCATGATATTACCTGGTATTTCTGGAAGTTTCATTCTTCTTTTGATGGGTGCTTATGAAACGGTACTCAACGCCATTCATGAGCGCAATATTGTAATCATTGCGGTTTTTGGATCTGGAGCGATAATAGGTTTGCTTTCATTTGCGCGCTTGTTGAAATTCATGTTTCACAAATATCACGATTTAACCATTGCAGTGCTTTCTGGTTTCTTATTGGGATCGCTCAACAAGATTTGGCCGTGGAAAGAAACTCAAAGCACCTTCATCAAACATGTGGGAGAACCCAACGAAAAAGTAGTTCCCCTAGAACAAGTAAGTGTTTTACCGGGCACATTTGAAGAACTTACTGGCGAACCTAGTCACCTAATGATGGCTCTTCTTTTAGCCATAGTGGGAGCCGGTTTGATTGCCCTAATGGAGTTTGCGGGAGCTAAAAACAATTCCGATTCATGAAACTCGGGCTCATAGGAAAACCTTTAAGCCATTCTTATTCTCCTTCATATTTTGCGGAAAAATTTCAAGCAGAAAAACTCGATCAATATTCTTACACAGCTTTTGAACTAGAGTCCATCAAAGAACTCCCGAAGCTTTTACAGCACCCTGATATCAAGGGACTCAACGTAACGGCACCCTTCAAAAAAGAAGTTATTCCTTACACTCAAGAACTGCGAGGAGCCGCTAAACAATTAGGTGCGGTAAACACCTTGGCACTCGAAAACAATCAATGGGTCGGCTACAATACCGATGTTATCGGTTTTGAAAACTCACTTTTACCATTGCTCAATAAGGATCAAGAAATTAAAACACTCGTGTTGGGGACAGGTGGGAGCTCTCAAGCAGTGCAATGGGTTCTCAAAAAGCTCCATCTTCCTTTCCAGTTGGTGTCGCGTTCGGTAAAGAAAGAGCAACTCTCTTATGCCGATTTAAGTCCAGAGCTTTTAGAAAAACATAAACTAATCATCAATACAACCCCATTAGGCACGTGGCCCAAAATTGAAGAATCTCCGTTGCAAAGTCTGGAAGGAATCAGTTATGCACATCTCTGTTATGACCTTATTTACAATCCTGAAAAAACGAGGTTTTTAGAACTTGCCCAAAAACGAGGTGCACAGATAAAAAATGGCTTAGAAATGCTACAAATCCAGGCAGAAGAGAGTTTTGCCATTTGGAATTCTTCGAAAAATCAATCCTTCTCTACTTCCCAATGAACCTTGTTCAGGTAGTCGTTTAGTTTTTTATTCAGCTTCATCACCATTTCAGCTTCTGTTCGCTGAATAATGGCCAAACCACTTCTTCTTCTTATTACATATGGGAAAGGCTTTTCTAGTGGTTCAAAACCTGTATCCATCACTAGAAGCCCTTCAAAATGAGTTCCGTAGGTTTCTATAAAAACGTCACCCACATCTACCACAAAGGTTTTGTTAGAATCTACCTCGGTATCTTTAATTGGAATGAGGTTCGAATCGAGTAAAAAACCTTCATAGTTTCCAGTCCTAATCTCATCCGTATGTCTGCTGTAGAAAAAGAGTACCGAAGAATAATCATAATGCACGTTAAAAGAGTTTACAATATTCATGTTAAAGTCGTGCTGCTTAATCGCTTTACGCTCTGCTTCTTTAGTCAAACCCTTCTCACGCATTTTTTTAATGGTGTGCTCTTTGGTTTTTAATCGAACTAAAATCAATCCGTCTTTTAAGGCTTGAATTTGCTCTTGCTGAACCGTTTGGGCAATTCCAAAGAGCGAAAAAGTAACGAGAGTTAACGTTAATAGGATTCTATTCACAGCATCAAATATGGGTGTTCAATTTCAATTGGACAGCATAAATGTAGCAGCGGACTTACTTTTTTAGGCATTGGAACCTTTAGGTGAGGTAACGGTAAAGCATAACAATTACGCAAAAAAGAAACATCACCAAAGACACTCTGTTAATGCCATGCATTACTCTCAAGCTGGCATCTTCATCAGACTTCTTAAACCAATTTACTGGATTGAGATAACCTATTATTTTTTGTATTACTTCCATGGACAGTATTCCTCTATTTTTGTGAGAATTAAGTTAGCAAGATAAGCCTACAATGAAATTCGAAATCGAATCAGACTTTAAACCTACAGGCGACCAACCAACGGCAATAAAACAGCTTGCAGAAGGAATTGTTGAGGGCGAAAAAAGTCAGGTGCTTTTAGGAGTTACCGGAAGCGGAAAAACCTTTACTGTAGCTAATATCGTTAAAGAAGTTCAGCGGCCAACCTTGGTCCTAAGCCACAATAAAACCTTGGCGGCTCAACTCTATGGCGAGTTCAAACAGTTCTTCCCCAACAATGCAGTAGAATACTTTGTAAGCTACTATGACTACTATCAACCAGAGGCTTACATACCTACATCAGACACCTATATAGAAAAAGACCTTTCTATCAACGATGAAATAGAGAAGCTCAGACTAGCGACTACTACAGCCCTTTTATCGGGTAGACGAGATGTATTGGTAGTTGCCAGTGTAAGTTGCATATACGGCATCGGGAACCCTGCTGATTTCAATGAAAATGTACTTGACCTCAAAGTGGGACAAATAATCCCTAGAAATAAAGTGTTGCACAGCTTGGTAGATGCACTTTATGCCAGAACAATAAACGATTTTCAACGGGGAACTTTTCGGGTAAATGGAGATACGGTTGATGTATTTCTCGCCTATGCAGATCACGCCTTTCGCATCACTTTTTGGGATGATGAAATTGAAAGTATTGAATCTATTGACCCCCTAAGCGGATCACGCATTGATGAATTTGAAGCGGTTCGGATTTTCCCGGCCAACATTTTTGTAACCAGTAAAGACGCTACAAAAAATGCCACCTATCAAATTGGCGAAGACTTGGTAAAACAAGTAGATCAATTCAAAGAGGAAGGCAAACCTCTTGAGGCAAAACGATTGGATGAACGTGTGAATTATGACCTAGAGATGATCCGTGAACTTGGATATTGCTCAGGAATAGAAAATTACTCACGCTATTTTGATGGCCGTCAACCAGGAAGTCGTCCTTTCTGCCTGCTTGATTATTTTCCAGATGATTTCTTGATGGTCATTGACGAAAGTCACGTAACGGTTCCCCAAATACGCGCCATGTATGGGGGCGACCGAGCGAGAAAAACCAACTTGGTAGAATTTGGTTTCCGCTTGCCTTCGGCATTGGACAACAGGCCTTTAAAATTTGAGGAATTTGAAACGGTTGTGAATCAAACCATATACGTGAGCGCCACACCTGCAGAATATGAGCTGAGACAATCTGAAGGTGTTTTTGCTGAGCAAATCATTCGTCCTACAGGATTATTAGATCCAGTGATAGAGGTGAGGCCTGTTTCAAACCAAGTAGATGACCTTTTGGAAGAAATTCAATTGCGCATAGAAAAAGGCGAACGCGTTTTAGTGACCACCTTAACAAAGCGTATGTCTGAAGAATTGAGCAAGTACTTGTTCAAGTTCAACATAAAAAACCGCTACATACATAGTGATGTAGATACCCTAGAACGCGTAGAAATACTGCGAGATTTACGTATGGGAGCTGTAGATGTTCTTGTAGGAATTAACTTACTGCGTGAAGGTTTAGATTTGCCCGAAGTGTCTTTAGTGGCTATTCTAGATGCCGATAAAGAAGGCTTTTTACGCAGTGAAACAAGTATGACACAAACCGTAGGCCGAGCGGCAAGAAACGTTAACGGTAAAGCCATTATGTATGCCGACAGAATAACAGACAGCATGCAACGCACTATTGACGAAACCAATAGAAGAAGAGAAAAACAACTCCAATACAACGAAAAGCACAACCTGAAGCCCGAACAGATTGTAAAAACCAAAGAGCAAATCTTAAAGCAGACTTCAGTGGCTGATGTGATGGGTAAAAAATCCAAGAGCACTAAAAAATATCAGATGAGCGAGGACAATACTCCGCTTGCCGCAGAAACCAGCGTCAAATACATGACGCAAGATGAATTGAAAGACACTGTGACTGAAACCAAAAGGGCCATGGAAAAAGCAGCTAGAGAGCTTGACTTTATCAATGCGGCTGCCTTAAGAGATCAATTATTTGAATTAGAAAAACGCATAAAATCATAAACTATGAAATGGACAATTCCAATCGCTATTCTTTTGCTTGCAACGGCATGTAAGAACAAAGAAAAAATTGTTGAAGCCAAACCCATCGTTTCACCAGTAGTGGAAGCGCCTCAAATCGTTGACATTGATGAAGAAGAGGTAGAAGAAGTTGAAGAAATGATGGATTCTCTCGAAGAACAATTGCAATTTGGCGAGGTAGAAACAGTGATGGGTTTTAATATGGATAGCACCGGTGTGCCTTATGATGTATTGAACATTTCAGCGCGTGGTTCTAAGGTGAATGTCACCGTGCAATACGGTGGCGGATGCGAAGAACACACCTTTAGTCTCATTCATAATGGCATTATGTTAGAGAGTGAACCACCACAATTGCACACTGTTTTAGTGCATGATTCTCCTGATGATTACTGTCGAGCAATGCCCGTTGAGAACTGGTCTTTTGACGTGAGCGAACTCGGAAAATACACCCAAGGAAAAATCATTCTTTTTGTGTTTGATGGAAGTGAATCTCACCGTTTTGAATTGGATTTGAAAGAAGGTCAACCACAAATAAAGGCAGATTAAAACCTTCGACTTTTCGAAGGTTTTTCGTTAAAAAATGTGAGGATAAAACAGAATAAGAACCAGTTTATCAAGTATTTGCGTTGATACTCTTCAGAAAACATCTTATTATGAAAATGCAACACCTTTTAGCACTCTTTACCGCCATTGTAGTTTTTGCCTCATGCGAACCTCAATTGGTTTTTGAAGAACCTCAACCGAGTTCGAGCAAGGAACAGACCTCTTTCAAAAGGGATACAACTCTTACCAGTATACTCATGGAACAAACTGTGACACCCTACTTTGCATGGGTATAGGTTTGGAAAGAGGACGCATTCAAAACAGAGTCATAAAATACAGCTACACACCAGGGCAGCTCAAACTTTTCAATAGAGCAATGCACAAAGCAGAACGCAAAATTGAAAAAGAGTCATTGGGAATAGGTACGATATCATTTACGATTCAGCACAAAACCTTTCGCGTATCATACGCCCACATGCAAGAAAAAGAGGAACTGGTAATGTACATTTCAATGAGTTAAAAGCACCATTTAATCTGGTGTACAGGCTAATAATAGCAGGCACTCATTTCTATATCACATCTGTAGGCGCTGCACCATAGCTAGTATTGCAATTCTGTTGATTAAATCTCGGTTCCACAAAAGAGCATCATGCAGAGAGAAAGTCAACACAGATTTCTCACTCTATACATAGGTCAAACCAAGCAATCTGCTACTTTTGCCCTTCGTAAAAATGTTGAATCAATCTTTACTCTAATAATATGAGCGTTCTCGTAAACAAAGATTCTAAAGTAATTGTGCAGGGTTTCACTGGAAGTGAAGGTACTTTTCACGCCTCACAAATGATTGAATACGGCACCAGCGTGGTTGGTGGTGTAACTCCAGGAAAAGGTGGACAAACCCATCTTGACCGTCCAGTATTTAATACTGTAGCGCAAGCCGTAAAAGAAACAGCAGCCGATGTATCTATCATTTTTGTACCACCAGCATTTGCCGGGGACGCAATCATGGAAGCCGCTGAAGCAGGCATTAAAGTAATTGTTGCCATTACAGAAGGAATTCCTGTAAATGACATGGTAAATGTGAAAGAATACATTGCTGACAAAGACTGTACATTGATTGGACCTAACTGTCCAGGTGTAATGACAGCGGGTGAAGCAAAAGTGGGTATTATGCCAGGATTCATCTTCTCTAAAGGTGTGGTTGGTATTGTATCTAAGTCTGGAACATTGACCTACGAAGCAGTTGATCAAACAACAAAAGCTGGCTTAGGACAAACAACGGCTATTGGTATTGGTGGTGATCCGATTATTGGAACAACCACTTTAGAAGCAATCAAATTGTTGATGGCTGATGATGAAACCAAAGGAATTGTAATGATTGGTGAAATTGGCGGTCAACTAGAAGCAGAAGCTGCACGCTGGATCAAAGACAATGGTACAAAACCAGTTGTTGGATTCATTGCTGGTGAAACTGCTCCTGTTGGAAGAACAATGGGCCACGCGGGTGCAATTGTTTCAGGCGAAGGCGAAAGTGCTCAAGCGAAGAAAGCAATCATGCGCGAATGTGGAATTCACGTGGTGGATTCTCCAGCAGACATTGGTTCAAAAATGAAAGAAGTATTGGGCTAGGCTCAAACACACTCAATAATGCAAGCCCCGGTCAAGAAACTGATCGGGGTTTTTCATGCCCACTGCCCAACATTGATAACCCGCCAAATGAATATATTTGGCATCAAAGATTAGAACCTATGAAATTGCTTGAAGGAAAAGTAGCAATCATTACCGGAGCCACAAGAGGAATTGGACGTGGCATAGCGGAAGTTTTCGCAGCACAAGGTGCAAACGTGGCATTTACCTTTGCATCATCAGAAGAAAAAGCCCGCGTTTTAGAAGGCGAATTGGACGAGAAAGGCATCAAAGCCAAAGGATACAAATCAAACGCAGCAGATTTTGACGCAGCACAGCAATTGGTTACTGATGTAGTGAAAGATTTTGGCACCGTTGACGTTTTGGTGAACAACGCGGGCATTACGCGTGACACCTTAATGATGCGAATGTCAGAAGAACAATGGGATGAAGTGATCAACACCAACCTAAAGTCTGTTTTTAACATGACCAAAGCGGTATTGAGAACCATGCTGAAAGCCCGCTCGGGATCTATCATTAATATGAGCTCTGTTGTGGGAATTAAAGGAAACGCAGGACAAGCAAACTATGCCGCTTCTAAAGCTGGTATTCTTGGATTCAGCAAATCCATTGCTTTAGAATTGGGTTCACGCAGTATCCGATGCAACTCTGTTTGCCCAGGATTTATTGAAACTGAAATGACTAGCGCTTTAGACGAAGCAACAGTTCAAGGATGGAGAGATGCAATTCCACTAAAAAGAGGCGGAACACCAGAAGACGTGGCTAACACCTGCTTGTATTTAGCATCTGACATGTCAACCTACATCACCGGACAAACCATTAATGTAGATGGAGGGATGTTGACCTAGTGGACATCACTTTTGAATATAACAGCATATTTATCATAGCGTGTGTGGCGATTTCTGCCGCATACGCTCTTTTTTTCTATTACCGCAACACAGCCAACAAAAACTTCTCGCCCCTTCAGATGCGCATGCTTGCCATGCTGCGTTTCATTACCGTTTTTACCCTTTCTCTTCTGCTCCTTAACCCCATGGTAGAGGCGTATGAAAACCACACAGAAAAACCGAAGATCATTTTTGGCATTGACGAGAGCGAAAGCATCTTCCTCTCCGATTCCATTGCGGCCAAAGGGTTCAAAAAACAGCTGGAACAAAGCTTTCCATCTTTAGAAGAAAAATTCGATGTCATCGCTTTAGGCTTTGGTGAAAAGTTGGAAGAGTATTCGGGCGAGTTCACCCAAAAAGAATCTGACTACGAAGCCTTTTATACCGGTTTAGACGATCGTTTTGGCGGCAGTAACATTGCAGCGTTGGTAGTAGCAGGAGATGGGAACCTCAACGTGGGAGCCAATCCCATTTATATGGATCAAACTAAGCAATACATCAACTACACCATAGTACTTGGAGACACCAACCAATACAGCGATCTAAGCATTGAAAACATTGAATTGAACAAGGTGGCATTTTTGGGAAACAAATTCCCTTTGAAATTTGACCTTGTTGGCAAAAACACTATGCTCGATCCTTTTGATGTTGAAGTGAAAAGCGAAGGGAAAACCGTCTTGCAAGAACGCATCACTCCAAGCGATAAGAATTTTACGCAAAGTTTAGAATTGGCACTTGAAGCCGTTTCTGTTGGAACCCAATCCATTACCATTAGCATCAATTCACTTTCTAAAGAAAAGAACACCGCTAACAATTACCGCCAGTTGTTTATAGAAGTGATTGACAATAAAAAGCGCATTCTCATTACTGGCAAAGCACCACATCCAGACATCAAAGCCATGCGCAAAGTGTTAGAGAGTCAAGAGAATTATGCCTTAGATGTAACGCTGGGCATAGTATCTTTAGATGCCATGAAAGAATACCATTTGGTGGTTTTCATGAACCTTTCTAAAGCGCAATATCCATTGGTGAACGCCTTGAAGAAAAATGGTATTCCTGCTTTGTACATTTGTGGGAACTCCACGTCTTTTGAAGCTTTTCAAAAAGCAGAATTAGGCATTACCTTAAATCAAGCCAATGGCCAAAGCAACGATGTGAACGTCTTGGTCAATGAGAACTTTCCTTTCTTTCAATTGGGAGAAGGCATGACATCCAGCGCACTTGTTTGGCCTAGAGTGATCAATAATTTCGGGAATTATAGGTTGACACAGGCTGGTCAAACATTGCTTTATCAAAAGGTAGGAGATGTAGAAACTGAAATCCCCCTCTTTACCTTTTTTCAAACAAAAGAATATAAGTGGGCCACCTTTGTGGGCGAAGGTTTCTTTAAATGGCCCATACAAGAAATGCTCAAAGAAACAGCACCTGGCTTCTCCCCGCTTTTCTTAAAATCTGTACAGTATTTGCTTTTGCAAGAAGACAAAAGAAAATTCCGTTTGAACGCGCCACAATCGGTGTATGAAAACGAGGAAATAAAATTTGAAGCCTTCTTGTACAATGCCTCTTACGAAGCGCTGCTGGAAGAAGAGATAGACTTGACCTTAAAGGATTCTTTGGGGAAAGAATACACCTATGCATTTGCTCCACAATTGGCGAACTACACCTTGAACGCGGGTCAGCTGCCTAGTGGTTTGTATACCTATAAAGCTGTAGCAGGTAATTCTGGCGAAGCTCCATTGAACGGAAAATTCTTGGTGATACCATTGAATAAAGAAGCACTCATTACCACAAGCAACGTCCCATTCTTAGAAGGGCTATCTGAAGAAACTGGAGGAAAAACATTCTACCCCAATGAGATGGATGCCTTGGTGAACGAGCTCAAAAACAAAGAGAAATTCAAATCCATTATCCATACCAAGCTCAAATTCAGCTCACTTATCAATGAAGCTTGGATCTTTGTCCTCATCTTCATCAGCCTAAGTGCAGAATGGGCAATGCGGAAATACTTGGGAGGAATTTAATCACAAAAAAAGCCCCGAGAATTCTCGAGGCTTTCGTTTTTCAAGTAGACTGGATCAACTATTCTTTTGTGAATCTTTCAGTCAATTCAGCACCACCACTTGTTACTTTAATAAAGTACATGCCTACTGGCAAGGCACTCACGTCAATGGATTGTCCACTTAGATTTGTTCCTTCATCTACTTTTGCCCCGGTCATGTCATAAATGCCAAAAGCATCTACACGATCTACACCCTGAATACTAATCTGATGTGCTGTTGGGTTTGGATACACAGATAAACGAGCGGTATTTTTTTCTTCGGCCACTCCAGTAAATACTGCTACATCACCGTAAATATCATCGAAGTAAACCACATTGTCAGCCGTTCTAGCATCAAAGTCTGGAAAAACAACAATTTGATCGTAGGTATTCCCTGCGTGAGAAGAAAAATCGAACTCCAATTGTTCCCACTCATTGGTTTTAGTATTTGGCACTTTGATCTCACCCAAAGACCAACCATCGTTGCGTACCAGCTTAATACCTACATCGCTAATTACCGATTTCCAAACCGTAATACGAATGATTGAATTGGTATTGTCTATGGTAAAGGTTCCAATGTCTGCTCCGTGCAAAGTCTCGCAACCTGCAAATGGCATTCCTGCTTGTAGTGCAGTGAATTTAGCCACTGTTTCTGAGGCATTGTAGCCATACACATCAGGATTTTGTACAATTTTCACTGCTGGATTGGCATCGTTTTCAAAGACTGTCCAAGACCAATTGGCCCCATTTCCATTGGGTTCAAAATCTACAGGAACCACTTGTGCCGTTCCAACAAGAAAGCTCAACGAGAGCAAAGAAGTAAAAGCTATTTTCATAGTAGAATACAATTATGTTTTCAATTCGATCATTTGCAAAGAGTGAAAGGTACGATTTTAACCGTTAACAAAATATCGAGTTAACTCACTACAATACAATGGTTTACACATGTAATGAAATTCGATATATTGTGGCTTATTGTCTATTTGCACATAAGGTAGAAAACAATACATTCGTTTTCAATTGAGAGTAAAGAGTAGTTTTAATATGTGTAGATAATATGATTAGATTTTTATCCATTTTAATTCTTGTAGTCAGTTGCACTATGGGGAGTGCCCAAGAGTATATTCCTAGTAATGAAATTCAAGTAATTATTTCTCACTCCTACTACTCTCTTTCATACTCAGAACAACACGAGCAAGCAGAATGGGTGTATTATGTGCTCACCTCAAAAATGGTTCAGGGGCCTTACAGTCGCACAGATGATTTTAGGCCAGACCCTTTTGTAAAGACAGGTTCTGCCTCCAAAAAAGATTATTACAAATCTGGCTATGACCGTGGGCACTTGGCCCCAGCTGGAGATATGACACACAGCGCCACCGCTATGTCAGAGTCGTTTTACTATTCCAACATGTCGCCACAAGATCCTTCCTTTAATCGTGGGGGATGGAAGAAATTGGAAAGTCAGGTGAGAAATTGGGCGGTAGCCAATGACAGCATTTATGTGGTAACAGGGCCAGTGTTAAGCAGTGACTTACCTGCTATTGGAGGAAATAGCGTGGCGGTTCCTGATTATTATTACAAAGTCATTTATGCTCCAAAATTAGAAAGTATGGTTGCTTTTCTCATGCCTAATCAAAAACTCTCGCTTTCTACAAAAGAATATGGTGTATCGGTAGATGAAGTGGAACTTAAAACAGGGATCGACTTTTTCCCTCAATTGGCAGATAGCTTAGAAGCAGCATTGGAAAAGGACAACAATGCAGGGCAATGGGATTTCAACTCCAGTTCTAATTATACCAGAAGCAGCGCTCGTTCAACATCATCGCCAGCAGTTCAGTGTCTAGGAATATCTAAAAGCTCAGGCCATCGCTGTCGCAACAAAACCAAAGATCCTATAGGCTACTGCCACCTGCATCAATCCCAAAACCTTCAACCTTCTGCCACAGAACCAAGCAGATGCATGGCGATCACACTAAAAGGCACACAGTGCAAACGAGATTCAAAAACTGGTTCTAACTATTGTTGGCAACACGAGAAATGACGGTCTCTATTTCAAATCATAAACATTGCGAATAGCATCTTTGTCCTTTCTATTGAATTTCCGGATAACATCTAGGTTCAAGAAAAGACCAGCATGCGCCCCAAATAACAATTCATCATTCCAATACAAACCCGTGCAATTCATTTGCATAGACACTGGCCCAAAAGGGATTTTTAAACCAAATTCCGCCAGGTATTTCGGGTCATCAGTAAAAACTGCATCATCAACACCCACACCTACTGCATAGTGGAAACCGCGTAAAATACTCCCATCAATTAAAACATCTAAGCGATAATCAGAGCGTGATTGTGTTTGTATACTAGCAAAATCACTCACAGAATAACGAAGGCCATAAGGCATGAATCTGGCTTTTATTCCTATATAATCGGTCTTCTTAGGATAGTCTCCTGGATAGTATGCTGGGTAGTTGAACTTCTTATAAACTCCAGCGCTGTACATCAATGAAACATTGTAGTTCTCAATCTTCAGCAATGGTGTCATTTCATTGAAATGAGCAGTGGATGATTCTACTCCTATCGCAACCGAAAATAGGTTTCTGCGCGTTCTTTTCTTCTTCTTAACCTCTGAATGATACAGTCTAGTTGATGTTTTATCAATCAATCGATTTATTTCTTTGTGGTTTAATCCGTAGCTAACCCTGAGACTCTTCGAATCATAATAAGCCGTTTGAAAAAGCTTATTATTCAAATCGTTTTCAACTTCAAGAATCGCTTTAGAAATTTGAAATTCTTTGAAATCGTTTTGTGCTTT
The DNA here is from genome assembly GCA_965658375.1 of Salibacteraceae bacterium. Lineage (GTDB taxonomy): Bacteria > Bacteroidota > Bacteroidia > Flavobacteriales_G > Salibacteraceae > CBFHSD01. The sequence continues at coordinate 63,838 of CBFHSD010000007.1, forward strand.
GGCAAACTTTTTTGGTTCAAACACCGCATACTCTCTAAGTGATGCCAAGCTGTAACTCGCTTGCAACTCATTTGAAAGCTTGAGTTGTCCGTAAAATATAGTCAACTCAGCATCAAAGCATTTCTCTCCAAGATCTTTCAACAACTTTTCTTCTTTCTCTGCACAATCGCCATAGTTGCAATAATTTTTCAATTCATTCATAACGAGTACATACTCACTAGATGCCTGTGAAAAAGCGATGACTTCTTCCATTTTTTTACGGTAATCATTCAAAATTTCAGACTCCAACTCATTCAATTCTTTTTTTTGCGGAAATTGAGCCTTTAGTTCTGAGAGAAGCTCTAAAGCAATCACAAATTTATCTGATTTGAGATGATTGTTGATTTCAAAAAAAGCCCTTGAATATTTATTATCATTTGGCTGCGAACGCAAAGTTTGGAGCAAAGAATGGTATTCTTGAATCAGTTGGATAGCTTTTTCATCGTTGACATTAGGATCTAAATATCGCGCGTTGTTGAGGTGATTCTCAATCATTTTAAAACGCTCTTTGATACTTATATAATCATAAATACCACTATCACCTTCTTGTGTTACAATTCTTATACGGTTATTAAGCACTTGAAGTTTAGATTCGGCCTGTTTTATAAGCGCATTAGACGCTGACACGCGATTGATATGCATCATTAAGAAAAGCTTTTTATTCTCTTCATCGATGCATTTTTCAAATTTAGCAGTAGACAAAACAACATTTGATTCTATGAGCTCTCTGCTTGCAAAATTAGAGGTGAAACCGCTTTGACTCTCGAGCACTCGCAAGTCGGTTTGGGTGTTCACTTTGATTGAAATTTGCTCAGCCATCTCCCTTTTCAACTGGACTTTCAGTTCATCTACTAGTTCATCATGATCTTTTAATTGTTTACGCCTCAAAATCTGAACCTTCATTGAGGAAAGTATGGCCGGCTGGTTCTTAATCTTGGTGAAGCGTTCCTCACAAGATTGAGCATTAACCTGAAATAGAGTGAGGAATAGAAAGAGAAGAGAAGAAATACGGTAGCGTGTTTGCATGAAGTGAGATTTGAAGCTTACTGCAAAATAAGGTAAATGTCGAAAATGCACCCTATGAATTGGCACCTTAAGTATGGAATAGTTCTGATCCTATTCATCTTACACTAACACCCAATAACATTTAACTTCTTGAAAGAGTATGGTATAAAAGGACAAAATTTCAGCTTCCGGCTCGAACTATTGTTGACAGCATGAAAAGTGAGTGAACCTTATTTCCAAAATTGCCACTTCCCTTCATCAACCTAAACTTGTATACTGTCAAAAATCAGAAACCAGTCCCATGAAAAAGCTCATCGCTCTTCTTCTTACATGATTAACATAATAACCATCTCTACCGCACCTTCTTTGGATTTGTAAGGATAAAAATCCAACTTAATCATGCGGGCAAGATAAAGTCTTAGAGTCCTACGTTTAGGTTTTTTTCCGTTAAAGATCAAATCTGCTATTTCAAAAACGAACAGGAGTTGTCGTTACCATTTTCAGTGAACCTATTTTCTTCTGCAATAAGCTGTCTCATCAATTTTCAGTGAAATACTAACATCTTTGTTCTTCTCGCGAAAGAGCCTGGATTAAAATGCACATTAAAAATGCACAATATCCGCTATCCATCATTGATGAATGTAATAGTAGGATTCTACACCCAGAACTTTAAGTTCTGCTTGTTTAGTTTTTGCAGATGCCCCATCTCTAAAAGGACCTAAGACATATTTATATCCTGTATCTACCTTGATGATTGAAACATTTTGTGAATGAAGCCTACTTTCTCGCTTTTGAAATTCGTTCAAAGAAATTTTATTTCGCAAAAAGGCAACCTGTAGGTAAATACCTTGGATGTTCTCAGAATCGTTGATGTTATTCGCTGTTTTGGAATAATATTTCACGTTATTCAATTGATCATCAACTACAGCTACGTCTGCCCCGCACTTTTTATGAATTTCTGCAGCTTTTGTATTAGCCTCTTCAAAGGAGCGAAAGGCTTCTGTTACGTATGTAAATAACTGCCCTTTGGGGCGAATCATTAAGTTTACGTTATTCGGAAGTCCCAAAGAGCGGGCTACCTTTGATGGATTTTTTCTTTCAGATAGTACAGCAAACTGCAAAAGAAAAGTAGTGGTACCATTTTCCATGGTTAAACGTTCTGTTGGTTGAGTCTTGGTATCTGTTTTTGATGGGGACAAAATTTTTTCTTCCACAGTTTTTGGTTCAGACTCAACGATTCCTTCTGAAGTGAACTGTTGCTGGACGGGGGTTTTTGTTACGGTTTGTAATTCTTCTAAAGATTCGTTTATGGTTAATGAGTCCTCAGCAATCAATTTAGTCTTCTCATTTACCACTAAATCAGTTTGAATGGATGGAGCATCCTTCGAATCCTTCATTTCACTATCAGTCCTTACTTCTGTAGCAACAACTTCTTCGCGAGAATGCTTTTCCAAAAAGCTCTCACGTTCAGACTCTCTAGTGCGAATTACCTGCCCAGAACGATCTTCTTTTGCTAGAAACTCTGCTACAATGACGTTTCTGTGCTTTAAAGTTTCAGACTTAGTACTATTTAAACTGTCAGCATATTGTGTTGCGCGCTCAACATGTTCTTTGTAGGTTACTTTTTCCGTTTTCCTATTATGATCGAAATACCCTTTCGATACCTTGTTCTGAGCAAGCAGAACAGGTGACGAGAAAAGAGTAATGAGAAATAAAATACGTTGAACTAGCTTCAATTTCGTTGTTTTTGTCGGTAAACAAATCAATCGGTAAAAACAACCACTTACATTCGCATGCCAGTGGTTGTTTTTCTAACATCTTATTTCTTCCGGAGGGACCAACCCTTCTTGGCAGAACTGTCGTTTGTAGACTCAGCACAGTCATTTAGCGCTGCCGGATTGTTACACAATGTAACAAGTTTCAAATATTCGTCTACTAAAGACCCTTTAGTTTCACTTGCATGAATTAAGTGCGATTCGCCAAACTTGCCTTCGGATTTCCCATCACAACAGCCATCTCGAGAATCTACCAAATAAGAAGAGTTGATCAACCCTTCTTGTATTCCCTTAATTTTTGAGAAGCGTTCCAAGTTTTCTATGTGTTCTACAACACATCCATCAACAGCGTTACCTGCAGAATCAGAACTAGGACGCACGTTTGTATATCTCGCACCAAAACCTGAAACAATGGCAGTCCATTTATCTCCGTTTTGTGTTACGCTATAAATTGGATCTACAAGCACATGTACATTATTACGGGTAATGGCATTGTAGTAAGCTTCATTTTTTGCATCTTCTTTTGCACTGTGTGACATAGACGAGCTACCTTCTATAGATTTCTCCAAATCGATATCAAGGTCAGCAACGTAAGTCTGCTCCACTGAAAAGTTTGATCTACTAATTTTAGTAGCTTTAGAATTAAAGTCCTCTGCTACTCGGTATGAATGTTCTTTACTAACAGAGCAAGATGATAGCAAAAGAATGCCTGAAAGACTGGCTAAAAGTAATTTTCTCATAGAAATTGGATTTTTAAGTTAATCCAAATGTAATTAAAGAAATTCAAATGATTTGTTTGTGCCAATAGGAATTAGATTTTGAGGTAGTTTTATTTCACACGGTTACAATTTGTATCGATGTATGTTCTTCAACATCCAAAGAGTCATCAATTATTGGCATGGCTGCCAAGTAGGCAGCGCTTTAGAAATCGGTCTGAGAGTGAATGTAATGAAAATAGATGGTTTGAATGGATCTTTGAAGAGGGTGGTTACCTAGTCAATCAAATGTTGTTCGGATTCGTCTCTCCAACCTGTCTGGTTCTAGTATTTCACAAACAAAACCTTCTGACCTGATTGACTGGGTGTAATTAACTTTGAACACCTTTAAATCACATTGACTCTTATTTTCTACCATCTATACCTTAACATTAGATTGGTTTGCATACTTTACGGAATACCCCATTTGTGAATAATATGATAGAGGTATTACTAACAATATGAAGAGTAGGTGTTTCATCACTTTCTAATTATTCATTTTTAAGGAGTTAGACGAACATGGAAACGAGATTGTCTCCATCATGTTTGAAATGAAAATGAAAGTGATCAAACTTCAACTAAAAAGAAGAATGAAGATTTCATCTGAAGGAACTCGACAAAGACCGCAATGAAAAGAAATGTGAATATGCTGTTTTGTTGAGTCTCTTAGAATCAGAAAACGAGCCCTACAATCAGGGTATTGTAGACATATCATAGAAGTATGAAAAAATGTACGTCATCAGGCCTCAGTTCTTTACCCAATAATTACACTCCTGCGGAATACCGCTCTCAATTCATTGCAATACAAGCAAGAGCTGAGCGTCATTCGAAACAAAAACATCAACATCACCAACTTCGAACAGAAAATCGAAACATTCAAAACTGGTTTTACACGGAACTATGAACTCGCCAGTCGTAAATTTCAGATGATGGAAAAACAAAGCCATACTCTTTTGCATGACCGATAATGCTTTTAAGATTTTCTTCTTGATTTGCCATGGCGCAAAAATAACTTTTTGAACGCTTGGTTAAGAATCTTTAGCGCATAAAAAACCCCGACCAAAGTCGAGGCTTTCCTATTTAAATTCTAATTCTTAAAAGTGAAAATTCAAAGTAATGTTTGCATTAGGTCTTGTATCAAAGCTGAAAGAACTGTTACCTGCACTTTCCTCTGAAATTGATTCGGATTCACTGCCAGTCCATTGTTCCGTTGTAACTTCTCCATCTCCTGTGCTACTTAATTGAATGTTCCATCCAATCTCAGCACCTAATGACATTTTAGGAGCAAAGAAATACTCAACTCCTGCAAAACCACCTACAGCCAGTGCAAAAGTAGATCCATCTTTGGCTTCAGTAATTCTTGCAGCACTGTTAGTATTTGATAAGTCATTACCAAACTCATGCACCTGTTTCGAACTTCCAAATGAAATGGAAGCCATAGGACCGTATACTCCTTGCAATCTCCCTTTTCCTCTTCTAAACTCTTTTCCACCACCAATAGTAATGTTAAATGAACTCATTGTAGTGTCATTTTCTACAGTTGCATCAGGATCTGTTAGGTCTTCAACGTAAGTTGTATTTGTATTAGTTCCGAATCCTAATCTTAACATAGCTCTGTACGCAGTATTGGAATCAATAAATTTCTTCCCGTAAATTGTGTTTGCGTTAACGTCTCCTATTGAAGAAAGGCTATTATCAGTGTTTCCGTTTAACATATTACCCCCGTAGTTCAATAAACTTGACGCATCAAAGCCGAGTGCCCAGTCGCCTGCTTCTGGTAAGATTGGAACACCTTTTTTTGAAGTTAATCCTTCTTGAGCAAATGATAGCCCAGCAGTGAAGAGAGCTGCAATAAGTAGTAATTTCTTTTTCATTTTAATTGTTTTTAAATTATAAAAAGTTTGTTATCAAATATAGTAAAATTAGTCTATCTCTTTAAGATTTTGGACAGTTAAGTGGGATTCCAAATATCCAAAAAATGACAAAATTACATACTATTTATACATAGTTAAACTAAATAAGTTGTTCATTAACAAAGCTTTATTGTTTAATACTGCTCTTCACAAAGATTTTGTTAATAACTCCAACTACTCGCAAAACTATAACGTCTTGACTCAGGATTATTCTTCCAATTTAAGAGTAAAATGTACTTTTAATAAATGATTCAAGTAGAGGGTGTCTTATTATCAGAAGAGTTGTTTACGACACACTTTGTTTGCGATTTAGCAGCTTGCAAAGGGGCTTGTTGCATTGATGGTGATACCGGTGCACCAGTTGAATTTCAGAAGGAAATAAAATCGATTCTTTTGAGGCTTTTTAAATCGTATAATCCCAGTAAACTTTAAACTGAGTTCATCTCATAGATAGATTCTAAGACCTTACCTCACTATTTTTTTCACTCGGTATATGAAAGCTATTATTTTCATTTAGATCCTTTTTCTTCCAAATCAAACTACTCTTAGATCGTTTAAAGAAGAATGTATGTCGAAAAATGCTTTCACATTGATTTTAGGTTTATTGCCAAATTCATGAAAGCGGTACTAAAATAGCAACTTGTTTTGTGCAAATTTTGTGCAAATAGAAAAGAGTTACAGAAATAAATTCTATAACTCTTTGATTATCAAGTCGGGATGAGAGGATTCGAACCACATGCATAACTAATTGAATATCAATGTTTTAAATTAAATAAAAAGTGGG